>NZ_CP018187.1:72500-799899 GCF_009738225.1 Streptococcus salivarius
CCAGCTACCCCAGTTATACTTTGCCGGCGTGGCGGAATTGGCAGACGCGCTGGACTCAAAATCCAGTGTCCGCAAGGACGTGCCGGTTCGACCCCGGCCGCCGGTATAAGTTACACTCCTTTAGGAGTGTTTTTTTGTCTATAGGAGTTTAATTTTTATGTCTGATAAATTTCAGCTTCTCTTAAAGCAAATTCGTTTTCCTGAGGAACACGATGCTTTTAAAGAAATTAAAGATGGTTCTATCGAAACAGTAAAACTATTTAAATCAAAACGGCAGTGGTTTTTTGTTTTTTCTTTTCGTAGTGTTCTTTCTTATGAGTCTTTTGTGCTTTTTGATAGTCTACTTCATTCTTCCTTCAATTCTTTAGGTGCCAAAGCTTCTTTTGAGATTCGTTTACTTTCTACTTCTTGCGATGATTCTTTACTTGGAGATTATTTTTCATATGCCTTAGATAGTTTAAAAGTTTCTCACTTTTCTATTTATTCTTTATTCTCAAATCTAAAGGTTGAAATTTCAAATAATAGTATTTGTGTTAAGGCTCCAGCGCATATAATTAAAGAAAACTTACAGGATAGATTTATTTCTTTGATTTCTAAATCTCTTTCTCAAGTTGGTTTATCTGACGTATCAATTTCTGTTCTTGAAGATAAGGAAGCGTCATCTTCTATTGAAGAGGCTTATGAAACAAACAAGGTTTCTTTACAAGAACAAGCTGAATCTCAGGCAAGACAGGCTCTTCAATCTATTCTTGAGAGTGCTCCAGCACCGAAACCTGTGAATGAACTGCCCCAAAATTTTGCTGAGAAACAAAGTCAACGGCAGGCTAGTTTTGATAAGGCTGAAATAACGCCAATGGTTGATATTAATTCTGAAGAGAATCGTGTTGTTTTTGAAGGATATATTTTTGATGTAGAGCAACGTGAAACTAAGACGGGTCGAATTATTATTAATTTCAAGGTAACTGATTATACCTCTAGTTTTGCAATGCAGCGCTGGGTCAAAGATAGTGATGAGCTTGCTAAGTTCGATATGATAAAAAAGGGGAACTGGGTAAGAGTTCGCGGTCGTATTGAGAATAATCCTTTCACTCATAGTCTGACAATGAATGTACAAGATATCAAAGAGATTTCGTACACACCTCGCAAGGATTTGATGCCTGAGGGACAAAAGCGTGTGGAATTTCATGCACATACTAACATGTCGACTATGGATGCCATGCCAACTGTGGAAGAGCTTATTGATACTGCTGCTTCTTGGGGGCATCCAGCTGTTGCTATAACTGATCACGCTAATGTTCAGAGTTTTCCTCATGGCTACCATAGGGCTAAGAAAGCTGGTATTAAAGCTATTTTTGGTCTTGAAGCCAATCTTGTTGAGGATAAAGTTCCTATTGTTTATAATTCCCAGAATTTGGAATTAAAAGAAGCTACTTATGTTGTATTTGACGTTGAGACAACGGGCTTGTCTGCTGTTCATAATGATTTGATTCAGATTGCGGCATCAAAAATGCATAAAGGTAATATTATTGAGCAATTTGATGAATTTATAGACCCAGGGCATCCTCTTTCTGCTTTTACTACTGAGTTGACAGGTATTACTGATAATCATGTAAAAGGTGCTAAACCTTTAGTCCAAGTTTTACAGGAGTTTCAAGAATTCTGTCAAGGAACTGTGCTAGTAGCTCATAATGCGACTTTTGACGTTGGTTTTATGAATGCCAATTATGAAAGACATCAGTTACCAACAATTTCACAACCAGTTATTGATACTTTAGAATTTGCACGAAATCTTTATCCTGAGTATAAGCGTCATGGTTTGGGTCCTTTGACGAAGCGGTTTGGTGTGGCTTTGGATCACCACCACATGGCTAATTATGATGCGGAAGCAACGGGCCGTTTGTTGTTTATCTTCATAAAAGATGTGTTTGATAAGCACGGTTTGACTAATTTGGAACAGTTGAACACGGATTTGGTTTCTGAAGATTCGTATAAAAAGTCTCGTGTTAAACATGCGACACTGTATGTTCAGAATCAAATTGGCTTGAAGAATATCTTTAAGTTGGTAAGTTTATCAAATGTCTCATACTTTGAGGGGGTAGCACGTATTCCTCGTACGGTCTTAGATGAGTATCGTGAGGGAATCATTGTAGGTTCTGCTTGTGCTGATGGTGAGGTTTTTGATACGCTTCTGTCTCATGGTATTGACAAGGCAGTTGAAGTTGCTAAATATTATGACTTTATTGAAGTTATGCCACCAGCGATTTATGCACCATTGATTGCGAAGGACTTAATTAAGGATGAGGTGGCTATAGAACAACTGATTCGAGATTTGATCGAAGTCGCTAGTCGTCTGGACAAGCCTGTGCTTGCTACAGGAAATGTACATTATATCAATCCTGAGGATGCGATTTATCGTGAAATCATTGTTCGTGCTTTGGGACAAGGAGCAATGATTAATAGGCCAATCGGTAAGGGAGAAAATGCGAAACCTGCTCCTTTACCTGAAGCGCATTTTAGAACAACGAATGAGATGCTAGATGACTTTGCCTTTTTGGGAAAAGATTTAGCCTATGAAATTGTTGTAACTAATACGCAGGCTATGGCTGACCAAATTGAAGAGGTCGAGGTTGTCAAAAAAGACTTGTACACACCTTTCATTGATCGTGCGGAAGAACAGGTTGCGGAGATGACATATGCTAGAGCGTTTGAGCTCTATGGTAATCCTTTGCCTGATATTATTGATCTGCGAATTGAGAAAGAGTTGTCCTCAATTCTTGGTAATGGTTTTGCCGTAATTTACCTGGCTTCGCAGATGCTGGTTAACCGTTCAAATGAACGTGGGTACCTAGTTGGTTCGCGTGGATCTGTCGGTTCTAGTTTTGTTGCGACGATGATTGGAATTACTGAGGTTAATCCGATGCCGCCACACTATTTATGTCCTAAATGTCAACACTCAGAGTTCATTACAGATGGTTCTTATGGATCTGGCTTCGATTTGCCTGATAAGGAGTGTTCGGAATGTGGAACGGAGTATAAAAAAGATGGTCAGGATATTCCTTTCGAGACTTTCCTAGGTTTTGATGGGGATAAGGTTCCGGATATCGATTTGAACTTTTCCGGTGATGATCAACCATCAGCCCACTTGGATGTTCGTGATATTTTTGGAGAGCAATATGCTTTTCGTGCCGGAACAGTAGGTACTGTTGCAGATCGGACGGCTTATGGTTTTGTCAAAGGTTACGAACGTGACTATAATAAGTTTTACCGTGATGCCGAGGTCGATCGTCTGGCTATGGGTGCCGCTGGGGTTAAGCGAAACACAGGTCAGCACCCGGGTGGTATCGTTGTTATTCCAAATTATATGGATGTCTATGATTTTACACCTGTTCAATATCCGGCTGATGATGTAACGGCTGCCTGGCAGACGACTCACTTTAATTTCCACGATATCGATGAGAACGTGTTGAAGCTTGATATTCTGGGACATGATGATCCGACTATGATTCGTAAGTTGCAGGATTTATCAGGAATTGATCCAAAAGATATTCGAGCAGATGACCCAGATGTAATGAAACTTTTTTCAGGGACTGAAATTTTGGGGGTAACACCTGAACAGATTGGGACACCAACGGGAATGTTAGGAATCCCTGAGTTTGGGACTAACTTTGTTCGTGGTATGGTAGACGAGACGCATCCGACGACTTTTGCGGAACTCTTACAGTTATCTGGTTTGTCCCATGGTACAGACGTTTGGTTGGGTAATGCACAAGATTTGATCAAGGAAGGTATTGCCACTCTGAAAACCGTTATCGGTTGTCGTGACGATATCATGGTATACCTAATGCATGCGGGATTAGATCCTAAGATGGCCTTCACCATTATGGAACGTGTGCGTAAGGGAATGTGGTTGAAAATTTCTGAAGAAGAGCGAGATGGCTATATTCAAGCCATGCGTGAAAATAATGTTCCAGACTGGTATATTGAATCTTGTGGTAAAATCAAATACATGTTCCCTAAAGCCCATGCGGCAGCCTACGTTATGATGGCCCTGCGTGTAGCTTATTTCAAAGTGCACCATCCTATTTATTACTATTGTGCCTACTTTTCAATTCGAGCTAAAGCATTCGAGCTTAAAACGATGTCTGCGGGTCTTGATGCTGTTAAAGCTCGAATGGAAGATATTAAGGAGAAGCGCCAACGAAATGAAGCGACTAATGTTGAAAATGACTTATTTACGACGCTTGAGATTGTCAATGAAATGTTAGAACGTGGCTTTACCTTTGGCCAGTTAGATCTTTATAAGAGTCAGGCAACTGAATTTCTGATTGAAGGAGATACCTTGATTCCACCGTTTATTGCACTTGAAGGTTTGGGTGAGAACGTTGCTAAGCAAGTGGTTGCTGCGCGTGAAGAAGGTGAGTTCCTTTCCAAAACAGAATTGCGTAAACGAGGAGGTTTATCATCAACCTTGGTTGAAAAATTGGATGAAATGGGAATCCTAGGAAATATGCCAGAAGATAATCAATTAAGTCTTTTTGATGATTTCTTTTAATCGCTAAAGAGAATCGTCATCAACTTTGAGAGAATGGAGTCAGTCTCCGTTCTCTTTTTGTTTAGGGGTCTGCATGTGATGCTAACAAGCCAAAGCTGAGAAGAAACCTTTTTCTTCGTCTTATGGTATACTGATAGAAAAATATAGTTTCAAGGAGTTAATCATGGTTTTACCAAATTTTAAAGAAAATCTTGAGAAATATGCTAAATTACTGGTTGCTAATGGGATTAATGTGCAACCTGGTCACACAGTGGCCTTGAGCATTGATGTAGAACAAGCAGAGCTAGCTCACCTCTTAGTAAAAGAAGCCTATGCTTTAGGAGCAGCTGAGGTAATCGTTCAATGGTCAGATGATATTATTAATCGCGAGCGCTTCTTGCATGCTGATATGGACCGCATCGAAGAGGTTCCTGCCTATAAAAAAGCTGAGATGGAATATTTGTTGGCCAAAAAGGCAAGTCGCTTAGGTGTTCGTTCATCAGATCCAGGTGCCCTTAATGGTGTAGCTCCTGAACGTTTATCTGCTCATGCAAAAGCTACTGGAGTGGCCTTTAAACCTATGCAGGTGGCAACTCAGTCTAATAAGGTTAGTTGGACTGTAGCTGCTGCAGCTGGTAAGGAATGGGCTAAGAAGGTCTTTCCTGATGCTTCGAGTGATGAGGAAGCTGTAGATTTACTTTGGGACCAAATTTTCAAGACCTGTCGTGTTTATGAAGAGGATCCTGTACGTGCTTGGAAGGAACATGCTGAACGTTTGGATGCTAAAGCACGCCTACTCAATGAGGCACAATTCTCAGCCTTGCATTACCAAGCACCTGGAACAGATTTGACTCTAGGATTGCCTAAAAATCACGTTTGGGAGTCTGCAGGTGCCATCAATGCGCAAGGTGAAGGCTTCCTTCCTAATATGCCAACAGAAGAAGTCTTTACGGCACCAGATTTTCGTCGTGCAGATGGCTATGTCTCAAGTACAAAGCCTCTAAGTTACAATGGCAATATTATTGAGGGAATCAAGGTAACCTTCAAAGACGGTGAAATTGTAGATATCACAGCGTACCAGGGCGATGAGGTGATGAAGAATCTCGTCTTCAACAATAATGGGGCGCGTGCTCTAGGTGAATGTGCTCTGGTACCAGATCCAAGTCCTATTTCACAGTCAGGCATCACCTTCTTTAACACTCTTTTTGATGAGAATGCATCCAACCACCTAGCTATTGGAGCAGCCTATGCTACCAGTGTTGAGGGAGGGGCAGACATGACAGAAGAGGAGCTTAAGGAAGCTGGTCTTAATCGTTCTGATGTACACGTAGATTTTATGATTGGTTCAAATCAAATGGATATTGATGGCATCCGCCAAGATGGTAGTCGTGTACCAATCTTCCGAAATGGGGATTGGGTAATCTAAGTATGATGGAGAATTTATCATGATTGGAAGTATGATAGTTGGTTTTCTAATTGGCCTTATTGCTTCTGCTATATCAAATAGGGGTGAACGTATGGGTTGTATTGGCAAGACCTTTGTTGGATGGCTAGGTGCTTTTGTTGGTCAGCTTCTTTTTGGAAATTGGGGACCGATGTTAGCAGATACTGCTATAGTCCCTTCGGTGCTAGGTGCTGTTATCTTATTAGCCCTTTTTTGGAATCGTAATAGTTAGAAATGAAAGAGTTCTGAGGTATTGGTTAGATATCTAAGGACTCTTTTTTCTTATTTTTTCATTTTCATATACCACTTTTAGAAAAACTGTGGTAGAGTAATAAAAACAGCATCTATTTGGAAAGGACTAGAAATGAGCGACTTAGATAAAAATATGGCTGTAAAAAGTATGGTAGTTATGCGTAAGGCTTTTCGTACCATCGATGCCAAGGTTTCTGAGACTTTTAAAGAATTTAATTTGACACCAACTCAATTTGGGGTCATGGACGTACTAAATGCCAAAGGACGTATGAAGATTGGCGAATTAATTGATCGCATGCTTGCTACCTCCGGTAATATGACTGTCGTTATTAAAAATATGGAGAAAAAAGGCTGGCTGACGCGAGAAGCCTGCCAAACAGATAAGCGTGCTTTCGAGGTTGATTTGACGGATGAGGGACGTCGTATTATTCAAGCAGCAATCCCCCCACATCAGCGAGCTATTGAGGAGACTTTTTCCGTTCTGATACCTGAAGAGCAGGCACAGTTGGTAGAGCTACTGAAAAAATTTAAGAATGTCTGAGCATATTTCTTTATATTTCTAATGAAATCGCATATATTACTATGTAGTATTAATTATTAATTGTTAGAAATACAAAGGAAATGTATCATGAAAAACATTCTATTTATCGTTGGGTCTCTTCGTAAGGGATCATTTAACCACCAATTAGCAGAAGAAGCTGAGAAAATGCTAGCTGATAAAGCTAATGTTTCTTATCTTGACTATAGTCAAGTACCTGTTTTTAATCAGGATTTAGAAAGTCCGGTTCTTCCTGTTTTGGCAGAAGTTCGAGAGCAGGTCTTGGCAGCAGATGCAATCTGGATTTTCTCACCGGTTTATAATTTCTCAATTCCTGGGCCAGTGAAAAATTTACTTGACTGGTTGAGCCGCGCCCTTGACCTATCAGATCCTTCAGGACCATCAGCTCTTCAAGATAAGATTGTAACCGTGTCATCAGTTGCTAATGGTGGTCACAATCAACTTTTTGATGTCTACAAAGAATTGTTACCATTTATCCGTACCCAAGTGGTTGGTGATTTTACAGCGACACGTGTAAATGATACAGCATGGGTGGATGGAAAATTCGTAGCAACAGCAGAAGTTCTTGAAAGCCTTCAGACTCAAGCAGCGGCTTTGGTTGAAGCCATTAAATAAGAATAATGAATACCCGAGGTATCTAGCTTCGGGTATTTTTATATGCAACAATGAAAAAAGACACCCTAAGGTGTCCTCGTATTATGAAGGCGGTAGACGGATTTGAACCGACGATCAAGCTTTTGCAGAGCCGTGCCTTACCACTTGGCTATACCGCCATAACAGATACCATTCTATCGAAAAAACAAAGATTCGTCAAGTCTCTTTCATCAAATTGGCTGGTTGATTGTTCAAACTGCCTATTTACAAGAAATATAAAGAGGCTGAAAGACATTCAACCTCTTTATATTTCTTGTAATTGTTGTAGATAGATTACTAACACGTATGTTTTGATTATTGTCTAATCAAGTAATCAAAGGCTCCGATAGCAGCTGTAGCACCAGATCCCATGGAAATAATGATTTGTTTGTAGGCGCTGTCAGTACAGTCACCTGCGGCAAAAATACCAGGGATATTTGTTGAACCAAATTTATCAACGATAATTTCTTGGCGTTCATTGAGTTCAATACCACTGTCTTTGAGCCAAGCAGTACTTGGTACAAGACCAATTTGGACAAAGACACCTTCAAGATCAAGATGTTTTTCTTCGTTTGTATCACGCTCAACGTAACTCAAACCAGTCACATGATCTTGACCAAGAATTTCTTTGGTTGCAACGTTCTTAAGAATGGTTAGATTATCAGTTTTAGCAGCTCGTTCTTGTAAGACTTGATCTGCCTTTAATTCAGGCAAGAACTCTAAGACTGTAACGTGTTTAGTAATACCCGCTAAATCCAAAGCAGCTTCCAAACCTGAGTTACCACCACCGATAACAGCAACATTTTTTCCTTCAAATAGAGGACCATCGCAGTGTGGACAGTAAGTAACCCCTTTATTGCGGAATTCATCTTCACCAGGAACGTTGATATTACGCCATTTGGCTCCTAGTGCTAGGATAGCCGTTTTAGATTTTAAAACGGCACCGTTAGCTAGTGTGACTTCAATAAGTTCTTTCTTCTCAATGCCAGTAGCTAATTGACTTTTGATGATATCAACATTGTAAGATTTTGTATGCTCTTCAACTTGGGCCATTAACTTAGGACCTTCTGTATATAGCGTACCAATCATGTTCTCAATACCAACTGTCTCGATAACTTGCCCACCAAAAGTTTCTGCTAAAAGCCCAGTTTTAAGCCCTTTACGAGCAGCGTAAATTGCAGCACTGTTTCCAGCAGGACCACCACCAATAACCAAAACATCATAGACACCTTTACCAGCGAAAGCCTCAGCTTCAAGTGGTCCGTCCAACTTTTCTACAAGCTGTTCAATGGTTGCACGACCAGAAGTAAATTCTTCTTGGTCTTTGTAAACCGTAGGAACAGACATGATACCTTTGGCTTTGACCTCATCTTGATACATACCACCTTCAATCATAGTGTGAGTGATATTTGGGTTCAAAACAGCCATTATATTAAAGGCTTGAACAACGTCTGGACAATTGTGACAAGTTAATGAAACATAAGTTTCTAAATCAATGGGTTTATCAATCTTCTTGATACGTTCGATAGTGTCATCATCAACTTTAGGTGGACGACCAGAAACTTGCAAGAGAGCTAAAATGAAAGATGTGAATTCGTGGCCCATTGGTAAGCCTGAGAAAATAACACGACTTTTTTGCCCTTTTTGTGCAATACCAAAACTAGGTTGACGTTTTAAATGTGTTGATTCAAGACTAATGCGGTCAGACATAGCGACAATCTCGTCTAAAAATTCTTTTACTTTACGAGAATTATCATCATCCCCTAAATCTGTTTGTAATACAATATCAGATTCTAGTAAATTTAAATACTGCGCTAATTGTGTCTTGATTTCTTTATCTAAGACCATGGATACCCCCTGGTTGTTAAATTTTACCTACAAGATCTAAGCTAGGAGTAAGTGTTTCAGCTCCTTCTTTCCATTTGGCTGGACAAACTTCACCTGGATGTTGACGAATATATTGAGCAGCACGGACTTTATCAATAAGAGTGCTTGCATCACGTCCAATACCATCAGCGTTAATTTCCATCATTTGGATAACACCATCTGGATCAATAATGAATGTACCACGTTGTGCGAGACCATCTTGTCCAAGAACATCAAAACCTTGTGAGATGTGGTGTGAAGGATCTCCAATCATAGGATAAGTAATAGTTCCAACAACATCTGAGTCATCATGCCAAGCTTTGTGAACAAAGTGAGTATCGGTAGAGACAGAGTAAACCTCTACACCAAGAGATTTAAGAGCTTCATATTGTTCTTGAAGGTCACCGAGTTCAGTTGGGCAGACAAATGAAAAATCTGCAGGGTAGAAGCAGAAGACCGCCCATTTACCTTTAACATCTTCATCTGTAACAGTAATGAATTCCCCGTTGTGATAAGCCTGTGCTGAAAATTCAATAATTTCTTTTCCGACTAATGACAAAATAATGTCCTCCTCTATTTTTAATAGCCTAATTATAAACGAAATACTCATCAACCTCAAAGAAAACGATTGCAATTTTAATGAGAGGGGGATTTTTCTAATGGTCAGACTGATTTTAGAGCTTGTCAAATGTCACTTTTTTTGATAAACTATTATAGTTGCGTAAAGTGACAAATACTCATTCTAAGCCGATTGTGGTCTTGTTGCCGCAGGGTGGGACTGCAAGTCTAAAGCTTAGAAGAGGAAAAAACAATTTTTAAGGAGAAATACTCATGGCAGTAATTTCAATGAAACAACTTCTTGAGGCTGGTGTTCACTTCGGTCACCAAACTCGTCGCTGGAATCCTAAGATGGCTAAGTACATCTTCACAGAACGTAACGGAATCCACGTTATTGACTTGCAACAAACTGTAAAAATGGCTGATACAGCTTACGAATTCGTTCGTGAAGCAGCAGCTAACGATGCAGTAATTTTGTTCGTTGGTACTAAAAAACAAGCAGCTGAAGCAGTAGCTGAAGAAGCAACTCGTGCTGGTCAATACTACATCAACCACCGTTGGTTGGGTGGTACTCTTACAAACTGGGATACTATCCAAAAACGTATCGCTCGTTTGAAAGAAATCAAACAAATGGAAGCTGACGGAACTTTCGAAGTTCTTCCTAAGAAAGAAGTTGCACTTCTTAACAAACAACGTGCACGTCTTGAAAAATTCTTGGGTGGTATCGAAGATATGCCTCGCATTCCAGATGTAATCTACATCGTTGACCCACACAAAGAACAAATCGCTGTTAAAGAAGCTAAAAAACTTGGTATCCCAGTTGTAGCGATGGTTGATACAAACGCTGATCCAGATGAGATCGATGTAATCATCCCAGCTAACGATGACGCTATCCGTGCCGTTAAATTGATCACTTCAAAAATGGCTGATGCTATCATCGAAGGTAACCAAGGTGAAGATGCTTCTGCAGATTTCCAAGAAGCAGCTGCAGCTGATTCAATCGAAGAAATCGTTGAAGTTGTCGAAGGTGACAACAACTAATCTTTAAGATTGGTTAGGGCTATATGCCCACTTAAGATACGACAAACACCTAAGGGGCGGGGCTCAGCCCTGCCCCTTAGTTTGATAAAATAAATTTGGAGAAAAACAAAATGGCAGAAATTACAGCTAAACTTGTTAAAGAATTGCGTGAAAAATCTGGTGCTGGTGTCATGGACGCTAAAAAAGCATTGGTTGAAGTTGAAGGTGATATCGAAAAAGCGATTGAATTGCTTCGCGAAAAAGGTATGGCTAAAGCAGCTAAGAAAGCTGATCGTGTTGCAGCTGAAGGTTTGACTGGTGTTTACGTTAACGGTAACGTTGCAGCAGTTGTTGAAGTTAACGCTGAAACTGACTTCGTTGCGAAGAACGCTCAATTCGTTGAGTTGGTAAACGAAACAGCTAAAGTAATTGCTGAAGGTAAACCAGCTAACAACGAAGAAGCACTTGCATTGACTATGCCTTCAGGTGAAACTCTTGAAGCTGCATACGTGACTGCTACAGCTACTATCGGTGAAAAGATTTCATTCCGTCGTTTTGCAGTTGTTGAGAAAACTGATGCCCAACACTTCGGAGCTTACCAACACAACGGTGGACGTATCGGTGTTGTTTCAGTTATCGAAGGTGGAGATGATGCTCTTGCAAAACAAATCTCAATGCACATCGCAGCGATGAAACCAACTGTTCTTTCATACACTGAATTGGACGAACAATTTGTTAAAGATGAATTGGCACAACTTAACCACGCTATCGATCAAGATAACGAAAGCCGTGCAATGGTTAACAAACCAGCTCTTCCACACCTTAAATATGGTTCTAAAGCTCAATTGACTGATGCTGTTCTTGCTCAAGCTGAAGAAGATATCAAAGCTGAGTTGGCTGCTGAAGGTAAACCAGAAAAAATCTGGGATAAAATCATCCCAGGTAAAATGGACCGCTTCTTGCTTGACAACACTAAAGTTGACCAAGCTTACACTCTTCTTGCTCAAGTTTACATCATGGACGACAGCAAAACAGTTGAAGCTTACCTTGAATCAGTAAACGCTTCAGTAGTAGAATTCGTTCGCTTTGAAGTTGGTGAAGGTATCGAAAAAGCATCTAACGACTTTGAATCAGAAGTTGCAGCTACAATGGCAGCAGCACTTAACAACTAATTCTAGTTGCTAGATAAAAGGAAAGAAGTTACGTAAATGAATCGTAACTTCTTTTTTGTTGTTATTAAAAAACATCTGAGCATGCCCCAGACGTTAACAAAGTAATTAATGAGCGAAGGTATTTACACCAAGTAGAAGAGAGAGTGTTCCCATGATGATACCTGCAAGGATAACCCCCAGCATAACGGCAATAACACTACGTTTAAAGTCCCAATCTAGGATAGATGCTGCTAGGGTACCAGTCCAGGCTCCTGTTCCTGGAAGTGGAATTCCCACAAAAAGGAGGAGGGCCCAGAAGACCCCCTTATCTCCGGCAGCTTTTTCAAGTTTTTGGCCACCACTGTGACCTTTTTTAAGACACCAGGTAAAGAAGCCACCAATTAGAGGTTTGTCTGTTCCCCATTCGAGAACACGGCGGGCGAAGAAGAAGATAATTGGAACTGGAATCATGTTCCCAATAACACAAAGAATTAAGGCTTGCCACCAAGGGATACCTGAGGCGATAGCAACAGGAACGGCTCCACGGAGCTCAACCAAGGGAATCATAGAGATTAAGAATGCAATGATGTATTTCATGAGTAACCTTTCATAGAGAAATAAAATAAAGACTAAAAGTCACAAGAGCTTTATCAAGAGTGATAAGACTAATACTACTGCGAAAGTGCTAAAAAGTACTTGTTGGATTAGGTGGGGCTCAGCCTGTCAAAGTGGATCAAACACTTAAAGTTACCTAATATTTTAGTCTTATTTATTGTATCTTATATGGTCTCTAATGACAACTTTAAAAAGCTTTTTGAAGGTATAGTTTCCCATGTGCTGACATTTTTGGTATAATAATAGTCAGTTATAGTCAAATTAGACTGGAGGAATTAAGATGGCAAGAAATACATCAGATAGTATAGAAGAATATATTAAAGAATTGCTGGGCCAGTCTGGAATTGCTGAGATTCAACGCTCGAACTTAGCAGATACTTTTCAAGTTGTACCGAGTCAGATTAATTATGTTATTAAGACCCGCTTTACAGAAAGTCGTGGTTATATTGTTGAGAGTAAGCGTGGAGGTGGCGGTTATATTCGTATCGTCAAAGTCAGATTCTCTGATAAGCACCACATGATTAATGATTTGCTTCAGAACTTAGCGGATCAGCTCAGCGAGCAGGTATTTACAGACTTGATCCAGTTGCTTTTTGATGAAAAAATCATCACAGAGCGTGAGGGAAATTTGATTTTAGCAACTGCTAGTGATGATATTTTAGGCGCAGATGCGGCTGCTATTCGTTCGCGTATTCTACGCTCGCTATTACTTAGATTGGATAGAAAAGGAAATTAGATGACGACATATTCAAGAAAAATGCAGGCCATTTTCCATCGTGCTCAGCTTGAGGCAGAGCGTTTTGGAAGTCCTTTCTTGGAGACTTGGCATGTGCTTCTGGCTATGGTTGAGGTTCCAGGATCTGTAGCTTACCTAACATTTACTGATTTTGAGGACCGTATTCGTGCGGAAGAGATTGAGACCGCTGCTGTACTAGCGATGGAGAAAAGTCCAAAAGACTTGTCTGAATCAGATATTATCGATTTACGTGCACAGTCACATGCTTTAGAGGCTATGTTGCAAGAGGCAGAGGGAATTGCTAGTGTAACTGGTGCTGTAGAGGTAGGGTCTGAACATGTATTGATGGCCTTCCTTCTTCATAAGGATTTGATGGTTTGTCGTCTCCTTGAAGTTGCTGGTTTTCAATATAAGGATGACAGCGATAAGCCTCGCATTATCGATTTACGACGTTCTTTGGAGCGTTACGCAGGTCTTAGTAAGCAAGATTTGAAGTCCATTCATGACCTTCGTAAGCCTAAAAAATCAAAGGCATCAGGAAATTTTGCTAATATGATGCAGCCTCCTCAATCTTCTACTGGGGAGTTGGCAGATTATACCAAGGACTTAACGGCAGTGGCCGAGTCAGGTGCTCTTGATCCTGTTATTGGACGTGAGAAAGAGATTTCACGCATGATTCAGGTTTTGAGTCGTAAAACGAAGAATAACCCAGTTCTTGTAGGTGAAGCAGGTGTTGGTAAGACGGCACTTGCGCTTGGCTTGGCACAGCGTATTGCTTCAGGCGAAGTACCTTTTGAGCTGGCTGATATGCGTATCTTAGAGCTTGATATGATGAGTGTGGTTGCAGGAACACGTTTCCGTGGAGACTTCGAAGAACGTATGAATCAAATCATCGATGAGATTGAAGCTGATGGAAAAATCATTCTCTTTATTGACGAACTGCATACGATTATTGGTTCTGGTTCAGGTATTGATAGTACCTTAGATGCGGCAAATATTTTGAAACCTGCTCTAGCTCGTGGAACCCTTCATATGGTTGGAGCTACCACTCAAGCAGAGTATCAAAAGCATATTGAGAAAGATGCAGCTCTTTCTCGCCGTTTTGCTAAGATTACAATTGAGGAGCCAAGTGTAGCTGAGGCGATTGATATTCTAAAAGGCCTACGTTCGTCTTATGAAGACTATCATCGTGTAACGATTACTGATGAAGCAGTTGAGACAGCGGTCAAGGCGGCGCATCGTTATTTGACGAGTAAAAACTTGCCTGACTCTGCCATTGACCTTTTAGATGAAGCAAGTGCAACTGTTCAAGGTCGTATTAAAAAAGAAGCCAAACGTGAGATAACGCCTTTGGATGAAGCGCTTCTATCTGGTGATATGAAGGCTGCTGTTAAACAATATAAGGCTAGCCAAAAAGCAAAATTACCAAAACCTGCCTTGGTAGATGCGGATCAGATTATGCAAACCCTTAGTCGTCTATCAGGTATCCCTGTTGAGAAGATGACTCAGGCAGATAGCAAGCGTTACTTAAATCTGGAAGCAGAGCTTCACAAACGTGTTATTGGTCAAGACGAGGCAGTTTCAGCGATTAGTCGTGCTATTCGTCGTAACCAGTCAGGTATTCGTACTGGAAAACGTCCGATTGGTTCCTTCATGTTCCTTGGGCCTACTGGTGTTGGTAAGACAGAATTGGCCAAGGCATTGGCGGAAGTTCTCTTTGATGATGAGTCAGCTTTGCTTCGCTTTGATATGTCAGAATACATGGAAAAATTTGCGGCTAGCCGACTTAACGGTGCTCCTCCAGGTTATGTTGGATATGATGAGGGTGGTGAATTAACAGAGAAAGTTCGCAATAAGCCTTACTCAGTTCTCCTCTTTGACGAGGTGGAAAAAGCTCACCCAGATATTTTCAACATCCTCTTACAGGTTTTGGATGATGGTGTCTTGACGGATAGTCGAGGTCGTAAAGTTGACTTCTCAAATACCATTATCATTATGACTTCGAACTTGGGAGCGACTGCTCTTCGTGATGATAAGACTGTTGGTTTTGGAGTCCAAGACATTTCTCATAATCACCAAGCTATGCAGTCACGTATCATGGAAGAACTTAAGAAGGCCTACCGCCCAGAGTTTATCAACCGTATTGATGAAAAGGTTGTCTTCCATAGCCTAGAGGAAGAGCAACTTCGTGAGATTGTCAAGATTATGGTAAAACCGTTGGTTTCAGCTTTGGCAGAAAAAGGAATTGACTTAAAATTCCAACCAGCTGCTCTCAAGCATTTGGCTAAAGATGGCTATGATGTTGAGATGGGTGCTCGTCCATTACGTCGTACGATTCAAACTCAAGTGGAGGACAAGTTATCTGAGCTCTTACTAGGTGGCCAAGTAGTTAGTGGACAAACTCTTAAAATCGGCTGCTCGAAAGATAAATTAACCTTTACAGTAGTGTAAAAATCAAACAAAAAGACAGATTACAGGTGTAGTTTGTCTTTTTTTGTGTCAATAGGAGTCAAGGTAGAGTCAATCTTTCTGTAAAGATGGGGTAAAAGAAAAAGCCGAGCAAAGCTCGACTGTAATAATTAGAGTTTTTCGTTGACAAAGTTGACAAAGTGATTCCACCAGACCTTGAGGAAGAAGCTTTTCTTAACTTCTTTACCAGCAACCAGTTCCATGCTAGGCATACCTTGGTTAGGCAAGTAACCTTCTCCTACAAGTGATTTATCTTCAAAGGTAGCCGTTCCAACCTTGTCACTTGAGTTGACAGGGGCTTGGACTTGATTGGTAGTGACTTTAATATGTTTACTATTGTTAGCATCTATTTTTTGGATGATATTAAAGTCAGACTTAGCAACAGCAGTGACTTGCTTAGATTTACCATCAATAACATGGGCTTGACTTTTACCGATGGCTTGTCCTTTTTTGGCAATGGTCTTGCTTTCCCAATGATAGACAACGTAGTTAAGTAGGTCATTTGTTGCAGTGAAACGGGCGTAGTCATCAGTATCGGTATTATCAGCATTCAAAATGACTGTGATAATGCTCATGCCACTTTCATTTGAGTGGGCCACGAAGGAAGCACCGGCTAAATCAGTGGTTCCCGTTTTTAGGCCATCCACCCCTTTACGGTAACTAGGTTGTCCCTTAAGCATATAGTTGAAGGTTTTAAGTTTGTTGACACCATCAAAATCAGCTTCAGTTTTTTTAGTGATGTCGAGAATTTCAGGATATTCTTTCACCACGTGTTGTGCAATGATAGCAACATCTTTAGCACTCATGGTATTTTCTTCGTCTGATTTAGAGCCTGGATAGATATTGTCACCTAAGTAAGAATTATTGAGACCAGAGGCATTGACAATCTTGGCATCAGTGATACCCCAATCTTTAAGTTGGGCTTTCATCATGTCGACAAACTTACTTTCGGTTCCTCCGATTTCTTCGGCTAGAGCAATCGATGCACTATTGGCACTGGAAATAAGAGTTGCGTCAAGAAGTTGTTTGACAGTGTATTTGCGGGCATCTAGTGGGATATTGGATACTCCGGCACTGACAGTTAGTTCAAAGGGGTAGTCAGAAATATCAACTTTGCTGTTCCATTTGAGGTCTCCCTGATCTACCGCTTTATAAACCATGTAGGCTGTTAGGAGCTTGGTAATAGAGCCAATCCCTGTAGAAGTGGTTGCATCTTTTTCGTATAAAATTTTGCCAGTAGTAGCTTCGACAGCAATGGCATGTTTGGCTGCGGCATCATATCCTTTTTTCTTATCTGCTGCAAAAGCAGGGGCTACGCTTCCCAGACAGAGTAAGAAGGTCATCATAAGCGTAATCAGTTTTTTCATGGTTTGTTCCTTCATGTGTTTTGGATATTTATTATACCACATTTTGAGAGGAACATAAGGTGTAGAGAAGGGGCATTTACTAACAGGACTAATTTTGAAGGCAAGATAAAACTACCTTTTGATATCTAAAAGGTAGTTTTGTGTTTACTTATTTCCTGTAAAGAAATTAACGATATGGTTCCACCAAACTTTTAAGAAGAAACTTTTCTTGATAGATTGGTTGGCTGTTACCGAAATTTGAGGCGGATCAGAGATGTAACCTGTTCCTACGAGATTCTTATCATCAAAGGTTGCTGTTCCAATAGTGTCACCTTTTTTGATAGGTGCTGTTATGGTTTTTGCTTTGATTTTAACAGCATCATTTTTGCTGTTTATTTTTTGAATGACTGTGAGGTCTGACTCGAGCTTAGCAGAGATGGTTTGACGGTCTCCATCGGCTACCTTAATATCATTTTTCTTGACGATTTGTCCTTTGGTGTTGAGGGTTTTGATTTCCCAGTTTTGAGTCACATAATCTAGCAACTCATTTGTGGCTGTGAATCGAGCAGCTTCATCCTCTCCGCCATTGTCCGCATTCATAACAACTGTAATCAAACTCATGCCATTTTCATTGGAGTGGGCTACAAAGGATGCCCCTGCAAGTTCGGTTGTTCCAGTCTTGAGTCCATCAACGCCTTCACGGTAGTTGTCTTGCCCCTCCAACATGTAGTTGTGTGTCGTTAATTTGTTGTCACCTTCGAAGTCAGTTTCGGTTTGCTTGGTGATTTCAAGTACCTGAGGATAGTCTTTGATGAGGTGGTCCGCAATAATTGCAACATCTAGGGCGCTCATCGTATTCTCGTCATCTGGTTTTGAGCCAGGATAGCGGTTATCCCCAAGATATTTATTATTTAGGCCAGAAGCGTTATATAATTTAGCATCTGTAATGCCCCATTCTTTTAGTTGGGCTGTCATAGTGTCAACGAAGGCACTCTCTGATCCTGAGATTTTTTCAGCCAGAGCAATAGCAGCACTGTTAGCGCTGGAAATGAGGGTGGCATCTAGGAGTTGTTTAACAGTGTATTTTCGGGAATCCAGTGGGGCATTTGAAACTTCTGAATCAACGGTTAAGTTGAAAGGATAGTCTGAAATATCTACTTCAGTGTCCCAGGTAATTTTTCCTTGATCAACTGCTTTATAGACCATGTAGGCTGTTAGGATTTTAGTCATTGAAGCCACACCATCAGGGGTAGTGGCGTCCTTTTCATAGAGGACTTTTCCTGTAGTTGCTTCGATAGCAATCGCATGTTTAGCGGAAACATTGAAGTCATCTGTCTGTTCTTGTGCTAGAGCAGGTGTTACTAGGCCTAGTAAGATTAAGGCAATCATAATGATGTGTTGTAATTTTTTCATAGTCATTCCTTTGTCTCTCATAAGTGTTTATTATATCACAAAACGACTTAAATATCTGAGAGAAAGGGAATCTTAGCTGCTAACTTATGCCGGAGCTCTGCCATTTTTGACTATATTATGGTAAAATGAAAGTTATATCAAATGAATGACATAAAGTTGACCGGTTCGTTTTTATAAGGGCTGGTCATGGATAAAAAGAGGGATCAAACATGGCTAAACAAACTTTTGAGATGACCTTTGCAGGACGCCCGCTTGTCGTTGAAGTTGGGCAGGTAGCCAAGCAGGCTAATGGTGCTGTCGTCGTGCGTTATGGAGATACAACGGTATTATCAACAGCTGTTATGTCTAAAAAGATGGCAACTGCAGATTTCTTTCCTTTACAGGTTAATTATGAGGAAAAAATGTATGCAGCTGGTAAGTTCCCGGGGGGCTTTAACAAGCGTGAGGGTCGTCCCTCAACAGATGCCACGTTGACTGCTCGCCTCATTGACCGTCCTATTCGTCCTATGTTTGCGGAAGGCTTCCGAAATGAAGTTCAAGTCATTAACACCGTCCTCTCTTATGATGAGAATGCTAGTGCTCCGATGGCAGCTATGTTTGGCAGCTCTTTAGCTCTTTCTATTTCTGACATTCCTTTCAATGGTCCGATTGCTGGGGTTCAAGTGGCCTATGCCGCAGAAGATTTCATCATCAACCCAAGTGCAGCAGATAAGGAAATTTCACTTTTAGACTTGACAGTGGCAGGTACCAAGGAAGCTATCAATATGGTAGAGTCGGGTGCTCAGGAATTGTCTGAGGATATTATGTTGCAAGCACTCTTGAAGGGACATGAGGCTATTCAAGAGTTGGTTGATTTCCAAAATTATATCGTTGCAGCTGTTGGTAAGGAAAAGGCTGAGGTTGAACTTCTACAAGTTGATACTGATTTGAAAGTCGAAATCGAAACGGCTTATTATGATCAGTTAGCTAATGCTGTTCAGGTGGAAGAAAAACTGGCGCGTGAAGCAGCAACCCAGGCTGTTAAAGAAGAGGTCCTTACTTCTTATCAAGAACGCTTTGCAGAAGATGAAGATAAGGAAACCATTCTGCGTGATGTAGCAGAAATCCTTGAGCAGATGGAACATGCTGAAGTACGCCGTCTCATTACCGAGGATAAGGTTCGTCCAGATGGTCGTCGTGTGGATGAAATCCGTCCTTTGGACGCAGAGATTGACTTTCTTCCTAAGGTTCATGGTTCAGGTCTCTTTACACGTGGACAAACTCAAGCCTTGTCAGTTTTGACTTTAGCACCTATGAGTGATACACAACTTGTTGATGGTTTGGATCCAGAGTATAAGAAACGCTTCCTTCACCACTATAATTTCCCTCAGTATTCAGTGGGTGAAACAGGGCGTTACGGTGCACCAGGTCGACGTGAAATAGGTCACGGAGCCCTAGGTGAACGTGCCCTTGCTCAGGTTCTTCCAAGTGTTGAAGAGTTCCCTTATGCTATCCGTTTGGTAGCAGAAGTCTTGGAGTCAAATGGTTCTTCCTCACAAGCCTCTATTTGTGCAGGAACCTTGGCTCTTATGGCTGGTGGTGTACCGATTAAGGCGCCTGTTGCAGGGATAGCTATGGGGCTTATCTCAGATGGTACTAACTACACTGTCCTGACTGATATTCAAGGTTTAGAAGACCATTTTGGAGATATGGACTTTAAAGTAGCTGGTACACGTCAAGGAATTACAGCTCTTCAGATGGATATTAAGATTTCAGGTATTACACCTGCCATTCTCGAAGAGGCTTTGGCTCAAGCCAAGGTAGCTCGTTTTGAGATTCTTGACGTTATTGAGTCAGCAATCGCTGAGCCACGTCCAGAATTGGCACCAACAGCGCCTAAGATTGACAGTATTCAGATTCCTGTTGACAAGATTAAGGTTGTCATCGGTAAAGGTGGCGAAACGATTGACAAGATTATCGCTGAGACTGGTGTCACTATCGATATCGATGAAGAAGGTCTTGTTCAGATTTTCTCTAGTGATCAGGATGCCATTAACCGTGCTAAAGCTATCATCTTTGATCTTGTACGTGAAGCTAAGGTTGGAGAGGTTTACACTGTACCAGTTGTGCGTATTGAAAAGTTCGGTGCCTTTGTTCACCTCTTTAATAAGACAGATGCTCTTGTCCACATCTCAGAACTAGCTTGGGAACGCACTGAGCGTGTCGAGGATGTGGTTAAAGTTGGGGATACAGTAACTGTTAAAATTATCAAAATCGATGAAAAAGGACGTATCGATGCCTCAATCAAGACCTTGCTCCCTAAGCCTGAAAAGATTGAGGACGGGGAAAATAAAGGAGAGCATCGTCACCGCCGTCGTTCTCATCACAAGCCACGCCACCATAATGAAAATGGTGAAGCACCGAAAAATCCTGATAAATCAGAAACGAAAGAACAGATAGAAGAATGACAGAAAATCAAGAATTGCAAGCTTTTGATGAAACTCTAAAAGAATTTTTAAAGGAACCAGACCACTTTTTGACCAGTCTGGCTTTGGTTAATCACCTACAACGTACTCCCGTCTTGGCTGCCCAAGACCTCTACGCAGTTGAAGTGGAAGGCAAGAAGGTTGTTCCTGTCTTCACTAGTGAACAGGACTTACAATCTTTCAAAGCTACTCAAGAGAGTGCTCGAGAACAGACTTGGATAGAACGTTCAAGCTTAGATATCCTAACACAACTGGTTCAGGCAGAGCTTTTTGGTCTTGCTTTCAATTTAAAAGAGGATGGTGATTTCTCAAATACCACTCTTTTTGCAAGCAGTGAACTTATCCAGTTTATCAACTATTTCACTCAGACGCTCAATAACCTTTTGGGTGAGGAAAATCAAAAGGCAGATTCTAAAGATAAGATTTATCTTGTCCCAGCCTTTGTTCACAAGCGCGAGGAAGATGGTCAGGATGACCGTTTCTTTGCGACCATGTCGAATGCAGAGGGACAGAGTTATGTGCCAGTGTTTACGAACTTAACGAGCTTTGCAAAATGGTACGGTAACGAAACTTTTGGCCTACCTTTCCGTAAGGCTAAAGGGACGATTTTACAATGGCCACTGTCAGAAATTTACCAGCCTTCAACAGGTGAAAATGAGTTGGATAAGGTTCAAGGTATTGTCATCAATCCGTTTGATGAGCAACCTGAGTTAGTCGATTGGTCTTATTTTGAGGGGGATAGCGAGTAGACCTAGTGTTTACAGCTTTCCACTTTAAAGAAATAATAGGGCCACAACAAACAATAATAGCAATAATGATGTAAGGAGTGACCTAAATGGGTTGGTGGAAAGAAAGTATTGATATAGTAAAGAAAAATGACCCAGCAGCTCGGACGAGTCTGGAGGTTCTTTTAACCTACCCTGGATTAAAAGCCTTGGCTGCTCATCGTATCTCACATTTTCTCTGGCGCCACCATTGTCGACTTTTAGCGCGTATGCATAGTCAGTTTTGGCGCTTCTGGACTCAAATCGAGATTCACCCAGGGGCTCAGATTGCTGAAGGTGTTTTCATTGACCATGGCTCAGGCCTTGTCATTGGTGAGACAGCTGTTGTGGAGAAGGGTGCTATGCTTTACCACGGTGTCACTTTAGGTGGTACTGGTAAAGATGTCGGAAAACGTCACCCAACCGTTCGTGAGGGTGCCTTGGTTTCAGCCCATGCTCAGGTCATAGGCCCTATTGAGATTGGAAAGAATTCTAAGGTCGGTGCGGCAGCTGTGGTTGTTGCGGATGTCCCAGAAGATGTTACAGTCGTTGGTGTTCCTGCTAAGGTTGTGCGTGTTCATGGTCAAAAGGATGAAGAAGTTATCCACGATATTGAAGAAGGACGTGAATACTATAGCGAAAAGCTAGAAGACCTTCTAAAAGCAGCTAGCTTTCACTCATCACGGCTATAAGGAAAGGAAACGATGAAACTCTTTAGTTCAAAGGTGACTCGATTGACGGTCGTGGGCCCTCTTGCCCTTGTTTACATTGCTTTACATAGAGCAGACTATAGCATGGCAGCCTTGTGGTTTTGCATTGCTCTTTTATGGGCTGGTCTTGTTTTTAAGCAACGTCACAAGTAATACTTGAGTTATGAAAAATTTATTCAAAAACAATCCTTTTTTGGTCTTCTATATAGTTGGGAGTTTCCTTTCAGCTATGTCTCTCTTGGCTCAAGGTCAGCTGGTTGCGGCTATATGGATTATCATTCTTGTGATACTCTTGTGTTTATACCTAAACCATATCAAGAATAAAAAATAGTTTCCAGTTAATTGAAAGGAATCTCTAGTGATTAAAATTTATGATACGATGACGCGTTCGCTCCGTGATTTTGTACCTTTGACAGAAAATGTTGTCAATATGTATGTCTGCGGACCAACAGTTTACAATTATATTCATATCGGAAATGCCCGTTCAGCAGTAGCTTTTGATACTATTCGTCGTTATTTTGAGTATTGTGGCTACACAGTCAACTATATTTCTAACTTTACGGATGTAGATGATAAGATCATCAAGGCAGCCAATGAAGCTGGCATTTCAACTAAAGAATTGTCGGACAAGTTTATCGCGGCTTTTATGGAAGATATTGCACAGCTTGGCATTAAACCAGCGACACAAAATCCTCGTGTTATTAACTACATGGATGAAATCATTGCATTTGTGTCAACCTTGGTTGACAAAGGATTCGCCTATGTCTCTGAAGGTGATGTTTACTTCCGAGTAGCTAAGTCAAACAACTATGCTAAATTGGCTAACAAGACTTTGGAAGATCTTGAAATTGGTGCAAGCGGACGTACGGATGCTGAAACAGAACGTAAGGAGAATCCTCTGGATTTTGCCCTTTGGAAAGCTGCCAAAGAGGGAGAAGTTTCTTGGGACAGCCCGTGGGGACCAGGTCGTCCTGGTTGGCACATCGAATGTTCAGTTATGGCGACTGAAATCCTTGGAGATACCATCGACATCCATGGTGGAGGGGCAGACCTTGAGTTTCCACACCATACCAATGAAATTGCCCAATCAGAAGCCAAAACTGGCAAGACCTTCGCCAACTACTGGATGCACAACGGTTTTGTCAATGTGGACAATGAGAAAATGTCAAAATCCTTAGGTAACTTTGTAACGGTTCATGATATGCTTAAGACAGTCGATGGTCAAGTGCTTCGCTTCTTCCTAGCAACACAACAGTACCGTAAGCCAATTAACTTTACTGAAAAAGCTATTCATGATGCTGAAGTCAATCTTAAGTATTTGAAAAACACCCACAGCCTTCCATTGACAGATCAGGTGAATCAAGATGAGTTGCAAACTTATCTTGATGCCTTCCAAGAAGCTATGGATGATGACTTTAATACAGCGAATGGTGTGACTGTTCTGTTTGACATGGCCAAATGGATTAATTCAGGCAATTATGACCAAACCGTTAAGGATGCTTTTGAAAAAATGCTCCAAGTCTTCGGTATTGTTTTCGAAGAAGAAGTCCTTGATGAAGATATCGAAAAACTCATTGAAGAGCGTCAAGCAGCGCGTGCCAACAAGGACTTTGCGACAGCAGACCGCATTCGCGATGAGTTGGCTGCTCAAGGTATCAAACTTCTTGATACCAAGGAGGGCGTGAGGTGGACACGTGACTAAACATCTTGATGTCAACCTTATTAATGGTATTGCTCTCGCTTTTGAGGGAGATGCTGTTTATTCCTTGTACATTCGCCGTCACCTGATTTTTCAAGGTCAGACCAAGCCAAATCAATTGCACCGTCTAGCTACACGCTATGTGTCGGCAAAGGCGCAGGCTAGTCTCATTGAAAAAATGCTAGAGCAAGAGCTTTTGACTGAAAAAGAGCTAGATATCTATAAACGAGGTCGTAATGCGAATAGTCATACCAAGGCTAAAAATACAGATGTCATTACCTACAAAATGTCAACAGGCTTCGAAGCAGTCATGGGCTATCTTCATATGACTGAGGATATTGCTCGCTTAGAGGAACTAATTGCTTGGTGTATTGACGAAGTTGAAAAAGAAATCTAAAAATTCTGCCGAGAGCAGGATTTTTTGTTATTTAAAGGCTATAAAAATTGTGATAATTAGTTGAAACATCAAAATTTAGATTATTTGAGAATCAAAGTAATTCAGCGATTTGACAATAAAAAATAAGATGAAACTAATATTTAGCACCTTGAAAATGAGAAAGTTAAGGGGTGTCTGACACGTGTAAAACCCCGATGTTATAGCGTTTTTTAATAAAACTAATTTGACAGAAAGTAAAAAAAAAGTCTATAATATTAATAAATGAGACCATCTAAAAATGAGGAGGTGAATGGAAATAGCTAAGAAAAAAGTTTTCTATACAACTTTTGCTGCTTTGATTTTATCTAGCTTTACGCTTCAAACAGGTAAAGCAGATGAAGTTCAGGTAAAATCTGATGAAGCTAAAATAGATTATGTTAATAGTGAGGCACCGACTCCAGTTGCTCCTCAAGCTGATCTTTCATCGGTAGGAGCTAAGGCAGAGCCAGCGAGTCAAGTAAGTTCAGTAGTGACCTCAACGTCACTGATGGTTGTCTCTTCAAGTGAGACAGATGAGGGGCTTCTTGAGGTACATTCTCAAGTTGATATCGTGGAGACTAGCGTTTCTACGACGACACCTCATTCAGAAGAGGCTCGTGCCCAAGCTTTTGGTGAGGATCGATCAGTAGCGGCGTCTGAACGAGGAGATGCAAACCCAACATCTGATTCTGAACAAGCTAAACCAAATATTGTGCTTACTTATGATAAGTCTCGTGAGGCTACAGCGACTGCAGAGTCACAAGCTGTGACTTCAATGTACAAGAGTGAAAGTACACTATATACATCAGAACTTGCTGGAAATACACATGATGTTATTGAAAAATCAGAGTATTCTTCATTGGATTCTCATAAGACATCTGTAAGTGCAACTCCTACTAGCCAAGCTATTGCAACTTCTGAAGTCGCTTCTGAGTCTGCAAGCACTGCTAGCTCTCTTGCATCTACGGCTCCAGAAACGAGTCAGTTAAATAATAATTCAGAAGATAGCTTAACTGTCCTCACGATTGGTTGGAAAGATTCATCATCAACTTCTGAGGTCTTTGAAACTTCTGAAGTGGTTTCTATGTTGCAAAGTGAGAGTTTGACCTATTCGTCAGAGGTAACCTTTACGGATGGACTTATCTCAGAAATCTTAGCGACTCCAATCACTTCTGAAGTATACACCGTTGTTCCAAAACGAGATAGTACTGGAGCGCTTCTTGAAGATCAATCTGCTGTTACAGGGAATACAGACATTCTTTATTTAGCACGTGGTGAAATCTTTAACGTCAATTTTGATGTTAACAAGATGGAAGGTAAGAAGATTAAGGGCCTTAATCTAGTCCTTGATGGCAAACAAATTCATCATAGCTACTTTGTTGAAGGAACTCTGGATGAGGTCAATGCTGGTTTGAGTGCCTACCATTTGGCAGAACAAACGACTGGTATTCATAAAATGACCTTTGAGTTGATTGATACGAATAACAATATTCATTACCTGACACAGACTTTTAGCGTCTTCAATGAAGGCGAGCGTCCAGTGACACCTGATAGTTACCGTAGGAATCAGTATTCATCAACGACAACAATGACTGTACCGGTTACTTATAATACCAGTGCAAATAACTATACTGAGACCGCCAATCATATACAAGCTACGGCTGTTAATGAGTTGGCTGAGACAACTAGAGCGTTAACACAGCAATTAGCAGAACAAATTGCTGAGGTTTTGAGTGGTTGGTCTTCAGCGATTTCTGGAAATAATTCAACAAGCACAGGTTCAATTGATATCTTCCAAGCGGCAGGTAAAACCATTACTCAAGCTGCGAGAAAGATTGCAGAATCAATCTCAGATCCAGATACAATTGGTAAGCAAGCTTTGGCTGCTGCAACTGTTGTTCTCGTTCTTCTAGTGCTTTACTTAGCAGCAATTACATTTATTTAACATGCTTTGCCCTCGTAAGAGGGCTTTTTTTATGATAGAATTAGCTTATGAAAACAACTAAAGAATCAAGTCTAGACATTGTTTACGGTGTGCACGCCGTAACAGAGAGTCTAGAAGCAAATACTGGTAATAAACTCTATATTCAAGATGATCTTCGAGGGAAAAATGTTGATGCCATTAAGGCCTTGGCAGCTGAAAAGAAGGTTTCCATCTCTTGGACACCTAAGAAAACCTTGTCTGATATGACAGGTGGGGCTGTGCATCAAGGTTTTGTTCTTCGTGTGTCAGAGTTCGCTTATTCTGAGCTCTCAGTTATTATGGATAAGGCTGAACAAGAGGAGAATCCTCTAGTCCTCATTTTAGATGGACTTAACGACCCTCATAACTTTGGTTCTATCCTACGTACAGCTGATGCTACTCAGGTGACAGGAGTTATTATTCCTAAGCATCGTGCTGTGGGGGTAACACCTGTCGTTGCCAAGACATCAACAGGGGCCGTGGAGCATATTCCCGTTGCCCGAGTGACTAATCTTAGCCAAACTCTTGATAAGCTTAAAGAAGCAGGCTTCTGGGTGTTTGGAACGGATATGGATGGGACCCCATCTCATAAATGGAATACAGCTGGAAAGGTTGCTCTTATCATTGGTAATGAAGGTAAGGGAATCTCTGCTAACATCAAGAAACAAGTGGATGAGATGATTACTATACCCATGAGTGGTCATGTGCAGAGCCTTAATGCCAGTGTGGCTGCAGCAGTTCTCATGTATGAAGTTTATCGAAACCGATTGTAACTATGAAAAAAAGAATACTTCTAGTTGATGGTTATAATATGATTGCCTTTTGGCAAGAAACCCGTCAACTCTTTAAGACCAATCAGCTTGATGAAGCTCGTGAAACATTGCTTCGTAAGCTCAATCATTATGCTAACTTTGAACATATTGATATTATCTGTGTGTTTGATGCCCAGTTTGTTCCAGGGAGCCGTCAGCGTTATGATCAGTATCGTATCAGTGTTATTTTTACTGAGGAAGATGAGACAGCAGATAGCTATATTGAGCGCGCAGCGGCTGAGATGAATACTGTTCAAAATTTAGTTGAAGTAGCAACTAGTGACTTAAATGAACAGTGGGCTATCTTTTCACAAGGAGCTTTACGTGTTTCGGCGCGTGAGTTGGAAGAGCGTGTCAATACTGTTAAGTCTGACTTAGACAAGATGTCGGCACATATTGACTTAAAGACACCAAAACTACGTCCATGGGACGATGCACAATTAGGGAAATTACAGGACCTTTTAAATGAAATAGAATAGAGGGACATATGACATTTAATATTTTGACAGATTCCACAGCAGATCTAGATGAAAAATGGGCTCAGGAGAATAAGGTAGAGCTCGTTGGTTTGACCATTACGCTTGATGATATTGCCTATGAGACCGTTGGTCCTAACCGTTTAACGAGTGACCGTCTCTTAGAACGTATGCAAGAAGGTAGTCAGCCCACCACAAGCCAGGTGAATGTTGGTCAATTTGAAGAATTTTTTCGTCGTCATGCTAAAAATGGTGATGCTCTTCTCTATATTGCCTTCTCATCAGTGCTTTCAGGTACTTATCAAAGTGCTGTTATGGCGCGTGACATGATTTTGGATGAATACCCAGAAGCTATCATTGAGATTGTAGATACCCTGGCGGCAGCAGGTGGGGAAGGTTATCTCTCTATCTTGGCGGCAGAAGCTCGTGACCAAGGTAAGAGCTTATCTGAAACGAAAGCTATGATTGAGGACATTCTGCCACGTTTACGGACCTATTTCTTAGTTGATGATCTCTACCATCTCATGCGTGGGGGACGTCTCTCAAAGAGCTCAGCTATTATTGGTAGTTTGATTAATATTAAACCTCTCCTTTGGTTAGATGCTTCAGGCAAGTTGGTTCCTCTGGCCAAGATCCGTGGACGTAAAAAAGCTATTAAAGAAATGGTCCTACAAGCTACCCAGGATATCGGACATAGCACAGCAATTGTTGCTTATGCCAATGATATTGAAGCGGCGGAGAATCTAAAAGAACAATTGTTAGCAGTTGACGGCATTGAGCAAATTCTCATTATGCCACTTGGGCCAGTTATTTCTACCCACGTCGGACCAGATACCTTGGCCGTCTTCACGATTGGTAAAGAAGCTAGATAGAAAAAAGTGTCAGATAGGATTTCCTATCTGATTTTTGTTTTCTGAAATGATAGATTAATAGAATATAAAAAGATAATATATACAAAATGAATGATATATTTGACATAACGTAAAATAATGCTATAATGAATCTAGAAAATGGAGGAAACAAAATGAAGAAGTCAAAGAAAAAAGTAGCTAGCACGATGGATGAACGTGCTCAGTTGATCAGCGGAGAATCTTCTGCTAGAGGTTATTGGATAGCCATGCTTGGTATGTTTGTAACGATTATGGTTGCTAGTAAGACACACTCCGTCGAATTAGTGCAGTCACTATTAATCATCACTTTCTTTGGTTCTATGTGCCTAGTATTAGTTCACAGCGTATCACGTAATGGGCATCCATGGTTGCTAGACAAAAAACTTGAGAAGAAGATGCTTATAATTTCCTGGGTAATGTGTTTTTTGGGAATTTTTATATTGCTAATGGGCCTCTTAAGTCTATTTCAGTCGTTTAAGATAGGGAAGAATCTTATGAGTAGTGTAGCATTTTTGACATTGGGTTTGACCCTTATTTGTGACTGCTGGGTTATTATTAAAAGAATTAAGAAAAACCGTTTGGAAGAACTAGAAGATGAAGAATAGGATTTTGAATGAAAAATTTAAAATTAAAGTCAGCTCGTGTAGCAAAGGATCTCACTCAACAGGGGTTGGCAGATGCTATAGGAGTCTCTCGTCAGACTATCTCAGCTATTGAAAAGGGAGACTACAACCCGACTATAAACCTGTGTATTGCTATCTGCAAAACTCTGGACAAAACTTTAGACCAGCTTTTTTGGGAATCTGAGGATTAATTTGTACCCCCTTAGAGGTTAATTAGTTATGATTTCTAGTCTTATACCTTATAAAATTAGAGACTAAAAAAATACAAAAAATAAAAGAAAAACACCTCCAAATGACTTGCCTTGGACGTGTTTTTTTGATATTATGTTAAACGGTATTGTTTACCCCATTTGAAAGGCCCCGGAACCTTCCAAATACTTTTCGATGGGAAGGAACACCCATCACTCGTAAACAAAAATCGAACTATATATAGGAGAAATCATGAACAAAACAACATTTATGGCTAAACCAGGCCAAGTTGAACGTAAATGGTATGTCGTTGACGCAACTGATGTGCCACTTGGACGTCTTTCTGCAGTAGTTGCTAGCGTACTTCGCGGAAAAAACAAACCAACTTTCACACCACACACTGATACAGGTGACTTCGTAATCGTTATCAATGCTGAAAAAGTTAAATTGACTGGTAAAAAAGCAACTGATAAGATCTACTACACTCACTCAATGTACCCAGGTGGATTGAAACAAATCTCAGCAGGTGAACTTCGTTCTAAAAATGCTGTTCGTTTGATTGAAAAATCAGTTAAAGGTATGCTTCCACACAACACTCTTGGACGCGCACAAGGTATGAAATTGAAAGTCTTCGTTGGCGGTGAGCACACTCACGCTGCACAACAACCAGAAGTACTTGATATCTCAGGACTTATCTAATTCTAAGAGGAAAGGAGCACTAATATAATGGCACAAGCACAATATGCAGGTACAGGACGCCGTAAAAACGCCGTTGCACGCGTACGTTTGGTTCCAGGTACTGGTAAAATCACAGTTAACAAAAAAGATGTAGAAGAATACATCCCACACGCAGACCTTCGTCTCGTTATCAACCAACCTTTCGCAGTTACTTCAACTGAAGGTTCATACGACGTACACGTTAACGTTGTAGGTGGTGGATACGCTGGTCAATCAGGTGCGATCCGTCACGGTATCGCTCGTGCACTTCTTCAAGTAGACCCAGACTTCCGCGATTCATTGAAACGCGCTGGACTTCTTACTCGTGATGCACGTATGGTTGAACGTAAGAAACCAGGTCTTAAGAAAGCTCGTAAAGCTTCACAATTCTCAAAACGTTAATCAAAACCTTATTATACCAACGTTTACAGACACTTTTTGGTGTCAGTTGGTGTTAATTATAGTGATAAGTCGTTTAAGAGACTTAAAGCATCGGCATCTTGCTGGTGCTTTTTTTCTGGCATTAATTCAAGATAATATTGCTGAGTTGTCAAAATTGAATTGTGTCCCAAACGTCTTGAAATATAATCCAGACTAATATCTTTTGAAAATAGAAAAGAAGCATGGGTATCACGTAAACCGTGAAATGTTGTTTTAGTTAGGTCAAGTTGTTTCAGTAAGCGTTGAAGTTGACCAGCTTGTCTAAATCCGTTCCAATCAAAAACATAATCTGTTTTAGTGTTAGCTAGATTTACTAGGATTTGATAGATATCTTTATTGATAGAAATATCACGCTTAGAATGTTTGGTTTTTAGTTGTGTATCATCGTTAGTTGGGCTAATTGAACGCCTAACTTTAATACCGTACTCAAAAATATCTTCTTTTTTGAGACCAAGTAATTCGCCACGTCTGGCACCAGTTTCAAGGGCTAGAGCTACTAATACATTAAATTCATCATCTTCTGCATGATTTAAGCAATACCGCCTTAATAGTTTAAATTCTGTTACTGATAGTGGGATATTGCGTTTAGGAAGTTCTTTCCCTTTTGATTTTAAGAGATGACCAAAGTCATTTGTAATTAAACCACGAGCATAAGCATATTTTAATGAACCACGTATCTTCAAAACTAGCTCTTTTACAGTTTTCTTTGAGTGAGACTCAGCATATTTATCAATCTTTTTTTGCATGATAATATCATCAAGATGTTTGAGCTGAATTCCATCAAAAAGACTGTCGACAACTACAAGAGTACGCTTATAGTTGATGAAGGTTGCTTCACGGACATCATTTTTCTTCACAGTTTCTACCCAGTTACGGTAAAAATCTGTAAATAGTGTAGAACGTTCAGCAATATTTTTACCACGTCCTTTTTCAAGCTCCATTTCTAAAGTCCAAAGTTCAGCGTCTTTTTTGATACTGAAAGTTTTAGTTTCTCGCTTGTATTTTCCTTTTTTGTAAAGTGAAACAGTTGCACGGTAAGAGTTGCCACGTTTAGTAATAGTTGCCATTTTATCATCCTTTCTTTTATAAAAAATGATTGATAAAATAGACTAGTCCTTCATAGGATAAACGAAAAGTTCTATTTTATCAATCGTTAATTCAGTTTACACAGTGATTTTCAATAAAATTAAGGAGCTTAGATTTTAAATATCGTTCTTGTTTTCCAAGCATAAAACATTGAAAATCGGGGTGTTTACGAATATATTTATCAAATGATTTTGGGTCGATACCTAGAAGATCAGAAGCTTGTTGCCTTGTTAGTAATAATGGGTAATTACTCATCGTTTTCGTCCCCTTTTTCTATCCGTTTTGGATTGTGTCTACGTGAATCCAGATAACGAGCGAAAAAGTAAGTACGTTCAATAATTAATCCTAGTAAAGTAGTGTTGTTATCTCGCGCATACCAGACTAGTTCTTCAAATTCGGTAAAATCGTTTTGCTCAATCGTATCAATAACTTCTGTCACGAAGTCATCAGAGTTTTGTTGTAACAAAAATTGGTCAAGGTTAAATCCACAACCGCTTTCGATATTTTTAATGTCATAGGGAGTTTTATCAGGATTCTCGGCATGGGTAAAGTAGTCATACATTCCCTTTGGAGATATTACAGGTTCGACATGGGCAGGACCGTTTAACTTATCTTTGATAAGTTCTGATACTTGAGAGTAACTTTTAAGAGAATCAAAATAGAATGCACCATGTTTGTGGGCTTTTTTAAATTCTCCTGTTTCTTTATTTATATCTTTATCATGCCATGGAGAAAGTACAAAGGGAACGTGAATCTCTTCCAGAACCTCTAAATAGTTATCTGGAGCACTTTCTTTATAGAATAGGAAAGCCCACTTATTGGAACGTTGTTCTTTTGCCATATAGAAGTACCTCTTTTGAATATATTTGGATTAATTTAAAAGGTGTGATTAATGATTATTGATTTTATGGGGGGTCGTAGTAACCCCCATAAAATCCCTAGGGAATTAGGTGATATAGAACGGTGCTGTTTGGCTATCACTGCGTGAGCCACAGCACCGTTTTTCTATTTTCGCTTAGTGCCGATAAAGCATAACCATTTACCCTTACGTTGTGGCTGTGAAAAGTAATAGTCAGGATTACAGCTACTAATTTCTTCACTAATAAGAGTTTCCATTTCCTTAAGAAGTTTTGCAGCTTGTTGGGTTTTGGGAATCTTAATTAGTACTACAGCTTTATCTATTTGAATATCTACAACAGCTTCATGAACTGTTTGATTAAACTGTTTATTGATAGGGTTATAGCGTGTTACTTTTTCTTCTTTTACTGTAATCATTGTTTCTGAGAGTTCACTTTGTTTTAAAAACCTACGAATGCTTAGGGTCTGCTTGATAGATTTCCAAATGTTTGTTAGGTTGTCATTTTCTCGCCGAAATTGAAATTCATGTGCAAATAATACAGTTAGGGAAGCTGTAGCTATAAGGAGTGTTACTGAGCAAAAAGTATTGAGTATACTTACAAGTCGATATAAGAAAGATAGATAAGCAATGTTTTGTAAGGAATACATACCAAAACTTAGTACGAACGAACAGACACCACAAAATAACACTGTAGCAAAAAGAATAAGACAGGTATTAAAAATGTTTTGAAAGTATGTTTTTTTCATAGCTTATAAGATTCCTTTCGTTGTATAATAAGTTGGGCAGAGTAAAGGCAGGACTTGATAAGGGTGTTCATTATCAATAATCTGGACAATCCCAGTCCCTTTACCAACAGGAATGACAATGCCTTCTGGGTCAAGGTCTGGAAACAAAAATTGCGTAGTTTTCTTATTGATGTTACCGACTTGAATGAGTACATTGAGTTGTTCTCGAACAGAAACGGGAATCGTATTGTGGTCGAAGCGTTGACTGACTAGAAGCAAATGAACTTTTGTAGCACGCCCTAGAAGTGCAATTTGTGACAGTAAGGAAAAGAATGAGTCCTTGATGTTTTTATTAACGGCCTCGGATAGAGCAAGGACTTCATCTATGACGATAGTCAAATGTTTAAACTCATGACGTGGATTTTCAAAAAGTATCCCTTGTCGCTTATGAATAATAGACAAACACTGACTCAAGCTTTCGTTTATTTCTGATACAAAATCTGACTTAGAACGATTTTCTTTAGGATGAATAACTGCTATTTGTTGTTGTTTTGCCCAACGAGATGGGGTATCAAATTTGGGGTCAACGATAATCAGGTCAGAAATATTTTTCAGAACACTAAGTAAGTAAGTTAGAGTATAGCTTTTTCCGCTTCCTGAATTTCCTGCTATTGCGATAGAAGTGACTTTCTCATAGTTAATCACCAGATTTTTCATAATAGGTATATTGTTACCTTTTAAAGATAATGCGAACTGGTCAAGGTCTGAAATCACTAGACGTTGAGAGATTCCCTTTTTCCAAGGGAAGAATAACCCACGTTGTACGTGTATGTCATCAGTTTTTAATGCGATGAAGTAAGCTGAATTTTGTTTCAACAATGTGAACCGTGGATAAAGCGAAGCGTTAGCGATCAAGAAAATTTTTTGATACAAGTCATCATCAATGATAAATCCGGAAGGAAGACGAGGAATAAAGATAAATCCATCTTCACGAACGATTATGTCAAAAGAGTTAGTATAAGACGTTTCACCCTGTAGCAAAGAGCCCAAAGCCATATTTAGGCTCTGTAACAGGTATTGTTCCAACTCTCTTTTTGTAAGAGATTGAACCATTATTGCACCTCTTTCAATGCATCGGCTTTGAAGTAAACATTATAGTTGACTTCACATGCTTGTAAGTTATCAAAACTAACGAGAGAAAGGTAGTCAGGAAGTGTAGGCATTTCAAGAAATTTCACTTGAAATGGTGGGAGTCCTTTTTGACCAAACCATGTTTTGTAAGCGATAACTTCACCAGTTGGTTTACCATCTTCAAATTTTTGTTGCGGTTCAAGCTCGTCACTAAGCAGGTAGATAGGAGCTTGAAAGTTAACGTATTGTTCTGCTGTTTGTTTTGAGTAACCACCTTTGCGGTACTGTGGTTTCATTTTCATAGTTTAAATACCTCGTGTATTCTATTTTGTGATAAAAAATATAGGAGACATGCTCGGTTTGAGGTCATGAGCTGGACTTGTTGATTTTTCCTTTCTATCTTATAGGAGATTCAGGAGATGAATTTCGGAATTTTTTTAAAAATATTTTTTTATTTTTCTCCCTATCTTTAAGGAGATTCGGTTGTCTAAATTCGGAACATTTCACAAAAAAACTGATAATCTATCTGATTATCAGTTTTAGGTTTTAAACATAATCTTTTAAAAGTTTTTGCAATGTTTCTTGATGTTTTTTAAAGTGAGCTGTTACGGTTTTATCGCTAAGACCAGTAAGCTTGGCTAATTTAGTTGACGACATAGGCTTATCAGCTAGTTTGCCTCGCATGATGATTTTGTCACTTGGATTTAAAGTTTCAATAAAATTAGCTATGAGTCCTAACATTTCATTTTGAAAAAAAGCTTCTTCAGTATTTAGCAAATCACTTTTGATAACTTCGTATTTTTCTGTTGTACGACCATCAACCGAAATGTTTTCATCAAGGCTTTCAAGGTGGTGATATCGATTACGACGATTTGCATTGTCAAATGATTTATCATCAGTACGTAGAATCTTATCCCAGACTTCAATATCTTTTTTATCTTTTGAAGTGAGGCGGTGGCTAAAAGTTAGTTTAAACATGGGAGTTCCTTTCTTAGTCCTTTTTTAGGAAGGAAAGAAACTTTTATGAGCTATACTGAATACCGATAAAGTGCAAAAAGGCACAGCAAATAAACGGATAAACAGATATATGCAGAACTCGACCATTATCGTCTAAGTTTTCATATTCGTTTCAATCCGTCCATTTGATGCATTAATTAGGACTTTTCTTGTTGGGAGTGAAGAAAAAGACACGCAATTTTGGTATACTTATTTAGTAAATATGTCATGTCTTATCTTTACTATTTAGTATGAAGTAGATAGTGTTATTTACAATAGTAGATAAAGTATATAAGGTAGATAAGGTTACTAATTTTAATACGAGGAGAAAAAATGTCTAATAACATTCCATGTTTAACTGGTGGTATACTATTCGGACTCATTCTTGAAGCGAGAAAGTCTAGGACTAGGGTACGTAGTAGGGAATTAGATAAAAATGACGGTTTGACTGAAGTTAACATTATGCTGTCATTGCTTGAAATTTTTAATGGAGGACCTCAGCTGAGACCTCAAGGAACGTCATTAAAAAAGGACGTGTCTCAATATAAGAAATGTGAATTATCTTCGACTACATATCTGCCATTTGATAACCAAAAATCTATCGCCTCTTTTGCAGATTCAGTAAAACAAAATAAAAAAGACACACTTAATCGTATGTCGACATTTATCAGTGATAAGTTTGCAGAATCAAGATTGGAGTGGTTCGTCTCTGCAATTATAGAAACTATTAGTAACGATAAAACAATTGATGCATCGGAATACTTTAGGGTTTCTATTAATAGTGTTGTATCTAAGTCAGAGTTATCCAATGTTACAACAATAGAAATAGAGTCGTTCTTATTAGATGTCATGAGATATATATTTGTTAATAAAATAGATAATGAACTCGGTAAATCTACATTTAAGTCATGGTATTCACAAAGTGGGATAAAAACGCAATGGAAATTCATTAATTCAGAACTTGGAAAACATCTACCCAAATTAGAAATAACTAGATATGCAACCAATATAGCAAATACTGAGGAAAGAACTGATAGTATAGAGGAGCAGGAACATACCGAAGAAGTACCAATCGAGACAGAGGATAGAATTAATCTAAATGTGGAAACTGACGAGTCCATGAGACAACAAGAGCTAAAAAATTCTGCAGTTGTAAATCAGTATGCTAATGATATCTATAATATTAAGACCGCCAATAATATAATTAACAATAATCCATCACGGGCAGTATTGTCTTCAGATGGTTTTTACAATCTATTTGTAAAATACGATGAGGAATATGAGGGAACTTGTTTTACAATACGAAGAGATAGGATGCTTAATGGGACACCAGAGCATATTAGAACCAAGTTCTCTAAGTTTTCATTTGATGATGTTGAGGAAATAGTTAGTCTTCCAGCTTTGTTTCTTCCCGAATATAAGAATAACAAGGAGATTCCATTTGGATACTTGGGTCGGTTGAGAGAAATAAACATACCTAAGTATGGGGACCCAGTATTTCATTTTAAAACGACGAAAAGCGTACCTGTAGATTGGGTGAACTTACATAAAGATGAACTTATGATTGCTCCATTTGAGCTGGAGAACACTCATTGGGCTATTAAACGAGCTAACTTAATGAATGTATTAGAAGTTTTAACCGATGGTAGCGAAACAGAGTAAAAATCTAACGGCAGGTTGAAAATTGGTTAAGGTTCTATGGAGTTTGTAAGTATTGAGTTGCTACAATTATCACTAGATAAATTCTATCTAGATATGATTTTCGTTTTAATATGGGCTACAAAAAATATGTCAAAGCGTTTTACTGTTTAAGGAGTGTACAATAATTTTATGCAATCTTTTATGCAATCTATTAATGGTAGTGAAGTCTATTTTCAATCATTTTTAATAATTTTTTTAGTTATTCTATTGTCATTGATTCTTTTATTTAACAAAGATAGATTTCAAAGAGTACTATTTATTTCGATTATAATATCTATTTTAATAATAGATTTTATTGTCTTTATGAATAAATGTACTTCTATACAGTTATTTGCCGTTATGAACAAACCGGAGGTGACTGCTAGCTTGATGGTTGCAATACCAACTGTTAGTACGTGGATTATGGAATCTAGAACAAAAACAGAACTAGAAAAGATAAATAATTTAAAAACGGCACAGGAAATTAGAGAAAATATTAACGATGAAAAAAGTGAATTGATTAGTGAGATTGAAGATATCATAGGACCGGAAAAACTTAATAAGTTGGATTCTCTTAGTATATTGCGAATGCTAAATAGTTTAGATAATTTTTTAATGAAACTTAGCGAAGTCTCATCTATATATCGTCAGTTAAATACTATTACATTTAAGTTAGATATTGAGAGGTTGTATGGGGTTACATATCAATTATTTGAAGAAGGGTTAAAAAAACGTATATTCCCTGAAAAAGGAGATATAACTAGTAGATTTGGAGAAATTTTTACTAAGCTAATAAAAAATAAATTATTGTACGGTATTGAGTCAAAAGAAAGCAAAGATATCTATAGAGATATAGCATTTTTACTTTTGGATGATCAATTTGAAAAGTTGTATTATATTGACTTTGCTGATATTTTTGAAAAAGAAAAACTAATCATAGAACAATTATCATCTGATGGCAGAGGTAAAGAAGTCTTCTTTAATCATAAAGAATTTTTTAAGTGTACAATATCAAACTCACTAGTATCAATGTTGAAAGATGATAATACTTTCAAAGAATGTAATGTTTCAAAGTTAGATGATGACAATAGGGAAAAATTTGAACAACTATGTCGTAATGGAGAAGAGGGAATGAGTGATGATGAAATATAAAGAAGAATTTTATTTACTGGATGGACGGGAAGATATTTCACTTAATCAGGAGGATTGTGATTATTTTCTATATGAAACAGACGATACCTTTAATTTTAAGAATAAAGAAGATAGAGGAGTAATAAAAAACACAATTCGTGAAAAATATGAGGAATTTAAAGCCTCTTCTATAAAACAGGAAACATATGAATTAAAACAGGGAACATATAAATTCTCATTTAGTAGGGACTATACAGAATTAGATACACAAGAAGAATTACGTAAAAAAACTTTTTGGAGTGGCTGGAACAGTATAGCTTATGAAAAGTATATTAATGATTCTACTGAACATTACTTTTTTGTTATTGGTGATATTAAGGAAAATACCGACAAGGCTATACGTCTTCATATTATTCATTTTGAGAGAGCGAAATTAGACAAACTCTTACAAAAAAAAGAATTGGCTGCTAATGGAGTATACTACTTTTACTTTTCACAAGAGAGAGATTTAGATATAGACGAGATATTGAAAAATGATTTTTCAAGTTTAGAAGGAACATGGAAAAATGGGAAAAATGAAAAATTAATAATTAAGGGAGCGACCATAACCAATAAAAAACATAAATTGTTCATACCTAGTAAGAATGATAATGTAGATTTTCCTTTTCTGTATGTTAAACCATTTTTTGGTGGTGGTTATGCCATGGGTTTACTGAAAGCTGGCGACAAACTTCCCAAATTTCCAGATGTTTCAAATTATATGAGACCAAGGCTAGTATTAGGTCAAACGCTAGTTCAATACAAAGAGTATGACTACTTTTATAGAAGTTGATATAGTCATAATTAATTGTTAGGAAAACTCAAGTAACTGAATCAAATTTAAACTAGAGATTTAGGGATATATATTAAAGATAAAGCATAGTATTTTCCTATATAAAATAAAACCACCTCGAATTAAGAGATGGTTGACTAGTCTATTTTATGGTGTTAATTGGTGTCAATTTTATCTAAATGTATGGATTTCAGTCTATTTTCATGGAAGTTTCATTATTTTAAATATTGATATAAAGGGATTTGTAAGTATTGAGAGTTTGTAGTTTTCAATAGAGAAATTCTCAAAACGTTAATTCGTTACTGGACAGCAGAGTCCAAACGAAAACACTTTGCAACTTGCAAGGTGTTTTTTTGTATGAGAATTGGCGGTGCGCAATTAGGATAGTTCTAGCGACTTTAGTCGCATAGAGATATGCTATGCATAGTTGCCCCAAGAAAATAAGCGAAGCGACATTTGATTGGATGGCAACCACTGCACTCAAAACGTTAATCAATACGATACTATCAACGTTTACAGACATTCAAGAATTTTCTCTTGGATGTCTTTTTTGTATAAAAAATAGTTGTTTTTCGGAAAGTTAGCTATTAATATTTATCAATGATAAAAATAGCATGTTTTAAGGGACTGACCCCAAAAAGTGAGAATTTAATAAAAAGACTTGACATAATTCGTTTACAATGGTAAACTTATTTTAAACATATTCGTTTACATCTGTAGACAACTAGGAGGGAAGGAGAATGAGCACAATAGAATTTAATACTTATATCACAGATGCAGAATGGGAAGTCATGCGTGTAGTTTGGGCAAATGATCGAGTAACTAGTAAAAAAGTCATTTCCGTATTGCAAGAAAAAATGGACTGGACACAATCCACTATCAAAACGATCTTAGGTCGATTAGTTGGAAAAGGCGTACTAAATACAGTGCATGAAGGTAGAAAGTTTATTTACACTGCCAATATTGAAGAGACAGAAGCCGTAAGGGATTATGCAGAAGATATTTTTAACCGTATTTGCAATAAGAAAGTCGGAAATGTAATAGGAAGCATCATTGAAGATCATGTTTTAAGCTTCGATGATATAGATCGACTAGAAAAAATATTAGAGATGAAAAAATCTTTCGCAGTAGAAGAAGTGGATTGCAATTGTCCAGAAGGACAATGCGAATGTCATTTACATCATCATTAAGCATAAGGAGGAATTTAAGATGAATAATGACAACAAATATTCGTCCCATAATCACCATGATTATGACGACATGGATAAGTTAAAACACGAGCATGGAATCACCGATGAACATGGATACCATAAGGATCAACATCAAGTACATCAAGCTGGGCATGATCACTGCGGGCACAGTGGACATGATCACAGCGGGCATAATCACAGCGGACACAGTGGGCATGATCACAGCGGGCATAATCACAGCGGGCACAGTGGGCATGCCCACCATCATCACGGAAGCTTTAAGGAACTTTTCTTAAAGTCATTGCCACTAGGAATCATTATTATGTTCTTTTCCCCTTTGCATGGATTTAAACTACCATTCCAGTTTACTTTTCCATATTCTGATATTGTAGTAGCTATTTTATCTACTATATTAATTATTTATGGGGGACGTCCATTCTATCAAGGTGCAGTTGACGAATTTAAACAAAAAAAACCTGGAATGATGGCACTCGTTTCTTTAGGTATAAGTGTTTCATATTTATACAGTATTTATGCTGTGATCATTACCTACGTAACGGGTGAACACTTGATGGACTTTTTCTTTGAATTTGCTTCATTACTATTAATCATGCTATTAGGTCACTGGATTGAGATGAAAGCTATTGGAGAAGCAGGAGACGCACAAGCAGCATTGGCTAAGTTAGTGCCGAAAGATGCTCACGTTGTATTAGAAGACGATTCAATTGAAACACGACCAGTTGCTGACTTACAGGTAGGTGATTTAATTCGTGTTCAAGCCGGAGAAAATGTGCCAGCAGACGGGATTATCGAGCGTGGCGAATCACGTTTAAATGAAGCTCTTTTGACTGGAGAATCAAAAGCAGTTAAAAAAGGCCCTGGCGATGAAGTAATCGGGGGCTCAACAAATGGAGAAGGGGTTCTTTATATTAAAGTGAATGAGACAGGTGATCAATCCTTCATCTCTCAAGTTCAGAATTTAATCAGCCAAGCTCAAAGTCAGCCTTCCAGAGCAGAAAATATTGCTCAAAAGGTTGCAGGGTGGCTCTTCTATATTGCTGTTATTGTCGCGCTAATTGCTTTTGTAGTGTGGATGATTATTGGAGATATCCCAACGGCAGTTATATTTACTATTACTACATTAGTTATTGCTTGTCCGCACGCATTGGGTCTGGCTATTCCATTGGTAACCGCCCGTAGCACAAGCTTAGGAGCTAGCCGTGGCTTACTAGTAAAAGACCGCCAAGCCTTAGAAATAGCTCAAGATGCAGATGTGATTATTTTAGATAAAACGGGTACTTTAACAACTGGTGAATTTAAAGTATTAGATGTAAAACTTCTTAATGACAAATATACAAAAGAGGAAATCATTGCCTTATTGGCAGGTATTGAAGGAGGATCTAGCCACCCAATTGCTCAATCAATTGTAAGTTTCGCCGAGCAGCAAAATATACGTCCAGCATCTTTTGATTCGATTGATGTGATTTCCGGTTCTGGAGTAGAGGGTAAAGCAGGTGGGCACCGTTACCAATTAATCAGTCAAAAAGCCTATGGACGTAATCTTGATATGGATACTCCAAAGGGAGCAACTCTTAGTGTCTTAGTAGAAAACGATGATGCCATTGGTGCTGTAGCTTTAGGGGACGAATTAAAACCAACAAGTAAAGAGTTAATTAAAGCTCTTAAAAAGAACAATATTCGACCAATTATGGCAACAGGTGATAATGAAAAAGCGGCTCAAGGCGCGGCAGTAGATTTAGGGATTGAATATAGATCAAATCAATCTCCACAAGACAAATATGAGTTAGTTAAAACACTTAAAGATGAAGGAAAGAAAGTTATCATGGTAGGTGATGGTGTAAATGATGCTCCTTCTCTTGCCTTAGCAGATGTTGGTATAGCTATAGGTGCTGGAACTCAAGTTGCGTTGGATTCAGCTGATGTCATATTGACTCAATCCGATCCAGGAGATATTGGATCATTCATTGATTTAGCACACAAAACAACTCGTAAAATGAAACAAAACCTATTTTGGGGAGCTGGTTATAACTTTATAGCTATCCCTCTAGCTGCAGGAATTTTGGCTCCTATTGGTATCACATTAAGCCCTGCATTAGGAGCAATCCTAATGTCTGTGTCAACAGTCATCGTCGCCATTAATGCTATGTTATTACGTTTAGATCCAAAAAATAACGGTTAACAGATTGAATGATGGAAACTCCTTAAAGTATCAAGATACAATAGTTTTACAGGAGAAAAAGAGATGTAAGTAATGGCTCTTTGTAAAATCGTGTTGGTAGAAGTAGACGATTTTTCTACCAACACGATTTTTAATTTATTATAGAACTGATTTCTGTTAAAATCCTAAAAGCCACCTATTTCGACAGTTTTATAGCTTGTTATTCTATTTTCTTGACAATAATACCACCGTCTCCACACGTTTTTTAACCATAAAAAGCCACCTCCATGAGCATTTGATTATATTGTACCAAATCCAACTTGGAGGTGTTTTTATTTAATTCTCATTTACGGGGGTCAGTGCCAATTAAAATTGCGTATTTTTTATTTAAAATGTATTAGAATTAAATTCATATAAAATATGCACGAAAAATAAATCAAAATTAAAAAGTACAAATTAATGAAGTGATTATTGATAAAAATAGTTAATAATTGGTTAAACAAAATATATAACTCGTTTATAAATTTATAGAAATGAACCATTATAAATCTCCTCTTAAATATTGAAAAAACCATTGGCAGTGGACATACTTTAAGACTATATATTTCTGAAACTAGTTTCACAATACAAATATTGACATGCAATTATTAATTGGTGGATTTTAAGTTGACATCTACAAAGCTTAATGTTAGAATACATTCAAAAATATATTTGAATGAGGTATTTTATGATTCAAAATGTTGTTACTTCAATAATCCTGTATTCTGGGACAGCCGTAGACTTACTTATTATCCTAATGTTATTTTTTGCCAAAAGAAAAAGCAGAAAGGACATCATTAACATCTATTTAGGACAATTTCTAGGCTCTGTTAGTCTAATATTCCTAAGTTTGCTTTTTGCATTTGTCTTAAATTATATTCCTAGTAAAGAGATTTTAGGTTTACTCGGTTTGATTCCAATTTTCCTAGGCCTCAAGGTTTTGCTTTTAGGAGATTCTGATGGAGAAGCTATTGCAAAAGATGGTTTGCGAAAAGACAATAAAAACCTGATTTTTCTAGTCGCTATGATTACTTTTGCAAGTTGTGGCGCTGACAATATTGGTGTCTTTGTCCCATATTTTACCACCTTAAATTTAGCGAATTTGATAGTGACTTTACTTACTTTTCTAGTCATGATTTATCTCTTGGTTTTTTCTGCCCAAAAATTAGCACAAGTCCCTTCTGTTGGAGAAACTTTGGAAAAATATAGCAGATGGTTTATTGCCGTTGTCTATTTAGGATTGGGGATGTATATCCTGATTGAAAACAACAGCTTTGACATGCTATGGGCTGTGTTAGGCTAGGAGAAAAAATTATGAAAAAAGATAGTATCTGTCAAGTGGATGTTATAAATCAACAAAATGTTACAACCGCAACGAACTACCTTGAAAAGGAAAAAGTCCAAAAATCACTTCGCATTTTATCAAAATTTACCGATAATAAACAGATAAATATCATCTTTTATCTCCTTGCCGTCGAAGAACTCTGTGTCTGCGATATAGCCTGTTTATTAAATCTCAGTATGGCATCTGCCTCCCACCATCTTCGTAAACTAGCCAATCAAAACATCTTGGACACTAGAAGAGAGGGGAAAATTATATATTATTTTATAAAAGATGAGGAAATCAGAGATTTTTTTAATCAACTAGGATAACAACTATTTTTACTACTTTTCCATGATTATAGGGAGATTATATATGAAATTTTTTGATGAAAATTACTCACAAGAAATACCTACTCGTATCAAATGTTTAAGAAAAAAGTATAATTTAAAGCAAAGCGACCTAGGTAATGCAGGTCAAGTTAGCCAAGTTGAAAAGGGAGGAATTTGAAAGAATTTGTATCTTTTATTTTTTGTTTCATTTATGCCCTATGCTACTGGAATAGTTAGTAGTCATTTCATGAATCATACGGCACAGCTCTTTTATGGACTGATCGTTATTGTTTCAACGGTAGCAAACTGGTTTTTACATAAAGTAATTGATAAACCCAATATAGATCAGAAAGAATTACTTGAAGCTACCGCACAATATAGGAAGTTATTGATACCTGACCTAATAATTAAAGGAGTGGGATTGATTCTATCCTTAATTCTCTATCCTCCGATTATGATGTATAGTGTTTTAATTGCGGCATTTTACATCATAACTTTAAAAACACTATCCGAAAAAAGAGTGAATAACTAAAAAACGGTGACCAAAGTTAGGTGTATTATTTTAATGCTTAGAGACCTAAACTATTCCCCTATTTTAAAAATATTGATTCAGATTTTATGAAATTAAAAAGTAGATATTGTTCAGAAAATCCTTGATATTACGCTGTTTTTAGTCCAACTGAAATCCATACTTTCCAAACCAGGTCTTAAGAAAGCTCGTAAAGCTAGCCAGTTCTCTAAACGTTAATTCGTTACTGGACAGCAGAGTACAAACGAAAACACTTTGCAACTTGCAAGGTGTTTTTTGTATGAGAATTGGCGGTGCGCAATTAGGATAGCTCTAGCGACTTTAGTCGCATAGAGATATGCTATGCATAGTTGCCCCAAGAAAATAAGCGAAGCGATATTTGATTGGATGGCAACCACTGCACTCAAAACGTTAATCAATACGATTATATCAACGTTTCAAGACATTCAAGAGTTATCTCTTGGATGTCTTTTTTTATCAAAAAATCTATAGTTTCCCTGAAATTTCCCTGACCTAATTTTTAAGATTCCTAAATGCAATTTCACCAACAGTTTGATTTACTATATCTTTAGTATTAACATAAGTCTTTGTAATTTCTTTGTCACTATGAGTTAAGTCTTCAGAAATTACTTCAAGTGGAACTCCAGCTTGTTTTGCGAGTGTCGCACCAGTATGTCTTAGTTTGTGTGGGGAAGCTGGTGCTAGTTCAGAGTGCCTGCGTCTGACTGATTTCATTCTATAATTCAGATAATCTATATGGAGTGGTAAGTTAATATTGTTTGAACGATCATTATAGGTGAAAACAAACTGTTTTTGATTTTGTCGAAGACCAAATAGTTTAAGTTCTTCTTGTTGCTTCACTTTCCATTTTGCCAGTAAGCCCATCAATTCAACTGGAGCTTTAAAAATAGTCTTTTTATTGCCTTTTGTTGATTTGACATTACCAAAACGGTCTAGTGCTTGCTCAATAAGTATTTCTCCAGTAGAAAAATTAATGTGTTTCCATTGCAAAGCATAACTTTCTGATTTTCGGTCAGATAAGAAGAATGTCGTATAAAAGAGCGTGTAATCTTTTAGGTCTATTAGGCCATTTTCTAAATCTGTATCAAAAGCTAGTAGCCAAGATGTTAACTCCTCTTTATCTAGGGAAAGATCTTCCTCACGTTTGCTTTCTTTAAGGAGAATCTTTTTATTAGCTTTAATTCTACTAATTGTTTTTCGAAGTTTATTTGAAGGAATATAATCTAGTTCCTCAGCCCAATCAAATACGGAGTTAACATAGCTTCTAATCACTTTAAAATTAGCATAGCTATTTGCTTTGGGAGTGAGTAGTGAAAGAATAAGTTGTTTATTATTATTTAGGTATTCAATGGAATATTTACCTAGAATAGGTAAGATATGTAGTCTGAAGAGGTTTTCTGTTTGAAAAACAGCTACCTTTGTAGGTGGTTTAATTGTAGTTGTGGTTTGACCTGCCTTGTAAGGTTCTAACCAAATTTGTTTATAAAAGTTCTCAAAAGTGATTTCTTCCTTTTTATCAACAGGAAGATTATTTCTTGCTTTTTCTATATTCACTGCAAATTTAAGTTCAGCTTCCCTAGCCTCCCTTTTTGTTTTAAAACGCTTTTCATAATATTGCCCCAGACCCAGTTTCCCTTGAATATCAGTGGGAACATAGAGTTTTAATTGATAGGTTCTATTTTTCGTTTTCTTAAAAGCCATTTTAATCTCCCGATGCGCTTATTTCTAACCTTGTCATCCATTGATTGATACTTTCCTTATTGAAACGAATAGATTTTCCAATTCGGATATAGGGTAGCCCCATTGCAATCCAAATATCAAGTGTATTATTAGAGATTCCAAGGTAGTTACAAGTCTGTTTTTTGTTTAGAAAAGGGCTGTCAGCCCCAATATCTTCTTTAAAATGATGAATTTCGTTCTTTATTAGTGTTGCAATCATTTGCTGAATTTCTTGAGTTTGTTCTTCTGGTAATTGTACTAGCATATATTATTCTCCTTTTAAAAGTAAAAAACCAAGGTTTCATTTTACCTTGGTCGTTATTTTTTCTTTTGAACTGATAGCTGTTCTTTAAAAAGTTTATTCATTTTTTTCTGTCCCTCAGAAGAGTTGAGAGTATCTTTGTTGATTTCCCCTTTATAAATTTGTTCCATTAGAAGTAAGTATGCTTCACCTAAAGCAGTAGTGATAAGACCAGCGGTTGTACCAGAAATAGCTCCACCAACACCGGTACCAATACCTGGGAAAAATTTCAATATATTAGAGACAATAGTTTTACCGATTAATGTAGCACTACCAGATCCTAAAGTGGATGTTACGAAAGCTGTTAGGAAAGCTTTATTTATTTCGAGTCCAAATATTACAGTAATCGCACTAATCATAGCAACTTGAGTTGGCACTAGTAAAAATGCATCAGCAAAGGGGATTGGAGCGAAACCTTCTCCAAAACTTGCTGTTACCGCTGTTGCAATAGCAGCCCTAGCATGTTTTTTTTTTGCTTCTAGAGATACTTTTTGAATATTTTGTAGTGTATCTTGAAGCTCGGAAGGTAATACTTCAGACATTACATTTATTAAGGTATCCAGCCCAAAGGATTTCGCAACATATTCTTCATCAAAATCCATGTCCTGAGCAAGAATTGGTACAACCTTACAAATATCAAGGTTTTCTTGTTCTACATGATTTTTCATTTCCAAAGCTTTTTTTCTTGGAACAGATTGTGTGAGTACCACGATTATTGGGACTTTGGAGTTTTTATTTTTTTCAGAGAACTCCTTTAGCCACTCTACCTCAGAACTATCAAAGGTACGGTTTGCTCCTACATTAATGCAGTACCAAATACAGTGGATTGTTTTGTTGATGTCATTAGAGGAGTAACCTTCGCTTATTAATTTTATTACTTCATCTTTTACGTTGTCTTGTTGGTCAGAAGAAAGTTCGAAACCGGGAGTGTCATAAATGGAGAGAGGATAGTCACTCTTAACAATTTTTCTGATTTCTTGTGTTACTGGTCTACCTAGACCGGTATCAGCAAAGTCACCTCTAAACAAACTGTTAATGAGTGTACTTTTTCCTACCCCAGATTTACCAATAACTATTATGTTAAGCTGTTTTAGATTATTTATTTTATCATTAATTGCATTAATACATTGTTGAGCAATACTATCTGTATCAATCTGCATTGATTTCTTCCTTTATATAATTATTTTTTTTTGACTAGTTCATCTTCCCATGAGACACTATAGTGCTGTCGATTATTTATCCCTACTTGTTTTTTATATAAATAATTAGTGGTTTTTTTCAAGACTTTCGGTAATAACGTTGTAGAAACTATTATTGCTCCAGTTCCTATAATGTACTTCATTTTAGATTTTTTTTTAATTGGTTTCGAATTTTTCTTTGACATAATATTTCTCACTAAATTTAAGTTTTGAAGTAATTATATCATATAAAACATTAAAATTGCTACAAAATTTCAACATTATTCAACTATCTTTATTTCCCATAACATAAGTAAATTGTTTTGCTGTTTCTGCATCAAAAGTGCGGTAGCTAACGACTCCTAGGCCTTTGACGTTTGATTCAGAGATAAGAATGGAGCAATCTGATTTGACTTGTTCCACAAAGGCGATGTGGCTATAGGTTGGATCTGCTCCAGCTTGTCCTGGGCTAAAAGATAGTGCGGAGTGCTCGGTAGGGGTATTTCCAGAAAAGAGGTCTTCACAGATGGTAGTTAGGGTATCTATCCCACCACGTTCACGGACAGTGTTTAAGGTGCTCAGTCCACCAGACCAGGCTTTAAAGTTGTTTAGTGAATTGATTTCGACTTTGTATTCCATAAGAGATTTCCTTTCTAGTGTTCATAGTGTTTGTTGGTTTTGAGGAGTCTTAAGATAGCCTCCCCACGATCAGTTATTTCACGGCTATTCTGAATCATCTTCATGTATTCTGTTTGCATGATTTTGTCTGCTTCAGAAACGAGTGCGAGAGAGTTTGCGACTTGATAGGTTAACCAGCGAATGGTTCGTTCGATACTGTAGGGTTGTGGACTGGTTGAGAGTTTTAAGGGTTCGACCCCTCCAAAGAGCCTTTGCCATTTTTCATCGGGCTTATAGGCTCCAAAACGGGTGACACCATCATAGACTTGGATTTCCTTGTTCACGATGCCTCTTGCGATTTCTCCGAGGTCCACACCGTTGATGTATTCCTCCACAACGCCTTGGGCTTTCTGGTCTGAAAAGCGTAGCTCGTAGCGGTTCCAGATACCAAAAATCTCCAAGGATTCTTCCAAGGAGATATTTTCCATACGGGCGATTTCGTATCGCTTTTCATAAAAGTTGAAGTAGAGCTGACTTTGACGGCTCCCAAAGTAAAGGGAGAGACCGTGATTGGCTTCCATATCGTCGTTATCGGTGAAGGAGCATGATATTTCATGATCTTAGATCTATTTGAAGTCATGATTAATATCAAATAAACCAAGAACTAAATCTCGAAGTTCACTTGCACTAAAGACCTCATAAGCAGGCATTTCTTCTTTCTCTTTTGCTATCTGTCTGTTTCGATGGTTGAACCAGATAGGATGCCATCCAGCGTTATAACTTCCTTCGATATCGTTGATAAAGGTATCCCCAATGTATAGGCTTTCTGAAGGTAAGAAATTTAACTTTTTGGCAGTATAGTCAAAGATTTCTTGTTGAGGTTTGCTATACCCTGTGGTCTGACTAATAATGATTTTTTTCTTTTCAAAATATTGATAGGCACCAATAAGCTGGAGTTTTCGACTCTGTAAGTCAACAGGGCCATTAGTTAGAATACCGATTGGGATGTGGTTTTCATGTAGAGCCAGCAGTAGTTGATGTATCTCAGGAATCATTGTAATCTGATCGAGTTCATATTCATAGTCAGCTTGGAAGTCTAGAGCTTCTGTCCTAGATATACTATCGATGCCAAATTCTTCCATAGTCTTCTGACAGCGAAAAATTCTAAGTTCCTCAATACTGATGAGTTTTTTCGTGTATTTAGGAAAAGCAACATCAGACCAATATCTAAAACGTTTGTAAATGTTATCTATTTGTTGGATATCAATCGTTGGAAAACATTTCTCAACGCTACGTTTAAAGGGGAGTTGATGGTCATAAAGAGTGTCATCAAGGTCAAAAACAATATTTTTATAAGTCATAATTCTAGTCCGCTTTTAAAATAGTAGTGTACTGGCTAAATTCCTCTAAGTGTTGAGGGCTAATCTGGTTATCTGTAATGATGGTATCGAGTTGATCTAGATTATAGAAGTTAAAGAAATCGTATCGATCGAATTTAGTACTGTCTACTAATAAGAATTTTTCTACAGCATTGTTTAGGGCAAGTTGTTGAATCACACCTTCCTTGTCACTATATGTAGCAATAGAATTATGGGTAACAGCATTTGCACTAACAAAAGCTTTGGCAAATCTCATTGCTTTTAAATTTGTCGAAGCCATTGAACCTACAAAAGCTCCAGTTACTTCTCTATATTCACCGCCAAGAAGCAATAAATCAATGGTTTCGCTATCATTTAGAATCAAGAACACAGGGAGACTATTTGTAATGACACGAATTTTATAACCTTTACGACCTTTCAATTCTAATGCCAGTTGTTCAAGTGTAGTTCCGGGTCCAATAAAAATAGTATCGCCATCTTTGATTAAAGAGCAGGCTTTTTTAGCAATGTCAATTTTTTCTTTTGTATTTAGACTTTTCTTCTCGATATGTGTCTTTTCAAGTGGCTTTTTAGAGGAAAGCAATTGTGCACCACCATGAGTACGTCTTAAAAGTCCATCAGCTTCTAGAGCATCAAGGTCTCTACGGGCTGTCATATCGGAAATATCTAGTTCATCTATTATTTCTTTTATGGTTATGGTCCCGTCAATCTTTAACATATCTAAAATTTTTTCTAATCGTCGTTTTTTGTTCATATGAAGACTCTTCTTTCATAAAGTAATTTTTTTCCAAAGATAATTCTCTTTTAATTGTATCATAAAAGACAATATTTTCAAGGCGAAACAAACAATTTCAAACAAAAAACAAACGTTAGATGATGAAATAAGAACAGAGGGTTGACGTATATTAACTTAGGTCAGATTTTGTATAAGACGAAAATAAGGTAGGACCTCTTAATCAGTAAATTATAGAAAGTAAAAGACTTTTGTAATACTTGAATAGATATTTCACGTCCATTTTGTGATGGTTTAAATGAACAATAATTTAACGGTGTTATCTACTTTTAAAAAAGCAAACAAAAAAACAAACAAAAAATAAACAAAAAGTGTTGCTTTTTGTTTAGATGTTTGGTATTATATAAACAAAGAAATGATGAAAACGTTATTTCGAACATTTTGCAAAATATTTTCTACTTCTACGTAGCATTTCTTTCTAAAATTTAGGAGGTAGTCAAAATGGCTATTGTTGTTGGTGCAGATCTCAAAGGTACGAGATTAAAAGATGTTGTGAAAAATTTTCTTGTAGAAGAAGGTTTTGAGGTAATTGATGTGACTAAGGACGGACAAGATTTTGTTGATGTTACCTTGGCAGTTGCCTCTGAAGTAAATAAAGATGAGCAAAACTTAGGTATTGTAATTGATGCTTATGGAGCTGGTCCATTCATGGTAGCAACTAAAATTAAAGGTATGGTTGCAGCAGAAGTTTCAGATGAACGCTCAGCTTATATGACACGTGGACATAACAATTCACGAATGATTACGGTTGGCGCTGAAATCGTCGGTGATGAGCTTGCTAAAAACATCGCTAAAGGTTTCGTCAATGGTAAATATGATGGCGGACGTCATCAAATCCGAGTAGATATGCTTAACAAGATGTGTTAAGAAAAGGAGTTAAGGAATGAGAATCGCAATTGGATGTGACCACATTGTCACAGATGAAAAAATGGCAGTATCAGAATTCTTGAAATCAAAAGGACATGAGGTCCTTGATTTCGGGACATATGACCACGTACGTACTCACTACCCTATCTATGGTAAAAAAGTCGGTGAAGCAGTAGTAAGTGGTCAAGCAGACTTGGGAGTATGTATCTGTGGTACAGGTGTTGGCATTAACAATGCAGTCAATAAAGTTCCAGGTGTTCGCTCAGCGTTGGTTCGTGATATGACATCAGCTATATATGCAAAAGAAGAGTTAAATGCGAATGTTATCGGTTTCGGTGGAATGATTACTGGTGGTCTTCTTATGAATGACATCATTGAAGCTTTCATTGAAGCAGAGTACAAGCCAACAGAAGAAAATAAAAAATTGATTGCAAAAATCGAACACGTTGAAACTCATAATGCACATCAAGCAGATGAAGATTTCTTTACAGAATTCCTTGAAAAATGGGACCGTGGTGAGTATCACGACTAGATAATAGATCTATAAATCTCATAATCAGATAAAATAATTAGTTGAAAATTTTTACGTATAAACTAGAGAAATTCATCTTGTAAAAGAACTTAGTAAGAAAAGTATAAAAGAGGTATTTAAAAAATGGTACTTACAGAACAGAAACGCAAGTATTTGGAAAAACTTTCAGACGAAAATGGTATTATCTCAGCTTTGGCATTTGACCAACGTGGTGCTTTGAAACGTTTGATGGCACAATATCAAGATGCAGAGCCAACTGTAGCTCAAATGGAAGAACTGAAGGTTTTGGTTGCTGATGAACTTACAAAATATGCATCATCAATGTTGCTTGATCCTGAATACGGACTTCCAGCAACAAAAGCATTGGATAAAGAAGCTGGTCTTCTTCTTGCCTATGAAAAAACAGGTTATGATACATCAAGTACAAAACGTTTGCCTGACTGCTTGGATGTTTGGTCTGCAAAACGTATCAAAGAGCAAGGCGCTGATGCCGTTAAGTTCTTGCTTTACTATGATGTAGACAGCTCAGATGAACTTAACCAACAAAAACAAGCTTATATTGAACGTGTTGGTTCTGAATGTGTCGCTGAAGATATTCCTTTCTTCTTGGAAATCCTTGCTTATGATGAAGAAATTTCAGATGCAGGTTCTGTTGAATATGCAAAAGTGAAACCTCGCAAAGTCATTGAAGCGATGAAAGTTTTCTCTGATCCACGCTTTAACATTGATGTTCTTAAAGTAGAAGTACCAGTTAACGTTAAATATGTTGAAGGTTTTGCTGATGGTGAAGTGGTTTACAGTAAAGCTGAAGCTGCTGACTTCTTTAAAGCACAAGAAGAAGCAACTAACCTTCCATACATCTATCTAAGTGCAGGTGTGTCTGCTAAATTGTTCCAAGAAACATTGCAATTTGCTCACGACTCAGGTGCCAAGTTTAATGGTGTGCTTTGTGGACGTGCTACTTGGGCAGGGTCTGTAGAACCTTACATCAAAGAAGGTGAAAAAGCAGCACGTGAGTGGTTGCGTACTACTGGATTCGAAAATATTGATGAACTTAACAAAGTTCTTGTTAAAACAGCTAGTCCATGGACTGATAAAGTATAGTAAAAACATAAAACGGAGGATATTGTTATGAACAGAGAAGAGATGACTCTTTTAGGGTTTGAAATTGTTGCCTACGCTGGCGACGCTCGCTCTAAACTTTTGGAAGCGCTTAAAGCAGCTGAAAATGGTGACTTCGCTAAGGCAGATAATCTTGTAGTAGAAGCAGGAACTTGCATTGCAGAGGCTCACAATTCTCAGACAGCTATGTTGGCTCGAGAAGCTTCTGGGGAAGAACTTCCATACAGTGTTACTATGATGCATGGTCAGGATCACTTGATGACTACGGTCTTGTTAAAAGATGTGATTTATCACCTTATCGAACTTTATAAAAGAGGAGCAAAATAATGCATAAACTCATTGAACTTATTGAGAAGGGGAAACCATTCTTTGAGAAAATCTCTCGAAACATCTATCTCCGTGCTATTCGTGATGGATTTATCGCTGGTATGCCAGTCATCCTTTTCTCATCAATCTTTATCTTGATTGCCTATGTGCCAAATGCTTGGGGCTTTCACTGGTCTAAAGGTGTTGAAACTTTCTTGATGACTCCTTATAGCTATTCAATGGGTATCCTAGCATTCTTTGTTGGTGGTACTACCGCTAAAGCTTTGACGGACTCAATGAACCGTGACCTACCTGCGACTAATCAAATTAACTTCTTGTCTACAATGCTAGCGTCTATGGTTGGTTTCCTTTTGATGGCAGCTGAACCTGCTAAAGAAGGAGGCTTCTTGACAGCCTTCATGGGTACAAAAGGTCTCTTGACAGCATTTATCGCAGCCTTTGTGACAGTTAATGTTTATAAAGTCTGTGTAAAAAATAATGTTACCATTCGTATGCCTGAAGAGGTTCCACCAAATATCTCTCAAGTATTTAAGGACTTGATTCCGTTCACTGTCTCAGTTGTTCTCCTATATGGACTTGAACTCCTTGTTAAGGGAACTCTTGGTGTAACTGTTGCAGAATCAATTGGTACCCTTCTTGCTCCTCTTTTCTCAGCTGCAGATGGTTACCTTGGAATTACTCTTATCTTTGGTGCTTATGCCTTCTTCTGGTTTGTTGGTATCCACGGTCCTTCAATTGTCGAACCAGCAATCGCTGCTATCACTTATGCCAATATCGATGCCAACTTGCATCTTATCCAAGCTGGACAACATGCAGATAAAGTTATCACTTCTGGTACTCAAATGTTTATTGTTACCATGGGTGGTACAGGAGCGACATTGATTGTTCCATTCTTGTTCATGTGGATTTGTAAATCAGAACGTAACCGTGCCATCGGACGTGCCTCAGTTGTTCCAACATTCTTTGGGGTTAACGAGCCAATCTTATTTGGTGCACCAATCGTATTGAATCCGATTTTCTTTGTACCGTTCATTTTAGCTCCGATTGTCAACGTTTGGATCTTTAAATTCTTTGTTGACACATTGAACATGAACTCATTCTCTGCCAACCTTCCATGGGTTACTCCTGGTCCGTTGGGAATTGTACTCGGTACTAACTTCCAAGTTCTATCATTTATCTTAGCCGGACTCTTGGTAGTTGTTGATACTATCATTTATTACCCATTTGTTAAGGTATACGATGAACAAATTCTTGAAGAAGAACGTTCTGGTAAAACAAACGATGCTCTTAAAGAAAAAGTAGCTGCAAACTTCAATACTGCTAAAGCAGATGCCGTTCTTGGAAAAGCAGGCGTTGCTAAAGAAGATGTAGCAGCAAACAATAATATCACAAAAGAAACTAATGTCCTTGTTCTTTGTGCAGGTGGAGGTACAAGTGGCTTGCTTGCCAATGCCTTGAACAAAGCAGCAGCAGAATACAATGTTCCAGTCAAAGCGGCAGCGGGTGGTTACGGTGCTCACCGTGAAATGTTGCCAGAGTTTGACTTGGTAATCTTGGCTCCACAGGTCGCTTCAAACTTCGATGATATGAAGGCTGAAACAGACAAATTGGGCATTAAACTTGCAAAAACTGAAGGAGCTCAATATATCAAATTGACACGTGATGGACAAGGTGCTCTTGCATTTGTTCAACAACAGTTTGATTAATAAATTTGTAAAAGTTATTTGAGACGAGATCACTCATTCTATTTCCTCAACACAGTGTTAACCATATCATTTCATTTCCTTGGTTTTCAGAACACAGAATCTCGTCTCAAATGCTTTTTTGAAAGGACTTACACTTATGACTAAAACACTTCCTAAAGATTTTATTTTTGGTGGTGCGACAGCTGCTTATCAAGCAGAAGGTGCAACTCACACAGATGGTAAGGGCCCAGTAGCATGGGATAAGTATCTTGAAGATAATTATTGGTATACAGCAGAACCTGCAAGTGATTTTTACCATAAATACCCAGTTGATTTAGAATTAGCTGAAGAATATGGTGTTAATGGTATTCGTATTTCTATTGCCTGGTCTCGTATTTTCCCAACGGGCTACGGCGAAGTAAATGAAAAAGGTGTTGAATTCTACCATAAACTATTTGCTGAATGCCACAAGCGTCATGTTGAACCATTTGTGACTTTGCATCATTTTGACACACCAGAAGCTCTTCATTCAAATGGAGATTTCTTAAACCGCGAAAATATAGAACACTTTGTAGATTATGCCGCTTTCTGTTTTGAAGAGTTTCCAGAAGTAAACTACTGGACAACTTTCAATGAAATTGGCCCAATTGGTGATGGTCAATACTTGGTTGGTAAATTCCCTCCAGGCATTCAATATGATCTTGCCAAAGTCTTCCAATCACACCACAACATGATGGTCTCTCATGCACGTGCTGTAAAATTGTATAAGGATAAAGGTTATAAAGGTGAAATTGGTGTTGTTCATGCTTTACCAACTAAATACCCTTATGATCCGGAAAATCCAGCAGATGTTCGTGCTGCTGAACTTGAAGACATCATCCATAACAAATTTATCTTGGATGCAACATATCTTGGGCACTATTCAGATAAAACGATGGAAGGTGTCAACCATATCCTAGCTGAGAATGGTGGAGAACTTGATCTTCGTGATGAAGACTTCCAAGCACTTGAAGCAGCTAAAGATTTGAATGATTTCCTTGGTATCAACTATTACATGAGTGATTGGATGCAAGCTTTTGATGGTGAGACTGAAATCATTCACAATGGTAAGGGTGAAAAAGGAAGCTCTAAGTACCAAATTAAGGGTGTTGGTCGTCGAGTAGCTCCTGACTATGTTCCACGCACAGACTGGGATTGGATTATTTATCCTGAAGGCTTGTATGACCAAATCATGCGAGTGAAAAATGATTATCCGAATTACAAGAAGATTTACATCACTGAAAACGGTCTCGGATACAAAGATGAGTTTGTAGATAATACTGTTTATGATGATGGTCGTATTGATTACGTGAAGCAACACTTGGAAGTTTTATCAGACGCGATTGCGGATGGTGCAAATGTTAAAGGTTACTTCATTTGGTCACTTATGGACGTTTTCTCATGGTCAAATGGTTATGAAAAACGTTATGGATTGTTCTATGTAGACTTTGATACGCAAGAACGCTATCCTAAGAAATCAGCACATTGGTATAAGAAAGTAGCAGAAACTCAAGTGATAGAGTAATATCACCTGAGAATGTAATAATTTGTTATCCGATTTTTAGATCAGGCTTTGAAAAGGTATATATTATTAATTTCGAAGATTGTCCTATAATTCCTGAGCTTGAAGCTACCTCACTACTAAAATGTAGTAACTGGTGTGTTTCACCTGGAAAAGAGTGGATTTGCCATTCTGATTTAGCATTATCCGAATTTGAATGGGAAGTTTTACAATTACTCGATGTAGCAATATGTGAGACTGTTCACTTCGAGGTAGATTATTTGCCTTTCCAATAACAAAAAGAAAGGAATTAACTGTGACTATCGAATTAAAAAACGAGTATCTTACGGTTCAGTTTAAAACACTTGGTGGTCAACTGACTTCGATTAAAGACAAAGATGGGTTAGAATATCTCTGGCAAGCTGATCCAGAGTATTGGAATGGACAGGCACCAATTCTATTTCCTATCTGTGGTAGTTTACGTAATGATTGGGCTATTTATAGACCTCAAGAAAGACCCTTTTTTACAGGTCTAATTCGTAGACATGGTTTTGTTCGAAAAGAAGAATTTACTCTTGAAGAAGTTAATGAAAATAGCGTGACTTTCAGCATTAAACCAAATGCTGAGATGCTTGATAATTACCTTTATCGGTTTGAACTAAGAGTTGTTTATACCTTAAATGGGAAATCCATTAGAACCGAGTTTCAGGTAACGAACTTGGAAACTGAAAAAACGATGCCTTACTTCATTGGAGCCCATCCAGCATTCAATTGTCCTTTAGTAGAAGGCGAAAAGTATGAGGACTATTCTCTTGAATTTAGTGAGGTTGAGTCTTGTTCGATACCAAAGAGTTTCCCTGAGACAGGGTTATTAGATTTACAAGATCGGACGCCATTTTTGGAAAACCAAAAGTCTCTTGATTTGGATTACTCACTTTTTTCTCATGACGCCATTACACTTGACCGACTGAAATCTCGCAGCGTGACACTTCGCTCGAGAAAGTCTGGTAAAGGTCTTCGAGTTGATTTTGATGATTTTCCAAACTTGATTCTGTGGTCTACAGCTAATAAAAGTCCATTCATTGCTTTGGAACCTTGGAGTGGTCTCTCCACTTCACTTGAAGAAGGTAATTTCTTAGAAGATAAAAGACAGGTAACGAAAATTTCACCTCAAGAAACTTCTAGAAAAACCTATGATATTACTATCCTTAATTAAAATTTGTTATTATTTGAGTCTTCAATAAGATTTGAATACTCTTACCTTGTGATGATAGAATGGTCTTCTCCGTGCCAGTCTTACATCGCAAGGTTTTTAAGTTTTTTGTGGGTCTATGTCAACTGTAGTTGGTGACGAAAAGCTAATATCTAAAGACAGTCTGGTAGTAAAAAAATAAGATTATTTACTACTTCTTGATTTAAAATAATAGTGAAGCCATTAATTTGTGGCAAATTTAATTTAAAATTTTGCCTCAAATTAGCCACACTTTTTATAGAACTAAGAGGAATAATGAAGTTCTCTTCCTATTAATATTAGTAAATGTTAAGGATAAGTATTCTTTTTATTTTTTGGCGAATGCCGGCTTTTTTGCCACAAATGAGTATCAACATCTTTCGAATGGAATAGTTGACAACTGTTTTTAAGAATTATACTATTGAATTGAATAGATAAGGAGTTGATTTGATGCAAGAGACAATGATTGATTACAAACAAAATATTTACCAAGAGCTATCTCGCTTAACAAAGGGGCTAGGAAGTGAGAAGCGTCTTGATATTTTAAATATATTATCACAGGGACCAAAGACAGTTGAGGGAATTGCGCATGCGACGGGTCTCTCTGTTGCCAATACTTCGCGCCACCTTCAGGTTTTAAAAGAAAGTCACTTGGTGGTGACGAGTCGAAATGGTAATTTTATCCGTTATAGCTTGGCTTCTGAAAAGGTTGTCCAGTTAGTCCTTCTGTTATTTGCCGTCGGTGAAGAACAGTTAGCAGAAGTCAGAGCGATTGAGTCAGACTATGATGAGGCAGCTGGTGTTCCTCAGATTGAGCTCGCTAATGCAATTGAATTAGCAGCTAAGACAGATGCTCTCCTACTTGATTTAAGGCCTGTTGAGGAGTATGAGGCAGGGCACTTGCCAAAAGCTTGTAATTTACCAATCGATGAGTTTGATCAAAAAAAAGCTCAGCTTCCCAAAGAGAAGACCATCATTGTTTATTGTCGCGGGCGCCAATGTGGCTATGCTAACCTAGCAGCACAGGATTTACAGAGTTTAGGCTACAGTATCTATAGTCTCAATCGCAGTTTTGCTGATTGGAAGTGGGGTGCATCCTCTCGTTCAGAACTTGACTAAGGTGTATTCCTTAGTCTTTTCTTATAACCGGAGACTCGTGAGCAAAATCGTTGCAAAATAGATTTAGTGTGCTATAATTCAATTATTCAATAAAAAAGTTGAATTTCTTTTTTACTCAACCTATTCAATAATTTCATTGAATTGCATCTTTGAAATACTTCTTATTTAGTATCTCAAAGAAACTAAGTGATACAAATTGGAGTTTTAGAAGGGCTAAGTTAACCTTTTTGAAATTCATTCTTTTATTCTTATGCTATTCAATTATATAATTGAATAGAAGCGATTTATTTTAGATAGGAGTTTTTTATGACGACACAACTAACAACCGAAACATTTGCGAAATCTATCCAAAATGGGGTAAGTTTTATCGATTTTGGGGCGCAGTGGTGCCCACCTTGTCGGATGATGGAGCCGGTAGTGGAAGAACTTTCACAGGAATTTGACGGAAAAGTAACGATTGCTCAGGTGGATGTGGACCAATCACAAGATCTGGCCAATCTCTTTGGCATTCGTTCTATCCCAACAATGGTGATTTTTAAAGATGGCAAACCCGTTGATGCTCTTGTTGGTGTTCATCCTAAACAAACATTGATAGAAAAAATCCAAGCACAGTTATCATGAGGTGATTTATGTATGATGCAATTATTGTAGGTTCAGGACCTGCAGGGTACACAGCTGGCATTTATTTAAGTCGAGCTGGTTTGAAAAATCGATTGATCACAGGCTATTCTGAGGGTGGTCAATTAACCACCACAACCCTCGTAGAAAATTATCCAGGTTTTGAAAACGGGATTGATGGCAATGAATTAGTCCAAACAATGCGCCGCCAAGCAGAACAGTTTGGCACCGAAATGACCTTTGGATTTGTTCAAAAAATTGAAGGCGAATCGTCTCCTTTCGAGGTACATCTGGATAATGGTGAAATCATTGATACCAAGGCCGTTATTATCGCAACAGGCTCTAGCGCTAAATACCTAGGAATTGAAGGCGAAGAAGAGGCCATCGGAAAAGGTGTCAGCGCTTGTGCGACCTGTGATGCTTTCTTCTATAAAGAGCGTGAAATCCTTGTAGTTGGCGGGGGTGATGTCGCTATGGAAGAAGCCCTCTATTTGACACGCTTTGCATCGAAAGTGACCGTTATCCACCGCCGCAATGAGTTACGCGCATCTGATATTATGGCCAAACGGGCTCAGGCAAATGATAAAATTCATTGGATGTTAAATTACACGCCTGTCAAAGTTACATCTAATCTGATGGGAATGACTGGTTTGGATGTTCGTAATAATGAAACAGGTGATATTGAGTACATTCAGGCTGACGGTCTCTTTGTGGCCATTGGTCATCAGCCAAACACCGATTTTCTTGATGGAAAATTAGCATTGGATGATAAAGGCTATATTCAAACACAGGCAGGAACAGCAAAGACCTCTGTTGCAGGTATTTTTGCAGCTGGTGATGTGCAAGATCCAAAATACCAACAAGCCATTACTGCAGCAGGTAGCGGTGCCATTGCTGCCCTAGATACATTGGCCTATATTGATAACCTATGATGAAATCAGTCACGTCTAGTATCGAATTAGAAGAACTGTTAGCCAAACATCAAAATTTAGCTCTTCTTGTTTCAGGAAATCAATGCAGTCTATCGTCTCTTGGGCAAAAAGAACTCATAGACATGGCTGAACGAGAGCACTTGGTGCTTTACCAAGCAGATATTTTTCAAGTGCCCCGTCTTATTTCTTTATTTGGCATTCAGCCTACCCTGACGAGTTTATTAGTCTTTAAAAAGGGTCAATTGGTTGATAAGAAAGAGGTTTAAATGGCAAGAAAAGCTTTGATACAAAGGAAAAAGAAGGCCTATCCGGTTCAAGAATACTCACGCTGTTTGGCATGCGGCCGCCCGCATTCGGTTTACCGCAAGTTTAAACTTTGTCGGATTTGTTTACGCCAGCAAGTTTACCAAGGTGTCATTCCTGGGTTGAAAAAAGCTTCTTGGTAGTGGAAAGAAAGGAAGAAATATGGAAATTAGTTACTGGTCAGATATTGCCTGTCCATTTTGTTACATTGGTGCTAGTCGGATGAAGCGTGCTATGGCAGCTGTTGGTTTAAACCCGGAAGATTTGACAATGAAAGCTTACCAGCTAAATCCCAATGCGCCTTTAGAAACAAGTGAAACCATGCTCACAGAGTTTGCTGCCAGTCACGGTATGACCACTGAGCAAGCTAAAGCTCAGTTTGCGCACATGGAAAGCATGGGAAATGAAGAAGGGCTTCGTATTGATATGGCGGGGATTATCCCAACCAACACCTTTTCAGCTCACCGTCTTATTAAATGGTCGCAGAAGTATTTAGATAAAAAAGATCATCAAAATTTCATTATGGCCTTGTACTATCTTTACTTTGAAGAACATGCCAATATTGCGGATCATTCTGTGTTACTAGCTGTTATCAGTGAGTTCGCTCTACCACAAGAAGAGGCAGCGCAGGTTCTTGCTGGCGATGCGTTTGCTGACGAGGTCAAACGCGATATCTTAGAAGCCAATCAATCAGGCGTTCAAGGTGCACCTTTCTTTATTCTGAACAATAAGTATGGCATTTCAGGTGCTCAGCCTTATGAATACATGTTAGCGGTATTAAAACAAATTCAAGCAGAGGAAGGAGCACAATAAAATGATAGATACCCCTTTTCAACTACTAGACAGCAATTCAGAAGAGACAGGTTTAGTTTGTGGGATTGATGGCTGCAGCATAGAGCCCTCAACACAGCCGTTAGAAAAAAGCAAAAAAGCAGTCATTAGGAGGGCAGAATGGAAAAACAAAGGGTAGAAGCCTTGTCAGATGCTATATTGGCCATTATTGTCACAATTATGGCCTTGGAGTTACAGTTACCTAAGGAATTGACCGTAGTAGGACTTAGAAGCATGCTACCCATGCTTTTTATCTACATTACTAGTTTTTTGCAAATCATGGCAGTCTGGCTATATTATCATGAACTCTACAAATTAGTAAATCATGTCAGCTTTCGTTTATTTGGAGCCAATAGTTTTTGGCTTTTAACAGCTAGTTTTGTTCCCTTAGCGACTCGAGGGATTGGACAGCATTCCGCTAATTTTGCCTTTCTCCTGTTTTACCTCATCGTTCTTGCCCTTTGGGATGTAGCTTGGATAATCATGACAGCAATGGTGATTAAGACGAGTCAAAGACCGTTATCAGCTGAAGAAAAAAAGATACCTTATCGGTGGGCACTATTATATGGATTGCAGCTAGTGATCATATTATTAGTTGGTTATCTTTTTCCAAATCTCATTCCTATTGCCCCGCTACTGATGATTGTTAATGTTATCTATGGTTTTTTAAGCAACAAATCTTGAAAAAGACTAAAAATAATGGCTAAATAGCATCGGTTATAAAAACCAGGTCTTAAGAAAGCTCGTAAAGCTAGCCAGTTCTCTAAACGTTAATTCGTTACTGGACAGCAGAGTACAAACGAAAACACTTTGCAACTTGCAAGGTGTTTTTTTGTATGAGAATTGGCGGTGCGCAATTAGGATAGCTCTAGCGACTTTAGTCGCATAGAGATATGCTATGCATAGTTGCCCCAAGAAAACAAGCGAAGCGATGTTTGATTGGATGGCAACCACTGCACTCAAAACGTTAATCGATACGATTATATCAACGTTTCAAAGCACTCAAGAGTTTGATATGATACCTCTTAAGTAGACAAGGTAAATACCTAAAATCTACTTAAGAGGTATTTTTATGTCTAGAAGAGAAAGATTCACCCCATATTCACCTCATCATTATTTTAAGCTATGAAATGCGATGTCACCTACAGTCTGATTGACGGTATCTTTAGTGTTAACATAAGTCTTTGTAATTTCTTTGTTACTATGATTTAGAACCTTTGAAATCGCTTCGAGAGAATAATCTATTTGTTTGGTGAGATATAGATTTCTCTGATTAAGTCGGAATACAAAGCGAAACGATTGTTTACTTATAGGATAATCGCTATAACCTATCTATGGAGATGGTTTCGAATATGGTACAAGTGCTTAACGGGCAGAAGGAGGGATTAGTTAGACTAGAATAGATGATTGAGGATCTGATTCTAAAATTATTTTTCCCAATATACTTCTTTTATGGGTAGACAAGTTGGAAAATATCCTTATTTTGAGTTTTACTCATAGTGTATACGAAAAATTTGTCAAAATCATTTTCTTAAAAAAATTTAGTTTAAACTCTATCAAAAATAAGATAGTAGCTTATTTTTTCATAATTCTAACTGATGTAAACGAATTCCTAAACAAAAAAACTCTCATAAATCCTAATTTTTATCTAATGCAACAAACTAAAGTCTTGTATATTATGTATTTATCATCCAAAAATACCAGAAAATAAGTAGGTGCGATAATTTGAGAGTTGATATTGTTCTATACCTCAAATAACTTAGATTTGGTCATTTTATAGGACTCTTCTAGCCATTGTTTTTTATAATAATGAATGTATATTTTACAAATTATGCTTTTATATATGATTTAAATTTGTATTTAAACTTAGCAGAGGACATAATAAATTACCTAAAATAACATTAAAATTAAAAATGATTAATTATTACTATTTGGTAACAGACTTCAAAAACCCTTTGTTTGTGGGAATTGTAGGATATATTAAAAATTTAAAAAAGTTTTTAAAAATTGTTGACATATCTCTAGATAGTGTTATAATCTATAGATGTCAGGGAGGTCCTGATACTAAATATATAATAATCCATTAGAGGAGAAACAATTATGAAAAAAGTATTGCTTACATCAGCTGCAGTTCTTGCAGTATTCGCCGCAGCAGCTCCTGCATTCGCTAACAACGAAGGTAACGTTCACACAGGAAACCTTGATAACAAAACAGAAGTAACTGGTAAAGACTTCTTCTCAAACGAGACTGATGGTCTTACTCAAGCTGCTAAAGATGGTCTTAACAACGTTGATGCAGATTCAACTAAACAAAAATTTGAAGATGCTGGTGAACACATCGAACCAAAACGTGATGCTAACGGAAACATCATCAAAGACGAATTTGTAGTTACTGATAAAGCTAACGCTAACAAAGACGCTAAAGAAGAAGCTAAAGCTGTTAAAGCTGCAGAAAAGAAAGCTCCAGCAGCAGCAAAAGCTGACGCTAAAGCTCTTCCAAACACAGCAGCTGTTAAATAATTAACTGCTATTGCTAAAAAGAATATCACTGGGGCTAGGGCTTCGGTGATATTTTTCTATGGATAAAGAAAAGGATTTGACATTTTATGAGTAATCACAATCGTAAATCTAATGGATCTCGCAATAAACTGATTGCTGGGATTTCTGCCGTAGTAATTGCTGCTTTGGCTATCTTCCTTGGCTTCCAGTTTATGTCTCCAACAGCATCATCCTCTAATGGTGTTAAGAGTGTTTTAACGACTAAAAAAGCAAACACTTATAAAGTTTCAGATGAGGAGAAAGCCTACCTCAAAAATAAATTTGATGGTCTTGAGGCAACAAACCCTGATACTATCGCTTATGTCTATGCACCAGGGACTAAATTGGATGAGCCAGTTGTTCAAACAACGGACAATTCAACCTATTTAGATAAAACATTTGATGGAGGAAACGTTCCGTATTTGGGAACTGTCTTCATGGATACAGACAATAAGAAAGATTTCAGTGATCGTTTGACTTGGCTCTTTGGCCATGCTCGAGGCAGTAAGGTTGCTGATAGTCGTATGTTCAACGATGTTAACTACTATAGTGATCAGTCGTTCTTTGATAAACACAAATATGTTGTTATTGAGACGCCTCAACGTAAGTACTATTATGAAGCGCTTGCTATGGTAATTGTGCCTGAAGACACAGCTTTCTATCGTACATCATTTGAAAGCGATAAAGACTTTAAACAACAGTTGGATATTATCTATGATCAAGCAAGTGTTAAAAACAAGGATTTGAAGGTTAGTGCTTCAGATAAATACCTCGTTCTTTCTACTTGTCGTGAGGAAGATGAAACGATTCGTGCCAATCTCTACTTACGTCAAATTCCAGACTCTGAAATGTCTGATTTTGTAGCTAAACATGGTAAAGATTTGGAATACACACCAACACGTTAATCATTAACAGAACTCTACTTCAGTATGAAGTAGAGTTTTTATCTTGTCTAAGAAAACTGATCTTTTCAATCGTCGTGGAATTGAGATGTAACCGTTTATTAATCTTTTTTATCATCAATGGATAAGTTTTTTTGGTACACTAGAAGTATGAAAAAGGAGAGTATTATGAAACAGAGCCAGGCTAAAAAGCGTGACAATGCGATGACTAATAAGATTTTGATGGGGTTAATTGCTCTTGTCTTAGGTTTGCTTTTTCTTGAGATTTTAATTGTTCATAGTAAGAACGAACAGCAAAAGAATGCCTCGAACCAGGTACAGACAGCACGTATCATGGCTAATGGGGACTTGCTCTATCATGACGGTCTCTATATGAGTGCCCTGCAGGCAGATGGTAGCTATGATTTCACGGAGAATTTTACTTATGTGAAGCCGTGGTTAAAGCAGGCTGATTTGGTTTTGGGTGATTTTGAGGGAACTATCAATCCTGATTATCCTTTGTCAGGCTATCCTCTGTTTAATGCTCCTCAATCAGTGATTGCAGCTATTAAGGATGCTGGCTATGATGTTATGGATTTGGCTCATAATCATATCTTGGATTCTGGTTTAGAGGGAACTTTTACAACGGCTGATGCTTTTAAAGAGGTGGGCATTGATCCTGTTGGTGTTTATGAAAAGCCGGTGCGTGACAAGGCGCCACTCCTCATCAAGAATGTTAATGGTATCAAGGTTGCAATACTTTCCTATGCTTATGGTTACAATGGACTAGAGTCGAACTTAACGGATAAAGAGGTTGCAGACCACTTATCGAATTTGGATGAAAAACGTATGAAAGCTGAGATTCAGCGTGCAGAAAAAGAAGCAGATATCACGGTTATCATGCCTCAGATGGGTGTTGAGTATCGTTTGGAACCGACAGATGAACAGGTTAAACTCTATCATAAGATGATTGATTGGGGTGCCGATATTATCTTTGGAGGTCATCCTCATGTGGTTGAGCCTTCAGAGGTGGTTAAAAAGGATGGGCAGCAAAAACTTATTATTTACTCAATGGGGAATTTTATCTCTAACCAGCGCATAGAGACTATGGATGGTGTGGATAGTGCAGAGTGGACAGAGAGAGGTGTCTTAATGGATGTGACCCTTGAGAAAAAGAATGGTCAAACCACGATTAAGACGGCTCAAGCACATCCGACTTGGGTTAACCGTACGCCTAAAGGAACAACTTCGCCAGAGGGGTATCCTTTGTATACTTACCAAACTTATATTTTAGAGGATTTCATTAAAGGTGGTAAATATAGAAATAAACTAGATGAAGAGACCAAAGAACGTATCGATACTGCCTATAAAGAAATGAATGCCCATGTTAATTTAAAATGGAAATAAAGCTAAGATATCGCCTAAATTTGGCGGTATTTTTTGTTTATCGACAAGTTACCCACAGACTTATCCACAGGTGTGGATAAGTCTGTTAACTGTGTTGAATATTGATTTTTCAAGGTTTTAAAAGAAGGAAATTATTTAGGTTGTGAACAAGTTTATCCACAAGTAGTTAGGTCAAAGAGAGGATGTTTTCATAAACGATAATGATTAAATGTTGCTGAAATATTCGTCTTTTTTAAGAAAAAAGAGGCAATTTTCATAAAAAATAGCATTTTTAATCAAAATATGCTAAAATTATACAAAATAAAATGATGGAGGCTTCTCATGAAAGCAATTATTACAGTTGTAGGTAAGGACAAAGCAGGTATTGTTGCGGGTGTTGCGACTAAGGTAGCAGAACTTGGTTTGAATATTGATGATATTTCTCAAACAGTCCTTGATGAATTCTTTACCATGATGGCGGTTGTATCATCGGAAGGCAAACAAGATTTTACACACCTACGTGCTGAATTGGAAGCCTTTGGTGAGTCATTGAACGTTAAAATCAACATCCAAAGTTCAGCGATTTTTGATGCGATGCACAACTTGTAAGATAGGAGTAGTTTAAAATGAATATTAAACAGGTTACAGAAACCATTGCCATGATTGAGGAACAGAACTTTGATGTTCGTACCATTACCATGGGAATCTCACTCCTAGACTGTATAGATTCAGATATCGATAAGGCAGCGGAAAAAGTATATAACAAGATTGTATCTAAGGCTAAGGATTTGGTAACTGTTGGCGACGAGATTGCGGCTGAACTTGGTATTCCGATTGTTAATAAACGTGTCTCTGTTACTCCGATTTCAATCATCGGTGCGGCAACAGATGCTACAGACTATGTACCTTTTGCGAAGGCGCTTGACCGAGCAGCTAAGGAAATCGGCGTTAACTTTATTGGTGGTTTCTCTGCGCTCGTTCAAAAGGGTTACCAAAAAGGTGATGAGATTCTTATCAATTCTATTCCACGTGCGCTTGCTGAGACTGATTTTGTCTGTTCGTCTGTCAACATTGGTTCAACAAAGACTGGTATTAACATGACAGCAGTACGTGACATGGGACGTATCATCAAAGAGGCTTCTCAGGCAGATTCAATGGGTCCAGGTAAATTGGTTGTCTTTGCCAATGCGGTTGAAGATAATCCATTTATGGCAGGTGCCTTCCACGGTGTTGGTGAGGCTGATGTTGTAATCAATGTTGGGGTTTCAGGTCCTGGTGTTGTGCAACGTGCAGTTGAGAAAGTTCCAGGCGAAAGTTTCGATGTTTTAGCTGAAACAGTTAAGAAGACTGCCTTCAAAATCACACGTGTTGGTCAGTTGGTTGGTCAAATGGCCAGTGAACGTCTTGGTGTCGAGTTCGGTATTGTAGATTTGTCTCTTGCGCCAACACCAGCAGTTGGTGATTCAGTAGCCCGTGTCCTTGAAGCGATGGGTCTTGAAGTTGTTGGTACACATGGTACTACTGCAGCTCTAGCCCTTCTTAATGACCAAGTTAAAAAAGGTGGTATCATGGCATGTAACCAAGTTGGTGGTTTGTCAGGTGCCTTTATTCCGGTTTCTGAAGATGAGGGGATGATTGCGGCTGTTAAATCTGGTCATATCAACCTTGAAAAATTGGAAGCTATGACAGCTATCTGTTCTGTTGGTCTAGACATGATTGCTATTCCTGCTGATACGCCAGATACTACAATCGCGGCCATGATTGCTGATGAAGCGGCTATCGGTGTTATTAACCAGAAAACAACAGCTGTTCGTATTATTCCTTATGGTAAGGAAGGTGACATGCTGGAACTTGGAGGTCTTCTTGGTTATGCACCAGTAATGAAGGTAAACAAAGCTTCATCGGCTGACTTTATTGCGCGTGGTGGTCAAATCCCAGCTCCTGTTCACAGCTTTAAAAACTAAGCGGATGATAAATGCTTTACCAATTGGTAAGGCATTTTCTGATGGTCTCGCTGGCTAGATAGTCGAGGGGATTTGTGCTATAATGAATTCAAAAATGACGGAAAGAAGGGGCGCTATGAGTAAGGTTAGGTTATATATTGCGAGACATGGCAAAACGATGTTTAACACCATTGGTCGTGCACAAGGTTGGTCTGATAGCCCTTTGACCCCATTCGGTGAAGAAGGTATTCGTGAATTGGGGGTAGGTCTGAGAGCAGCAGGTATTCCTTTTAAAGCTGCATATTCTAGTGATTCAGGTCGAACGATTCAAACCATGGATATCATTTTGCGTGAGACGGGTTTAGAAACTATTCCCTATAAGCGTGACAAACGTATTCGTGAGTGGTGTTTTGGTAGTTTAGATGGTGGCTATGATGGTGAACTTTTCTACGGTGTGCTACCGAGAACAGATGCTTTTCAAGGTAAGGATTTGCATGAGGTAACTTATCCTGAACTTGCACAAGGTATCCTTGATGTGGATACGGCTGGTTGGGCAGAGTCTTGGGAAGTGCTCAGAAAACGTATTATAGAAGGGTTTACAGCTATTGCTGAGGATCTTGAGAGGTCTGGTGGTGGTAATGCTATCGTTGTTAGTCACGGTATGACCATTGCAACCTTTGCTTGGTTAATTGATCCTTCTGTCGAGCATCCTTCATTGGACAACGGTTCGGTTACTGTTGTTGCTTATGAAAATGGTAAATTTACATTAGAAGCACTTGGCGATATGACTTATCGTCAGGTTGGGCGAGAGATAATAGAAAAAGAAAATGGTAAAAAATAACTATCCAAGTCGCCGTCAGGCGAAAAAGCAAACCAACTGGTTTTTGGTTATCAGTAGTGTCTTGATTGCAGTCCTTTTAGTTGCAGCAGGACTTTATTCTGTATTTGGTGTCAGTCGTACGGTTCAACAAACCAATGGATCGTCGGTAATAAAAAGTAGTAAGCAAGCTACCGATGCGACTCGAAGCAAGGATACAAAGGGACTACCTGATGTATCGCCTAAAGACTGGCAATTGCTTTTGGTAAATCGAGATAATAAGTCTAAAGAACTTAACCCTGAGATTGCTGATGTCGATGGTGTTTCTGTAGATGCGAGAATTGCTAAGAATGTTAAGGAGTTTTTAGCAGCTGCTCAAGAAATTGATCCAAGTTACCACTTGATATCAGGTTATCGTAGTGTCGCTTATCAGACAGAACTTTATAACAGTTATGTTCAGCAGGAAATGGCTGCTGACCCAAGTTTGACGGAGTCTCAGGCGGAGAAAAAGGTTCAAACCTATTCACAACCACCAGGAGCGAGTGAACACCAGACAGGTCTTGCGATTGATATGAGTACTGTAGATAGCTTAAATGAAGCAGATCCAGATACAGTAGCTAAAGTCAAAGAGTTGGCGCCGAAATATGGCTTTGTTCTTCGTTTTCCAGATGGTAAAACATCATCAACTGGTGTAGGTTACGAGGATTGGCATTTCCGCTATGTTGGTAAAGAGTCAGCAGAGTATATGACTGAACATAATCTTACTTTGGAGGAATATTTGGCATTATTAAAGGAGAAAGCTAAGTGAGACGACGTTTTAAACTAAAAGCCTTCATAACCTTAGTTGCTGTTTTCGCTTTAGGTATTGTCTTACCTTTGATTCTTCATGCCTCTACAGATGATAATGCTCGTTCGGTAAAGGTTGCTTACACGCAGCAAGAGTTTATTGAGACCTTAGCTCCAACAGCTCAAAAGATGTCCAAAAACTATGGTGTGCCAGCGTCAATTCTCCTTAGCCAAGCTGCATATGAGTCGAATTATGGTAGCAGTCTTTTATCTGTTAAATACCATAACATCTACAGTCTGGTAGCTCAGCCGGGTCAAGAACGTATTCGTTTAAAGGATAGTATCTACAGTAAAGGGAAATGGCAATACCAAAAGGTGGATTTTGCAGTTTTTAAGGATTGGTCAAGTTCTATGATGACTTATTTAGAAGAACTTCGCCAAGGAACGTGGGGCGAGTCGACCTATAAAGAGGTGGCAGGAACGACTAGTTATAAAGTTGCGGCAGAAAAACTACAAGCTGCGGGTTTTAGCAGTGATCCAGATTACGCCAAACACCTCATATCTATTATTGAGACCTATCATTTGTCAAAATATGATCGATAAGATTAGAGTACCTAGGAGGTGCTCTTTTTTTGCTTCTCTAGGTCTTGAGATGTATTTTTAGCACTCTCTCAAAAAGAGTGCTAATTTTTTTGGTTTTTTGGGTTGACATGTTCAAGTTTAGGTGTATAATAGAATCATAAGTTAGCAGTCGACGTATTAGAGTGCTAACAAATAGAAATGAGGTGACATCGTGATTACGCAAAGGCAAAACACTATTTTGAATTTGATAGTTGAGATGTTCACTCGTACACATGAACCGGTTGGTTCTAAAGCATTACAAGAATCAATTGATTCGAGTTCAGCGACCATTCGTAATGACATGGCCAAGCTAGAAAAGATGGGCTATCTTGAAAAAGCTCATACTTCTAGTGGGCGTATGCCAAGCCGAGCAGGTTTCCAGTATTTCGTCGCTAATTCTTTGAATCTTGATACGATTGATGAACAAGATGTTTATCAAGTGGTTAAAGCTTTCGACTTTGAAGCTTTTAAACTTGAAGATATCTTGGATGCAGCGGCAAAGCTGCTGGCAGAAATGACAGGATGCACAGCAGTGATTCAAGATGTGGAACCGACACGACAACGTCTGACTGGATTTGACATTGTTCATCTATCCAATCACGACGCTTTAGCGGTTCTTACTCTAGATGAATCTAAGCCTGTGACAGTTCAGTTTGCTATTCCAAAGAATTTCTTGTCTAGTGATTTGGAAATTCTTCATAAGCTTGTTCAAGAACGTTTTTTGGGAAACACTGTCTTAGATATCCATTACCGATTGAGAACTGAGATTCCTCAGATTGTGCAAAAGTATTTCAAGATAACAGATAATGTTTTAGATTTGTTTGATTATATCTTTTCACAACTTTTTCAGGAATTGATTTTCATTGAAGGTAAGGTTGCATCACTGACCTATGCCGACTTAAAAACCTATCAATTTTTGGACAATCCACAACATGTGGCACTTGAGCTTCGATCAGCTATCTCCGATGATGAAGTGACCAAGATTTCGGTTGCAGAATCAACTGAAGAAGCGCTTGAAAATGTCACAGTTATGAGTCATAAATTCCTGATTCCTTATCGTGGGATGGCGCTCATGCATGTGATTGGCCCAGTTGAAATGGATTATCGTCGCATGGTTAGTTTGGTCAATGTTATTAGTAGAGTTTTGGTTATGAAGTTGACGGATTATTACCGTTACCTCAATAGTAACCATTATGAAGTTAGCTAAGATATAACATTTAAATAGTATAGAAAGAGGTGTATGCCTTGACTGAAGATATTAAAAAAGAAGAAGTGAAAGAAGAGGAAGCTACGGAGACAACTGAAGAAGTTGTAGAGGAAGTAAGCGAACCTTCTGAACTTGAAGAAGCCCAAGCGCGTGCCGAAGAATTTGAAAACAAATACCTTCGTGCTCATGCAGAAATGCAAAACATTCAGCGCCGTTCTAATGAAGAACGTCAACAATTGCAAAAGTATCGTAGCCAAGATTTGGCAAAAGCAATTTTGCCATCACTTGATAACCTTGAACGCGCTCTTGCCGTTGAGGGCTTGACTGATGATGTCAAAAAAGGTTTGGAAATGGTGCAAGAAAGTTTAGTGCATGCTCTTAAAGAGGAAGGAATTGAAGAAATCCCAGCAGATGGTGATTTCGATCACAACTTCCACATGGCGATTCAAACAATGCCTGCAGATGATGAACATCCAGCAGATACGATTGCACAAGTTTTCCAAAAAGGGTATAAACTCCACGAACGCGTCTTACGCCCAGCTATGGTAGTTGTATATAATTAATTGAAAACTTGTCCGAAATGACAGAAAACTATGAATGAAAGATAAAAAAGCAAAATAGAAATTAAGTAAAAAGGGGAAAAACATATGTCTAAAATCATTGGTATTGACTTAGGTACAACAAACTCAGCAGTAGCAGTTCTTGAAGGAACTGAATCAAAAATTATCGCAAACCCAGAAGGTAACCGCACAACTCCATCTGTTGTGTCATTCAAAAACGGTGAAATCATCGTTGGTGACGCTGCAAAACGTCAAGCAGTAACAAACCCAGATACAATCATCTCTATCAAATCTAAGATGGGTACTTCTGAAAAAGTTTCTGCAAACGGTAAAGAATACACACCACAAGAAATTTCAGCTATGATTCTTCAATACTTGAAAGGTTATGCTGAAGATTACCTTGGTGAAAAAGTAACTAAAGCAGTTATCACAGTGCCTGCTTACTTCAATGATGCTCAACGTCAAGCGACTAAAGACGCTGGTAAAATTGCTGGTCTTGAAGTAGAACGTATCGTTAACGAACCAACAGCAGCAGCCCTTGCTTATGGTTTGGATAAGACTGATAAAGAAGAAAAAATCTTGGTATTCGACCTTGGTGGTGGTACATTCGACGTATCTATTCTTGAATTGGGTGATGGTGTCTTTGATGTATTGGCAACTGCAGGGGATAACAAACTCGGTGGTGATGACTTTGACCAAAAAATCATCGACCATATGGTTGAAGAATTCAAGAAAGAAAATGGTATCGACTTGTCAACAGACAAGATGGCTCTTCAACGTTTGAAAGATGCAGCTGAAAAAGCTAAGAAAGACCTTTCTGGTGTCACTTCAACACAAATCAGCTTGCCATTCATCACTGCTGGTGAGGCTGGGCCTCTTCACTTGGAAATGACATTAACTCGTGCGAAATTCGATGATTTGACTCGTGATCTTGTAGAACGTACGAAAACTCCAGTTCGTCAAGCCCTTTCAGATGCAGGTTTGAGCTTGTCAGATATTGACGAAGTTATCCTTGTCGGTGGTTCAACTCGTATCCCTGCCGTTGTAGAAGCTGTTAAAGCTGAAACTGGTAAAGAACCAAATAAATCAGTTAACCCTGATGAAGTAGTTGCTATGGGTGCTGCTATCCAAGGTGGTGTTATCACTGGTGATGTCAAAGACGTTGTCCTTCTTGATGTAACTCCATTGTCACTTGGTATCGAAACAATGGGTGGAGTGTTCACAAAACTCATCGACCGCAACACTACAATTCCAACATCTAAGTCACAAGTCTTCTCAACTGCAGCAGACAACCAACCAGCCGTTGATATCCACGTTCTTCAAGGGGAACGCCCAATGGCAGCAGATAACAAGACTCTTGGACGTTTCCAATTGACTGATATCCCAGCTGCACCTCGTGGTATCCCACAAATCGAAGTTACTTTCGATATTGATAAGAACGGTATCGTATCTGTTAAAGCTAAAGACCTTGGAACTCAAAAGGAACAAACAATTGTTATCCAATCTAACTCTGGTTTGACAGATGAAGAAATTGAAAAGATGATGAAAGATGCTGAAGCAAATGCTGAAGCAGATGCAAAACGTAAAGAAGAAGTAGATCTTCGTAACGAAGTTGACCAAGCTATCTTTGCCACTGAGAAGACAATCAAAGAAACAGAAGGTAAAGGTTTCGATACAGAACGTGATGCTGCTCAATCAGCCCTTGATGATCTTAAGAAAGCTCAAGAATCAGGAAATCTTGATGACATGAAGGCTAAATTGGAAGCTCTTAACGAAAAAGCTCAAGCTCTTGCAGTTAAACTTTACGAACAAGCTGCAGCAGCACAACAAGCTCAAGCAGGAGCAGAAGGTGCACAAACAGCAGATAACTCAGGCGACGACGTCGTAGACGGAGAGTTTACTGAAAAATAAGATGCAAAGCCCGTTAAAACCTCATAGTGAAAATAGGAGATTCAACGCAGAAACTTTAGTTTCTAGGGAGATTTCTCTTTTTCACCAAGAGCTTAGGGCGTGCTCAGTTCTGACTAATTAGTAAATGATAGTAAGAAATCCAGAGGTTGCAAACCAGCCTCTGTTTTTCGCTAAAATAAGTGAAGTGAATATAAGATATATTTGTGCTTCGTATCGTAACAAATAAAATAGAAAGGAACAAAGAGTGTTCGAGAAATTGAACACGAGTGGAAAGCTAGGAAATTAGATAAACCTCCTAAGAAATCAGGATTTCTTATTGGTTTCCTAAATTTCAGTCGCTTTCTGTTCGCTCTTAGTATCTTGTATGAACAATACGGAATATTACGATCGTCTTGGGGTATCTAAGGATGCCTCTCAAGATGAAATCAAACGTGCCTATCGTAAGATGTCTAAAAAATACCACCCAGACATTAATAAAGAACCAGGTGCGGAAGAAAAATATAAAGAGGTCCAAGAGGCCTACGAAACTCTAAGTGATGACCAAAAACGTGCAGCCTATGACCAGTACGGACCAGATGGTGCGAATGGTTTTGGTGGTCAAGGAGGCTTTGGAGGCTTCGATGGTGGTGCAGGCTTTGGAGGTTTTGAGGATATCTTCTCTAGCTTCTTTGGTGGTGGTGCTACTCGTAACCCTAATGCTCCACGTCAAGGTGATGATCTTCAGTACCGTGTCAACCTAAGCTTCGAAGAGGCGATTTTTGGTGCCGAAAAAGAAGTGCACTATAATCGTGAAGCGACATGTAAGACATGTTCAGGATCTGGTGCAAAACCTGGAACAAGCCCTGTAACTTGTGGTCGCTGTCATGGTCAAGGGGTTATCAATGTTGATACGCAAACGCCACTTGGTATGATGCGTCGTCAAGTAACCTGTGATGTCTGTCATGGAACAGGTCAAGAAATTAAAGAGCCATGTCAAACTTGTCATGGAACAGGACATGAAAAACAAAGCCACAAAGTATCTGTCAAGATTCCAGCAGGTGTTGAAACAGGTCAACAAATCCGTCTTGCTGGTCAAGGTGAAGCTGGTTTCAATGGTGGACCTTATGGAGATCTCTTTGTAATCATCAATGTTAATCCAAGCGATAAATTTACGCGTGATGGATCAACGATTTACTATACACTTAATATTTCCTTTGTCCAAGCAGCCCTTGGTGACACTGTCGAAGTACCAACGGTTCACGGAAATGTTGAGATGACCATCCCAGCAGGAACTCAAACAGGCAAAACTTTCCGTCTAAAAGGAAAGGGTGCTCCACGTCTTCGTGGAGGTTCACAAGGAGACCAACACGTTACAGTTAAGATTGTAACTCCTACGAAGCTAAATGATGCTCAAAAAGAAGCTCTCCTTGCATTCGCCAAAGCAAGTGGTGACGAAAAAATCGCACCACAGAAAAAAGGTTTTTTCAATAAGGTAAAGGATGCTTTAGAAGATTTATAAAGGAAGGACGCTTAATGCGTCTTTTTCTTTACGCCAAAAACTGTATGGGGTCAGTTGGCGATTGACCTACTTTTTATCCTTAAAAAAATCTGATATGATAATTCTATGGTTAGATACAAAGCGACAATTTCCTATGATGGTACACTTTTCTCAGGTTTTCAAAGACAACCAAATGCACGTTCCATTCAAGAAGAACTTGAAAAGACTCTCTTACGGTTAAATAGCGGTACACCTGTCACCGTTCATGGAGCGGGTCGTACAGATGCAGGTGTTCATGCCTATGGACAAGTTATTCACTTCGATTTACCTCAAGAGCGAGATCCAGAGAAGTTGCGTTTCGGTTTAGATACGCAATGTCCAGATGATATTGATGTTGTTAGTATCGAACTTGTATCGGAAGAATTCCATGCGCGATACAACAAACATAGTAAAACTTATGAGTTCCTAGTAGATGCAGGGCGACCTAAGAACCCCATGATGCGTAATTATGCGACCCACTATCCCTACCCTCTAAGTTTAGCACCTATGCAGGAGTCTGCTAAGGATTTGGTCGGTACACATGATTTTACAGGCTTCACAGCTTCAGGAACTTCTGTAGAAAATAAAGTACGCACAATTACCCAGGCTAGTGTATCTATCGATGAGAAAACTGGATTTTATATCTTTACTTTTTCTGGTAATGGTTTTCTCTATAAGCAAGTTAGAAATATGGTTGGCACCTTGTTGAAGATTGGCAATGGTCGCATGCCTGTTTCGCAAGTTAAGACAGTGTTAGAAAGTCGTGACCGTAATCTTGCAGGACCAACGACAGCTGGTAATGGTTTGTATTTAAAGGAGATACGATATGAGTAATGAGTTGATTTTAGCGATTTCAGGGAATGATATTTTTAGTGGTGGCGGACTTCATGCAGATTTAGCGACATTTACCACAAATAAACAGCATGGATTTGTGGCTCTTACCTGTCTAACAGCTATGACTGAGAATGGTTTTGAGGTCATTCCGGTTGATACTAATGTTTTTAAACAACAACTTGATTCACTAAAAGATATCCCCTTCTCAGCAATTAAAATTGGTTTGTTGCCTAACGTTGAGATTGCAGAATTAACGTTGGATTTTGTTAAAAATCATTCTGATATTCCAATTGTCTTGGATCCCGTTTTAGTATGTAAGGAGACTCATGACGTTGAAGTTTCCCAACTACGTGATGAATTGGTTAAATTTTTCCCTTATATCACGGTTATCACTCCGAACTTACCTGAAGTCGAACTGCTTATAGATAGAAAGGTCAAGACTCTTGATGATATGAAGCATGCGGCTAGCTATCTCAATGAATTAGGAGCTAAGACTGTCGTTGTTAAGGGTGGAAACCGCTTGGATGGTACTAAAGCGATAGATGTCTTTTATGATGGAACAGACTACAAATTGTTTGAAGAAGCTGTGCTAGACAAAAATAATACCGGTGCAGGATGTACATTTGCTTCAAGTATAGCTAGTGAATTAGTTAAAGGATGTTCAGAAACGGAAGCTGTAGCAAATGCTAAAGCCTTTGTTTATGAATCAATTAAACAATCAAATGAATTTGGAGTAGTTCAATATGCAAAATAAGAAAACAAAAGATCTAACATTATTAGCTATTTTAACGGCTTTATCAGTGACCTTTGGATTCGTAGCTAAAATTCCGACTCCAACAGGGCTTTTAACTTTGGTAGATGCAGGAATCTACTTCACAGCCTTCTATCTTGGGAAGAAAGAGGGTGCAATTGTGGGCGGATTGTCTGCTTTTCTGATAGATCTGCTATCATCTGCTCCGCAATGGATGTTTATCAGTTTGTTAATCCATGGTGCACAAGGTTATTTTGCTGGCTTTAAAGGGAACTATCGTATCCTAGGCCTTCTGATTGCAGCAGTTGTGATGGTGGGTGGCTATGCACTTGCTTCAGTATTTATGTATGGAACAGGAGCTTCAATCGCAGAAGTGATTCCTAATTTCTGCCAGAATGCTTTTGGTGTAGTTGTTGGATGGGTATTGTATCAAGGATTCAAAAAAGTTCAGTCTAAAAAAGGTTAATAACATTACTAAACCCTATTGACAATAACTAAATTGGGTGATAAGATATAAAAGTTGTCTTAACAGACTTGCCATAAACTTGAAAAGGTTCCAAAACTTTAAAAAAGTTATTGACAAGATAAGTCAGAGATGATATTATAAATAAGCTGCTTCGGAAGGGGCGGCGAACACGAGAAGTAAAAAACTTCGAAAAAGTGTTGACAAGTTATTCTAGATTTGCTAGAATATAGGAGTTGTCTTAACAGAGACAAAGACCTTTGAGAACTGAATAAGAAACCAAGTGCAGGGTTATGATAGAAGAAATTATAACCTGTCAATTTACAAGAATAAATCGTCAGAAGACGGTAATGAGTTAACGCTCGAACAATTATTAAATTTTTAATGAGAGTTTGATCCTGGCTCAGGACGAACGCTGGCGGCGTGCCTAATACATGCAAGTAGAACGCTGAAGAGAGGAGCTTGCTCTTCTTGGATGAGTTGCGAACGGGTGAGTAACGCGTAGGTAACCTGCCTTGTAGCGGGGGATAACTATTGGAAACGATAGCTAATACCGCATAACAATGGATGACACATGTCATTTATTTGAAAGGGGCAATTGCTCCACTACAAGATGGACCTGCGTTGTATTAGCTAGTAGGTGAGGTAACGGCTCACCTAGGCGACGATACATAGCCGACCTGAGAGGGTGATCGGCCACACTGGGACTGAGACACGGCCCAGACTCCTACGGGAGGCAGCAGTAGGGAATCTTCGGCAATGGGGGCAACCCTGACCGAGCAACGCCGCGTGAGTGAAGAAGGTTTTCGGATCGTAAAGCTCTGTTGTAAGTCAAGAACGAGTGTGAGAGTGGAAAGTTCACACTGTGACGGTAGCTTACCAGAAAGGGACGGCTAACTACGTGCCAGCAGCCGCGGTAATACGTAGGTCCCGAGCGTTGTCCGGATTTATTGGGCGTAAAGCGAGCGCAGGCGGTTTGATAAGTCTGAAGTTAAAGGCTGTGGCTCAACCATAGTTCGCTTTGGAAACTGTCAAACTTGAGTGCAGAAGGGGAGAGTGGAATTCCATGTGTAGCGGTGAAATGCGTAGATATATGGAGGAACACCGGTGGCGAAAGCGGCTCTCTGGTCTGTAACTGACGCTGAGGCTCGAAAGCGTGGGGAGCGAACAGGATTAGATACCCTGGTAGTCCACGCCGTAAACGATGAGTGCTAGGTGTTGGATCCTTTCCGGGATTCAGTGCCGCAGCTAACGCATTAAGCACTCCGCCTGGGGAGTACGACCGCAAGGTTGAAACTCAAAGGAATTGACGGGGGCCCGCACAAGCGGTGGAGCATGTGGTTTAATTCGAAGCAACGCGAAGAACCTTACCAGGTCTTGACATCCCGATGCTATTTCTAGAGATAGAAAGTTACTTCGGTACATCGGTGACAGGTGGTGCATGGTTGTCGTCAGCTCGTGTCGTGAGATGTTGGGTTAAGTCCCGCAACGAGCGCAACCCCTATTGTTAGTTGCCATCATTCAGTTGGGCACTCTAGCGAGACTGCCGGTAATAAACCGGAGGAAGGTGGGGATGACGTCAAATCATCATGCCCCTTATGACCTGGGCTACACACGTGCTACAATGGTTGGTACAACGAGTTGCGAGTCGGTGACGGCAAGCTAATCTCTTAAAGCCAATCTCAGTTCGGATTGTAGGCTGCAACTCGCCTACATGAAGTCGGAATCGCTAGTAATCGCGGATCAGCACGCCGCGGTGAATACGTTCCCGGGCCTTGTACACACCGCCCGTCACACCACGAGAGTTTGTAACACCCGAAGTCGGTGAGGTAACCTTTTGGAGCCAGCCGCCTAAGGTGGGATAGATGATTGGGGTGAAGTCGTAACAAGGTAGCCGTATCGGAAGGTGCGGCTGGATCACCTCCTTTCTAAGGAAAAACGGAATGTACTTGAGTTTCTTATTTAGTTTTGAGAGGTCTTGTGGGGCCTTAGCTCAGCTGGGAGAGCGCCTGCTTTGCACGCAGGAGGTCAGCGGTTCGATCCCGCTAGGCTCCATTGAATCGAAAGATTCAAGTATTGTCCATTGAAAATTGAATATCTATATCAAATTCCATATGTAATTAATTACATATAGATAGTAACAAGAAAATAAACCGAAACGCTGTGAATATTTAATGAGTTAGGTCGCAAGACCAAAATAAGGTTAAGTTAATAAGGGCGCACGGTGGATGCCTTGGCACTAGAAGCCGATGAAGGACGTGACTAACGACGAAATGCTTTGGGGAGCTGTAAGTGAGCAATGATCCAGAGATGTCCGAATGGGGGAACCCGGCAGGTAATGCCTGTCACTCATTACTGTTAAGGTAATGTAGAGGAAGACGCAGTGAACTGAAACATCTAAGTAGCTGCAGGAAGAGAAAGCAAAAGCGATTGCCTTAGTAGCGGCGAGCGAAACGGCAAGAGGGCAAACCGAAGAGTTTACTCTTCGGGGTTGTAGGACTGCAACGTGGACTTAAAGATTATAGAAGAACTACCTGGGAAGGTAGGCCAAAGAGAGTAATAGCCTCGTATTCGAAATAGTCTTTATACCTAGCAGTATCCTGAGTACGGCGAGACACGAGAAATCTCGTCGGAATCTGGGAGGACCATCTCCCAACCCTAAATACTCTCTAGTGACCGATAGTGAACCAGTACCGTGAGGGAAAGGTGAAAAGCACCCCGGGAGGGGAGTGAAATAGAACCTGAAACCGTGTGCCTACAACAAGTTCGAGCCCGTTAATGGGTGAGAGCGTGCCTTTTGTAGAATGAACCGGCGAGTTACGATATGATGCGAGGTTAAGTTGAAGAGACGGAGCCGTAGGGAAACCGAGTCTTAATAGGGCGCATTAGTATCATGTCGTAGACCCGAAACCATGTGACCTACCCATGAGCAGGTTGAAGGTGAGGTAAAACTCACTGGAGGACCGAACCAGGGCACGTTGAAAAGTGCTTGGATGACTTGTGGGTAGCGGAGAAATTCCAAACGAACTTGGAGATAGCTGGTTCTCTCCGAAATAGCTTTAGGGCTAGCGTCGATGTTAAGTCTCTTGGAGGTAGAGCACTGTTTGGGTGAGGGGTCCATCCCGGATTACCAATCTCAGATAAACTCCGAATGCCAACGAGATATAATCGGCAGTCAGACTGCGAGTGCTAAGATCCGTAGTCGAAAGGGAAACAGCCCAGACCACCAGCTAAGGTCCCAAAATATATGTTAAGTGGAAAAGGATGTGGGGTTGCACAGACAACTAGGATGTTAGCTTAGAAGCAGCTATTCATTCAAAGAGTGCGTAATAGCTCACTAGTCGAGTGACCCTGCGCCGAAAATGTACCGGGGCTAAAACATATTACCGAAGCTGTGGATACCTTTATAGGTATGGTAGGAGAGCGTTCTATGTGCGAAGAAGGTGTACCGTGAGGAGTGCTGGAGCGCATAGAAGTGAGAATGCCGGTATGAGTAGCGAAAGACAGGTGAGAATCCTGTCCACCGTAAGACTAAGGTTTCCAGGGGAAGGCTCGTCCGCCCTGGGTTAGTCGGGACCTAAGGAGAGACCGAAAGGTGTATCCGATGGACAACAGGTTGATATTCCTGTACTAGAGTATATAGTGATGGAGGGACGCAGTAGGCTAACTAAACCAGACGATTGGAAGTGTCTGGCCAAGCAGTGAGGTGTGATATGAGTCAAATGCTTATATTTATAACATTGAGCTGTGATGGGGAGCGAAGTTTAGTAGCGAAGTTAGTGATGTCACACTGCCAAGAAAAGCTTCTAGCGTTAATTATACTCTACCCGTACCGCAAACCGACACAGGTAGTCGAGGCGAGTAGCCTCAGGTGAGCGAGAGAACTCTCGTTAAGGAACTCGGCAAAATGGCCCCGTAACTTCGGGAGAAGGGGCGCTGACTTATGGTCAGCCGCAGTGAATAGGCCCAAGCAACTGTTTATCAAAAACACAGCTCTCTGCTAAATCGTAAGATGATGTATAGGGGGTGACGCCTGCCCGGTGCTGGAAGGTTAAGAGGAGTGCTTAGCGTAAGCGAAGGTATGAATTGAAGCCCCAGTAAACGGCGGCCGTAACTATAACGGTCCTAAGGTAGCGAAATTCCTTGTCGGGTAAGTTCCGACCCGCACGAAAGGCGTAATGATTTGGGCACTGTCTCAACGAGAGACTCGGTGAAATTTTAGTACCTGTGAAGATGCAGGTTACCCGCGACAGGACGGAAAGACCCCATGGAGCTTTACTGCAGTTTGATATTGAGTATCTGTACCACATGTACAGGATAGGTAGGAGCCTATGACCTCGGGACGCCAGTTTCGAGTGAGGCGTTGTTGGGATACTACCCTTGTGTTATGGCTACTCTAACCCAGATAGGTTATCCCTATCGGAGACAGTGTCTGACGGGCAGTTTGACTGGGGCGGTCGCCTCCTAAAAGGTAACGGAGGCGCCCAAAGGTTCCCTCAGAATGGTTGGAAATCATTCGCAGAGTGTAAAGGTATAAGGGAGCTTGACTGCGAGAGCTACAACTCGAGCAGGGACGAAAGTCGGGCTTAGTGATCCGGTGGTTCCGCATGGAAGGGCCATCGCTCAACGGATAAAAGCTACCCTGGGGATAACAGGCTTATCTCCCCCAAGAGTTCACATCGACGGGGAGGTTTGGCACCTCGATGTCGGCTCGTCGCATCCTGGGGCTGTAGTCGGTCCCAAGGGTTGGGCTGTTCGCCCATTAAAGCGGCACGCGAGCTGGGTTCAGAACGTCGTGAGACAGTTCGGTCCCTATCCGTCGCGGGCGTAGGAAATTTGAGAGGATCTGCTCCTAGTACGAGAGGACCAGAGTGGACTTACCGCTGGTGTACCAGTTGTTCTGCCAAGAGCATCGCTGGGTAGCTATGTAGGGAAGGGATAAACGCTGAAAGCATCTAAGTGTGAAGCCCACCTCAAGATGAGATTTCCCATGATTTTATATCAGTAAGAGCCCTGAGAGATGATCAGGTTGATAGGTTAGAAGTGGAAGTGTGGTGACACATGTAGCGGACTAATACTAATAGCTCGAGGACTTATCCAAAGAAAGTAACTGAGACATATTGACAACGATTTGGTTTCTTGATACAGTATAGATATTCAATTTTGAGTTGAGAATACTCAGAGTTAAGTGACGATAGCCTAGGAGATACACCTGTTCCCATGCCGAACACAGAAGTTAAGCCCTAGTACGCCTGATGTAGTTGGGGGTTGCCCCCTGTTAGATACGGTAGTCGCTTAGCGTTTATCCGCCATAGCTCAGTTGGTAGTAGCGCATGACTGTTAATCATGATGTCGTAGGTTCGAGTCCTACTGGCGGAGTATAATTCTCATTGCTAGACTTAGGTCTAGCTTTTTTGTTTTACGAAAACCACTAGCCGTGCTAGTGGTTTCGAAAAGCTTTTAGCCGAAGAGCAAGCCACCGGTTCTCACGGTTTGTTTAAATTTGGATATGAGTGACAGTTTCAAAAACAAGGGAAACCTTAATATTTTACTCTCTATTTCCGATTAATTCTGTGGTATTCTTAATAAATCTTATAAGCTCTAATGATGGTTTGGTCGCTTTTCATTATAGTTCTTATGGGAATTTTTGTGTATACTCAAAAAGCTCTATAATCTCTACAGTGGTTTTACCCACTTCAGAAATTATAGAGTCTATCATTTTTATAGTGACATATATGTCTCTATTTTATTTCTTATGTATCTCTTATAATAGGTTTCGTAATTATTTTAATTGCAAATATTTTATCTATTTATAGGAGGTTTAATGGAACAAGAAGTTTTTGTTCATGCATATGAAGTTGTAAGGCCGATTGTACTTAAGGCTAGTAGACAATATTTCATCCAACTTTGGGACCAAGCTGATATGGAGCAAGAAGCTATGATGACGCTTTATCAGCTTTTAGAAAAGTTTCCTGAATTAAAGTCTGATGATGATAAGTTACGGCGATATTTTAAAACGAAATTTAGAAATAGACTTAATGATGAGGTTAGAAGGCAGGAGTCTGTAAAACGACAAGCTAATCGACAATGTTATATCGAAATTTCAGATATTGCTTTTTGTCTCCCAAATAAAGAGTTAGATGCTGTTGATAGGCTTGTTTATGACGAGCAGCTTAATGCTTTCCGTAATCAGTTGTCTTCGGAAGATTCTACTAAGTTAGACCGTTTGCTAGCTGGGGAGTGTTTTAGAGGTCGAAAAAAGATGATTCGAGAGTTAAAATTTTGGATGGTTGATTTTGATCCTTACAATGAAGATGATTAATTCTTAATATAGAACCTTGACTAGCATTATTGATTAATATGAATAAAAAACACTTCGAAAGTAGATCTATCTTATCTATCTTTTGAAGTGTTTTTAATGTAATGAATTTATTTTACTGCTATAGGGTTTCCAATGAATCTTGGAAGTTCAATCTTTTCTTTGATTAGAGCTTCTTGGTAAAGTTTTAAGAAATCAGCATAGATATGAGTTTGTTGTCCATTTTTCGTAAAAATATCAATACGAAATACTAGTTGTCCAGAAGGAGTTGTGCTTAATCCAATGATATTTGGAGCTCCACAGATTTGAGGATAGTTTTCAATGTTTTCTTGATTTACTTTTTGTATGATGCTTGTCACTTTATTGATATCGGTTGACGGATAGACTGGGATATCAATTTGAGCTCTCATGTCCCCTCGAGATTTGTTAGATACAATTGTGATATTTCTGTTAGGTATAAAATGGAGGGTTCCATCAAATCCTCGAATTTGAGTAGTTCGAATACCTACGGTTGAAACAAGGCCTGTAACGGCTCCTACTTCAACTGCGTCACCGACTTCAAATTGGTTTTCTAACAATATGAAAAAACCATTAACGACATCAGATAGGAAGCCCTGAGCTCCTAGACCAAGAGCAACCCCAGCAAGTCCTGCCCCAGCAAGGAGGCTAGATACTGGGACCCCAAGGATACTAAGAAGACAGTAAACAAGGAAGAAGTATAGCACGTAGTTCATGCAATTGTGTAGTAATCGTTCAATGGTTTTTTGTCGAGCAGGTGTTTGAATTGTCCAAGCTAGAGAGCGTCCCACTGTATGTTTAAAAAGGAAGTTGATAATCTTCTTACTAAGAAGAAAGATGATGAGGAGAATAAGGAGTTTAATCCCTTTCGTAATGAGTACCATTAGGGTCTCTTCAAAATTAAATTGTTGGATGTATCTTTGTAAAATATTCATAGCTCTAGTTTATCAAAATTTTGAAAAAGTAGCAGTTTCTAACGATTTTCTTGTGATTAAATTGGATAAAAAAACTTTTAAAAGGCTTTGAAATATGGTAAACTAAACTGTATCTATAAAAAATTTTAAGGAGAATGACTACATGTCTGTATCATTTGAAAACACAGCCACTAACCGTGGTGTGGTGACATTCACTATCGGTCAAGATAAAATTCAACCAGCTTTGGATCAAGCATTTAACAAGGTTAAAAAGAATTTGAACGCTCCAGGCTTCCGTAAAGGACACATGCCTCGTGCCGTATTTAACCAAAAATTTGGTGAAGAAGCTCTTTACGACGATGCTTTGAATGCAATTCTTCCAGCAGCTTATGAAGCAGCGATTGCTGAACTTGGTCTTGATGTTGTTGCACAACCAAAAATTGATGTAAAATCAATTGAAAAAGGTCAAGATTGGACACTTACTGCAGAAGTTGTTACAAAACCTGAAGTAAAACTTGGTGCATATAAAGATCTTGAAGTTTCAGTTGAAGCTTCTAAAGAAGTTACTGATGAAGAAGTTGATGCTAAGCTTGAAAACGAACGCAAAAACTTGGCTGAATTGGTTGTTAAAGAAGGTGCAGCTGAAAATGGCGACACTGTTGTTATCGACTTTGTTGGTTCAGTAGACGGTGTTGAATTTGATGGTGGTAAAGGTGAAAACCACTCTCTTGAACTTGGTTCAGGTCAATTTATCCCAGGTTTCGAGGACCAATTGGTTGGAGCAAAAGCTGGTGATGAAGTAGAAGTTAAAGTAACTTTCCCAGAAGACTATCAAGCTGCTGACCTTGCAGGTAAAGCTGCTGTATTTGTTACTAAAGTTAACGAAGTTAAAGCTAAAGAAGTTCCAGCTCTTGATGATGAGTTGGCTAAAGATCTTGACGATGAAGTCGAAACTCTTGACGAGTTGAAAGCTAAATACCGTAAAGAACTTGAAGCAGCTAAAGAAATTGCATTTGATGACGCTGTTGAAGGTGCTGCACTTGATTTGGCTGTTGAAAACGCTGAAATCGTTGAATTGCCAGCAGAAATGGTTGAAGACGAAGTTCACCGTGCTATGAACGAATTCATGGGCAACATGCAACGTCAAGGTATCTCTCCTGAAATGTACTTCCAAATCACTGGTACAACTCAAGAAGATCTTCACAAACAATATGAAGCTGACGCTGACAAACGTGTGAAAACTAACCTTGTTATCGAAGCTGTTGCTGCTGCTGAAGGATTCGACGCTACAGAAGAAGAAATCCAAAAAGAAATTAACGATCTTGCAGCTGAGTACAACATGGAAGTATCACAAGTTTCTGCACTTCTTTCACCTGAAATGCTTAAACACGATATCACTATGAAGAAAGCTGTTGAAGTTATCACAAGCACAGCAAAAGTTAAATAATATGACTAAAATCAAGTTTCTGTTGAGACTTGATTTTTTCTTCTATAAATGCTTTGACTATTGACTCTTTTTAGCGTAAAATAAAAGGTAGCGAAAAATTGATTGCTGAGCTATTTCTGATAGAAACTAGCTTGAGTAAGAATGAAGGAGAACCACTTTGGAACTAGACGTATTTGCTGGACAAGAAAAAAGTGAATTATCAATGATTGAAGTGGCCCGTGCTATCTTAGAAACACGTGGTCGTGATAATGAAATGTATTTCAATGATTTGGTCAATGAAATTCAAAATTACTTAGAAAAATCGGATGCTGATATCCGCAATGCTTTGCCATTCTTTTATTCAGATTTGAATACGGATGGAAGTTTCATTCCACTAGGTGATAACAAATGGGGCTTGCGTTCATGGTATGCAATTGATGAAATCGATGAAGAGGTCATCACATTGGAAGATACTGATGAAAATGCACCAAAACGTAAGAACAAGAAAGTTAATGCCTTCATGGATGGTGATGAAGATGCCATCGATTATAATGACGATGATCCAGAAGACGAGAACTTTACACCTGATTCTGATAGTCTAGAATATGACGACGATAGCGAAGATGATGAGAAAGCCGAAGTGGAATCTTATGACTCTGAGTTGAATGAAATTATTCCAGATGATGATTTGGATGATGTTGAGTTGTCAGAAGAAGATGATGACGATGACTATGAGGATGAGTCAAACGACTAAGTTTTCATTGACAAATGGTCTTGGATAGTTTAGACTATTTATCGGGCACCTCTTTTGAAGAGGTCATGATTAAGGCTCCCAGAGTAAAACTCTTGGGGGTCATTTTTGTTTTTAGTCATTTACTGGACCTGTCTAAGGTGAGGTACTTTGTACAACTCCCAGCAGGTACTAGGAAAGGACTATCGTGATTATCTGAGTGGGTAACCAATCTGCTATCTGTAGTTGTTTTGAATTATATTATAAGGAGTTAACATGACAAAATATATTTTCGTCACTGGTGGTGTGGTATCTTCAATTGGTAAAGGGATTGTAGCTGCAAGTCTTGGGCGTTTGCTTAAGAACCGTGGTCTTAAGGTTACGATTCAAAAATTTGATCCTTACATCAATATTGACCCAGGGACAATGAGTCCTTACCAACACGGTGAAGTTTATGTCACTGATGATGGTACTGAAACTGACCTTGACCTTGGTCACTACGAACGTTTTATTGATATCAATCTTAATAAATACTCTAACGTGACTACTGGTAAGATTTATAGCGAAGTTTTGCGTAAGGAACGTAAAGGAGAGTATCTTGGTGCGACTGTTCAGGTGATTCCGCATATCACAGATGCTTTGAAAGACAAGATTAAACGCGCAGCGACAACAACTGATTCAGATGTCATTATCACTGAAGTTGGTGGTACGGTTGGTGATATTGAAAGTCTTCCATTCCTTGAAGCGCTTCGTCAAATGAAGGCTGATGTGGGCTCTGACAACGTTATGTATATCCACACAACGCTTCTTCCTTATTTGAAGGCTGCTGGTGAAATGAAGACAAAACCAACGCAACACTCTGTTAAGGAATTGCGTGGTTTGGGTATCCAACCAAATATGTTGGTTATTCGTACAGAACAACCTGCTGGTCAGGGAATAAAGAATAAATTAGCTCAGTTCTGTGATGTTGCACCTGAGGCTGTTATCGAATCACTCGACGTGGAACATATCTATCAAGTGCCACTTAATATGCAGGCTCAAGGTATGGATCAAATCGTTTGTGATCATTTGAAACTGGATGCTCCAGCTGCAGATATGACAGAATGGTCTGCTATGGTTGATAAGGTGCTTAACCTTAAGAAAACAACTAAAATTGCTCTTGTTGGTAAGTATGTGGAGCTTCACGATGCTTACTTGTCAGTAGTTGAGGCACTTAAACACTCAGGTTTGGCAAATGATACTGCTATTGATATTGACTGGGTCAATGCTAATGATTTGACTGCTGAAAATGTTGCTTCTCGTTTGGCTGATGCTGATGGTATTATTGTTCCTGGTGGTTTCGGTCAACGTGGTACTGAAGGTAAGATTCAAGCTATTCGTTATGCACGTGAAAATGATGTGCCAATGTTAGGTGTCTGTCTCGGTATGCAATTGACATGTATTGAGTTTGCTCGCCACGTTCTTCACTTGGATGACGCTAATTCAGCTGAGCTTGATCCAAACACAAAATATCCAATTATCGATATTATGCGTGATCAAATTGACATTGAAGACATGGGTGGTACTCTTCGTCTCGGTCTTTACCCATGTAAGTTGAAACCAGGTTCTAAGGCTGCTGCAGCTTATGGCAACCAAGAAGTTGTTCAACGTCGTCACCGTCACCGTTATGAATTTAATACTAAATTCCGTGAACAGTTTGAGGCTGAAGGCTTTGTATTCTCAGGTGTGTCACCAGATAATCGTTTGATGGAAGTTGTAGAACTCCCAGACAAGAAATTCTTTGTGGCAGCGCAATACCACCCAGAATATCATAGCCGTCCAAACCATGCTGAAGAACTTTACAGTGCCTTTGTGACAGCAGCGGTTGAAAATGCTAAATAATTATCTAAGACAGAGTGGGATAGCCTACTCTGTTTTTTATTGGCTCCTTTTATGCTAAAATAAAGGGAATAATAAGAAAGAACGAGGAAAACAAATGGCTAAATTCGGCTTTTTGTCAGTATTAGAAGAAGAACTGGATAAGCACTTGGACTATGATTTTGCGATGGACTGGGATAAAAAGAATCATGCTGTGGAAGTAACGTTCATCCTAGAAGCGCAAAACAATAGTAATGTCGAGACTATTGATGATAAGGGTGAAGTGTCTGATGAAGATGTCATTTTTGAGGATTACGTGCTCTTTTACAATCCAGCAAAATCACGTTTTGATGAAGAGGACTACCTAGTGACAATTCCATATGAACCTAAGAAAGGTCTATCTCGTGAGTTTTTGTCCTATTTTGCGGAGACCTTGAATGAGGTGGCAACAGAAGGATTGAGTGACTTGATGGATTTTCTATCTGATGATGGACCTGAGGAATTCGGTTTGGTTTGGGACAAAGAAGCTTTCGAAAAAGGGAAAACTCAACTTGAAGAGAAGGAATTTTTTGCTTATCCAAGGTATTAAAGGGAGCGAAAAGGGATGGATGCTTATTTAAAAGATCAGTTCGATTTTACAGGTGTTAAGGCTGCCTTACTCGTAGTGCAAAGTATTTTGGTCATTCTCAGAGATAATAAACCAGATATTCCTTGGCCAAATACATGGGAGTTGCCAGGTGGTGGAAGAGAAGGTCAAGAAACGCCTCTTGAATGTCTTCAACGTGAGGTCTGGGAGGAGCTGGGCTTGACTTTGAAAGAGGAATCGATTATTTGGTCGAAAATCTATCCTAGTATGTTGGATAAAGATAGGTCAGCTGTCTTTGTGGTTGGCCAAATTAGCCAAGAGCAGTATCGTGAGATTCGTTTTGGTGACGAGGGACAGGAATTTAAACTAATGCCTATAGAGGATTTTATAAAAGCAGAAGGTGTCATTCCCCAGTTGCAGGAACGCTTTAAAGACTATTTAGTAGGAAAGGAAACAGAGAAATAAATGGACAAATGGCAAGAATTAACGATTGAAGTTAATCGTGAGGTCGAAGAAGCGGCTTCTAATATTTTAATTGAGTCTGGGAGCCAGGGTGTGGCTATTGATGATAGTGCAGATTATTTGGAAAATGCGGACCGTTTTGGGGAACTTTATCCTGAGGTTGAGCAGGTTGAGACGGTTAAAATTACGGCTTATTATCCAGAGTCAGCAGATATCGAGGCCATTACTAAGCAGGTCAATGAGCGTTTGGCTGAGTTGACAGATTTTGGTCTTGAAACAGGAGATATTCACTTGGCTACTCAAGAATTGGTTGAAGAGGATTGGGCTGAGAATTGGAAAAAATACTATGAACCAGCACGAATTACCCATGATTTGACCATCGTACCGTCATGGACGGATTATGAAGCATCAGAGGGGGAAAAGATCATTAAGTTGGATCCTGGTATGGCCTTTGGGACAGGAACACATCCAACAACTAAGATGAGCCTCTTTGCCTTGGAGCAGGTGCTTCGTGGTGGTGAGACGGTGATTGATGTGGGGACTGGTTCAGGTGTCCTCTCGATTGCCAGCTCTCTGCTTGGTGCCAAGGAAATCTACGCTTATGACCTTGATGATGTGGCGGTTCGAGTGGCACAGGAAAACATTGATATGAATCCTGATATGGAAAATATCCACGTTGCTGCGGGAGATCTTTTGAAGGGTGTGACGCAAGAAGCTGATGTTATCGTGGCTAATATTTTGGCGGACATTCTCATTCATCTGACGGAAGATGCCTACCGTTTGGTTAAGGATGAAGGTTATTTGATTATGTCAGGTATTATTTCTGAAAAATGGGATATGGTGCGTGAATCGGCTGAGAAAGCAGGTTTCTTCCTAGAAACTCACATGGTTCAGGGAGAGTGGAATGCTTGTGTCTTCAAAAAGACGGATGATATTTCAGGTGTGATCGGAGGCTAAATGCAACAGTATTTTATAAAGGGGCAGGTTGAAAATCCAGTAATCATCAAAGACAAGGATACTGTGAAGCATATGTTTAACGTTATGCGTTTAACAGAGGATGATCAGGTTGTCTTGGTTTTTGAAGATGGTATCAAGCGTCTTGCGCGTGTGACTGACCGTGAGAATCATGTCTTTGAAGTGATTGAAGACTTAACTGATAATGTCGAGATGCCTGTTTCTGTAACCATTGCCTCAGGTTTTCCCAAGGGAGATAAGCTGGAGTTGGTGACACAAAAGGCAACAGAGCTTGGAGCTCAGGCTATTTGGGCCTTCCCTGCCGACTGGTCTGTGGTTAAGTGGGATGGTAAGAAGCTTGCCAAGAAGGAAGATAAGCTTGCCAAGATTGGTCTAGGAGCTGCAGAACAATCCAAGCGTAATCGTGTTCCAGAAGTCAGATTGTTCGAGAAAAAAGGGGAATTTCTATCAGAATTAGATAATTTTGATAAGATTTTTATCGCCTATGAGGAAACAGCCAAAGCAGGTGAGTTGGCTACTCTAGCTCGTGAGTTGGCTCAGGTAGAGAATGGTCAGAAAATTCTCTTTATCTTCGGACCAGAAGGTGGTATTTCTCCGTCTGAGATTGACGCCTTTGAAGAGGCTGGTGGTATTAAAATTGGCCTTGGACCTCGTATTATGCGGACGGAAACTGCTCCTCTCTATGCTTTGAGTAGTGTCAGTTATGCCTTGGAATTGAATAAGTAAGAGAAAGTTGGCCTTGTTCCAACTTTTTTTGTATTTGATACTTTTCAGCTAAGATTGCATCGTGTCATTAGTTTTGTATGACAAATCGAGCATTTCTAAAAAAGTTGATAATCTTATTTAGATTTAATATAATTGTACTATCTTTATAAAAGGGGAAGATTTTTAATGAAAACGAATCGTTATGTGACTCAATCTGCTGTGGTTTTGGGCCTTTTTGCTCTCTTGACTGTGCCACAAGTCGTAGGGCAAGCTGATGAAGCAACGGCACCAGTACCAACGACCTCAACTGAAACTGTGACAGATAGTGGGACTGCTGCCGTATCTGGACAAGGCACTTCAGGAACAGTTGTTCAAGGAGGGACAGAGACTGTATCTCCTACATCAACAACAGTAGCTGCAAATGCATCTGCAGAGTCATCAGCTAATACCTCGACGGCCCAAGCAAGTCAAGAAGCCAGTGCTGTTTTGACGAATGCCAATCAGGTGACACCAGCGGTGCCAGTACAGGCTGAAACTGTGACAGAGCCTGCTCATGAGGGGCAGACTGTTGATATGCAGATTTTGTCAACAACAGACCTTCATACCAACTTGGTTAACTATGATTATTATCAAGATAAGCCGTCTCAAACAGTTGGTCTGTCTAAAACTGCTGTTCTTATCAAAAAAGCCCGTGAAACTAATCCCAATACGGTATTAGTGGACAGTGGGGATACGATTCAGGGAACTCCTTTTGGGACTTATAAGGCTTTGATTGACCCTGTTGCCCAAGGTGAGACTCACCCTATGTACAAGGCCTTTGAGATGCTGGGTTACGATGCCGAAACACTTGGAAACCACGAGTTTAACTATGGTCTAGAATTTTTGGATCGTATGGTTAAGGCTGCTAAGATTAACATTATCAATGCCAATGTGCGTAATGCTCAGACAGGTGACTACTATTACAACCCTTATAAAATTGTTAACAAGACCTTTACTGATACAGACGGCAAACAGGTAACGCTAAAAATCGGTATTACTGGTGTCCTTCCAACACAGATTTTGGTTTGGGATAAGGCCAACCTTGAAGGTAAGGTAACTGTGGATGATCCAATGGAGGCTGTTAAGGCTATCGTTCCTAAGATGAAGGCTGCAGGAGCTGACTTTATCCTTGTTGCTGCTCACTCTGGTATTGGTGACAATGAATACACTAAGAATGAGGAAAATGAAGGTTACCAAATTGCTGGTATCGAAGGTGTTGATGCTGTTGCGACAGGGCATTCTCATGCGGATTTCCCAAATGGAGATGGTACAAGTTTTTATGCGAAATATCCTGGTGTAGATGATGTCAATGGTCTCATCAATGGGAAACCTGTGGTTATGGCTGGTAAATTCGGAGATCATCTAGGCATCATGGATGTCAAATTGACTTACACGGATGGTAAATGGAAAGTTGTTAACAGTAAGGCCAAGCTTGAAAAGATTGATACTAAGTCAGATGTTGCGGACAAGGACTTAATTAATATGGCTGCTCATGACCATAATGGAACAATCAACTATGTTCGTAAGGAAGTTGGTGAGACTACTGCACCAATTACTAGCTATTTTGCTCAGGTTCAGGACGATCCATCTATTCAAATCGTTAATAATGCACAACTATGGTATGCTAAAAAACAAGTAGCGGGAACAGTAGATGAGAATCTTCCACTCCTCTCAGCTGCAGCACCTTTCAAGGCGGGGACTCGTGGGGATGCGACCTACTATACCGATATTCCAGCAGGACCACTAGCCATTAAGAATGTCGCGGACCTCTACCTCTACGACAATGTTACTGCCCTACTCAAGGTGACTGGTGCACAAATAAAAGAATGGTTGGAAATGTCTGCAGGACAGTTCAATCAGATTGATCCTAATAGCAAAGAGCCACAACAACTCATTAATAGTAGCTATCGCTCATACAATTACGATGTGATTGATGGGGTGACTTATAAGTTTGATTTGACACAACCTAACAAATACGATCGTGAAGGTAAGTTGGTTAACCCAGATGCTAGTCGTGTTCGTGACTTGACTTATCAAGGTAAACCCATTGATTTGAATCAGACTTTCCTTGTCGTGACTAACAACTATCGTGCGACTGGTAACTTCCCTGGTGTTAAGGATGCTGCAGAAAAACGTCTCCTCAATCTTGAGAATCGTCAGGCAATCATTGATTATATCGTTAGTGAGAAAACGATTAACCCAACTGCTGATGGAAATTGGAGTTTCGTCCCTAATATTACGAATGCAGATATCCGTTTTGCCTCATCTGACAATGCACGTGCCCACCTTGCTGGTCAGGATGCCATTAGTTATGTAGGACCATCAACACAAGCAGGATTTGCAGAGTACCGCTTGGTTGTTAAGGAAAAGGCAAATCAAGTTGAGGATACGACTAAGAAAGAATCTGAGAAGTCACCAAAAGGTGTTGAGATGGCAGACCAAACTAAGCATGTGAAACCAAATGCTACTGCAGTTGCTAGCATGGCTAAACCTGCTTCAGCTATCCAATTGTCAAACGCTCAAGTCGTTATCTTACCTCAAGCTCAAGTGCAAGAAACTCAAGGTTCAAGTTCAGTTAAGGCCTTGCCAAACACTGGTTCAGACGAATCTATGTCAGCAACTTTAGCTGGTATGGTTCTTATGACCTTGGCTGGATTCTTTGGAATCAAAAAACACGAAAAAAATTAAGCAAAGGAAAAAGCCCCTATTAGGGCTTTTTTGCTGTAGTTTTAGCGTTGGTTAAAGTTCTTTTGTGCTTCTAGAATAATAGGTGCCAGACGCTCGATATCAGACTGTGTGCCACGAAGTTCAAAGTCTCCCAACATAGGGAAGCCAAAACGTTGACTGTATTGTTTGGCGGTTAGGCAGTACTGGTTATTGAAGTTACGGTTACCAGAACCGATGATACCAAAGCAACGTTTGTGGTTATCATGGGCTGCGATAAAATCTCCCAGTGGATTGGTTAGGATTTCGACATCTCCATTGTCCACGCCATTTCCCCCTTCAAGGTAGGTTGGCAAGAGTGCGACAAAGGGTTCATCTACTTGGAAGGTTTCATGATTAAGCTCTTTAATATTGATTTGGCGACATTCAATCCCGTGGTTGAGGGATAGGTAGTCAGACATACGTTTGACAAAGCTTTGGGTATTGCCACTTAGACTAATATAAACGAGGGTAAGTTGAGACATAAGCGTCCTCTTTCTATCTATATCTTGTGTTTGCTCAATCATTCTAACACAAGATGTTGTGCTTTTCAAGTTGGCTCCTTGCAGTTAATAATTGCCTATCTAGCTCTTTTTCTTTACTTGTAAAAGTGATAAAATAAAGGTTATTAAAAGAAGCGAAGGAAGAAATCATGGCTAAAGATAAAAATGTAACAGGAGAAGAAATTTTAGACATTTGCTCGGCCTACATGTCAGCAGATGATTTGAAATTAGTTGAAAAAGCCTGGCATTATGCGACAGATGCTCATAGTGGGCAATCTCGTCAGTCAGGAGAACCTTATATTATTCATCCTATTCAAGTGGCAGGTATCCTGGCAGACCTTCATCTTGATGCAGTGACAGTAGCCTGTGGTTTCTTACACGATGTCGTTGAAGACACCGAAAAAACGCTCGATGATTTGGAAATGGATTTTGGTACGGATGTACGAAATATCGTAGATGGTGTTACTAAGCTTGGTAAGGTTGAGTACAAGTCCCACGAGGAGCAGTTGGCTGAAAACCACCGTAAGATGCTTATGGCCATGTCTAAGGATATCCGTGTCATCTTGGTTAAATTGGCCGACCGTTTACACAATATGCGTACCCTAAAGCATCTTCGCAAGGATAAGCAAGAGCGCATTTCTCGTGAAACCATGGAAATCTATGCTCCTTTGGCTCACCGTCTGGGTATTAGTCGTATCAAATGGGAATTGGAAGATATGTCCTTCCGTTACCTTAATGAGGTGGAATTCTACAAGATTTCTCACATGATGAAGGAAAAACGTCGTGAGCGTGAGGCACTTGTGGACGAGATTGTCGATAAAATTAAGACCTACACAGCTGAACAAGGACTGGTTGGTGATGTTTATGGTCGTCCAAAGCATATCTACTCTATTTATCGTAAGATGCGCGACAAGAAAAAGCGCTTCGATCAAATTTATGATTTGATTGCCATCCGTTGTGTCATGGAGACGCACAGTGATGTTTATGCCATGTTGGGATACATTCATGAGCTCTGGCGTCCGATGCCTGGCCGTTTCAAAGACTATATTGCCAATCCTAAATCCAATGGTTACCAGTCTATCCATACAACGGTTTATGGACCAAAAGGACCTATTGAAATCCAAATCCGTACCAAGGAAATGCACCAAGTTGCTGAATACGGGGTTGCAGCTCACTGGGCTTACAAGAAAGGGATCAAGGGCAAGGTAGATTCGAAAGAGTCCGCTTTGGGAATGAACTGGATTAAAGATCTTGTTGAACTTCAAGATGCCTCAAATGGTGATGCTATGGGATTTGTAGACTCTGTTAAAGAGGATATCTTCTCAGAGCGTATTTATGTCTTTACGCCAAATGGTGCTGTTCAGGAATTACCTAAAGATTCAGGACCTATTGACTTTGCCTATGCTATCCATACCCAAGTTGGAGAGAAGGCTACAGGTGCTAAGGTTAATGGCCGTATGGTTCCCTTGACTGCCAAACTTAAGACAGGTGATGTGGTTGAGATTGTCACTAATGCCAATTCTTTTGGTCCTAGTCGTGACTGGATTAAGATGGTCAAGACAACCAAGGCCAGAAATAAAATTCGACAATTCTTTAAGAATCAGGATAAGGAAGCTTCTATCACCAAAGGTCGTGAGCTTTTGATTGCCTACTTCCAAGAGCATGGCTATATTGCCAATAAATACCTAGACAAGAAACATATTGAGGAAATTCTCCCTCGTATGAGTGTGCGTAGTGAAGAAGCTCTCTATGCTGCTGTTGGCTTTGGCGAAATTAGTGCTGCTGCTGTTTTCAATCGTCTGACAGAAAAAGAACGCCGTGAGGAAGAGCGTGCTAAGGCAAAAGCTGAAGCTGAAGAGCTAATGAACGGTGGCGAGGTTAAGACTGAGAAGAAAGAAGTTCTTAAGGTTAAGAGTGAAAATGGAGTCATCATTCAAGGTGCCTCTGGTCTCCTCATGCGTATCGCTAAGTGCTGTAACCCAGTACCTGGAGATGAGATTGAAGGTTACATCACCAAGGGCCGTGGAATTGCTATTCACCGTTCAGATTGTAATAATATCAAGAGTCAAGAAGGTTATGAACAACGTTTAATCGAAGTGGAGTGGGATGAACGTAATGCCAATAAATCTTATTTGGCAGAGATTGACATCTATGGCCTTAACCGTTCTGGTCTGTTGAATGATGTTCTCCAAATCTTGTCAAATACGACCAAGAGCATCGCTACGGTCAATGCGCAACCGACTAAGGACATGAAGTTTGCCAATATTCACGTTAGCTTTGAAATTGCAAACCTTATTGAATTGACTGGTCTAGTGGATAAGATTAAAATTATCCCTGACGTTTACAGTGTTAAACGTACGAATGGGTAAGGAGTTACTGCAATGAAGATTGTGATTCAGCGCGTGCAAAGTGCCTCTGTGGTTATTGAGGATTCTACGGTTGGTGCTATTAATCAGGGGCTCTTACTCTTGGTCGGAGTTGGTCCAGAGGATACCAAAGAGGACCTAGAGTATGCAGTTCGTAAGATTGTCAATATGCGTATTTTTTCAGATGAAGATGGCAAGATGAATCTTTCTGTTAAGGATATTGATGGCCAGATTTTGTCGATTTCTCAGTTTACGCTTTTTGCAGATACGAAAAAAGGGAATCGACCAGCATTTACAGGTGCTGCAAAGCCTGACATGGCTAGCCAGCTCTATGACGATTTCAACCAATCCTTGTCAACACATGTTCCTGTAGAAAGAGGACGCTTTGGTGCAGATATGCAGGTTAGTCTGGTCAATGACGGACCTGTGACCATTATTTTAGATACTAAAAATCGATAAACAAACCATTTCTCGCCTTGTGTGAGAGGTGGTTTTTTTACTCTCATCGTATGGGCAATTTAGGTGATCGATTTTCATTATTTGGGATTTATTTTTGTTATTTTAAGTAGGCTTAACCAAGTGAATATTTAATGAAATTAGAAAATGTTTTTCTCAAATTTCTGAAAAAATCTGACCATTCATGATGAAAAAATTACCGTTTACGAGGATTGCCGGAAATTCCCTTGTCTTACAAAAAAGATTAAGTTAACATTAGTTTCATAAGAAACACCAAGCGATTTTTATGAAACTAAAAAATAACTCGAGTTTACAGCATGCAAATACAAATAGTGATAATTTGAAACGCCGAGGTGATTTAAACTTTTTTAGAGGGATAGAGAGATGTCAAAGAAAGTAGCGTCAACTAAATTATTATCAGGTTTGTTTGTAGCCGGCGGTGTCCTAGGGATGAATCAGGTCGCCAAGGCAGATAGCATAGTCAGTTCAGAAGCAACAAAACCAGTCATTACAACAGAAGCAGATAACTTGGTGGTGGTACCAACGGAGGCAGTTGCTCCAGTTGCGACAACAGAAGTAGGTCCATCATCTGCCGCTGTTGCGACAGATACTGCAACAACAGCAACAGCTTCTACAATATTTTCACAAGCTGTGCCAGCAGAGAGTGCTAGCTCAGAAATGCTTGTAGCTAGTGAAGCACTAGCTCCTGAGTCAGCTGCTGTGGAAACCATCACATCATCATCTGATAATGCTACTGAAGCAGGACGCCATTCAACTGCTCAAGTGACACCAGTTACAGAAGTGACAGAGCAAAACTTAAATGGTGATGCTTACTTGACAGATCCAGAAACAACAAAAGCTGCTTATAGCAAGACAGATGGTGATATTAACTATTCTGTTGTTGTGTCTAATCCAACAGCAGAAACTAAGACGATGACTGTCAACTTGACACTTCAACATGCTTCAGAGATCATCGGTCAAGATAACGTTGACCTTACGCTAGCGGCAGGAACCTCAGCTAAGGTTTCAAACTTGATAGTAGCGTCAGAGTGGTTGACAAACAATACAGGTTACTTGGTGACAATCAGTGTCAACGATAAATCAGGTAGTACTTTGTCAAGCAAGCGTGCTGGCTTGTCTGTTGAAGATGATTGGACAGTTTTCCCACGTTACGGTATTGTAGCAGGTTCGCCAACGGATCAAAACAGTATTCTTGTTAAAAATCTTGAAGCCTACCGTAAAGAGCTTGAGCTCATGAAGTCTATGAATATCAACTCATATTTCTTCTATGATGCTTATAGTGAAGCTACAGATCCTTACCCAGAGGGTGTTGATAGCTTTGTTCAAAAATGGAATACCTGGAGTCATACTCAGGTTGACACTAAGGCTGTTAAAGAATTAGTTGACCAAGTTCATAAGTCAGGTGCTGTTGCCATGCTTTATAACATGATTTCAGCAGATTCAAATCCAAAGAATCCAGCACTTCCACTTGCTGCTTTGGCTTATAACTTCTACGATAGCTTTGGTAAGAAGGGTGAGCCGATGACTTACACTATCGGTGATAACCCAACTCAAGTTTACTATGATCCAGCTAATCCAGATTGGCAAAAATACATTGCGGGTGTCATGAAATCAGCTATGGATCGTATGGGCTTCGATGGTTGGCAAGGTGATACAATTGGTGACAACCGTGTGACTGATTATGAGCACCGTAACAGCTCAGACGAGGCTGACTCATACATGATGTCTGATTCCTATGCGTCATTTATTAATGCTATGAAAGACCTCATTGGTGAAAAGTACTACATCACAATCAATGATGTCAATGGTGGTAATGATGATAAATTAGCCAAGGCACGTCAAGATGTTGTTTATAATGAGCTCTGGACAAACGGTGGTTCAGTTATTCCAGGACGTATGCAGGTTGCCTATGGTGATTTGAAAGCACGTATCGATATGGTACGCAATAAAACTGGTAAATCACTTATCGTTGGTGCCTACATGGAAGAACCAGGTATTGATTATACTGTTCCTGGTGGAAAAGCAACTAACGGTGCTGGTAAAGATGCCCTTGCTGGTAAGCCATTGCAAGCTGACGCGACTCTTCTCGTAGATGCGACAGTAGCTGCAGCCGGTGGCTATCACATGTCCATTGCAGCCCTTGCCAATGCTAATGCAGCCCTAAACGTCCTTCAAAGTGCTTATTACCCAACTCAATACCTCAGTGTGGCTAAGGACACTATTCGTAAGCTTTACAATTACCAACAGTTTATCACTGCTTATGAAACTCTTCTTCGTGGTGAGGGGGTGACTAACAGCACTCAGGCTGTATCTACCAAGAATGCTGCTGGTGAAATCCTTTCTAAGGATGCTCTAGGTGTGACAGGAGATCAAGTTTGGACATTTGCTAAATCAGGAAAAGGTTTCTCAACTGTTCAAATGATTAACATGATGGGCATCAATGCGGGCTGGCATAATGAAGAGGGTTATGCGGATAATAAAACACCGGACGCTCAAGAAAATCTCACAGTTCGTCTTAGTCTAGCAGGTAAAACAGCCCAAGAAGCAGCTAAAATTGCTGATCAAGTCTATGTGACGTCACCAGATGATTGGGCAACTTCAAGCATGAAGAAGGCACAAGCAAGCCTTGAAACAGATGAAAATGGTCAACCAGTACTTGTCATTTCAGTTCCTAAACTAATGCTTTGGAACATGCTCTATATCAAGGAAGACACAACAGCAACACCGGTAGAACCAGTTATCTTGAAACCAGTTACTAACCAAGCTGGTAAGAAAGCAGACAATACCGTAACATCTGAAGCAAGCTCAGAAACAGCTAAATCCGAAAATACAACAGTAAACAAAGGTTCAGAGGCTCCAACTGATACGAAACCATCTGTTGAAGCTCCTAAACTAGATGAAATAACTAAACCAGCACCAACAGTTGACGAGTTAGTAAACTCAGCAGCTGTTCCAGTGGCAATAGCTGTATCAGAGACCGCACATGATAAGAAAGATGACAACTCAATATCTAATACGGATCAAGGTGCAGTAGCGTCAGATTCAATCACTACACCAGCTTCAAAGGCCACAAGCACAGCTGACTCAACAGCCTCATCAGAAGTATCAGAAAGTGCAACAGTATCATCGGAAGCATCAGAAACTGAAATTAGTTCAGAAGCATCAACTTCCGAGACTTCAGCATCTGAATCAGAGAATTCAATCAGCACAGTCGTTTCAGAATCAGAAGTAGTTAAAGAACCAGCTGTTTCATTGACAGAATCCGAAAGTCAAGTGAGCACTTCAGAAGTGACTTCGGCAATTTCAGAAACAGTGAGCACGTCTGAGGAAGTCATTCTTGATGGACTATCAGAAAACATCAATAGTTGGAATAGACTCTCTGCAGCTCCTCGCGTCTCAGAAAACTTACCAAGTACTTCTGAAACGATTACAGAGGCAGCGTCACTCTTTAGCAATTATGCAAGATATTCAGAAACAGCAAGCTCAGAATCTCACCCTATGGTAGCAACTTCTTCAGAAGCTTCTATTGAAAAATTAGCAATATCAATCTTGAAAGATACCGAGGGTGGCTTGTACGATGCAACTACAATCAGAAATATTGTTGAGATGATTGATAGCATTACAACAAATGTTAGCTATACTCGCAGTAGCCGTCAAGACCTTGTCAATACAGCTTCGTCAGATAACACTTACAGTGGTAGTCAAGATCTTAACCTTGCAAGTAAGACAACGACGCAAGCAGGTGAAAAAGGAACAACTGAAGATCTTAAGGCTACAATTGCTAAAACAGCAAAATCTCACAAGTGGGGAGAACATGCTGTAGCTATCCTTACAGCTATTGTCCTTGCAGGTGCGGCAACCCTTGCAGCTCTTCGTAACTTCTTGATGTCAAAAAAAGTTGATAAATAAATAAGTAGAACTCTTTGTGTAAACAAGGAGTTTTCTTTATACTGGCTGCTATTTTTTCTGAAAATTGTGATACAATAGAAATAGTTTGAATATTGTGTCAAAGGAGAGCCAATGATTACTGCAAATGATATCGTAAAGGCTAATGAAGTCTTAAAAAACGTGGTGGAACGCACACCACTAGATTTTGATCGCTACTTATCTGAAAAATACGGGGCGACCATTTATATTAAAAAAGAAAATATGCAAAAGGTACGCTCTTTCAAATTGCGAGGAGCCTACTATGCTATTCATCAATTGAGTGATGAGGATAAGGCGCGTGGTGTGGTTTGTGCATCAGCCGGAAACCATGCTCAAGGGGTTGCTTACACTTGTAACGAGATGAGGATTCCGGCAACCATCTTTATGCCAGTAACAACGCCTCTCCAAAAAATTGGTCAAGTCCGTTTCTTTGGTGGCAAGTTTGTAACAATCAAATTGGTGGGAGATACCTTTGATGCTTCTGCTCAAGCAGCACAGGAATATACCAAGTCTGAAGGCATGACTTTCATTGATCCATTCGACGATTATAATGTCCAAGCGGGTCAAGGAACAGTTGCTTATGAAATTTATGAGCAGGCTCAAGAGGAGGGTGTTTCCTTCGATAGTATCTTGGTTCCAGTAGGTGGCGGAGGCCTTATCTCTGGTGTGGCTACTTATATCAAGGATGTGGCACCATCTATGGAAGTTATTGGTGTTGAGGCTAGTGGTGCTCGTAGTATGCGTGCTGCCTTTGACCGTGGTTATCCTGTAAAACTCGAAGAAATTGATAAGTTTGCGGATGGGATTGCTGTTCAAAAGGTAGGTGTCAAGACCTATGAAGTTGCACGTAAATATGTTGACCGTCTCTTGGGAGTTGATGAAGGCTTGATTTCAGAAACCCTAATTGATATGTACTCTAAGGTTGGTACCATTGCAGAACCCGCAGGTGCAGCATCAGTAGCAGCTTTGGAAGTGATTAAAGATGAGATTAAAGGAAAAACCATCGTCTGCATCATTTCAGGTGGTAACAATGATATTAACCGTATGCCAGAGATGGAAGAACGTGCGCTTATCTACGATGGCATCAAGCATTACTTTGTGGTTAACTTCCCACAACGTCCTGGTGCCCTTCGTGAATTTGTAAATGATATCTTGGGACCAAATGATGATATCACTCGTTTTGAGTACATCAAACGTGCTAATAAAGGAAAAGGTCCAGTTCTCATTGGTATCGCTCTTAGTGATAAGGACGATTATGATGGACTTCTCGAGCGTCTTTCAGCCTTTGACCCAAGTTATATCAACCTTCACGGTAACGAAACACTTTACAATATGCTTGTCTGAGGACAGGTTCATATAATGAAAAAAGAATCGACGAAAGTCGGTTCTTTTCTACTTTAACCTAGCTATACGGAGGCACTAAGGTCTTATCTTCAACTTAAAACCTCAGTATTGCTACTGAGGCTTTCTTTATTCGATAATCAAGAGTCCATCTTTAATGGCGAATGGATTGTCTTTATTGATGCGGTCGTAGAACATGATACCGTTAGTATGGTCGATTTCATGTTGAACAACAATTGAGTTGTACCCACGGAGCTTAACACGTTGCTTTTCGCCCTCTTTGTTGTAGTATTCAACAGTTACTCGAGCATGACGAACCACATAACCAGGAACGTCGCGGTCGACTGAGAGGCATCCTTCTCCATCACCCAAAGCAGCATCCTGAACAGAATGGGCAACTACTTTAGGGTTGTACATGATTTCTTGAAGGCTATATGCTTCTTTTGGTGGATTACCTTCAGCGTCTTCAGGGTTTGGAACGAGAACCGCGATAATGCGTTTTGAAATATCCAATTGTGGGGCTGCAAGACCGACTCCCCCACGAAGTCCCATTTTTTCAGCAATAACAGGATCTTGTGAATTACGAAGAAACTGCATCATTTTTTCACCTAGGATAACGTCTTCGTCTGATAGTGGGAAGGTTACATCTTCAGCGACAGCACGCAAGGTTGGGTTTCCTTCGCGAATGATATCATTCATATCAATCATATGGCTGGCGCGGATAATTTTGGTTTGAGCGTCCATTTGTTTACCTCTATTTTCTTTGATTTACTTGTTTATAACTATAGCACAAAAGGGTTGAAAATTAAACCATCAAGGGTTAAAGTGAGGCTTTTTCTAATCGATAAAAGCCAGTTTTTCCAAGGTTTGTCGTTGTAAAATACGATAGGTCTTAAAAGCTTCTTTTTCAATAATTCCTTGATCGATAAATTGTTTGATGACTCGTTGCACATGGCGATAGCTAGTCCCAAAACTGGCAGCTAGGATAGATGGTGATAGTTGAAAAACACCTTCTTCCTCAATACTCAACATATGAGTAGCCAGACGCTCTTTGACAGAGTAGCTTGCATTTGTTGAGGCAGTAATACCCTGTTTATGCAGTGCCATGGCTAGGTTATGCCCAATTTGATAGAGAAAAACGGGATCTTTGAGGAGCTCTTCTTTATTATTTAAAGGGAGCTGAACTGCTTGAACCTCGTCTAAAGCAATGACTGATGACCCTGCTGGTTGATTGGTCATGAGTTCTACATCTCCAAATATTTGTGGTTGGTTAAGCATTTCTAGGATATGTTCTTTACCATTGAAGAGAGAACGCACAATTTTTACCTTTCCTGACAAAATGTAGGTTAGCTCTGTGATAGCTTGCCCTTGGGTACAAATATAATCATTCTTTTGAAAGGTGACTTTCTGTAATTGGTCGAGGTAGGGGGGTGGAAAGACCTGATCAAGTTGAGGTCTTATGTCATGATTACGCATACATCTCCTTTTTTAGGACCTAGGTCCTATTTTTTAAAGTCTCCTTAGATTATAATGAAAAAATAACTATCAGACAAGTAAGGAAAGGATGTTCTAATCCCTATATTATGACACGAATTTTAGAAAAAATGAGCCTACTTGGGCTATCCTTGCTCTTGATTTCGGCCTTTTCGATTTCAACAGCGCTACCACCTATGTTGGACTACTATAGCCCAACCTTTTCTGCCGCGCAAGTGGAGCTTTTAGTATCTGTCCCTTCATTTTCCGTAGTAGCGATGCTCTTACTTAATTCATTTATTGACAAATGGCTAAGTGATAGACAGCTAATTGTGACTGGATTGCTTTTACTTAGTAGTGCTGGGATTTTTCCTTTTTTTGTACAAGCCTATCCTCTTGTCTTACTGTCACGTATTGCTTTTGGGATGGGGATTGGCCTTATCAATGCTAAGGCGATTGCCATCATCAGTCAACGTTTTCAAGGTAAAGAACGGGTTCAGATGTTAGGTATTCGTGGCTCCATGGAGTTGATTGGTGGAGCTTCGTGTTCTCTTTTGGTTGGTCAACTATTGAAAATCCATTGGACCTTTGCCTTTCTTATTTATGGTCTTGGTTTTGTGATTCTGACCATGTACCTCCTTTTTGTGCCAACGATGGATCAGGTGGAGAGGAAGCAAATTACAAAAAGTAAACAAGATCTAAACAAAAAAGACCTTAGTATGATCCTTGGCATGGCCCTTTTAGCAGGATTTGTCATCTGTATTAATTCTTCGATTAGTTTGCGCGTGCCTCTATTTCAGGTTGCTGGTAAGACCATTGCGAGTGGGCAATCAGCTTTAGTACTTAGTTTAGAGCAGGGAATTGGAATTGTAGCTGGACTAAGTTTCGCTTCTCTTATAGGATATTTTAAGAATCATCTTTTGCATATAGTGATGTTTTTATTGGCGGTTTGTCTCTTTGGGATGTCAGTGGCTAGTAACTTACCGATTTTGATTGTATCCTCAGTTGGTGTTGGTTTCTTCTATAGTACTGTTTTGACAATTATCTTTAACCAACTTTCTGAGCGTATTGCTAGAAATCTGTTGAACAAAGCGACAGCCTATGTCCTCTTGGGGTGTAACCTAGGGTCTGCCCTCTCTCCTTATGTTTTGAAATTATTGGCACTTGTATCTCCAAGTTTTAGTTGGATTTTCCTAGCCTATGCTATAGTAAGTTTCCTACTTTTCCTTGGGTTTTTGATGAAATCAAGAATGACAAAAAAAGTCTAAGATGTAGAAATCTAAACAGCGAATCTTGTGATTGACAAAGATTAGTAGATAAGCTAAAATAGAGAGGTCGTAAAGACAAACCAACTCTTTCTTGGTTTTAGGAGAGCCAATCCTAAGACTCGGATGGAGCAAAAAAAGGAGAAAAAACATGGCAATCTCAAAAGAGAAAAAAAATGAAATCATTGCTCAATACGCACGTCACGAAGGTGACACTGGCTCAGTAGAGGTTCAAGTTGCTGTCCTTACTTGGGAAATCAACCACCTTAACGACCACATTAAACAACACAAAAAAGACCACGCTACTTACCGTGGTTTGATGAAAAAAATTGGTCACCGTCGTAACTTGTTGGCATACCTTCGCCGTACAGACGTTAACCGTTACCGTGAGTTGATCAGCTCACTTGGACTTCGTCGTTAATTCAAGATACAAAGACCGTTAAAAGCACAAAGCAAAAATAGGAAAATTGACGAAGAAACTTTAGTTTTTAGGAGATTTTATCTTTTTTGCCAAGTGCTTAGGCCTTGTTCAATTGAATACACGAAAATGGAACTGCTCTATAATGGGGCAGTTTTTCTTTTTCACTAGGATTTTAGCCCGAGTTCAGAACAGCTTTCTAGATTCAGAGGGCAGTTTTGCTGTATTCATCTAAGAATTTCTTACGATGATAGATCTATAGAGCCAGCAAAAGACCTCCAGATTTAATTCTGGAGGCTTCTCTATCTTAAAATCTTTTTGATAACTGTTTGAAATTGAGGGAGTTGATGGATAGCGGTTCCGACAAGGATACCTAGCATATTTAAGGCGATATCTCCTAAATCAAAGACTCCCAAATGTCCAAAATACTGAATGGATTCGACGGTGAAAAGGGTCAGGAGACAAAGTAGGAGATTACTCAATCGTGAAGAAAAGAGGAGTCCCAGAGGAATGAACATTAATAGGTTCATGATGGGAACGAAGTGGCTCCCCCAGTATAATTCCCGAGCGAAGGAAAGGGGATTAAGTGAGAGACCTTGGGTACCAATGTTTTTCAAGAAAAGTAGGTAGAAGAGAGCAAGAAAGTAAATGAAGTAGAGTAGGAGCAGTGTCTGTTTTTTCAGCTGTCTAGTAAGAAGGAGTTTCAAAAAAGCATAGACAAAGTAACTAAGCAGGACTATGATGACTAGGTTGAGTAAGACTTGGAAGTAGGAGCCATAATGGGCGATGTAATGAACGTACTGTTCGAGATGGCCCCTATAAAACCAATAAGACAAGCACAGTGATAGGCTTCCTAGTAAGATGTTACTCAATGTTTTTAATGTTTTTGCCACTTTGCTCCTCCATTTGCATATGATGAGTACACATTATATCAAAAAAACGTTTAAAGAAAGTTAAGAAACTGTAACGAAGTTTTGGTAAAATGGAAAGATAAGGCAGAATCAAAGACTAAAAAAGGACTTTGAAACAGCAACTCTACTTTTGACTAACAATTTAATGGTTTTTGTAAACAGGCTATGAAAGCTTATAAAATAATTAAATTTAAAAAATTAGGAGTCAGCATCTTGTTTCAGGATTATTAAAATGTTATTATATAGTAGTGAATTTTTAACATAAAAAGGAGTTCGTCTTATGAATAAAAAGGTTTTGGCGACAGCTGGAATTGCAGCACTTGCAGTTTCTGCTACAGTTGCTAAAGCTGATGAGGTAACGACAAACGATCAAGCCTCAACAACAGCATCAGTATCATCGACAGCTACACAAGCTGTCCCAACTCAAGCCCAAGTTGAAGCGGCTAGAGAACAAGCCAGCGCTGCAAATCAAGCAGTATCGCAACAAGAGTCAGTAGTTGCTAATCATGAAGCAGTTGCCAACCAGGCTCAAGCAAATCTAGCGACAGCGGATGCTAACTTGCAAAAGGCACAAACAGCAGCCGATGAAGCAAGCCCAGAAACTATTGCTGCCGCTCAAGGTCAAGTAACTACTGCAGAAAATGCGGCTAAGGAAGCTAAGTCAGCAGTCGAAACAGCTCAATCAGCAGAAAAAACTGCCAAAGATGCAGCAGACAAACAGCAATCTGTCGTTAATACAGATCAAGCTAATGTCAATGCTAAAGCTAGTGAAGTTGCTAATGCTCAAAAATCAGTAGATGCTGCTAAAGCAGCTCTTAATGGTTCTAGCGCTTCTGAGGCAGCTTCTAACCAAGCTAAAGCACAATCAGTTTTTGACGCTGCAACAGTAGCTGAGAAAAAAGCTCAAGAAGAATTGGCAGCCGCTCAGGCAGCTGATAAAGAAAAAGCGACTGCTATTTCAGCTAAAGAAGGTCAATTGACTGCAGATCAAAATGCAGCAAACCAAGCTAAAGCAGCCTATGAGACTGCTCAAACGGTAGCTAATGAAAAAGCAGCTGCCCTTGCAGCCGCTGAAGCAGCTAAGAAAAAAGCAGAATCTTCAACAACTTCAACAGCTAATGTTCGTCAAAAATTCTCAGTGTCACAAGAGTATGTCAATGCTCTTAAGATTCATGAGTCTAAAACAGCGACAGCAGCAGAAATAGCTCAAGCTGAACAAGTCTTGAAGAACGTCAATAAACGTGATCGTGGTAACAATAGTTATCAAGATAATGAAGCGGATAAAAATGTTAAAATTAGTGATTTGAATAACCTTAGTGAAGCTCAAATTACAGATTTGTCATTGTATGCTTCAAGTTTGATTAACCAAATTCGTACAGCTTTTGGTACAACTCAAACATCTGTTTCAAAAGGTAGTGTTCTTGCGGCTGATCGTGTTTCAGATGGTTATGTAGCAGATAACTGGGGTTGGGAAGCTATTACCCATAAACGACATGATAGTGCCGCCCTTGACCGTGCTGGTAAGTCATTTAATAGTGTAAGTATTGGTGAAAACCTTAATACATGGCAAGGTTTGACAGGACCATTTACACTTAACGACATTAAGAAATATGTCTATGAAGCTATGCTCGACTTCATGTTTAATGGTAATGAGTGGAACCATGCTCGTTCTATCTCTGGACTTACAGCAGATGGTGGTGAGTCTTACATTGGTACAGATATCAGTGTTGTTGCCGGTGCCTTTAATGTTCACGTAAACAATGTCAACAAAAATTCTATCGCTTCTGATAGTAGCTTTGACACAACTAAGATTGCTAACCCATATGTAGGTAACTCATCTCAACCATCTTCAAATGCAAATCTAGCAGCTGCAAAAGCAGCTTATGAAGCTGCTAAACAAGCTAACGATCAAGCTCAAAGTGATTTGGCTAGCAAGAAATCTGCTTCTGAGTCAGCAACTCTTAAACTTAAGAATACTCAATCAGAACTTGCAGCTCTTAAAGCGACTGCAAGCAAGTTGGCAGCTGCTCAGAATAACCTTTCTGAAAAACAAGCAGCCCTTGCAACTGCTAAATCAGAATTGGAAAAAGCTAATGCTGCAGTTGAAAATCTTAATGCTAATGCACAAGAAAAAGCAGCAGCACTTAGCAAAGCTCAAGCAACTCTTGATGAAAAACAAGCAGAGCTTCAAACAGCTAAAGATAAACTTGCGGCAAGCTCTGCGACCTTGCAACGTTTGACAAATGCCTACAACGCTGCTAAGCAAGATACTGCTAAGAAACAAGTAGCATTGACACAAGCTAACCAAGCTTTGGCTTCTGCTAAGAACCATGTAGCAGCTCTTACAAATGCTTCAGCTAACCTAGCTAAGGCTAAGGCAGAACGTGCAACGGCCTTTGCTAAATTTACTGCGGCGAAAGGTGCTCTTTCAACTGAACGTGCGAAACTGGTTGAATTGTCAGCTAAGCGTGATAAATTAACGAGCGAATACACGACAGTTCAAACAGCTTTCGATAACTATATGAAAGCTAAGGCAGACAAAGAGCTTCAAACACAATTGGCTAAAGAGTATGCTAACATCATCTCTAAAGGTCTTACACCAGTACCTGTTTACGATGTAGATGGTAAAGTTGTTGCTTTCACAACACAAGAAAAAGCAGCTCAAACGGCGGCTCAAATTCCTGTAAATTATGGTCAAGCAAAAGCAGAGAAACAAGCTCCTGTACAAGAAGCAGACAGCTTGCCAGAAACAGGTGAGTCAACTGCAGTAGGATTCAGCCTTGTAGGTCTCTTTATGACATTATTGGCCTTCCTTGGTTTTGTTGACAGACGTACACGTCGTAACTAATCATAGACAAAAAAACGGCAGATGCCGTTTTTTTATATATTTGAGAATCTAAAAAAAGTTAAGGTCGAAACCTTAACTTTTTTGTTTTTAACCCAAGAAACGTTTGAGGAATTCCTTGGTACGTTCTTCTTTAGGATTTTCAAAGATTTGTTCTGGGCTACCTTGTTCAGCGATTACCCCTTTATCCATGAAGATGACACGGTCTGAAACATCACGTGCGAACTCCATTTCATGGGTAACGATAATCATGGTCAAACCAGTTTCAGATAGCTCCTGCATAGTCTTGAGTACTTCCCCTACCATTTCTGGGTCAAGGGCTGAAGTTGGCTCGTCAAATAGGATGGCTTCAGGATCAACAGAGAGGGCACGGGCAATGGCCACACGTTGTTTTTGTCCCCCTGAGAGTTGTTTTGGTTTAGCTTTCCAGTATTGTTCCCCCATACCAACTTTCTCCAAGTTAGCTTTGGCGATACTCTCAGCTTCTTTGCGGTCACGTTTGAGAACGGTTGTTTGAGCTACGATAGCATTTTCCAAAACATTAAGGTTTTCAAAGAGGTTGAAAGATTGGAAAACCATACCGAGTCTTTCACGATAGGTAGTGAGGTCGTAACCTTTTTCAAGGACATTGTCTCCATGATAGAGGATTTCACCACCTGAAGGTGACTCGAGTAGGTTAATAGAGCGAAGGAAGGTTGATTTCCCTGAACCTGAAGAACCAATAATTGAGATAACCTCACCCTTTTTGACACTGAGGGAGATATCTTTGAGGACTTCATTTTTTCCGTATGATTTTTTGAGGTTTTTAATTTCTAAAATCGTCTCAGTCATTAGTGAACCCCTCCTTGTGTGTAAGTATCTTGATCCAAACGGCGTTCTACATAACGCAAGATGCGTGTCACTGTGAAGGTAAGGACAAAGTAGATTGCTGCGATAACAAAGAATGTTTGGAAGTATTGATAAGTTTGGCTTGCGACAGTGTTACCTGCGAAGTAAAGTTCCACAACAGAGATAACGTTCAAAACAGAGGTATCCTTGATATTGATAACGAACTCATTACCAGTAGCTGGCAAGATGTTACGGATAACCTGTGGAAGAACAATCTTACGCATGGTTTGGCCATGGGTAAATCCAAGAGCAGTTGCAGCTTCAAATTGTCCTTTATCTACAGCGAAGATACCACCACGAACGATTTCACTCATGTAGGCTCCGGTGTTGATAGAAACGATGAAGACAGCTGCTAGGGTACGATCAATATTGATACCAAAGGCTTGGGCAGTACCGTAGTAGATAACCATAGATTGTACAATCATTGGTGTACCACGGAAAACTTCGATATAGACATTAAGAACCCAACCGAAGAGTTTTTGGAGCAAGGCTACAAATTTATTAGCAGCCTTAGGAGCTGTGCGGTAAACACCAATCATAAGACCGATGAAAGTACCTACAACTGTACCGATAATTGAGATAAGAAGGGTAATTCCTGTACCACGTAGGAATTGTGGCCAGTTCTTAGCGATGATGGTGCTCATCTGACTAAAGAAGTTTCCTTTTTTAGCCTCGTCAGTCTTATCTGCAGGTTGGATGTCAATGATGTGATCCATCAGTTTAACACGTTCCTCTTGGCTGATTCCAGCAAGGACCTTATTGACTTGTTCCATTTGCTGGCTGTCTCCTTTGCGAAGACCGACGGCCAAGGATACGTCATCGTCTGAAACCTGGAAACCACCATCTTTAAGCGTAATCATCTTATATTTTGAGCTAGCTTCTTCGGCAGTTTTTGCTTCAGGACGCTCTGAAACATAACCATCGATGATACCAGATGCAAGGGCTTGGCGCATAGCACCGAAGTCTCCCATAGCGGTTTGTTTGCTGACACCTGGGATTTGATCAATCAAATTATAGAGATAAACCCCTTGTTGAGCTGTGATTTTAGCATCCTTGAAGTCTTTGAGACTCTTAGCGTTGGCATAATCACCGTCTGAGCTGACAACCATGACAGGTTCGCTTCGGTAGTAGGTATCTGAAAAGTCGATTTCTTGACGACGTTCAGCTGTTGGGCTCATACCTGCGATGATCATATCGATTTTGCCGGAAGTGAGGGCAGGAATCAAACCTGTCCAAGCTGTTTTAACCACCAAGGGTTTCTTCCCTTGAGCTTCAGCGATTTTTTTAGCAATCTGCACGTCATAACCGTTGGCATACTGTTTGGTACCTTCGATTGGAACGGCTCCGTTTGAGTCATCGTCCTGCGTCCAGTTGAAAGGTGCATAGGCAGCCTCCATACCGACACGGAGATACTCGTCTGCTTGAGCGCTTGATACTCCGCCAAAAACGAGGAGGAGCGCTGCAAAGCAGGCTACAATAATTTTTTTCATTGAAACAATGTCTCCTATAAAAATGTCATACCTTACTATTTTACAGGAAATTAGGATTAATGACAATAAGTTGGGATTAGAAAAACAATCTCTATACCAAGATTGTCTTCAAATACAAGTTGTAATTTGATATAATGGGAAGGACGAGTTGGAGCCTTAATCATTTTTGGTGTGATGAGGCTAGCATTTTAAAACGGAGATAATTATGCAAACGGCACAATTTATTATTGAATTACTAAAAGCAGTCTTTCTTGGGATTGTCGAAGGTATCACTGAGTGGCTACCGATTTCATCTACGGGTCACTTGATTTTGGTGAATGAATTCTTGAACTTGAGACAAAGTAAAGATTTCATTGATATGTTTAATATCGTTATCCAACTTGGTGCTATTCTTGCGGTTATGGTCATTTACTTTAAACGTTTGAATCCCTTCCAACCTGGTAAGACAGCACGTGAAGTGCAATTGACTTGGCAGCTTTGGCTCAAGGTGGTCATTGCCTGTATTCCTTCAGCCTTCTTTGGTCTTCTTTTAGATGACTGGATGGAGGCCCATCTCAGTAATTTCTTTGTAGTAGCTATCATGTTGGTGGTCTACGGGATTGCCTTTATTTGGATTGAGGACCGCAATCGACGTGTAGAACCTAAGGTAACGGATTTGGCACGTATGTCTTACAAGACAGCTTTCTATATTGGTCTTTTCCAAGTCTTGAGTATCATTCCAGGGACAAGCCGTTCAGGTGCTACTATTCTTGGGGGTATCATCGTTGGTACTAGTCGTAGCGTAGCTGCTGACTTCACTTTCTTCCTTGGTATTCCAACCATGTTTGGTTACAGTGGCCTTAAGGCAGTTAAGTACTTCATTGACGGAAATACTTTGACAGGTGGACAAGTGGCTATTCTCTTGGTAGCTAGTGTGACAGCCTTTGTTGTCAGCTTGTTCGTGATTCGCTTCTTGATGAATTACATTAAGAAACATGATTTTACAGTTTTCGGAAAATACCGTATCGTACTTGGTATTATTGTGCTTCTCTATGGAGCTGTTAAACTTATTTTTGGATAATTACTTTTAAGTAAACTGAAAAGGACTTCAATTGGAGTCCTTTTTATCTGGTTTTGAAATCATTTGTGGATAAGTTTTCCAAAGATGAGATAAGCCAGCAACCATAGGACCAGTCCGCAAGTTAAGAAGCTAGCTAGGATTTTCAAGAAGTCCACGACATTATGCAAGGGATACCATCCGGACAAACAGAGGATTGGAAGGATGGTAACACACATGATAGAGAAGTGGAGCAGTGATTGCTGTTTGAGCGATAAACGGTTATCGTCGTAAATGGGAGCAGTTGCTAGTATGATGGCGACAATTAGCCCCGTAAGAAAGGTAGATTTGTTTACTTGATGAGGTTGCCCCGACAAGTAGAGAAAGAGCGTCAATAAACTCGTTATTCCCCCAGCAATGCTAGCTCGTAGCCACCCTTTTTTGTAGGCAGTCATGGTCATCACCTCCACGTATAGTTTCACTTATATTATATCGCTTTCTGGGGGAGATGACAGGTATTAATGGGGAAATACAAGGTTTTGTTAGCATTAAGAAGTTTTTAGAAACCCTATCCTAAATAAGACGCAAACTTGCTCAGAAATTGCTATCTCTTGGCTTTTCTAGTATAATGAAATAACTACTCGTGCGAGGTTTTTTACATATGGAAATGAAACAAATAAGCGAGACAACTCTAAAAATCATGATTACCATGGAAGATCTTGAAGAACATGGTATGGAATTGAAAGATTTCTTGATTCCCCAGGAAAAAACAGAGGAATTTTTCTACACTGTCATGGATGAGTTGGACTTGCCTGATAACTTTAAAAATAGCGGGATGCTGAGCTTCCGTGTCACGCCACGCAAGGACCGTGTGGATGTCTTTGTGACTAAATCAGATCTTAAGGAAGACCTTGATTTCAACGATTTGTCAGATATGGACGACTACTCAGGGCTTTCTCCAGAAGAGTTCCTCAAGGCTCTTGAAGGTAACTTTATGGACAAGGGGGATATCGAAGCACACCATAAGCTCGAAGAACTTGAGAAGACCTTGGAAGAAGTTGATAAGGCTATGACAGAGCCTACCAAGGAAGTGGCTGAAGAAAATATTCGTGAAGACTATACCCACTATGTCTTGGCTTTCTCTGACTTTGATCAAGTAGTGACCTTTACACAAGGCTTGAAGGATGTACCTGTTGAAGGTTCTGAGCTTTATAAGCTTGGGGATGTCTACTATATGACAATCCTTCTTTACTTGGCTGATGAGCCTGATTATTACGCGAACAATATGTATGCGCGTTTTCTTGAATATGCGAATGTGGCAGACCGAACACGTGCCTACCTACAGGAGCATGCAACAATCTTGATGGAAGAGGACGCCTTACCGGTACTACAAGCAACGAAATGGAGCTAAGACATGCCTTGGACCATTAACTATATATTCGTTTTGATTGGGACCTTTTTGATCGCCATTGTGGCGACTCCTTTGGTACGCTCTTTGGCCTTACGTGTCGGAGCTGTTGACAATCCCAATGCAAGACGTATCAATAAAAAGCCAATGCCTAGTGCTGGTGGCCTAGCTATTTTGTTGGCCTTTGTACTAGCGACCTTGGTCTTTATGCCTATGATTATTCATAAGGATATCTGGCATGTTTCTTACATCAGGTACATCTTGCCGGTTGTTGTAGGAGGATCTGTCGTAGCTCTGACTGGCTTCATTGATGATATCTTGGAATTAAAGCCTCTACCTAAGATGCTTGGTATTGTCATTGGAGCTGTCATCGTTTGGGCTTTTACAGACTTCCGATTTGATAGCTTTAAGATTCCATTTGGTGGTCCCATGATTCATTTTGGGCCGGTCTTGACCTTGATTTTAACGGTGTTATGGATTGCGGCCATCACCAATGCCATTAATCTGATTGATGGTTTGGATGGCTTAGTTGGAGGAGTTTCTATCATTTCCCTTATGACTATGGGGGTGATTTCTTATTTCTTCCTCTATGACACTGATATTTTCTTGACCATGACCATCTTTGTCTTGGTGGCTGCCATTATGGGATTTTTCCCTTACAATTATCATCCAGCGATTATCTATCTAGGTGATACAGGGGCGCTCTTTATTGGCTTTATGATTGGTGTCTTGTCATTGCAAGGGTTGAAAAATGCGACAGCGGTGGCTATTTTGTCACCTGTTATTATCCTTGGAGTGCCTATTGTTGACACAGTGGTGGCTATTGTCCGCCGTAAGTTGTCAGGGCGCCCAGCTATGGAAGCTGACAAGATGCATTTGCATCATCGTCTCCTAGCTATGGGCTTTACTCATCGTGGAGCGGTTCTAGTGGTCTATGCCATCGCTATCCTCTTTTCATTGATTGCCCTCTTGTTAAATGTTTCTAGCCGTTTTGGTGGTATTCTCTTGCTCTTGAGTTTACTTCTGGGAATGGAAATTCTGATTGAAGGGCTTGAGATTTGGGGCGTTGGTCGAACACCTCTCTTCAACCTCCTGAAATTTATCGGAAATAGTGATTATCGCCAAGCAACCCTGTTAAAATGGAAGCAAGGGCGAAAAAATTAAACATTTGAAAAGCCAAGTAATGGCTTTTTTGTTATAATGATTCTAATTAAGGAAAATGGAAGTTCTCTTTTTGTTTTCCAGAAAATAGCAAGACTATTTTCAAAAAAATAATGCAAATTAGCGAGCGACTGCTCGCTGTATATATGAAAAAGGAGTATACAATGTCTGTACTTGAAATCAAAAATCTTCATGTTTCTGTTGAAGATAAAGAAATCTTGAAGGGTCTTAATTTGACTCTTAAAACTGGTGAGATTGCTGCTATCATGGGTCCTAACGGAACTGGTAAATCTACCCTTTCAGCTGCTATCATGGGTAATCCAAACTATGAAATCACAGAAGGGGACATCCTTTTTGATGGTGAAAGTATCCTTGACTTGGAAGTTGACGAACGTGCACGCCTAGGTCTTTTCCTTGCTATGCAATACCCAGCTGAAATCCCAGGAATCACAAATGCTGAGTTCATCCGTGCGGCTATGAACGCTGGTAAAGAAGATGACGAAAAGATTTCTGTTCTTGATTTCATCACTAAATTGGATGAAAAGATGGAATTGCTTGGTATGCGTGAAGAAATGGCTGAGCGTTACCTTAACGAAGGTTTCTCAGGTGGTGAGAAAAAACGTAACGAAATTCTTCAATTGCTCATGCTGGAACCTAAGTTTGCTCTTCTCGATGAGATTGACTCAGGTCTTGATATCGATGCCCTTAAAGTGGTTTCAAAAGGGGTTAACGCTATGCGTGGCGAAGGCTTTGGTGCCATGATTATCACTCACTACCAACGTCTCTTGAACTACATCACTCCAGATGTCGTACACGTGATGATGGAAGGTAAAGTGGTTCTTTCAGGTGGTCCTGAATTGGCTGCTCGTCTTGAGCAAGAAGGTTATGCGAAAATCGCTGAAGAGCTCGGTTACGAGTACCACGAAGAAGCGTAAGTCTGTTACTCGAAATAACTAGAAAAGGAGTAACCTATGTCAAAAGAATCTATTATCGCTTTTTCACAAGCAAAAGCAGAGCCACTTTGGTTGCAAGACCTTCGTCAAGCAGCCTTTGATAAGCTTGAAAGCTTGGCTCTTCCAAAAATTGAGCGTGTTAAATTCCACCGTTGGAATCTCGGTGATGGAACGATTACTGAAAATGAACCATCAGCAAATGTACCTGATTTTACAGCGCTTGGAAACAACCCTAAATTGGTCCAAGTAGGAACAAATACTGTACTTGAACAATTGCCAGCTGACTTGATTAGTCAAGGTGTGGTCTTCACAGACCTGACGACTGCTCTTGAGGAAATCCCAGAAGTCGTTGAAGCCTTCTTTGGTAAGGCTGTAGCCTATGATGAGGACAAATTGGCAGCTTATAACTATGCCTATTTCAATAGTGCAGCGGTCCTTTACGTACCAGATAATGTTGAAATTGACTTGCCAGTTGAAAGCTATTTTTACCAAGATGGAACTTCAAATGTTCCATTTAACAAACACGTTTTGATCGTGGCTGGTAAAAACAGTAAATTGACTTACCTTGAGCGCTTTGAAACGCTAGGTGAAGCGACTGAAAAAGCTAGTGCCAACATTTCAGTTGAAGTCATTGCTCAAGATGGTGCACAAGTTAAGTTTGCTGCTATTGACCGTTTGGGCGAAAACGTTACAACTTATATTAGTCGTCGTGGTCGTATCGGTCGTGATGCCAGCATTGACTGGGCTCTTGGTATCATGAACGAGGGCAATGTTATTGCTGACTTTGATAGTGACTTGATTGGTAATGGAAGCCATGCCAACCTTAAAGTTATTGGTCTTTCATCAGGGCGTCAGGTTCAAGGAATTGATACTCGTGTAACTAACTATGGTAACAACTCTGTGGGACATATCCTACAACATGGTGTTATTTTGGAACGTGGTACCTTGACTTTCAATGGTATTGGTCACATTGTCAAAGGTGCTAAGGGTGCTGATGCACAACAAGAAAGCCGTGTTCTAATGCTTTCTGACAAGGCACGTTCAGATGCGAACCCAATCCTCTTGATTGACGAAAACGAAGTTACGGCAGGGCATGCTGCTTCAATCGGTCAGGTGGATCCAGAGGATATGTATTACCTCATGAGTCGTGGACTTGATCAAGACATTGCAGAACGTTTGGTTATTCGCGGTTTCTTGGGAGCGGTTATTACCGAAATTCCAGTTAAAGAAGTACGCGATGAAATGATTTCTGTAACTGATACAAAACTAAACAAACGTTAGGAACTATCGACGCAGATAGTCTAACCTATAATATATCTAGATAGGGAGATATGATGTCAGCTTTAGATGCCTATAAGATTCGACAAGATTTTGCCATTTTAGATCAGGTAGTTAATGATGAACCTTTGGTATACTTGGATAATGCGGCAACGACCCAGAAGCCTCAAGTCGTTTTGGACGCTCTCATGGCTTACTATCATGAGGACAATGCCAATGTTCACCGTGGCGTGCATACCTTGGCAGAGCGTGCAACAGCTGCTTACGAAGCTAGTCGTGAAAAGCTTCGTCAGTTTATCAATGCTAAATCAACCAAAGAGGTCCTTTTTACCCGTGGAACGACGACAGGTCTTAACTGGGTTGGTCGTTTTGCAGAGCAGGTTCTTGAGCCAGGAGATGAGGTGGTTATTTCAATTATGGAACACCACTCCAATATCATTCCTTGGCAGGAAGCTTGTAAGAAGACGGGGGCTAAACTTGTTTACGCCTACTTGAAAGATGGCCAATTGGATATGGAAGATTTGGTCAACAAGATTACTGAAAAGACAAAATTTGTCAGTCTAGCTCAGGTTTCTAACGTTTTAGGCTGCATCAATCCTGTCAAAGAGATTGCCAAGCTCGCCCACCAAGTTGGTGCCTATATGGTGGTGGACGGTGCCCAATCGGCGCCCCACATGGCCATTGATGTTCAGGATTTGGATTGTGATTTCTTCACCCTTTCTGGACATAAGATGTTAGGTCCAACAGGGATTGGGGTTCTTTACGGCAAGGAAGAGATTCTTAACCAGATGAATCCTATTGAATTTGGTGGTGAAATGATTGATTTCGTTTACGAACAGGAAGCCACTTGGAAGGAATTGCCTTGGAAATTCGAGGCTGGGACACCTAACATTGCGGGGGCGATTGCTCTTGGTGCTGCTGTCGACTACCTCTCTGCTTTAGGTATGGAAAATGTTCATGCTTACGAGCAGGAGTTAGTAGACTATGTTTTGCCTAAACTTCATGAGATTGAGGGATTGACAGTCTACGGTCCAGATAATCCTAGCCAGCACGCAGGTGTTATTGCCTTTAACATTGATGGGCTTCATCCTCATGATGTGGCGACTGCCCTTGACTATGAAGGAGTAGCAGTGCGTGCAGGTCACCACTGTGCTCAGCCTTTAATCAATCATTTAGGTATCTCATCAGCTGCCCGAGCAAGCTTCTATATTTACAATACTAAAGAGGATTGTGACAAGCTTGTAGAGGCAATTCTTGCGACGAAGGAGTTTTTCAATGGCACTCTCTAGACTAGATAGTTTATATATGGCTGTTGTGGCCGATCACTCTAAGAGCCCTCACCATCATGGTGTTCTACCTGATGTGGAGCAACTTCAACTGAATAATCCGACTTGTGGAGATGTTATCAATCTGTCAGTAAAATTTGATGGTGACGTGATTGAAGACATTGCCTTTGCTGGAGATGGTTGTACCATTTCTACAGCGTCATCAAGTATGATGACGGATGCGGTTATTGGTAAAACTAAGGCAGAGGCTTTGGAACTAGCGGAGATTTTCTCTCTTATGATTCAAGGAGATCATAAAGATGAAGATAAGCTAGGTGAGGCTAAGCTCTTGGCGGGGGTTTCTAAATTTCCACAACGTATCAAATGTGCAACACTCTCTTGGAATGCCCTTAAAAAAGCGATAGAGAGAAGTGAGCTTTAGGAAGTCAAGGAGCAGTCAGTCTCCTTGCCCAAGCAAAAAGGAAAACGAATAAAACCTTTAATAAAGGAAAATACTATGACTGAAACAAATGAAAAAGTAGAACCAAAACCCATTGATTTGGGAGAATATAAATACGGTTTCCATGATGATGTGACACCAGTCTTTTCAACCGGAAAAGGAATCAGTGAAGACGTTGTCCGTGCCATGTCTGCTGAAAAGGGGGAACCTGAGTGGATGCTTGAATTCCGCTTAAAATCATTGGAAACCTTTAACAAAATGGCCATGCAAGAGTGGGGTCCAGACCTTTCTGGTATTAACTTTGATGACCTGACTTATTTCCAAAAGGCATCAGACAAACCTGCTCGTGACTGGGAAGATGTTCCTGAGAAAATCAAGGAAACTTTTGAACGTATTGGTATCCCAGAAGCAGAGCGTGCTTATCTTGCTGGAGCCTCAGCTCAGTATGAATCAGAAGTGGTTTACCACAATATGAAAGAAGAGTACGACAAGTTGGGGATTATCTTTACAGATACGGATTCAGCTCTTAAAGAGTATCCAGAACTCCTCAAGAAGTACTTCTCAAAACTGGTTCCGCCAACAGATAATAAATTTGCAGCCCTTAACTCAGCCTTCTGGTCAGGTGGTACCTTTATCTATGTACCTAAAGGTGTTAAGGTGGATATTCCGCTTCAAACCTACTTCCGTATCAATAACGAAGCAACTGCTCAGTTTGAACGTACTCTTATCATCGTTGATGAAGGTGCCAGCGTTCACTATGTTGAAGGATGTACAGCGCCAACTTACACAACTGCCAGTCTTCATGCGGCTATCGTTGAAATCTTTGCACTTGATGGTGCCTACATGCGCTACTCAACTATCCAAAACTGGTCAGATAGCGTCTACAACTTGGTAACTAAACGTGCTACGGCTAAGAAAAATGCGACTGTTGAGTGGATTGATGGTAACCTTGGAGCCGAAGTAACTATGAAGTATCCATCTGTTTACCTTGATGGAGAAGGTGCGCGTGGTACCATGCTTTCAATCGCTTTCGCCAATGCGGGTCAACACCAAGATACAGGGGCTAAGATGATTCACAATGCACCGCATACATCATCATCTATTGTCTCTAAATCAATCGCCCGTAATGGTGGTAAGGTTGACTACCGTGGACAAGTCACTTTCAACAAGGATTCTAAGAAATCGGTATCTCACATCGAATGTGACACCATCTTGATGGATGATTTGTCTAAATCAGATACTATCCCATTCAACGAAATCCATAACTCACAAGTTGCTCTTGAACACGAAGCTAAGGTTTCTAAGATTTCTGAAGAGCAACTCTACTACCTCATGAGCCGTGGACTTTCAGAACAAGAAGCAACAGAGATGATTGTCATGGGATTTGTGGAACCATTTACCAAAGAACTTCCAATGGAATATGCTGTTGAGCTTAACCGCTTGATTAGTTATGAAATGGAAGGATCAGTTGGGTAAAAACTCTGATAATCTAAAGGGACCAGACGGTCCTTTTTGTTTTGCTTGAAAAATCAAGAAATGAGCTCTAGATTAATGTTAGGAATGGAGTAATTGTAATAATCAGAAAGCGTTTACAACTGCTATTTAAAAAGATATAATAGATTTGAATAGCAAGTAATGGAGGGGACTAATATGGGAGTATATAACAGTGACTGGCTACTCAATCAGATTCGTGGGACAGCTAATGTGGTCAGTAAGGCTTTTAAATTTGAGACTCTAGATATTGATTTAGGTCAGGTGGAGGACGAGCAAGGTCACACTATTGATGGAAATGACTACATTGACGACTTGTTAATCCATGAACAGTATGATCAGGCAACTACCTTCATTCATAGTCAACTCAAGCGTTTGACGACTAATGACTATAATCTCCTTGTCAGCGTCTATATTGAGTATTTGGAGAATTTGCCACCTGTAATAAGACAGAAACACCATTTTGACGAGAGGAAAATAGCAAGTTTGAGGGAAAAGCTGTCCGAATTTTCATGGTAATTTGCTAGAGAGAGTGGGAGAGGAAACGCCAAGCGTTTACGACTTTTCCACCCTCTTTTTTGTGTTATAATAGAGTCACTATGGATAAATTAATAAAAACAATTTCAGAATCAGGTTCTTTCCGTGCTTACGTTCTTGATAGCACTGAAACAGTTAGAACCGCACAAGAAAAACACAATACATTATCATCATCAACAGTTGCTTTGGGGCGTACCCTTATTGCCAATCAAATCTTGGCTGCTAACCAAAAAGGTGAGAGCAAAATTACGGTTAAAGTTATCGGGAACAGCTCTTTTGGGCATATCATCTCTGTAGCTGATACCAAAGGACATGTTAAGGGCTACATCCAAAATCCAGGTGTGGACATCAAGAAAACAGCAACTGGTGAAGTCTTGGTGGGTCCTTTCATGGGACAAGGGCAGTTTGTTTCTATCATCGATTATGGAACTGGTAATCCCTACACGTCATCAACACCACTTATTTCTGGTGAAATCGGTGAAGACTTTGCCTACTATTTGACAGAATCTGAGCAAACGCCATCTGCTGTAGGTCTTAATGTACTTCTTGACGAAGAGGACAAGGTCAAGGTTGCTGGTGGCTTCATGCTTCAGGTCTTGCCAGGAGCTAGCGAGGAAGAAATCGCTCGTTACGAAAAACGCATCCAAGAGATGCCAGCCATTTCAACGCTTTTGGCGTCTGATGACCATATCGAAGCTCTCTTGAATGCCATTTATGGGGATGAACCTTTCAAACGTTTGTCTGAAGAGGAGCTTAGCTTTGAGTGTGATTGCTCACGTGAACGTTTTGAAAATGCCCTCTTGACACTTGGTAAGGATGAACTTCAAGCCATGAAAGACGAGGACCATGGTGCTGAAATCGTCTGTCAATTCTGCCAAACCAAGTATGAATTTTCAGAAGCTGACTTGGAGGAACTCATCAATGACTAAACTTAATTCGTCCTTCATGATTGGAAACGTAGAGATTCCTCATCGTACAGTATTAGCTCCGATGGCAGGTGTGACCAACTCGGCCTTCCGTACCATTGCCAAGGAATTTGGTGCTGGTCTTGTGGTTATGGAGATGATCTCTGAAAAAGGGCTCCTCTACAATAATGAGAAGACCCTCCACATGCTTCATATTGATGAGAATGAGCATCCAATGTCTATCCAGCTTTTCGGTGGTGATGCTGAGGGCTTGAAGCGTGCGGCTGACTTTATCCAGACCAATACCAAGGCTGATATCGTTGATATCAACATGGGTTGTCCGGTCAATAAGGTAGTCAAAAATGAAGCTGGTGCCAAGTGGCTCAAGGATCCAGACAAGATTTACCACATTGTCAAGGAAGTAACGTCAGTACTTGATATTCCTTTGACTGTTAAGATGCGTACGGGTTGGTCAAATAGTGATTTGGCTGTGGAAAACGCTCTTGCAGCTGAGTCTGCAGGTGTTTCTGCCCTTGCTATGCACGGCCGTACTCGTGAGCAAATGTACACAGGTCACTGTGATCACGAGACTTTGGCCCGTGTTGCTAAGGCTATCACTAAGATTCCGTTTATCGGAAATGGCGATGTTCGTAGCGTTCAAGACGCTAAACTTATGATTGAAGAACTTGGTGTAGACGCCGTTATGGTGGGTCGTGCAGCTATGAACAATCCTTACATTTTCACGCAAATCAACCACTTCTTCGAAACAGGAGAGGAGTTGCCAGAACTTCCATTTGATAAGAAATTGGACATCGCCGAAGATCATCTCAAACGTTTGGTAGACCTTAAAGGTGAAAAGATTGCTGTCCGTGAATTCCGTGGTTTGGCACCACACTATCTTCGTGGCACAGCAGGAGCAGCTAAGGTTCGTGGCGAAGTCTCACGTGCCGAGTCTGTTGCTCAGGTTGAAGAAATCTTTGCGACTTTGCGATAACTCTATATCTGATAAAAACTTAACCAGCTTGGTTAGGTTTTTATTTTACTCTTATTCTTCCTTGATAGTGATGATAGCCCATCACCAATCTTTTTCTTTGTCCTCCCTTGCAAAATCTCTATGTTTTCGATATAATTAACTGGTTAAGTAAATGGAGAAAGCAATGCTAGAACTAGAAGAACAAGTCAATCAATTGATTAATCAAATCGTGCTCAAGGCTGAAAATCAGCATGAGCTCCTTATTGGTCAGTGCCGTAGTCAAGTCAAATTGACTAATACTCAGGAACATATTCTCATGCTTTTGGCTGAGGGTCGCAAGACCAATTCGGAGTTGGCAAAGACCTTAAATGTCAGTCAGGCTGCTGTTACCAAGGCTGTTAAAACCTTGGTCAAAGAGGGTATGTTGGAGGCTAAGAAAGACAAGGATGATGGGCGCGTGACCTACTTTGTCTTGACACAGGAGGCTCAACCCATAGCTCAGGAGCATGAGGAACACCACCAAGAGACCTTGGGGGTTTATCGGTCTGTATTGGATCAGTTTGATAATCAAGAGCGTCAGGTTATTGGACGTTTCTTGACAGAATTAGCAGAAAAAATTGAGGAATAAGATGCGCTATATTACAGTTGAAGGACTGAGCTTCCAGTATGATGCGGAGCCCGTTCTGGACAATATTCACTATCATTTGGATTCTGGGGAGTTTGTAACCCTGACTGGGGAAAATGGAGCTGCCAAGTCAACGCTTATCAAGGCTACCCTCGGAATTCTCAAGCCTAAGAAGGGAACTGTAACCATCTCTGAAACCAATAAAGATGGTAAAAAGCTTCGTATGGCCTATCTTCCCCAGCAAATTGCCAGCTTTAATGCAGGTTTTCCGAGCACGGTCTACGAGTTTGTGAAGTCTGGCCGTTATCCTCGTCAGGGGTGGTTTCGTCGTTTGACGAAGCACGACTTGGAACACGTTCAACGTGCCCTTGAGTCTGTAGGTATGTGGGAAAATCGTCACAAGCAAATTGGGCGTCTCTCAGGTGGCCAGAAGCAACGTGCTGTTATTGCTCGTATTTTTGCCTCAGATCCAGATATTTTTGTCTTGGATGAGCCAACGACGGGTATGGATGCAGGGACAGCTAATACTTTCTATGAACTCATGCACCACTCGGCTCACAAGCATGGCAAGTCGGTCTTGATGATTACCCACGACCCAGAGGAAGTCAAAGAGTACACAGACCGTAATATTCATCTGGTTCGTAATCAGAAATTGCCTTGGCGTTGTTTCAATGTTCATGAAAAGGATGGAGAGGAGCACAGACATGATTAGTGAATTATTAGCCTATGATTTTATGCAACGTGCTATTCTCGCCGTGATTGCTATCAGCATCTTTTCGCCGATTTTAGGGCTCTTCTTAATTCTTCGTCGTCAGAGTCTGATGAGTGATACCTTGAGTCACGTGTCCCTAGCTGGGGTGGCTGTTGGGATTTTCTTGGGACAATCAACCACTTGGATGACCCTTGTGGTTGTGGTTATTGCCGCTTTGGTTTTGGAATATCTCAGGGTCAGTTACAAGCATTATATGGAGATTTCAACGGCTATCCTCATGTCAATGGGATTGGCAGTGGCTCTTATTCTTAGTAACAAGGCAGGTAGCAGTAGCATGAGTCTAGATAGCTATCTTTTCGGTTCTATCATCACGATTAGCCCAGAGCAGGTGCGTGCTCTCTTTGTTATTGCGGCTATTGTACTGGTCTTGACCTTACTCTTTATTCGTCCTATGTATCTTTTAACCTTTGACGAGGACACCGCTCATGTGGATGGCTTGCCAGTTCGTCTCATGTCTCTCCTCTTCAATATTGTGACAGGGATAGCAATTGCCCTGATGATTCCAGCAGCAGGATCACTTTTGGTTTCCACCATCATGATTCTTCCAGCAGCTATTGGTATGAAAATAGGTCAAACCTTTAAATCTGTCATTTTCTGGGCTATTGGTATTGGTTTGGTTGGCATGCTCTCTGGTATTTTTATTTCCTATTATTGGGAAACACCAGCTAGTGCCACTATTACCCTTATCTTTATCGCCTTCTTTGGTCTGGTATCAATCTTTGAACCTCTCTTAAAAGCAGAATAGATAATAGAAGAAAAGGGCTTGAGAAATCAAGCTCTTTTTGTGATATACTAAAGTGGTTTTTGAGAGAAGTTAAAATAAGAATGGTAGCTTTCTAGGCAGAAATGATGATTATATTTCTCTGGTATCCACTATCATTTGTAATAGTAACAAAAAAGGAGAAAACATGGAAATCTTTCTAACGAGTATATCGGGAATCCTAGTCATTTTGGGTATGATTTTAGTGGGATTCGTAATGGGTGAAAAAGGCTGGTTTGACGACAAGTCACGGGGTCTTATAGCTAAGCTAGTCACTCAAATTGCCCTTCCTTGTTATATGCTTTATACCATCACACACCGTTTCACAGCGGCCGACCTCCTAAAAATGTTACCGGAATTGCGTTTTCCTACACTTTCTATGGTGATTTTACTCGGTATTGCGACAGCGGTGGCTAGAATTTTTGCAGTGAAAAAGGAGCGTCGTGGGCTCTTTATTTCCATGTTTTTTAATTCGAATACCATTTTTGTGGGGCTCCCTATCAATCAAGCCCTCTTCGGCGATGCTAGTATCCCCTATGTTCTTATCTATTATATGTGCAATACGACCTTTTTCTGGACCTTGGGGACCTACCTCATCCAACGTGATGGGGAAGGAGAGGCTGAATTTGATTTAAGAACAAGTCTGAAAAAAATCTTTTCCCCCCCTCTAATGGGCTTCATGTTAGGCCTTCTTATTGTTATCCTCCATATTAAATTACCAAGCTTTTTAGCCAGTGACTTGCAGTATTTAGGTAGTTTGACGACTCCTTTATCTATGATTTTCATCGGTTTGTCAGTATCCAATGCAGGTGTCAAGCAGTTGGTTCTTAAAAAGGACCAGTTACTGATTTTGCTGGGACGCTTTGTGGTTGCTCCTCTCTTAATGGCTACCATCGTATATTGGGCGCCCCTCCCAACTTTGATGAAGCAAGTTTTTATCATCCAGTCGGCTATGCCTGTCATGACCAATGCTCCAGTCGTTGCTAAACTATATGGGGCTGATAGTGATTACGCTGCTGTCATGGTTACTGAGACTACCCTTGCTACCATGATTGTAATTCCAATTTTGATGGTCCTTATGGCTTAAAAATAATCAAGTAACCCCGGTTTTTCTGGGGTTTTTTAAATTTGTAAAAAAATTCAAAAAAAGTTTACGAAAACGCTTTACAAATCGTAAAAAGATGCTATAATAATTACATAAGTTATGCAAACGTTTGCATCAAACGTAGGAGGAAATGAAATGAATAAGCTAAAAGAAAAATTTGGCTTTGAGTTCTGGCAAAAATTCGGTAAAGCCCTCATGGTTGTTATCGCGGTTATGCCAGCAGCAGGTCTCATGATTTCTCTCGGTAAAACAGTTGCCATGATTAATCCAAACATGGCACCACTTGTTATTACTGGTGGATTTCTTGAGCAGATTGGTTGGGGGGTTATCGGTAACCTTCACATCTTGTTCGCCCTTGCCATTGGTGGTAGCTGGGCTAAGGAACGTGCAGGCGGTGCCTTTGCGGCAGGTCTTGCCTTTATCTTGATTAACCGTTTGACTGGTTCAATCTTTGGTGTTACTTCAGATATTCTTGCTGATAAGGCTGCTACAGTCCATACCATTTTTGGTCAATCAATCAAGGTATCTGATTACTTTATCAGCGTTATGGAAGCTCCTGCCCTTAACATGGGTGTGTTCGTAGGTATCATCTCTGGTTTCATCGGAGCTACTGCCTTCAACAAATACTATAACTTCCGTAAATTGCCAGAAGCTTTGTCATTCTTCAATGGTAAACGTTTCGTACCATTCGTAGTTATTCTTCGTTCAGCTATCGCAGCTATCGTTCTTGCTATCGTATGGCCAGTTATCCAATCAGGAATCAACGGCTTTGGTATGTGGATTGCCAACTCAAAAGAAACTGCTCCAATCTTGGCACCATTCTTGTTCGGTACTTTGGAACGTCTTCTCTTGCCATTTGGTCTCCACCACATGTTGACTATCCCAATTAACTATACTCAATTGGGTGGTACTTACCACGTATTGACTGGTGCTGCTAAAGGTACTGAAGTATTGGGTCAAGACCCACTCTGGCTTGCTTGGGTTACTGACCTTGCAAACCTTAAAGGTGCACACCCAGAACAATACAAACACCTTCTTGAATCCGTTACACCAGCTCGCTTTAAAGTTGGTCAAATGATTGGTTCATTTGGTATCTTGATGGGTATGGTGGTAGCTATCTACCGTAACGTTGATGATGATAAGAAACATCAGTACAAAGGTATGTTGACTGCGACTGCGCTTGCAACATTCTTGACAGGGGTAACAGAACCTATCGAGTACATGTTCATGTTCGTAGCTACTCCGCTTTACATCATTTATGCTTTGGTGCAAGGATGTGCCTTTGCCATGGCTGATATCGTTCACCTTCGTGTTCACTCATTCGGTTCTATCGAATTCTTGACACGTACACCACTCGCTATTAACGCTGGTTTGGCGATGGATATCGTTAACTTCATTTGGGTAACTGTACTCTTTGGTGTTATCATGTTCTTCATCGCAAACTTCATGATTAAGAAATTTGATTACGCTACACCAGGACGTAACGGTAACTATGAACAAAATGATGATGCTCCTGCAGAATCTGCTGGATCAGCAGGTGCTGGAACAAGCTCAGCAAGTTCACAAGTTATCAACATTATCAACCTTCTTGGTGGGCGTGCTAACATCGTGGACGTTGACGCATGTATGACACGTCTCCGTGTTACTGTCAAAGACGCTGAAAAAGTCGGAACTGAAGCTCAATGGAAAGCCGAAGGGGCTATGGGTCTTGTCATGAAAGGTCAAGGTATCCAAGCTATCTACGGTCCTAAAGCTGACGTATTGAAATCTGATATCCAAGATGTACTTGATTCAGGTGAAGTTATTCCTGAAACACTTCCAAGTCAAATGACTGCTGTTCGAAAAGCAGAAGCTAAATTCAAAGGTGTGACTGAAGATGTTCACTCAGTTGCAGATGGTCAAGTTATCAACATCGAAGATGTTAAAGACCCAGTATTCTCACAAAAAATGATGGGTGACGGTTTCGCTGTAGAACCAGAAAACGGTAAAATCGTTTCACCAGTAGCTGGTAAAGTAACAAGTATCTTCCCAACTAAACACGCTCTTGGTTTGGTAACTGACAATGGTCTTGAAGTTTTGGTTCACATCGGACTTGACACTGTCAGTCTTGAAGGTAAACCATTCGACGTTAAAGTTACTGAAGGTCAAACAGTTGCTGCAGGTGACCTCTTGGTTGAAGCAAACCTTGATGCTATCCGTGAAGCAGGTCGTGAAACATCTACAGTTGTTGTCTTTACAAATGCAGATGCAATCAAATCAGTTAAAGTAGAACATACAGGTAAATTGGCTGCTAACGCTCCAGTTGCAAAAGTAGAACTTTAATTTGCTAAATGATAAACAAGCAGACAGCCCTTGGGCTGTTTTGTTTGTAAATGACCCTATGTCATTTCTAGATGCAAGTCAGAAGAGGGATAAACTTATGAAATTTCTAACTTTAAATACGCACAGTTGGATGGAAGAAGATGCTGAAGGAAAATTCCAAACCTTAAAGGAACAGATCCTAAAGGCTAAGTATGATATTATTTGCTTCCAGGAAGTTAACCAAGAAATAGAGACTTCTGTTGTGGACACGGATGCTTACTATCATGCGCTTCCATCCGCAACACCAATCCACCAAGATCACTTTGTCCGTCTTCTTGTGGAAAAGTTAGCTGAAGAAGGGCTTCAATACCATTGGACTTGGGCCTATAATCACATTGGTTATGATCACCTTAATGAGGGGGTTGCCGTCTTGTCACGTCAACCATTGACAGCGAGTGAAATCTTGGTTTCAGATGTTGATGATCCAACTGACTACCATACACGCCGTGTAGCAGTTGCTGAAACTACTGTAGATGGCCGAGAACTTGCTGTTGCTAGTGTTCACCTTTCATGGTGGGACAAAGGTTTCCAAGAAGAGTGGGCACGTATTGAAGAACGTTTCAAAGCTATTGGGAAACCGCTCATTCTAGCAGGTGACTTTAACAACCCAGCAGGTCGCGAAGGGCATAAAGCCATTTTGGCTAGCTCGCTCAATCTTCAAGATAGTTTTGAAGTAGCTAAAGAAACAACTGGTAGCTATACAGTTGGACCAGGTATCGATGGCTGGAAGGGCAATGAAGAGCCTTTACGTATCGATTATGTTTTTGCAAGCCAAGATTGGACAGTAGAGCGCCTTAGTGTGATTTTTGATGGCAATAACCAACCGTTGGTAAGTGACCACTACGGTCTTGAAGCAGAATTAACATTTAAGTAGAAACTGTATCCTATTATGATCTAATAAGGGTAAAAAACATTGTCAAAAGACAAATAAAAGAGTAAACTAGAAGCTATAATTGAATTTTTATAAGGAGAGACTAATGGCTCATATTACATTTGATTATTCAAAAGTTTTGGATAAATTTGTAGCACCACACGAAGTGGACAACCTTCAAGCACAAGTAACAGTAGCAGACGAAATGATTCGCAAAGGAACAGGCCCAGGGGCAGACTTCCTTGGATGGCGTGACCTTCCAGAGAACTACGATCGTGAAGAGTTTGATCGTATCTTGAAAGCTGCTGAAAAAATTAAAGAAGAAAGCGATGTTTTGGTTGTTATCGGTATCGGTGGTTCTTACCTTGGTGCCAAAGCAGCCATTGACTTCTTGAACCATCACTTTGCTAACCTTCAAACAAAAGAAGAACGTAAAGCTCCACAAATCGTTTATGCTGGTAACTCAATTTCATCAACTTACCTTGCTGACTTGCTTGAGTATGTTGAAGGTAAAGATTTCTCAGTTAACGTTATCTCTAAATCAGGAACAACAACTGAACCAGCTATCGCTTTCCGTGTCTTCAAGGAACTCCTTGTTAAGAAATACGGTCAAGAAGAAGCAAACAAACGTATCTACGCAACAACTGACCGCCAAAAAGGTGCAGTTAAAGTTGAAGCAGATGCTAACGGTTGGGAAACTTTCGTTGTTCCAGATGACATCGGCGGACGTTTCTCAGTATTGACAGCTGTAGGTCTCTTGCCAATCGCAGCTTCAGGTGCTGATATCAAAGCCCTTATGGAAGGTGCTAACGCTGCACGTAAAGAGTACTCTTCATCTAAAATCTCTGAAAACGAAGCTTACCAATACGCTGCACTTCGTAACATCCTTTACCGTAAAGGTTATACAACTGAAATCTTGGCTAACTATGAACCATCACTTCAATACTTCTCAGAATGGTGGAAACAATTGGCTGGTGAATCTGAAGGTAAAGACCAAAGAGGTATCTACCCAACATCAGCAAACTTCTCAACAGACTTGCACTCTCTTGGACAATTTATCCAAGAAGGTACACGTAACCTCTTTGAGACAGTTGTTCGTGTGGAAAAACCACGTAAGAACGTGATTATCCCTGAATTGGAAGAAGATCTTGATGGACTTGGTTACCTCCAAGGTAAAGATGTTGACTTTGTTAACAAAAAAGCAACAGACGGTGTTCTTCTTGCACACACAGATGGTGATGTGCCAAACATGTTCATCACTCTTCCTGAACAAGATGCCTTTACATTGGGTTACATCATCTACTTCTTTGAAATTGCTATCGCCCTTTCAGGTTACTTGAATGCTATCAACCCATTCGATCAACCAGGTGTAGAAGCATACAAGAAAAACATGTTCGCCCTTCTTGGTAAACCAGGATTTGAAGAACTTGGAGCAGAACTTAACGCTCGCTTGTAATTCTCAGATAAGATCAGCTTTGGCTGGTCTTTTTTTTTATCCATTTGTAAGCTAAAACTTTCCATTGATTATTTCTTGTAGGTTAATTTACGAATTTTTATTTTAAACGTTTTGGACTGGCTAGTTGGGCTTTGTGGCTCTTTAATTTAGAAATGATTGCTGTTATAATTAGTTCAAGCATAGGAGGATGGATCATGATTGGACCTGTGGAAATGGGTGCTTTGTTGAAAAAAATTCGTTTATCAAAGAATTTGACATTGAAAGAACTTGCTAGTGATTATTTATCAGTATCTTTCCTATCAAAATTTGAACGTGGAGAATCTGATATCTCATTATCTAGATTTTTTCTTTTGTTAGATAAATTGGATGTCAGTATTGAAGAGTTCTATGGTATTTTATCTCAAGATAATCCAACTCATACTGAAAAGTTATTAGAAAGTGCTAGTAAGGCTTATTATCAAAACGATATTTTATTGTTACAGAAGTACGCTGGAGAAGAGCGTCATAAATTTGAGCTCACACAAGACAAATCATTTCTCTATAACAGTATTATGCTAGAATCTTTTTTGGTAAGTGTTTCAAATAAAGAAGTTGATGAAAATAAGGTAAGGGAATTAACAGACTATCTTTTCAGCATTGAACAATGGGGAAAAAGAGAGTTAATCATATTAGGAAATAGTATGTCGTTTATTTCCACCCAGACACTTAATGTTTTGACCAAGGAGATCGTGTATAGAACTAGCCTTTTTGGAAAGAGCGACTCAAATCAAAGAATTCGACTTAGTCTTCTTATTAATGCAGCTTATGAGTTTTTACGGCGTGATGAACTAGATTCTGCGAAATACTACTTAGATTTAGTCAATGATAGTGGAATTCCTGAGGTCCTCTTATATGAAAGACATGAGTTGATATTTGTAATGGGAACCTACTTGATAAAGTCAGGTGAAGTTACTGAAGGGAGAAATCTAATTGAGGGGTGTTTAGAAACTCTTAGGACTTTAGGTGCGGAAAATTTATTGCTTACTAAGGAATCAGAGTATCAAGAGCTGCTAAATTCCACTATATGACAATTTTATAGAGTGAATTAAAAAATAGAATAAACTAAGACCATAGTACGATATCACTATGGTTTTTAATTTTCAATGGATATATGGAGTTCCCATGTCTTCAATTTATCCAACTGACTAAATACCAAGGTGATTTAGATTGTGAGGAAATCTATGAGAACCTATATTCTTAAATACAAATATGAAAATTTAGTTCATATCTTACTGTTAGCCTTGAATGCTGCTATTTTCGTGAGTGCTTCGGTAACCTTGGCTTTAATGACTAATCAGCTAGTATCGAAGCGAATCCAATCCTTTTTAGCTTTATTAGGTTTAGAGGTAGGGCTTTACGTTATTTATTTAGTTTTGAATTATATTATTGCTGTAAATCAAACAAAACTAATCCAGAAAATGACTTTGTCTATTCGTCAGTCTTATCTTAGTAAAATTATTCACCATTCTTTTAGTGAATTCAGAAAGAGTGATATTGGAGAGCATCTCTCAGTATTAAATAATGATATCCAATTGATTGAATCAAATGGCTTTACAAGTATTTATACCCTTTGTTCAACAGTATTCACTACTTTGTTTTCAATTATTGCCTTATTAAGTTATGATGTAAGGATTGTTCTGTTAGCCATTTTTTTAACTTTGTGTCTGACCTATCTTCCCAAACCATTTACCAATAAAATGCAGAAATCAATGGAGAAATTTTCCCAAGCGAATGAGGAGCTTGTTTCTGGAATAAGCGATCAGTTATATGGATATGCAGATATTTATTACGCCAGTCGTAAACAGATATTTCTTAGACAAGTGAGGTCCATTGTTGAGGAATATATTGTACAAAAAATTATTTTTACAAAAAGAAATACTAGCACTGAGACGCTGATGGCTTTATTTTCAGTTGCCGCTCAGATGTTGATACTTCTTCTAACTGGCTTGTTAATTATTTTTGGGAATATTGCCGTAGGTACCATTGCTTCTGTGGGTCAGATATCAGGTAATATTTTTAACTCTCTATCCACCATTAATCAGCTGCAAGTGACAATTAAGTCTGTCGATCCTATCTTAAAAAAATTTCACGATTTTCCAGAGGATCCAAAGACTTGCATAGCGACTATTCAGGATGTTCGTTTTGAGAATGTAAGTTATCATTTTGGAGAGAAGGGTATTATTGAGGGATTCACCCAAACCTTTAAAAAAGGAGGAAAGTACGCTATTACTGGATGCTCAGGTAGTGGGAAGTCCACCCTGCTTAATATGCTCCTAGGAAATCTTAAAGATTATGAGGGAAAAATCTTGTTTGAGAAATTGGAGTTAAAAGAGATTGATGAGAACTCAATCGTATCTAACTGTGCCTATGTTGGGAGTCAAACTCATATCTATAATGATACCTTGAGGAACAACCTAACTCTTTGGAATGAAGCCGTTACTGATACGCACATCAAGGAAGTTCTTGAAAGGGTTAATCTTTTATCTTTCTTAAGCCGTATAGATGAGCAAGTAAGTGACGGTAGCTTTTCGGAGGGTCAAAAACAAAGAATAGGCCTGATAAGAGCGTTTTTAAAAGGAAGTTCTGTTGTGATTTTTGATGAAGCCACTGCAAATCTTGACCATAAAAATGCTACTCGTATTGAGCACCTATTATTAAGTGATCCTAATATCACTTATATCACGGTTACCCACCATCTAATAAAGGAAAATGAACCATATTTTGATGAGATTATTCGTTTGGGAGAGGGCACTGAGTAAATGTTTTATATGATAAATGCCTAGTATTTATTTCAATTTTACTAACGGCAGTCAAAGTGCTATAATGTAAGGGATTGTGAATTTAGCGTGTTTTGCTATTTTCAAAAAAGAAAAAAACAAATCAGAGATGTCAGAACATCTCTTAGAAGAGGTGAATCCCATGGGACGTAAATGGGCTAATATCGTTGCTAAGAAAACTGCTAAAGATGGTGCAAACTCTAAGGTGTACGCTAAGTTTGGTGTTGAAATCTATGTAGCTGCTAAACAAGGTGAACCAGATCCAGAATCAAACTCAGCTTTGAAATTTGTTTTGGAGCGTGCTAAACAAGCGCAAGTGCCAAAACACGTTATTGATAAGGCCATTGATAAGGCTAAAGGTAACACAGATGAAACTTTCGTTGAAGGACGTTATGAAGGGTTTGGGCCAAATGGTTCTATGATCATCGTAGATACTTTGACTTCAAACGTTAACCGTACAGCTGCTAACGTACGTACTGCCTTTGGTAAAAATGGCGGTAACATGGGTGCATCAGGTTCTGTTTCATACATGTTTGATAAAAAAGGTGTTATCGTTTTTGCAGGTGAAGATGCAGACGCAATCTTTGAACAATTGCTTGAAGCTGATGTAGAAGTTGAAGATGTAGAAGCAGAAGATGGTACTATCACTGTTTATACTGAGCCAACAGATCTTCATAAAGCGTTGGAAGCTCTCCGTGCTAACGGACAAGAAGAGTTCCAAGTGACTGAACTTGAAATGATTCCACAAACTGAGGTTACTCTTGAAGGTGAAGACCTTGAAGTTTTCGAAGGACTTATTGATGCGCTTGAAGCAGACGATGATGTTCAAAAGGTTTACCACAACGTAGCAGATATGTAATCTCATTCAACACTTTCCTCACGATGGAAAGTGTTTTTGTGTGGTCTGTCTAAGGATTTGTCTTGCTTGTCCTGACTTAATCTGATATAGTAGTAGCCAAGTGAATTATTGGAGGAATACGAAATATGAATATGATGCTAGTTTTGGCCATTTATGTGGTCGCTATTGTTGCTTATGTGGCTTTCAGCCGTCGTCGCCAAGCAAAGGCACAGGAAGACCGTTTTGCAGGCCTTGCTAAGGGTGCTGAAGTTGAAACAATCGGTGGTTTGATTGCTATTGTTGATGAGATTGACAAAGAGAATAACCGTATCGTTTTGGATGCAGAAGGTGTCTTCTTGACTTTTGATTTGAGTCGTTCAATCATGAAAGTGATCACACCAGCACCAACTACAGAAACAGCAGAAACAACTAAAAAGACAATTATCGAAGAAGATTCAGCAATTGAGTCTTCTGATGAAAAGTAAGATGTGTATTTGAGACTAGGTTAAATCCTGGTCTTTTTGCGTTTTCTAATCTTATCGGTATTAAAAGCTGTTCAGAACCCCTGAAAATGTGGTAAAATAAAGGGTAAACTATATTTAGAGGATATTCCATGTTTAAATTTAGAAAAAAATCTCATCAAGAGGTTCTAGACAATATTCCCAACCATATTGGTATTATTATGGATGGAAATGGCCGTTGGGCTAAAAAGCGTCTACAACCACGTGTGATGGGGCATAAGGCTGGGATGGACGCCTTGCAAAAGGTAACTATCGAAGCATCACAACTTGGAGTTAAGGTATTGACAGTCTATGCCTTCTCAACTGAAAACTGGTCACGCCCACAAGATGAAGTGAAATTCATCATGAATTTGCCAGTTGAATTTTTTAACAAGTATGTACCAGAATTAGACAAAAACAATGTTCGTATTTTGACAATCGGAGATAACAGTCGTTTGCCTAAGGAGACTTTAGATGCTCTTGAAAAGGCAGTTGAGCAGACGAAACATAATTCCGGTTTGGTTCTTAATTTTGCACTGAACTATGGTGGTCGTGCGGAGATTGTGTCTGCTGTTCAAGCGATTGCTAGAGAGGTTGAAGCAGGAAAACTCAGTCCTGAAGCTATTGATGAAGATCTCATTGCTAAGCATTTGATGACAGATAAATTGCCTTACCTCTATCGTGATCCAGATTTAATTATCCGTACGAGTGGCGAGCTTCGTCTTAGTAATTTCTTACCTTGGCAGTCTGCCTATAGTGAGTTTTACTTCACAGATGTTTTCTGGCCAGACTTTGACCAGCAGGGGCTACGTCAAGCCATCTCTGACTACAATAAACGTCACCGTCGCTTCGGTGGTGTCTAGAAAGGACCTCTCATGCAAGAACGTTTAATTGGTGGGGGTGTGGCAGCAGCCATTTTCCTCCCATTGCTCTTTATCGGCGGTCTTCCTTTCCAACTTTTAGTTGGGGCTATGGCCATGGTTGCGGTGTCTGAGATGCTTCGCATGAAGCACTTGGAGATTTTCTCTATCGAGGGTATTTTATCAATGGTGGCAGCCTTTATCTTGGCTGTACCGATTGATCGGTATTTTATCAGTCTTCCAACAAATGCTAGTGTGACAGGTTTCGCTGTTATTTCATTTTTGATTCTAGCAGGGACTGTCCTTAATAGCGACCACTATTCTTTTGATGATGCAGCTTATCCAATCGCATCTGCCTTTTATGTTGGTTTTGGTTTACAAAATCTCATTGCAGCACGTTTGGATAGTTGGGAAAAGGTTCTCTTTGCCCTTTTTATTGTTTGGGCAACGGATATTGGGGCTTATCTTTTTGGTCGTCAATTTGGTCAAAATAAGTTATTGCCAAAAGTATCACCAAATAAGACTATTGAAGGTAGTGTTGGGGGTATCTTATCAGCAATCATTGTGGCTCTTATCTTTGGTTTGATTAACCACGGAGTTTATGCCCCTCATAACTTCTTCTGGTTGCTCATCTGTACGATTCTCTTTAGTATTTTTGGTCAATTTGGTGATTTGGTTGAATCAGCTATTAAACGTCACTTTGGCGTTAAAGACTCAGGCAATCTCATTCCTGGGCATGGTGGTATTTTGGACCGTTGTGACAGCTGGATCTTCGTTTTCCCAATCATGCACTTCCTAGGACTTTTTTAAGAGTGGGGGTGTCTAGATGAAAGCTATTATTACCTTTTTACTGATTTTCTGTGTGATTGTCGTTTTCCATGAGTTTGGTCATTTCTTTTTCGCCAAACGTTCAGGAATTTTGGTTCGTGAATTTGCCATTGGTATGGGACCGAAAATTTTTGCACACACTGGTAAGGATGGTACCGTTTATACTATCCGTATCCTCCCTTTGGGTGGTTATGTCCGTATGGCTGGTTGGGGTGAAGATACAACTGAGATTAAAACAGGTAGTCCTGCTAGTCTAACGATTGGATCAGATGGTAAGGTAAGACGTATCAACCTTTCGGATCGCCAGGTTGACCAGACGGCTTTACCTATGAACGTCACTGCCTATGATTTGGAAGATAAGTTAACCATTACAGGTCTAGTCCTAGATGAGAGCAAGACCTATGAGGTTGACCATGATGCCACTATCGTTGAGGAGGATGGTACAGAACTTCGTATCGCTCCTAAGGATGTCCAATATCAAAATGCTAGCATTTGGGGACGCTTAATTACCAACTTTGCTGGTCCTATGAATAACTTCATTCTTGGGGTGCTTGTCTTTATTATCTTAGCCTTTGTTCAAGGTGGTGTTCAAGACACATCAACCAACCGTATTCAGGTGGCTGATGGTGGTGCTGCTCAGGTAGCAGGCTTGAAAAATGGTGATGCCATCGAGGCCATCAATAAGGACAAGGTTACTGATTGGGACAGCTTGAAGGAAGCATTGACAGAGAATACTCAAAAATTCTCCAAAGGTGACAGCCTTTCTGTGACGGTTAAGAGAAGTAACGGTCAGGAAGAAACGGTCTCTGTTAAACCTAAGGAGAGTCAAGGTAGCTACTTTTTGGGTGTTTCTCCTGCCTTAAAAACAGGTCTAAAAGATAAGATTTTTGGTGGTTTCCAAATGGCTTGGGAAGGGGCCTTCAAAATTCTCGTGGCACTCAAGGGGCTTATCACCAACTTTAGTTTGAATAAACTTGGTGGACCGGTTGCCATGTTCCAGATGTCTGCCCAGGCTTCAGAAAGTGGCTTGATTTCCATTCTCAACCTTATGGGGATGCTCTCAATTAACTTGGGAATTTTCAATCTTATCCCAATTCCAGCCCTTGACGGTGGAAAAATTGTTATGAATATTATTGAAGCCATTCGTCGTAAACCACTTAATCAAGAAATTGAAAGCTATATTACACTTGCAGGTGTTGCTATCATGGTTGTTCTTATGATTGCAGTCACTTGGAATGATATTATGCGTGCTTTCTTTTAATTAGAAACAAAGAAACGAAAGGAAGTCTAAGGGACTTGACCCAAGGGCCAGCCTCCTTAGTATGTAAATGATGAAACAAAGTAAAATGTTGATTCCAACACTTCGTGAAATGCCAAGTGATGCTCAAGTTATCAGTCATGCCCTTATGGTACGTGCGGGTTACGTGCGTCAGGTCTCTGCTGGTATTTATGCTTATATGCCATTGGCAAATCGTGCTATCGAGAAATTCAAAACCATCATGCGTGAGGAGTTTGAAAAAATCGGTGCGGTTGAAATGTTGGCGCCAGCGCTTTTGACAGCAGATTTGTGGCGTGAGTCAGGCCGTTATGAAACTTACGGTGAAGACCTTTATAAACTAAAAAACCGTGATAAATCTGACTTTATCCTCGGTCCAACTCACGAAGAAACGTTTACAGCCTTGGTTCGTGATGCAGTTAAATCATACAAACAATTGCCACTTAATCTCTACCAAATCCAATCAAAATACCGTGATGAAAAACGTCCTCGTAACGGTCTTCTTCGTACACGTGAATTTATCATGAAGGATGCCTATAGTTTCCACCAAAACTATGAAGATTTGGATGTTACTTATGAAGATTACCGTAAAGCTTATGAGGCTATTTTTACACGTGCTGGCCTTGAGTTTAAGGGTATCATCGGTGATGGTGGTGCTATGGGTGGTAAGGATTCCCAAGAATTTATGGCTGTCACTCCTGAGCGTACAGACCTTAATCGTTGGGTAGTTCTTGATAAGTCAATTGCTTCATTGGATGAGATTCCAGAAGATGTCATGGAAGAAATCAAGAATGAATTGACATCATGGTTGGTATCTGGTGAAGATACAATTGCCTACTCTACAGAGTCAAGCTATGCAGCGAACCTTGAGATGGCAACAAATGCCTACACACCAGCGACTAAGGTTGTGACTCAAGAAGAAGTGACTCGAGTTGAAACGCCAGACTGCAAATCAATTGATGAAGTTGCTGCTTTCTTGAATGTTCCAGAAGAACAAACCATCAAGACTTTGCTTTTCATTGCTGATGATGAACCAGTAGTGGCTCTTCTCGTCGGTAATGATCAGGTTAATGATGTGAAGTTGAAAAACTACCTTGCTGCTGATTTCCTCGAACCAGCTACGGAAGATGAAGCACGTCAAGTCTTTGGTGCTAACTTCGGTTCCCTTGGTCCAGTTAACCTTCCTGAAAATGTTCGCATCGTTGCGGACCGTAAGGTTCAAGATGTGGCTAATGCGGTTGTTGGAGCTAACGAAGATGGTTACCACTTGACAGGGGTTAACCCAGAGCGTGACTTCAAGGCAGAATACGTTGATATTCGTGAAGTTAAAGAGGGTGAAATTTCTCCAGACGGTCAAGGTGTCCTTCAGTTTGCGCGTGGTATCGAGATTGGTCATATCTTTAAACTTGGGACACGTTACTCTGAAAGTATGGGTGCTAACGTTCTTGATGAAAATGGCCGTGCTGTTCCAATTATCATGGGATGTTACGGTATCGGCGTTAGCCGTATCTTGTCAGCTGTGATTGAACAACATGCACGTCTCTTTGTTAACAAGACACCAAAAGGTCAATACCGCTATGCATGGGGAATTAACTTCCCTAAAGAATTGGCTCCATATGATGTTCACTTGATCACAGTTAACACTAAGGATGAAGAAGCCAATGCTTTGACAGAACGTTTGGAAGCAACTCTTATGGCTGAAGGTTATGATGTCTTGACAGATGATCGTAATGAGCGTGTCGGTTCTAAATTCTCTGATAGTGACCTTATCGGACTTCCAATCCGTGTGACAGTTGGTAAAAAAGCCAGCGAAGGTGTTGTCGAAGTTAAAATCAAGGCAACTGGTGATACTATTGAAGTTAATGCCGATAACTTGATTGAAACACTTGCTATCTTAACAACAGAACAAGATGCTTAAGATTAAAAAATCTTTTCTTGCTGGAGCAGGAAGAGATTTTTCTTTTGCAGTGATAATGATAAATTGAGAGAAAAGATAGTAAATTCCAATTTGACAGAATTGTCTAAATAGTGTAAACTTAAAACTATCATAACTACGGAGGCATCACATGCTTAATAAAGCGACCCATTTGGGAAGTCTTAAAGCTTTTTATTACTTTAGTTTCTTTAGATAGGACGTTTGTGTTTCAGGATACAAGCGTCAGTCAGTTTGTATCTATGAAGCTAAAGCATTTTGTGATGGATTAGCCGATTAGATGAATAGGTCTAACCGGTGACATAAGCTAGCCTGTGCTAGTTAAAATGCAGAAAACCAGTTGGGCCTGTCCTAACTGGTTTTTTCATACCGTGGTCTATTTTTAGTTTTCTTTTGACCTTTAGATGTCTAAAAAATGGTGAATTCTAGCCAACTTTTATAAGGTCAAAAGGTGATGGTCTTTGGACGACGGACTTTAGGATCTGATGAAGCGATGTAAGGTCTAATTTGCTTGCTTTTGACCCTATCGTCTCGGAAAAAGCATAAAAGAAAATTGGAAATAGATAGAATAAAAAATAGAGGTATACAAGATGAAGAAATTCTTGGTCAGTATGATGGCTGTTATCACAGCTGTCCTCTTGGTAGCATGTTCCAATGCTTCTAATAAAGACTTGGTTCACGTCGGTGTGCTCCAATATGTGGAACATCCTTCCTTGTCAGCGACACGTAAAGGGTTCATTGAAGAACTCAAAGAGGAAGGTTATGTTGACGGTAAGAACATCAAAATTGATTATCAGAATGCACAAGGGGATCAGTCTAACTTGCAGACGATTTCTCAGTCGCTTATTGAAGATAACGATCTTATGTTGGCTATCGCAACCCCAGCAGCTCAGTCTTTGAGTAGTTTGACAAAGGACAAGCCAATTCTCTTTACAGCTGTCACAGATCCAGTCTCAGCTAAACTGGTTAAGTCTATGGACAATGTTGGAGGAAATGTGACGGGAACAAGTGACATGTCACCTATCAACAAACAAGTTGAGTTGTTGAAAAAGGTCCTTCCAAATACTAAAAAAGTTGGGATTATGTACACGACCAGCGAGCGTAACTCAGAGGTTCAGGTTGAAGAAGCCAAGAAATACTTCAAGGAAGCTGGTATTGAAACGGTTATTAAGGGAATTTCATCAACCAACGATATCCAAGACACAGCCAAAAGTTTGATGAGTCAGACCCAAGTCATCTTCATCCCAACTGACAATACTATTGTTAGTGCTATTAATACCTTGGTAGATCTTTCTAAAGAGACTAAGGTTCCAGTTGTTGGTAGTGACGCTGGTAGTGTGGAAAAAGGTGTCCTATTCACTTATGGAACCAACTATGAAGCGCTTGGTCGTCAAACAGGTAAGTTGGCAGGCCGTGTTCTCCGAGGTGAGAAGGTCAAGGATGTCGATGCAGAGTATCCTAAAACACTAAATGTTGTGGTTAACCATGACATGGCTAAAGAACTTGGCATTGATGTTTCTAGTATTAGTGACGAGGAATCTAAGGCATCAACACAAGATGACAAACCGATTGCCAAAAAAGATAAGGGTGTCATTAAGCTTAAGGTTAATAAGTCATCTAAGAATGGTTTTTCAAATGTGGTGCTGACAGCTATTTCTCAGGGACTTCTCTGGGCAATTATGGCTATTGGGGTCTTCATTACCTTCCGTATTTTGGACCTTGCTGATTTGACAGCTGAGGGGGCCTTCCCACTTGGTGCTGCTACGACAACTATCATGATTATCCGTGGAATCAACCCAATCTTTGCGACTCTAGGTGGTTTTGTGGCTGGTATGCTTGCTGGAGCTGTGTCTGGTTTTATGCATACGAAAATGAAGATACCAGCACTTTTAACAGGGATTATTACCTTAACGGGGCTCTATTCCGTTAACCTTTTGGTTCTTGGAAGTGCCAATGTCTCTCTATCGGGACATAATACGCTAGTAACTATGGTGATGGGACTCGGTTTGTCTAAGCTGAATGGTGTGATTCTATTAGGACTGATTTTTGTTAGTCTGGTAGTGCTTATGTTGGTTGTTCTCCTTAATACGCAGGTTGGTCTGGCCCTTCGTGCGACAGGTGATAACCTTGCCATGGGTGAAGCCAATGGTATCAAGGTTGACCGTATGAAGATTCTTGGCTACATGATTTCCAATGGTTTGATTGCCCTATCAGGTGCCCTCCTAGCTCAAAACAATGGCTATGCGGATATGAATATGGGTACTGGTACAATCGTAAATGGCTTGGCTGCAATTATCTTGGCTGAAGTTATCGTCAAGTATCTACCACTTGGTAAACGCCTGTGGTCAATTGTTGTAGGAGCTGTTCTTTACCGTCTGGTCTTGGTTATTATCCTTGCCATGAACGTTGATGCTCAAATGTTGAAATTGGCTTCAGCCATCTTGCTTGCCGTCATCCTATATGTACCAGAAGTACGACAAAAATTGAAAATCAAACCTAACAAATCCTTGACTTTAGGAGGTGACAAGTAATGGCTTTACTTAGTTTACAACAGATTCACAAGACCTTTGAAAAAGGCACAGTCAATGAAAATCACGTCCTTCGTGGTTTGGATCTCGACATTGAGCAGGGAGACTTTATCTCTGTTATTGGAGGAAATGGTGCTGGTAAATCAACCTTGATGAATTCAATCGCTGGTGTTCTTAGCATTGATGAAGGGGATATCTTGTTGGAGGGACAATCTATTAAGAAAGCATCTGTAGATGAGCGTTCTAAAGATATTAGCCGTGTTTTCCAAGATCCTCGAATGGGGACAGCGACAAACCTTTCTATTGAAGAAAATATGGCGATTGCCTATCGTCGAGGTAAGAAACGTAGCTTCTTTAAAAAGTCTATTACTGAGAGCGAACGTCAAGTGTTCAAGGAAGCCTTGATAGATCTTGGTCTTGGGCTTGAAAATCGTATGAAGACCGATGCTAATTTCTTGTCAGGTGGACAACGTCAGGCCTTGACACTTGCTATGGCGACCTTGGTTCGTCCAAAGATTTTGCTTTTAGATGAACATACAGCTGCGCTAGATCCTAAGACAAGTGACATGGTTATGAATTTGACGCGTAAGATTGTTGAAGAACAAGAGTTGACAACTCTTATGATTACCCATAATATGGAACATGCTATCGAATATGGGAACCGTCTGGTCATGCTCTATCATGGTAAAATCGTCGTCGATGTGCGAGGTGAGGAAAAGAAAAATCTCACTGTTGCAGAACTTATGGATCTCTTCCACAAAAATAGTGGACAAGTCCTCAATGACGATGCCTTGGTACTCGGTTAATAAGCAAAAAGAAACTATCCAAAGTTCAGATTTTGGGTAGTTTTTTCTTGACTATTTTTGACCAAGTGCTAAAATAAATATATAGATTAGCACTCTTGATTAATGAGTGCTAAAAATAACGTTTCACACGTTACTAATAACAAATAACATTTGGAGGTAATTGGTATGGCATTGAAACCATTGGGCGATCGTATCGTTGTCCGTTTTGAAGAAACAGAAGAAAAAACAGCTAGTGGCTTTGTATTGGCAGGAGCTAGTCATGAAGCTACAAAGACTGCTGAGGTTTTGGCAGTAGGTGAAGGAATCCGTACTCTTACTGGTGAATTGATTGCACCTAGTGTTGCAGCAGGCGATAAAGTTCTTGTTGAAAATGGTGCAGGTGTCAATGTTAAAGACGGAGATGATTCCGTTTCAATTATCCGTGAAGCAGATATTTTAGCGGTCCTAGCTTAGGTCAATGCTAATCAGATATAAACTAAGATAAAGAAGGAGTAACTATGGCAAAAGATATTAAATTTTCATCAGATGCACGCGCAGCAATGGTTCGTGGTGTTGATACTTTGGCTGATACAGTTAAGGTAACGCTTGGCCCTAAAGGTCGTAACGTGGTTTTGGAAAAAGCTTTTGGCTCACCTCTTATCACTAATGATGGTGTAACAATTGCTAAGGAAATCGAACTCGAAGATCACTTTGAAAATATGGGTGCCAAACTGGTCAGCGAAGTGGCTTCAAAAACTAACGATATTGCCGGTGACGGAACAACTACAGCCACTGTTTTGACACAAGCTATTGTCCGTGAAGGTCTAAAAAATGTAACGGCTGGTGCTAATCCAATCGGTATCCGTCGTGGGATTGAAGCAGCTGTGGCTACAGCTGTGGAAGAGCTTAAAGCTATTGCTCAACCAGTTGCCAATAAGGAAGCCATTGCCCAAGTTGCAGCTGTTTCATCACGTTCTGAAAAAGTTGGTGAATACATTTCAGAAGCTATGGAACGTGTTGGTAATGACGGTGTTATCACTATCGAAGAGTCTCGTGGTATGGAGACAGAACTCGAAGTGGTTGAAGGTATGCAGTTTGACCGTGGTTATCTTTCTCAGTACATGGTTACTGATAATGAAAAAATGGTCGCTGACCTTGAAAATCCATTTATCCTTGTGACTGACAAGAAAATTTCAAATATTCAAGATGTCCTCCCACTCTTGGAAGAAGTGCTTAAGACCAGTCGTCCACTTTTGATTATTGCTGATGATGTGGATGGTGAAGCGCTTCCAACGCTTGTTCTTAACAAGATTCGTGGAACTTTCAATGTTGTTGCTGTTAAGGCGCCTGGCTTTGGTGACCGCCGTAAAGCGATGTTAGAAGACATTGCCGTATTGACAGGAGCAACTGTTATTACTGAGGATCTTGGTCTTGAGCTTAAGGATGCAACGATGGCAGCACTTGGTCAAGCTTCGAAAGTAACTGTGGATAAAGATAGCACAGTTATCGTTGAAGGTGCAGGAAGCGCAGAAGCGATTGCTAACCGTGTTAACCTCATCAAGTCTCAATTGGAAACAACAACATCTGAGTTTGACCGTGAAAAACTTCAAGAACGTTTGGCTAAATTGTCAGGCGGGGTTGCAGTCGTTAAGGTTGGTGCAGCCACTGAAACAGCCCTTAAAGAAATGAAACTTCGTATTGAAGATGCCCTTAATGCTACTCGTGCCGCTGTTGAAGAAGGTATCGTAGCAGGTGGGGGTACAGCCTTAGTTAACGTCATTGCTAAGGTTGCTGAACTTGATCTTGAAGGTGACGACGCTACAGGACGTAATATTGTCCTCCGTGCCTTGGAAGAGCCAGTGCGCCAAATTGCTTATAACGCTGGTTATGAAGGTTCCGTTATCATCGATAAATTGAAAAATAGCCCAGTTGGTACAGGATTTAACGCTGCCAATGGTGAATGGGTAGATATGGTTGAAGCAGGAATCATTGACCCAGTTAAGGTAACGCGTTCTGCTCTTCAAAATGCCGCTTCAGTAGCAAGTCTTATCTTGACAACCGAAGCAGTCGTTGCCAACAAACCTGAACCAGAGGCTCCAGCAGCGCCAGCTATGGATCCAGGAATGATGGGTTACTAAGAGTTTAAAAAGCAAAAGAAAAAACCTAGGAAAAGTTGAGAAACTTTTTCTGGGTTTTCTTTTTTTCAATTATTTGTTATTAATTACTGAAAAGGGTTAAATGTACCAGAACTTCCTTGTTGACCTGCCATTTGCATCATCATTTGTTGCTGCTTGATACGCTCTGCTTCCTTATTCATATTGATAGAAACAACAAGAAGGATGACCCAACCGATGAATGTCCAGTTTAGGAGGATAGATAAGACAAAGATTAGCCATTTCTTGTCTGTTTTGTTTAGGAGGGCTGGTAAGATAATAAGTGCTACAAAAGGTAAAGAAAAAATTAGGAGGAAAAGTGCTGAGGGTAATGTTGCCCCAACTTCATCGCTAGCAACTCCAATTAAATATATTCCGAGGGCCCAGATGATAAATGGAATATCAGCGATGGCTAACATGATGAAGTTTGTCTGGGTTTTCTTGTCTTGTTTCTTCCAAGTTTCGTTTAGATTTTTACTTGCTTGTTGGAAAGTTTCACCAGTTTGATTCGCAAATTGGTTAACAGTCTGACTGGCAGTTTCTACAACAGGTTTAACTTGTTCCTGGAAGGTCTTTGATTGCTTTTCTTGAGATAAGTTAGTTGCTTGGAAAGTTTCTTCTTCATCTGCTGTAGAGTTAGTGAGTGGCTCTTCAGCGACGTCATAGCTGTCAACATCTTTTTCGGCAGTTTCTACAACTTCTGTTGATGGTGCAGGTTCTGTAGGCTCAACACCTTCTGAGTCTTGCTTAGTTTCTACAGTGTCTTTTTGTGGGACAGGTTTTGTTATTTCGACAGTTTGTTTGGGAGTTTCTCGGATAAACTCGCCTTTCTGAGCTGCTTCAGCCATTTCTTGAATACTTGGATTACGACCATTAACTGCTTGGAAAAAATCGATCCAATCTTGTTGCTTCATGTGTATAACCTCCAGATATCTTGATTATAAAAATGTTGATAATTACAATTATAGCAATAGTGTAAGGGGACTACAATGGGAGTCTTTACTTTATTTCCTTATAATCTTCTTATCACTAAAGATGGGAAAGAGAAAGAAATAGGTTAGGATATAGACCACTAGAGGATATATCAGTGGATTATAGTCCCAGGCTCCTTGCCAATCTAGGTGTAAGAGTCTAACACTAGCGCGTGTTAGACCGGCACTCCAAGCTTTAAGGCCAAATGGTCTTAGGATTAAACTGAGTGGTGTTGGAAGATGTAAAAGGTAGACTCCATAAACTGCCACTAAAACTAAGAGATATAATCTAAAAAAACGCTGGTGGTAGGCCCACAAGCGTGTGAAATAGTTTTTCATTAGCCAATAACTGCAAATAGTTTTTGAGCGTTTGATTGGCGAGTAGCATCCATGATGAGGAATAAGTCAACGATTGACCAGATACCACATCCACCACACGTCAAAAGTTTACCAACACCGAGACCAATTTGTCCTAATAGAAAGCGGTCAATTCCAAGAGTCCCACCTAGAAGTGAAATAATCAACAACATTGTTGGATCTTGGAAGCTGATTGAGTAAAGCATTGAAAGTTGTTGCTCAGGAAGTGCTTCAAGACGTTGACGGATGTACTGAACTTGTTCTGTTGGGAAATACTTGGCGTTAATGGTTATCCATTGATCGACTGGATTCATAAATTAAATACCCCTCAAATTTTAAATGATATGTAAAGGATAACATATTGTAAAGGGAGATTCAAGGCGGTCAAGGCTTTTGAAGTCAATAAAAGCAACTTATTTGCAAGCTTCCACTGTGTCATAACTAGAGGATCATTAGGATAATCCTTTCGCACTATGCTTGAGAATGAGCCTACTTCTATTATTTGTGATTTCTCAACCCTTTTTCAAAACTGTCTGAACTCGCCTTAACAGTGATTTTTTCGAGTGTTAAGGGATGGGTGAAACAAAGAGTGTGGGCGTGGAGCATGAGTCGAGATGCGGGGCGGTGGCTATAAAGAGGGTCCCCCAGAATGGCATGACCATGGTGGGCCAGATGCACCCGAATTTGGTGGGTCCGTCCGGTTTTTAGTTGACAATTGACCAGACTGGCTCCTTTGAAGGCTTTGAGGCGTGTGACGGTTGTATAGGCAACCTGCCCTTTTCTAGGCTCAACCACTCGTTTTCTACGATCATGGCGGTCGCGTCCAATCTTGTCATTGTACACAGTCTCCTTGGTTTGGAATTTACCTTCAGCTAATGCCCAGTATTGACGCTGAATCTTCTTATCTTCCAAGAGTCGATTGAGAATTGGCAGGATAAACGGATTTTTAGCGAAGAGCACAGCTCCACTAGTCTCCATGTCTAGTCGATGAACGACGTAACAGGTTTGCCCACAATAGGCTGAAACATGGTTAAGTAGAGCAATTTCCGTGGGTTCATTACCATGCGTTTTCATTCCTTCAGGCTTATTGACCACGATGAGATGAGGATCCTCGTAGAGAGGCTCTATCAAATTAGCATTTCCCATAGGGATAATTTTTTCAGGGTAGTCCTCCCGGTCAAAGGTCAGGCTAATCTTATCGCATTTTTCAACAGGACTCTGCCAATTAATAGCTTCTCCATTGATGAGGACGTGCTTTTTCGTGCGTAGGAAATGACGAATTTTACGAGGAATGAGGAGCTTAGTTTCTAGCAAGTCTTTGACAGTCGTTGCAGGATAGGGATTGATAATTTCTACGTGTAAAGTCATGGTTTCATTATATCATGAACGTTTAAAAGAGGACAGAATCTGTAAAAACTTGGTATAATAAGGTTATGACATTTTTTGATAATCTAAAAAACAAACTTTTTAAAGAAGAAACTAGCGGAAAGGGTAAGGAATCCCAGCCTGCTGGAAAATCGAAGGATTTACAAGATAAGATAAAGGGATTGTTCGCTAAGAAACCTGATGAGGTTGAACAAGCCGTTGAAGACTTGGATATGTCTCAGGAAAGTAAAGAGACGTCACGTTATCAACGTTCTAAGCAAAAGAAACCTATTGATACCACCAAACCCCTAGGTAAGGTTCAGGCCTTCTTGAGCAAGTTTACGCTTTCGCCAAGAAATCCTATTCGCCGTTTCTGGCGTCGCTATCATATTGGGAAAATTCTCTTTATCATGCTAGCTGTGCTGGTTCTGACAGTAGGTTCCTACCTTTTCTATATTGCCAAGACGACCAATGTTTCAGACCTTCAAGATGCCTTGAAAGCCACTACGGTTATCTATGACAAAGAAGGCAATCAAGCTGGTTCTTTGTCAGGGCAAAAAGGAACCTATGTGGAACTAGACGCTATTAGTGATAGCTTGGAGAATGCTGTCATAGCAACTGAGGATCGTACCTTCTATAAAAATAGCGGAGTTAACGTCAAGCGATTCCTCCTGGCTATTGTGTCCATGGGGCGCTTTGGTGGTGGTTCAACCATTACCCAACAGTTGGCTAAAAATGCCTTCTTGACTCAAGAACAGACTGTTACTCGTAAGGCCAAGGAATTCTTCCTCTCTTTGGAATTAACCAAGAAATACAGCAAGCAAGAAATCCTTACTATGTACCTCAATAATGCCTACTTCGGAAATGGGGTTTGGGGTGTTGAAGACGCCAGCCAAAAATACTTCGGGACAAGTGCTGCCAATCTAACCGTTGATGAAGCAGCGACCCTCGCTGGTATGCTTAAGGGACCTGAAATTTATAACCCAATCGATAATATCCAAAATGCGACCAACCGTCGAAACACTGTCCTCGCCAACATGGTTGATGACAAGAAGTTGAGTCAAGCAGATGCCGACAGTGCGGCTGGAGTTGATATGGCTAGTCGCCTGGATGATACCTATCAAGGGACTGGTGATGACTACAAGTATCCGTCTTACTTTGATGCCGTCATTGAAGAAGCTACAAAGACTTATGGCTTGAGTGAGGATGAAATCGTAAAAAATGGCTACAAAATCTACACAGAGATGGATGCCAACTCACAAGCTAATATGCAACAAACCTACGAAAATACCTATCTCTTCCCTACATCAGAAAGTGATGGTAGTACAGCTCAGTCAGCTAGTGTGGCACTTGATCCAACAACTGGAGCGGTCCGTGGTCTAGTAGGTCGTGTAGGTGGTACCAGTGACACAACCTTCCGTAACTTTAACTATGCAACCCAAGGGAAGCGTAGTCCTGGATCAACCATCAAACCTTTGGTAGTCTATGCCCCAGCTCTGGCTTCAGGATGGAGCATAAACAAGGACCTTCCTAATAAACCAATCGACTATAACGGCTATACCCCTACTAACTATGGTGATATTGAAACAGAGGATGTGCCCATGTATCAAGCTTTGGCCAACTCCTACAATGTCCCAGCAGTTTACCTCTTTAATCAAATCGGTATTCAAAAGGGGATTAGTTACGGTCAAAAATTTGGTCTTAACTTTGACAATGTTCCAGAAGAACTGGGAATTTCACTTGGTGGTGGTGTGACAGCCAGTCCTCTTCAAATGGCTCAGGCATATGCTACCTTTGCTAATGGTGGTGAGATGAACACAGCTTATTTCATTACTAAAATTGAAAATGCCAGTGGTGACATTATTGCTACCCATAGTAAGAAGTCTAAACGTGTTATCAGCCAGTCAGTAGCTAACCAGATGACCAGCATGATGCTTGGTACCTTCTCAAATGGTTCTGCTGTGAATGCCAACTACACGGGTTACACAATGGCAGGTAAGACAGGTACTGTTCAGGCTGAATTTAACAAGGATTTGACTAGTGACCAGTGGGTGATTGGTTATACTCCTGATGTGGTCATGACGACCTGGATTGGTTTTGATAAGACTGACGAAAGTCACTACCTAACAGGAGCTAGCTCGGGAACAGCTTCGACGATCTTCAGCTATATCGCTGCGGATGTTCTACCAAATACACCAGGTACTGAGTTTACTGTTGAAAATGCCTATGCAGCTGATGGTCAAACCCTAGACTATACGGCAGATCCAAATGACTCACGTAATAGTAGTAACAAGTCATGGACAGATAAGGCATCAGATGTTGTGAATGACGTTAAAGATCAGGCAAGTAGCCTATGGGATAAGATTACAGACTCCTTCTCAGGTCTGTTTAGATAGCTTGTCAATTGTACCTAAAAGTGGTAAGATAAAAAGAACGGAGGCGTTATGGCACAGAAAAAAGCAAGCCTAGCGTGTGCTGAATGCGGGAGCCGAAACTACTCAATTAATGTGAGTAGCACTCCCAAACCAACACGACTAGAAGTTAACAAATTTTGTAAACATTGTAAAAAATACACCTTGCATAAGGAAACAAGATAGGAGACACCGTGAGACAAACTGGAAGTATTTTCAAAGTCTTGAAAGACACGACTTGGCCAGACCGTAAACAACGCTGGCATGATTTTATTTCAGTTCTTGAGTATACTGCGTTCTTCACTGTCATCATCTATGCGTTTGATGAATTGTTGAGTCGCGCTATGTCAGCACTGATTAACTTTTTCTAAAGAAAACACAAAAAGAGTGGGAATGCCTGCTCTTTTTTGTTATAATAAATGCAGATAAAAGCGAGAACAAGGGCCATCAGGCTTTTTTATTACGCTTTGAATTAAACCATAGGCATTCATTTACATTTAACACTCGCATCTAGAAGATAGCTAGCCAAAGGTGTTTAAATGTCATTTAGAAAAAAGAAAGGAATCCTAAAATGCTAGATTCATTCGACAAGGGCTGGTTCGTCCTTCAAACGTATTCAGGATACGAAAACAAAGTTAAAGAAAACCTTTTGCAACGTGCCCAAACTTATAACATGCTTGAAAATATCTTGCGTGTTGAAATCCCAACTCAAACTGTCAATGTTGAGAAAAACGGTAAAGTTAAAGAAGTGGAAGAAAACCGCTTCCCTGGTTACGTTCTTGTTGAGATGGTAATGACAGACGAAGCATGGTTCGTTGTCCGTAATACTCCGAACGTTACTGGTTTCGTTGGTTCTCACGGTAACCGTTCTAAACCAACACCACTTTTGGAAGAAGAAATCCGTCAAATCTTGATTTCAATGGGTCAAACTGTTGATGTCTTTGATACTAATATCAAGGTTGGTGATGTGGTTCAAATCATTGATGGTGCCTTTATGGGTCAAGAAGGCCGTGTTGTAGAAATTGAAAACAACAAGGTTAAAATCATGATTAACATGTTTGGTTCAGAAACAGCTGCTGAACTTGAACTTTACCAAATCGCTGAACTCTAAGATAGACAAATAGAGGTCGAGATAAGAGACTTCAACCTCGGAAGACTATCTCATTAAACTTGAGGGGAGAGACTAGAAGCTAGATTTTTGAAATTTAGTTCTGTGTCACTCCCTTTTTTCTAACGGATGATGAATTATAAACGATTTTACGATAGGATTAGTACTCCTTTACGTCCTTACGCTAAGGTTTTAGAAGGCTTGAACAAAATTATAACTAGGACTTTTTACCTGCTTTTTCCTATATTTCTTATTTGGGTTTTGCTAAGGGGTGGCTGGTTTATTCTCTCTACGACAGTGCTTATTATGGGGGGAGGCTTTTTCCTTCTTTCTCTTGGTCGTAGTCTCTATAATCGACCGCGTCCATACCAGACTTGGGCTATCCAATCCCTTATTAAGAAGGACAGTCTAGGCAAGTCCTTTCCCAGCCGGCATGTTTTCTCAGCGACTGTTATTGCTATGTTGGCGCTGACGCTTAACCCCTGGCTAGGTGGGGCTATGCTTTTTCTGGCGGGCGCTCTAGCTCTTTTGCGCGTGCTAGGTGGTGTTCACTATCCTAGTGATGTTTTGGCAGGCTACGTCATTGGAATCCTTGTGGGTCTTCTTCTTTACCTATAGAAAATCTAGTCCTTCTTTGAAAGAGGAGGGCTTTTTTCGTTGAAAAAAGAAAGGTACCTCTGGGGCACCTTTCCTTTTGTTCTAAAATTCGAGTTGGCGATTAAAGGTTGTTCCCACCATTAGATATTGGCTTAGTTTAGGACATGCTCTGTAATAGCTTGAGCCACACCATGTTCATCATTTGAAGTCGTTACTAAGTTTGCTGTTTCCTTGACCCCTTCAGGTGCATTGCCCATAGCAATTCCCAGGCCAGCTAGAGCCAGCATAGGACTGTCGTTGAAGTTATCTCCGATTGTCATGACTTCTTCAAGAGGAAGGTCGTAATATTTGGCAACCTCGATGAGAGCGTGTTCCTTAGAAACATGTTTGGCTGTGACTTCAAGGTAGTTATCTTTGGATAAGTAGAAGGCTGTCTGTGTAAAATCCATGCTTAGGAGTTTTTGATGGAGGTCCTGAATAACTTCAGGCTCATCAATCAACAAAAGCTTGTGGATAGGAGGCTCTGAATCTGAGACCGTGTCTTGCAGCTCCTTAATCATAGGAGATTCACCCGTGATGCTTCCTTCCAACTGAGACCATTTGTCTAGTTTGTTGGTAATCCAGTCCTTGCCAGAGTAGATATTCACAGAGACACTTGGATAATCTGTGGATAAGTAGCTAAGAAGTTCTTGAATTTCAGCTTTATCCACAGGGTGTTGGATGATAGTACGGTCACCCTCAAGTACTAAGGCGCCGTTGTAGCAGGCGATGGGATTGTCATGAAGTCCCAGTTTATGAGCGATTGGTTGCATTCCTAGTGGAGAACGGGCAGAAGCTAAAACAAAGGGAATATTTGCCTTTTCAAGCTCTGGCATTACCTCAATCAGTTGTTCATCCACCTGGTGGTTACTAGTGAGAATAGTGCCATCAATGTCACTGATAATCAAACGGATATTATTCATAATCGCTATCCTTTCCATCATATAAAATCGTTACTCTGTCTTTAAGGGCTTCGACCAAATCAGGATCAGGTTTTTTATCTGTAATCCAGTAGTCAAAGTCTTTAATCTTACCCAAGATATATTTGGAATGTTTTTCATACTTGTCTGATTCAGCAATAAGAACCTTGGTTCGGGCAGCCTGCATGGCCAGTTGCTTAACAGCAACATCCTCCTCGTCCTCATAACTGACCACTCCTTGATTGAGACTAGCCGCTCCAAAGAAGGCTAAGTCAAATTGTAGATGTTGCAAGAGCTGGGCTTCGTGAAGCGAATAGTAGAAGCGGTTTTTACTGTAAAATCTTCCTCCCAAGAGATGGAAGTCAACGCCTTCTTTGCCACTTAGGACCAAGGCGTTGTCCAAAGAGTGGGAGTAGATAGTGACCTTCTTAGTCAATTTTTGTGAGACTTCAAGCATCAAGGTAGAGACATCGAAAAAGAGTAGAGATTGGTCTTTGACCAAGCTAAGCGCTAGATCTGCCATTTTTTTCTTGTCTTCAGTGAGTCCTTTCTGACGTTCTTGGAAGCCTAGAACAGTGGTATTTTTAACTGGAAGAATGCCACCATGGGTACGTTGAGCCAGATTCCTCTGGCTGAGACAGTCGAAATCTCTTCTGACAGTGTCTTTGGAAACTCCTAATTCATCAACCATTTCCTTGACAGATAGGTTTCCCCTCTCTTCCAAGAGTGTTAATATTTTCTCTAATCGTTGCTCCTGATACATGAGTCACCTTCTTTCTGATACTAGTATAGCATCTTTTTGCTTTTCCACAATAAAAAAGCGCAAAAAAACTTAAAAAGAATGAAAAGAACGCAAAACAGACTCAGGTGAATTTGCCTCTTAAAGTTCCCTTATCATCTTTAAAAATCCCTCAAAAATGCTATAATAGAAGCATTACGAATATTGGAGAGAAACCATGAGTTTTTACAATCATAAAGAAATCGAGCCTAAGTGGCAAAAATACTGGGCTGACAATCACACTTTTAAGACAGGAACTGATGCCTCAAAACCTAAGTTTTATGCGCTTGACATGTTCCCTTACCCATCTGGAGCGGGTCTTCACGTAGGACACCCAGAAGGATACACAGCGACTGATATCCTCAGCCGTTTCAAACGTGCACAAGGCTATAACGTCCTTCACCCAATGGGATGGGATGCCTTTGGTTTGCCTGCAGAGCAATATGCTATGGATACAGGGAATGACCCAGCAGAATTCACAGCGGAAAACATTGCCAACTTCAAACGCCAAATCAATGCGCTTGGATTCTCTTACGACTGGGATCGCGAAGTCAACACAACAGATCCAAACTACTACAAATGGACGCAATGGATTTTCACTAAGCTTTACGAAAAAGGTTTGGCCTATGAAGCTGAAGTGCCAGTAAACTGGGTTGAAGAATTGGGAACAGCCATCGCCAACGAAGAAGTCCTTCCTGATGGAACGTCTGAGCGTGGAGGCTATCCAGTTGTCCGTAAACCAATGCGCCAATGGATGCTTAAAATTACTGCCTATGCTGAGCGTTTGCTCAATGACTTGGATGACCTTGATTGGCCAGAGTCTATCAAGGACATGCAACGCAACTGGATTGGTAAATCAACTGGTGCTAATGTCACCTTCAAAGTGAAAGGAACAGACAAGGAATTCACCGTCTTTACCACTCGTCCTGATACCCTTTTTGGTGCAACTTTCACTGTCTTGGCTCCTGAGCATGACTTGGTAGATGCTATCACAAGTCCTGAACAAGCTGAGGCTGTAGCTGATTACAAACACCAAGCTAGCCTTAAATCAGACTTGGCTCGTACAGACCTTGCCAAGGAAAAGACAGGGGTTTGGACTGGCGCTTATGCCGTAAACCCTGTCAATGGTAAAGAAATTCCAATCTGGATTGCTGACTATGTTCTTGCTAGCTACGGAACAGGTGCTGTTATGGCCGTACCTGCTCACGATGAGCGTGACTGGGAATTTGCTAAACAGTTTGACCTTCCAATTGTAGAAGTGCTCGAAGGTGGCAACGTTGAAGAAGCTGCTTACACAGAAGACGGCCTTCACGTCAACTCTGACTTCTTGAACGGTCTTAACAAAGAAGAAGCGATTGCCAAAATCGTGGCTTGGTTGGAAGAAAAAGGCTTTGGTCAAGAAAAAATCACTTACCGTCTTCGTGACTGGCTCTTTAGCCGTCAACGTTACTGGGGTGAACCAATCCCAATCATTCATTGGGAAGATGGTACTTCAACAGCCGTTCCAGAAAGTGACCTCCCACTTGTCTTGCCTGTAACCAAGGATATCCGCCCTTCAGGTACTGGTGAAAGCCCATTGGCTAACTTGACAGACTGGCTTGAAGTGACTCGTGAAGATGGTGTCAAAGGTCGTCGTGAGACCAATACCATGCCACAATGGGCAGGTTCAAGCTGGTACTACCTCCGCTATATCGATCCACATAACACAGAAAAATTGGCTGATGAGGATCTACTCAAACAATGGTTGCCAGTCGATATCTACGTGGGTGGTGCAGAACACGCTGTGCTCCACTTGCTTTACGCTCGTTTCTGGCATAAATTCCTCTATGACCTTGGTGTCGTTCCAACTAAGGAACCATTCCAAAAACTCTTTAACCAAGGAATGATCTTGGGAACTAGCTACCGTGACCACCGTGGTGCTCTTGTGGCGACTGACAAGGTTGAAAAACGTGATGGTTCATTCTTCCACATGGAAACAGGGGAAGAATTGGAGCAAGCACCAGCTAAGATGTCTAAATCCCTCAAGAACGTAGTTAACCCAGACGATGTGGTGGAACAATACGGTGCTGATACCCTTCGTGTCTATGAAATGTTCATGGGACCACTTGATGCTTCAATCGCTTGGTCTGAAGAAGGTCTAGAAGGAAGCCGTAAGTTCCTCGACCGTGTTTACCGTTTGATCACAAGTAAAGAAATCGTTGCGGAAAACAATGGCGCTCTTGACAAGGTTTATAACGAAACGGTTAAATCTGTCACAGAGCAAATCGAGTCTATGAAATTCAACACAGCCATTGCCCAACTCATGGTCTTTGTCAATGCAGCTAACAAGGAAGATGAACTCTATGTGGATTACGCCAAAGGCTTTATCCAATTGATCGCTCCATTTGCGCCTCACTTGGCAGAAGAACTCTGGCAAACAGTTGCAGCAACAGGTGAGTCAATCTCTTATGTAGCTTGGCCAACATGGGACGAAAGCAAATTGGTTGAAGACGAAATCGAAATCGTTGTTCAAATCAAAGGTAAAGTCCGTGCCAAATTGATGGTCGCTAAAGATCTTTCACGCGAAGAGTTGCAAGAAGTAGCTCTTGCTAACGAAAAAGTCAAAGCAGAGATCGATGGCAAGGAAATTGTGAAGGTGATTAGTGTACCTAATAAACTCGTTAATATTGTCGTTAAATAACGAGTTTATTAGCCTTATCTGCTACCTTCAACAGTCCACTGGACTATTGAAGCCGAACAAACTTGTCAACATTGTTGTGAAATAACCGATTTATTTGTTCATGCTCAACCTCAAACAGTTTCCCAAACTGTTTGAGCCTAATAAACTTGTTAACATTGTTGTGAAATAAAAGTGAATCCTTCAGAGCTAAGCTCTGGAGGAGTTTTTACTCTTCTTGACAAGAAAACGCTATTTTGTTAATATCATTAACAAAAAGAAGGAAACTATGAATAAGAAAGAACTGCATAAGTTTAATAATCGTTTTAACAGCTTTGTCTTAGCCTTTGAACGGTTGAAAAAGAATCAGCATAGAAATAGTATTGATAAATCAATCACTATTAATGAAGTCCATTTGATTGACCTGATAGGTCGAAATCAGCCTGTGAATCTAGTAAAATTATCTGAGTTACTTGAAGTATCAAGGAGTGCCGTTACTCAGAGTGTTAGACGTTTAACCAAGAAAGACCTCGTTGCTTTTGAATTTGCACCGGATAATGAAAAAAATAAATATCTGATATTATCCAAAAAAGGGGTTGACGTTTTTAACGTCCATAAAGAGCAGCAAGAACATATTGAAAAAACCATTTTTTCAGTTTTAAGAAACTATAGTGAAGCGGACCTTCAAATGGTTATGAAACTGATGGATGATGTTGAACAGGTATGGCGAGAGTTACCGTGGTAAAAGTCACGGTAATTTTAAAACAATATTGTTAATTATGTTAACAAAAAAGAGGAAGATATGAATATACAAATGGAATTTATCTCAGAGTCTGAGTTGGCAGACGAATCTTTTAGTATTGTCATCGATGGCTTAAACCCAAGAGAAACATATCGAGTCGAAATGTTTCTATCCGATTATTATTGTATCAATGCTCCCATGCTTTTAGCTCATGATGGTTTATGGAAATCAACAGCGACTTTTGTATCAGATAAGAATGGTATTATTGATATGTCACAAACTCCATCTTGTTCCGGATCTTATGAAGGTATTTCAACAATGGGATTATTTTTTAATGCAAAGCCCTTGACCAATAAGAGAAAGAAACTTCCAAACTCTCTTTCTGAAATTCCCTTATTAGATCATTTTTTTGTGGATATCAAAATTATGCAAGGAAATACTGTCATTGCAGAGAGAACTTTCACAAGACATTACATGAGTTCGCAAATTAGTCATAAAGATATTTACGGGAGATATTTTCAAGGGAGACTCTTTTATGATAAAAAGGCAATAAAAACACCAGCATTGATTATTGTGAGCGGTAGTGAAGGACGGATTGAAAAGGCACAGAATATAGCTCAGCTTTTATCTTCTAGAGGTTATATTTGCCTAGCAATTGCCTACTTTGGTTTAGAGGGGTTACCAAAACATTTGGAACGTATTCCTTTAGAGTGCCTTGTGGAAGCGAAGGATTATCTACGTAAGCATCCTCAAGTAGATAGTGAAAAAATTGGAATCTATGGACGGTCTAAGGGGGCAGAGTTGGTTTTAGCTGAGGAGAGCCTTTTTAATGACATTCAATGTTTGGTACTAAATTCACCCTCTGATGTGGTGTATGAAGGGATAGAAGGGAAATGGAACTCTCATACTTCTTCTTGGACGCATTTGCAAAAAGAACTTCCCTATCAAAAGTTTCGACTTAGAGATTATCTGTTCAGCAAACTTTTTAGAAAACCTATCCCTAAAGATTGCTCTGCTAGGATAGACATTAGTAAACTCTCTTCGCCAATTTTATTGCTCGGAAGTACTGTTGATGAAATATGGGATGCCTCATCAGCAATTGATGATATTATCTCGCATTATAAAGGACACTACATTACCTTTAAAAAATATCATGAAACAGGTCACATGTTGACAGTGGCTTATCAACCAAATCACCGTTATCGAAAAGATTGGCGTTTATTGATGAAAGAGAGTAAGGACTCTTGGCTGGCTACGATTCATTTTTTTGATAGGCATTTGAAGAAGCAATAAAAATAGCTTATAAATATGCTATAATAGTCCCAACTAAGATAAAAACACAGTTCTGGTTGGTAGTCCAGACGTAGGCAAGCCTATCAGTAACCTTCCTCCTTGGTTGTCCATTCTTAGGGATAGATTTAAGGAGGTGCTGTCGTGGAAACAATTTCAATTGGATTGACAGTTTATTTTGAAGATGGATTTTGGCATGGTTTGTTCGAACAAGTGTATCTAGAAACTTATCAAGTTTGTCGTGTGACATTTGGTCAGGAGCCAAAAGATGATGAAATTCTAGAGATCTTACAGACTCAGTTTACTCAATTATCTTTTAGTCCAGAAGCTATAGTTAAGCAACATGTAAAAGTCAAGAATCCTAAACGATTACAGCGAATGGTGAAGAAACAAGTAAATCAGAAAGTTTCTTCCAAGTCGAAAGAACTATTGCAGTTGCAGTATGAGGAAAGGAAAAAGATTTCAAAACATCAATCTAGTGTCCAAAAGCAATTGCTCAAACAAGAGAAATTTGAACGCAAACAGCAAAAACGAAGAGAGAAGCACAAAGGTCACTAGTGACTTTCTCTTTCATAAAATAGAACAGCTCTTTTCGTATAAAAAGAGCTGTTTTTACTTGTGTTGAAAATTCCTTTTGTATATAGATTCCTAATAAACCTACTTGTCGTCAAAAGATTTACTGACGATAGTTTCAAATTCTGGACAATATTTACTTGCCTCAAATTCAATAATCTCATATTGAGCAATCTCATTTTGATAGAATGGATCGTGTGTAATGATTTCTTGAACGGCTTCTTTATTTTTAGCTCTCATGAGAATGATACCGCCGGTTCTTGGATTTTTTCTTCCAGATGCGATAAAAAGACCTTTTGTATAATACTGATTTAAAAAATCTATGTGTTTTTCTAAGTGTTTTTCAACTTCATCAAGGGACTTTATATAGGTAAGATTTACAATAAACATAAGTGACTCCTTTAAAATAAATGATAAATAGATTATAATACTTTACAAACTACCTGAATAGTAGGCACATTTTTGTAAGGAGAAAAAATGTTAACAAATAAAAATTGGAACTGTAGTATGTCTCGAGTCTTAGATGTGGTTGGTGGGAAATGGAGGATGAATATATTATGGGTTATAAACAAGCATAAGAGAGTCCGTTTCAATCAATTGAGAAGAGAAGTTGAAGGGATTACAACTATCAGTTTGACACGTGGATTAGATGTTTTAATAGAGAACCAATTGATTGAGAAATATGATTATGAGTCTCTGCCTCTTCATACAGAATATGAGCTGACAGAAAAAGGGAAATCACTGATGCCGATTTTAAAGGACTTGAATCAATGGGGAAAAGAATGGTTGCAATAAATTTTCTACTTCTTTTTGTCTCTTCCATCTCACCACTTGGACCCTCATTTTGACCGTTTATCCCCAAAAGTCGTTTTTATAACGGCTTTTTTGCTAGACTGATATTGTCAAAAAGGAGAGAGAACATGATATTACAAGCTAAAAACATCAGTAAACGGTATGGAAATCATCTAGCGGTTGATCATATTCACCTACAGTTTGAAAAGGGGACGTTTAATGCGATTCTAGGACCAAATGGGGCGGGGAAATCAACGACGATTTCCATGTTGATTGGTTTGAAACAACCAACGCAAGGCGACATTATTTATGAACCCGGTACTAAAATTGGTGTGGTCTTCCAAACCAGTGTTTTAGATGAGATGCTGACGGTTAGGGAAAATCTGACCATTCGTGCCAGACAGTACAAAGGCCTAAAACCAAATCGTGTGTCTGATCTTATTGATCGACTAGGCCTATCAGCTTTCCAAAAGCAGAAATATGGAACGCTTTCAGGCGGCCAAAAGCGTCGGGTTGACATTGCGCGTGCTCTACTGCACGGTCCAGGCCTTTTGTTCTTAGATGAGCCAACGACAGGTTTAGACATTCAAACCCGGAAGTCTATTTGGGATTTGCTCTATCAATTGCAGAGAGAAGAGGGGATGACCGTTGTACTGACCACGCATTATCTTGATGAAGCAGATGAAGCTGATCAGATTTATATTGTGGACCATGGGAAAGTGATTGCTCAAGGATCGGCATTAGATATTAAGAGTCAGTATGCAAAAAACATCTTGAAGATTCGCTTCAAGGAGATACAGCAGATAGAAAGTCTCAAAACTTCGGGAATGTCAGTAGAGCAACAAAGTCAATTGGAGTATGTTTTTCAACCCGATAGTGAAAGGGAAGCCATTGATTACCTGGCGCAAGTTAGAGATAAACTAGCCCATTTTGAGTTTCGTCCAGGGACCATGGATGATGCCTTTATTGCACTTACAGGAAGGGAGGTCCGCTAATGCTAGCCTTACTAAAGCGGAATTTTTTATTGTATTTTAGAAATCGTTCAGGGGTTTTCTTCTCCCTGTTGGGAGCCTTGATTTCCTTTGTTCTTTATATTATTTTTCTTCAAAAAAATCTAACAGATGCTTGGGCTCAGCTCCCCAATAGTGGTCCTGTGTTAAATAATTGGCTAATGAGTGGAACGCTGGCTGTGACAGGGATTACGACAAGTCTGGCTGCCTTGACTCAGTTAGTAAAGGACCGTGAACATCAAGTAGATCAGGATCTTTATTTATCGGATCAAGGAATATGGCGGTTACCATCTTCATATCTAGCGAGTGCAATCATCATTTCTTTATCTATGCAGGTCCTTATGTATGTGCTGATGTGTGGCTATTTTAGAGAAGTTCCCAAACTATCCATACTACCTGAAGTTCTCCTCATTATGTTGCTTAGTAGCCTGCTTTCTAGCTTGGTGAATGCCATTTTTGTTCACTTTTTCCAATCAGTAGACAGTCTTGGGAAGTTTGCGACCATAGTGGGTACAGCTTCTGGTTTTTTGGTAGGAACTTATGTACCTTTGGGCGTTCTACCTGATTTTGCTCAATTACTAATGAAATGTACCCCAGCAACTTATATTGCATCACTTTATCGGCAAGTCCTCATGAATGAAACATTAAGTGAGACTTTTAAAGGTCAAGATGATCTTCGTCAAGAGTTCCAAGAGAAAATGGGTGTTCAACTCAAGTGGCAAGAGTTGTTGACAAAGGAAAATACTTACCTTATAGTGTTAGGAGGTATTCTTCTAGTAGGCATTCTTTGGGCTATTTTAGTGAAAAAGTCTAGTAAGAAAAAATAAGTGAGAGTTGGAATAGGAATGAAACTTCGTTTTGAAGAAAAGTCAGATATTTCGACAAAGGACCCCTGTGTGGTTATCCAAGCGGAGCGATTGTCTGATCAAGCACGAGAGGTAATGGATTACCTCGAACAATTTTCAGTTGTAAATCAAGTGGTGATTCCTATTAAAACGAATGATCATTTGGTTATGGTAAAAATTGATGATATTATCCTAGCTGAGATTGATAAGAATGTGTTAACGATTTATACAATAGACAAAACCTATACGATGAAAGAGACACTGACAAACTTTCAGCATCGCATCAATCGTCGAAGTTTTTTACAGATATCACGTCATGCTGTTATGAATATAGACCATTTGGAATCCCTATCGGATAGTTTTTCTGGCAATATGATGGCCAAAATGACAGGTGGAGTGAAGTCTAGTGTCAGCCGAAAATATGTCAAATCCTTGATGGATTATTTAGGGGTCTAGGAGGAACCTATGAAACGTTTTATTGCTTATTTTGTATCCGGCGTGAGAACGGGATCGTTCTTCTATCTTGCACTTCTTTTACTAGGTCAATTATTTCCCCAGATTATCTATCCAAAAGTTAGTGTGGGAAATATTTTAGCCCTCTTTATGATGAGCGGTTTGATGGGAATGCTCTCGTGGATTTTGGAAGACCTTGACCGTATGTCGTATAGACTTAGAGTAATCTTGCATTTCTTGTTGACGGCGATTGTACTGATAGGGACTTGTCTAATAGCGGGTTGGATTGATGCTGTGCTGAATCCTATCATATGGATTGTCTTCATTTCCGTTTATATTATTATCTGGCTTTACCTCATTTGGCAAATGCATATGAGAACACAGCGTATTAATCAAGCCTTAATACATCGTCGAAGCCAGAAAAAGAAAGAAAAGTAAGAAATTATACGAACCTCAAAAAAGACTCTTTTGCCCCTTGACCCTCACGCCACGTCATAGCCTATACTCTTAATCAGAGAGGAGTTCTAATGAAATCTGTAAAAGAAGTGAGCCAACTATCAGGTGTCAGTGTGCGCACCCTTCATTATTATGATGAAATTGATTTGCTGAAACCATCAATTGTGGCTGAAAATGGTTACCGTTACTATAATCGCGATGCGGTTGTCCGTTTGCAGGAAATATTGCTTTACCGTGAGTTAGACTTTCCTCTAAAAAAAATTAAGGAAATCGTAGGTCAAGCAGGCTATGACAAAGTCCAAGCGCTTAAGGATCAAATCAAGCTTTTAGAGCTGAAAAAGTCCCATTTAGAAGCCGTCATAGCTCATGCTAAGGCCTTACAAATGGAGGAAGAAGAAATGTCATTTGAAGCATTTGATCAAAAAGCTATGGAAGAATTTCAGCAAGAAGCTCAGGCTAGATGGGGTCAGACAGAAGCTTATCAAGCTTTTGCGGCTAAGGGAGAGGAGCCCTTCCCTGAAGTCACAAAAGAGATGACTGCAATTATGTTTACTTTTGGACAGCTCAAGGAGTCTAATCCTGATGACAATAGTGTTCAGGAACAAGTAAAGGTGTTACAAGACTATATTAGTCAGCATTTTTATCCATGTGACCAAACGGTATTAGCTGGTCTAGGTCAGATGTACCAAACAGATAATCGCTTTTCTAGTTTTATCGATAAAGTCGGGGGATCAGGGACTGCAGTTTTTCTCGCAGAAGCTATTCGTATTTATTGTCAATAAACTAAAGCCAAAGCCAAAGTCTTAAGGAATTTGGCTTTTTCTCATGCCATAGTGACATTTATGTCACTATTTTTATAATCATTTAATGTTTATAATTAATGTATCGTTTTAGAAGGCGATTAGTTAAGTGTTTCTGCTATTTTGCTTGAAATTTTCATGCAGATAATCAGCTGAAATTTAACCAAACTCTAATTTAAATCAAATTTATGGAGGAAACCATGTCCATTTTAACCATTGACCACATCTCAAAGTACTATGATCTCGACGGTACGAACCAAGAGCGCGCTTTGAACGATGTTACACTTGAGATTGCACCAGCAAAGATCACTGCTATCTACGGTCCATCTGGCTGTGGTAAGACCAGTCTGCTCAGTATTATTAGCGGCTTGGATAGTCAGTATCAGGGAAATCTGTATTTCAAGAATCAGAACATGCGTGATTTTTCAGAGCGTGACCTGACCTATTTTAGAAAGGCCCATATTGGCTTTGTCTTTCAAAATTTCAATCTTATCCCTCATCAATCAGTCCTTGAAAATGTCAAGATGCCTCTTTACGTTAAAAATATGACTGATAAAGAGATGATCGAGATTGCGGAAAAGGAGCTCAGCCGTCTTGGAATCGGAGAATTTATCAAGAAAAATGTTAAGCAGCTTTCTGGTGGGCAAAAACAACGTGTGGCCATTGCCCGTGCCCTAGTTAATAATCCAGAAATGATTGTGGCTGATGAACCGACTGGTTCTCTTGATTCTCAGTCTCAGGAAAATGTTCTCGAAATTTTTAAAGAGCTAGCTGAGGCAGGCAAAACTGTGATTATCGTAACCCATAACCCTGAAGTGGCGGATTATGCGGATGTTGTCATTAAAATGAAGGATGGTGAAGTCGTTGAAACAATCGAAAAATAAGGGATTGACCCTCAAGAATAAACTTAAATTGTCATTGAGCAACTTTATGGAACGTAAGTGGCGTAATCTTTTGATTGCGACGGCAACTTCCATTGGTTTTATCGGTGTTTTAATTTCCTTTGGTTTGGGGAATGCTATTGTTGGTATGATTAATGACAGTACCGATGGTGGTAACATTCCATCCCAAATTCAGATTAGTCTTAGTGCTAAATCAGCAGCCCGAGGGGTTCTAAATGCGGATGATGAGAAGTTTATTCGTAGTCAGATTAAGAGTGATGATATTAAATATTTGGAGAGCCCCTTTGGAATGAACATGGCAAGTCTTACCCTTGATGGTAAGACCATGGATTTCAGCAAGGACCTTCCTAACTATTCTCAGGTTATCAGTCTCTACAAGAACACAAAAATATCTACATCTCGCAATGGTAAGGATAAGATTTCAGCCGGGAAGCCTTTTAAATCCGCAGATGAAAAGGGATTAACCCTTCCGATGAGTTTTGTCAAACATTACAATGAAGAAACAGGGAAGAAGCTCAAGGCTAAAGACTTTATCGGAAAAGAAATCTCAGCTCAGATTGTTGAAAATACTGCTGAGGGAACTAAAGTAGCAGATATCAAGACTAAGATTGTCCGTATTGTTGATGACAGCGAGGATGCTGAAGAGAGCAATAGCTATATGCCAGCCAAACAATTGGAAGAGTTGCTCAAAGAAAATGGCTTTACTAAAACAGTCTCTTACATGCTTTTGGAGCTTAAGAATCCAGCCAAGACTAAGGAAGTCACTAAAAAGTTACAGAAAAACAAGAAGTACCTAGTTCTTTCACAGCAGGCCATCCTCGATGTCATTATTAAATTCATCCGTGTTATCCAAGCACTCTTGATTATCCTTTCGTCACAAGCTATCCTAGTTTCAGCTGTCATGATTGGAATTATCATTTATATTAATATCATGCAACGCTCAAAAGAGATTGGTGTCATGAAGGCTGTCGGTTACCTTAATCGTGACGTGAAAGCTATCTTTGTTTATGAGGCACTCTGGATTACGGGTATCTCACTGGCTCTTGCCCTACTTGTATCACAGGGGATTGGAAGCTTGGCCAACATGATTGTTTCACATCTCTACCCAAGTGTCAGCAAGGTATTTGATCTAAATCTGACATCAATTCTCATCATGTTTGGCTTCTCGCTCTTGATGGGCTATGTATCAGCCTACCTTCCAGCACGTAAAATCAGTAAAATGGACCCTGTCGAGTCACTAAGATATGAATAGAAATGAAGAGTAGTCTCACCAGGCTGCTCTTTTTTGTCAAAATCATCAGTAGAATAATCGGAAAATCCAAACAATAATTAACTTTCTGAAAAGTGGAGACAATTGCCCAAAAATGCTATAATAGTCAACATATACAAGCTATTAGTAACAAAAAATAAGTACCTATTCGATTGGAGGAATTCCATGTATAAAGATGACAGTTTAACCTTGCACACTGACTTGTATCAAATCAATATGATGCAAGTCTACTTCAACCAAGGTATTCACAATAAAAAGGCCGTTTTCGAAGTTTATTTCCGTCAACTTCCGTTTAAAAATGGCTTTGCTGTGTTCGCAGGTCTAGAACGTATTGTCAACTATCTTGAAAATCTGACTTTCTCAGAAACTGATATTGCTTATCTAAAAGAGTTAGCCTATCCTGAGGATTTTCTAGACTATCTAGCCAACCTAAAACTCGAGTTGACTATCAATTCAGCCCTTGAGGGTGATTTGGTATTTGCGAATGAACCGATTTTCCAAGTGGAAGGTCCCTTGGCCCAGTGTCAGTTAGTAGAGACTGCCTTGCTAAATATCCTCAATTACCAGATTCTTATTGCTACCAAGGCAGCTCGCATTCGCTCTGTCATTGAAGATGCTCCTTTATTGGAGTTTGGGACACGTCGTGCACAAGAGATGGATGCAGCAATTTGGGGTACCCGTGCAGCTGTGATTGGTGGTGCGGATGCGACATCAAATGTGCGTGCCGGTAAGATTTTCGGCATTCCAGTTTCTGGTACCCATGCCCATGCTCTCGTTCAAGCCTATGGCAACGATTATGATGCCTTTAAAGCCTATGCATCTACTCACAAGGACTGTGTATTCCTTGTAGATACCTATGATACCCTTAAGATTGGTGTTCCGAATGCTATTCGTGTAGCTAAAGAGCTAGGTGATAAAATCAATTTCTTGGGTGTTCGTCTTGATTCAGGTGACTTGGCTTATCTATCGAAGCAGGTCCGTAAGCAGTTGGATGCTGCCGGTTTCCCTGACGCCAAAATTTATGCTTCAAATGACCTTGATGAAAATACCATCCTCAACTTGAAGATGCAAAAGGCCAAGATCGATGTCTGGGGAGTGGGTACTAAGCTTATCACTGCCTATGATCAACCAGCCTTGGGTGCTGTCTACAAGATTGTCTCAATCGAGGATGATCAGGGTGTCATGCATGATACTATCAAATTGTCCAACAATGCTGAGAAGGTATCAACACCAGGTAAGAAGCAAGTGTGGCGTATTACGAGTCGTGCTAAGGGCAAATCAGAAGGTGACTATATCACTTTCGCAGACACGGATGTTAATGCTCTAGAAGAAATTAATATGTTCCACCCAACATACACCTACATTAATAAGACTGTTCGTGATTTTGATGCAGTGCCACTCTTGGTTCCAATCTACGACAAGGGGCAACTAATCTATGAGTTACCAAGTCTTGATGAAATCAAGGCCTATGCGACTAAGGAATTGGACGAACTTTGGAATGAGTATAAGCGCGTGCTTAACCCTCAAGATTATCCAGTTGACTTGGCTAAAGATGTCTGGGATAACAAGATGACCCTTATTGACAATGTACGAAAGAAAGCCCATGACTTGTCAGAGTAAAAGGAGAATTATGACTTTGCAAGAAACTATTATTGCTCAACTAGGCGTTAAACCTAGCATTGATCCAAAAGAAGAGATTCGAAAATCTGTTGATTTTTTGAAGGCTTATATGCTCAAACATCCTTTCCTTAAGTCTTATGTTTTAGGGATTTCCGGAGGTCAAGATTCTACCTTGGCTGGCCGTCTAGCCCAACTTGCCGTTGAAGAGCTTCGTGCAGAGACAGGGAAAGACTATCAGTTTATTGCCATTCGCTTGCCTTATGGAGTGCAGGCAGACGAGGATGATGCCCAACACGCCCTTGCTTTTATCAAGCCAGATGTGAGTCTTGCGGTTAACATTAAGGAAGCTGTTGATGGTCAGGTTGCGGAACTTGCCAAGGCAGGTGTAAGTATTTCTGACTTTAACAAGGGAAATATTAAGGCTCGTCAACGCATGATTACCCAATACGCAGTTGCGGGAGAAAATAGTGGGGCAGTTATCGGGACAGACCACGCCGCTGAGAACCTTACTGGCTTCTTCACAAAATTTGGCGATGGTGGTGCAGATATTTTGCCACTCTTTCGTCTAAACAAGCGTCAAGGTGCAGCCCTTCTTGCAGAACTTGGTGCGGACAAGGCCCTTTATGAAAAAGTGCCAACAGCTGACTTGGAAGAGGACAAACCAGGAATCGCTGATGAAGTGGCACTTGGAGTGACCTATCGTGAAATTGATGACTACCTTGAAGGTAAGGAAGTCTCAGCCAAAGCCCAGGAAACTATTGAGACTTGGTGGCGTAAAGGTCAACACAAACGTCACTTGCCAATCACTATTTTTGATGATTTTTGGAAATAAGAGGAGAAATGAATTATGATCAAAGCTTATATTGATTTTTGGAAGCGTGCTTTTGACTTTAGCGGACGTTCAACTCGTCCAGACTACTGGTGGGCTTACTTGGTTAATGTCATTATTATTACTATTCTTACTGTTTTTTGTGTTCTTATTCCTTTCTTCAGTAATGTTGACCTTAGTGATCCAGCTCTGTTGAATAATCAGACTGAACTGCAAAAAATAATTATTACCTATGCTTGGCCACTAATGCTTTTTAGCTTAATTGAACTTATCCCTCAATTGTCTCTACAAATCCGTCGTTTAAGAGATGCAGGCTTTCATCCGGCTTGGGTACTTCTAAGTTATATAGGGCTTGTACGAATTTTGGTTATCTTCTCATTGATTGGAAGCATTGTCCTCCTTATCATGTCTTGTCAACCAACGAAACCAGTACCAGAAACGCAGTTTGATAAAGTTGAATAAGATTGTCGTAACTCTAGGTCAAACCTAGGGTTATTTTTAAATTGAATTTTCAGAAATTAGTGATAAAATAGAGAGGAATAAGGCTTAAAAGGAGGAATCTTATGACTTCACTATCAACAGATTTCACAGATAAACTATTTGCAGAATATGAGGCCAATGCCAAGTACAGTGCTATTGAGAATGCTGTAACTCACAATGGCTTGCTCAAATCCATCGAAACACGTCAATCAGAAGTTGAAAACGACCATGTTTTCTCAATCGATTTGACTAAAGATGAGGTGTCTAACCAGAAAGCTTCAGGACGTTGCTGGATGTTTGCGGCACTAAATACTTTCCGTCACAAATTAATCTCAGACTTTAAATTGGAAAGTTTCGAACTTTCTCAAGCTCACACTTTCTTCTGGGACAAGTATGAAAAATCGAACTGGTTCTTGGAACAAATTATTGCCACAGCAGATCAAGAGATTGGCAGTCGTAAGGTTAAATTCCTTTTGGATACCCCTCAACAAGATGGTGGACAATGGGATATGGTCGTATCACTTTTTGAAAAATACGGTGTTGTACCAAAATCGGTTTATCCAGAATCTGTATCTTCAAGCAATAGTCGTGAGCTTAACCAATATCTCAATAAGCTCCTTCGTCAAGATGCTCAAATCTTACGTGACCTAATTGCAGGTGGTGCTGATCAGGCTACTGTTCAAGCTAAGAAGGAAGAGCTTCTTCAAGAAATTTTCAATTATCTTGCTATGACTCTTGGTTTACCACCACGTCAGTTTGATTTTGCCTACCGAGATAAGGATGACAACTATCAATCTGAGAAAAATATCACACCACAAGCATTCTTTGAAAAATATGTGGGTCTCAAACTCAGTGACTATGTGTCAGTTATCAACGCTCCAACAGCTGATAAACCTTACGGGAAATCTTATACTGTTGAGATGTTAGGTAATATTGTAGGTGCACCAAGTGTTCGTTATATCAACCTCCCAATGGACCGTTTCAAAGAGCTTGCTATTGCACAGATGAAGTCTGGAGAAACTGTTTGGTTTGGTTCAGATGTTGGTCAAGTTTCAGACCGTCAAAAAGGTATTCTTGCAACTAATGTTTATGACTTTACAGCTAGCATGGATATTAACTTGACTCAAGATAAGGCAGGACGTTTGGACTACAGTGAATCTCTCATGACTCATGCCATGGTATTGACTGGGGTTGATTTGGATGCCGATGGCAAATCTGTTAAATGGAAGGTTGAAAACTCTTGGGGAGACAAGGTTGGACAAAAAGGTTACTTTGTCGCTTCTGATGCCTGGATGGATGAATACACTTATCAAATCGTTGTCCGCAAAGACTTCCTTACAGCTGAAGAATTAGCAGCCTATGAAGCAGAGCCACAAGTACTTGCTCCTTGGGACCCAATGGGAGCCCTTGCTTCAAAATAAGACAATACATGAAAACACTGGAAATTTTCCAGTGTTTTTTATAGTTTCTTTAAAATCTATCGGTAAAAAAAGAGTTATCCAATCAGATAACCCTTTTTATTTCTTATTCTTCTGCTGTAGCAGTGTTTGAATTTGAATGTTCAGAGCCATTAGAAGAGGCCGATGTCGATGGATTTGTTGAAGCATCAGGACCGTACTGTTGACTATCTTGTGAACTTGATGAGTCACTGCTTTGGCTTGAGTCTAAACTTGATGATGAGCTAGATGTTCCAAGTGATCCTGTGTAAACATTTGATGTTGAAGAACCAGTAAGGAAGACATAGCTACCATTATTATAAACACCGCTAGGCATATCGAAATCTTCAGAACCCGCACCATACATCTGGTTAAGGTAGCTACTTGTTACACCATAGATTTGTTTAGCGATATCAAGGTCTGAATCATGAAGTGGTGTTTTACGATTTTTATAACCTGTCCAAATCGCCATAGAATACTTGGTATTGTAACCAACGAAAGTTTCATCTGGAACCATAAGGTAAGCGTAGACGCCACTTTCTTTTTGTACCTTGTAGTATTCATCGTCACCATAGTTAGATGTACCGGTCTTAGCAGCGTTGAACGTACCAGGGACATAAGCTTCAGTCGCTGTACCACCTGTCATTACTTGTTTCAACATGCTTGACATCATGTAAGCTGTTTGTGGTGACATGGCTTCAACACCTTTAGAATCAAATGATTTTGTTGAACCGTCTTCAAATTTGATTGATTTAATGTAAGAAGGTTTATAGTAAGTACCACCATTTGCAAAGGCTGCATAGGCTGCGGCCATTTTCTCACTTGATGCACCATACTTAGGATCTGCTGATGATGTTGAAGATGAGATGGCATTGGAGTAGAACATTTCTGGATACTCAATACCTAAATCTTTCAAGAAGGACTGGGCATAGTCCAACCCAACAGCTTGAAGAGCTTTAACGGCTGTTACGTTACGCGATTGTTGAAGCGCATAAGTCAATGAGATACTTCCAAAGTACTTACGGTCCCAGTTGTAAACTGGCGTTGAGGAACCTGGGAAATTGTAAGGATTATCGTAAACAGTCGTACCAGTGTTTGTATAAATACCTTTTTCAATAGCAGGAGCATAGTCAGTGATTGGTTTCATTGTAGAACCCCAGTCACGGTCTGTTTGAACAGCTTGGTTAGTAGCGAGAGCAATATTTTCATCTTGGTGACGTGATCCCAATTGGGCAACGACACGACCGTTAGTAACATCAATAATAGTAGAAGCAACTTGGAAACTATCATTTGGATAGTAGATATAGTCATCAGTATTATAGACGTTCCAGATATATTTTTGAATATCTGGATTAAGGTTAGTGTAGACGTCGAGACCTGCTGAGTAGATATCAGCATTGGCATCAGTAGCTACCTGCTCAATAACTTGTTTGATGTAGTTATCTAAGTATGGCTCATAGCTAGCTTTCTTCGTAAGTGGAAGAAGGCCATCTGATACATCAGTTGCTTTAGCTTGCTCGTACTCTTCTTTGGAAATGTTTTTGTCTTCATACATTTCACTAAGAACAGTGTTACGACGCTCTTTGGCAGCATCTGGATTAGCATAAGGGTCATATTGTGTTGGTGCTTGTGGAATACCAGCAAGAAGAGCTGCTTGGGCAACAGAGAGGTCGCTCAAGTCCTTACCAAAGTAAGATTTAGCTGCCGTCTTCATACCGTAGTAACCATTACCCATATAAACCTTATTAATGTAGAAGGTCAAGATTTCTTGTTTAGTGAATTGACGCTCCATTTGGAGTGACAACCAGATTTCTTGTGACTTACGTTTAAGGGTTTGGTCAGAAGTGTTAGTTGAGAAGTAAGCCAACTTAATCAACTGTTGGTCGAGCGTAGACCCCCCTTGGGTGCTGCTACGACGAAGGTTGTTAACAGCTGCCCCCATGATACGGTAGACGTCAATCCCACGGTGAGTGAAGAAACGTTTATCCTCGATAGAGGTGATGGCATTAACTAGAGTTGTTGGAATTTCATCTGTTGATGCACTCTCACGCTTCTCAGCTCCCAAGTCGGCAATAAGACTACCATTAGCGTCGTAAATCTTACTTGAGTTTGTTGATTGCAGTTTGTTCTCGGTAAGTTTAGGAACACTGCTAACATAGTAGGCAAAGAGGCTACCACCAGCGATGACACAGACTACAAAGAAAGTGAGCAGTCCAATAAATCCGTATTTTGCAATACGCCAGCCCAAACTTTGGTCTGAAGCGGCAGAGCGTTTTCCTTTGCTATAGCGAGAAGAATCTGAACGCTTGACCTTGATGTTTTTAGCACGTTTAGTCAAACCGTTAAGTGATTCTTTAAAGTTGCTGAAATTAAATTTAGCCATTATGTGTTACCACCTAATAATTTTTCAATGATTTCTAAGTAAGGAACTTGAGGATAAGCTGCTTCTGCAATTGCATAGCCTCTTTTTTTGATATAATCAAGAGGCATTGATTTCGTCCCTTTATCAATCTGATAAAAAGCGATTAAGTCTTTGGCAGGCAGAAGGTAGGTTTCCTTAAGCGTCGAGAAGTGAAGTAGCACGAAGCAGATCCCATCTTGACTGATGACCTGAGACATGTGCTCAATTTGATGCGCATGAAAGTTTTTCATAGGCATGGATGTCTTTTGTCGTGTCTCTTTGGCTTCAAAATCAATGTAGTATCCTTTGTAAACGCCGGAGTAGTCGGTAGTAGAAGCTTGTCTAAAGTAAGCTTCTACAATCTTTGCCCGTGAGCGTTTGGGATAATCGACTTTGACAATTTGAACAGGGGTAGGTTTTTTATGAATAACGGCTAAACCACGCGACAAATAGTAATCATTAGTCGCGTTAATAGCAGATTCAAAGCTCATCCCCCGATTGGCAAAGTCAACTCTATTTGATTTTTTAGGACGTACTTGTGCTATCTTACGAGATATCTGATGGGGATAGTTTACCATTTCTTTCCCTTCTTCTTTATAAGATATGCATAAAGACTATTTCATTATACCATAAAATGAACGAGGAAAACAACAAATGACATCACTACTGGTAACTGGCTATAAGAGCTTTGAACTCGGTATTTTTAAAGACAAGGACCCTAAAGTAACCATTATCAAGAAAGCAATCAAACGTGATTTGATGCGTTTCTTGGATGATGGTGTGGATTGGATGATTTTTACTGGGAACCTCGGTTTTGAATTTTGGGCACTAGAAGTAGCCAAAGAACTTCAAAAAGACTATCCTTTGAAGTTAGCGACTATCTTCCCTTTTGAAACGCATGGTCAGAATTGGAATGAAGGTAATCAAACAAAACTAGCAGCCTTTAAGCAGGTTGATTTTGTCAAGTACAGCTTCCCCGCTTACCAATCTCCAGCACAGTTTAAACAATTTAATCAGTTTCTCATTGACAATACAGATCAGGCTTATTTATTTTATGAACCTGAAAATGAAACAAATCTGAAATATTTTTACGGTATGATGTTAGAAGCAAGGGGTTATCCCGTATCTAGACTGACTTTTGATGACCTCAATGAAGTCATGTCGGAATAGGATATAATTGAATTTTAAACTTGCATTTTTATCTTTTTTTCTGTATCATAAGAACATTAGACAGTAAAGTATTAGTAAGTTAGATAAGACAAGTATTGGAGAATAAAAATGGCTAAGATTAATTTAACGCCCAAGAAAATCTACGAACAAGAATTTAAAACAAGCATGCGTGGATACGATAAAAAAGAAGTTGATGAGTTTCTAGACGATGTAATCAAAGATTACGGTGTCTATATTGCTCTAGTTAAGGAATTGCAAGAAGAAAATGCAAAACTGAAGGCTAAGACTTCATCAGCTCCTGCTAGTCGCCCAGCATACGCAAGTGCGACAAGTGAGTCATCACGTGCGAATGCCAATGTTGCTTCGGCTTCAAACTATGATATCTTAAAACGTATCAGTCGTTTGGAGAAAGAGGTCTTTGGAAAACAAATCGTCGAATAAAACTGGTTTGTGCAATTTTCGGATAATCGCATGGTTGCTAGTCTTCCATGAGGAAAGTCCATGCTAGCACTGGCTGTGATGCCAGTAGTGTTTGTGCTAGGTGAATTAATAAGCCTAGGGACTTGATTTTCAAGTTACGGCGAGTGAACTGGCTAAGTCTTAGGATAGGTTTTAGTAGCTCTGAAAGTGCCACAGTGACGGAGTTTTTAGGGAAACCTAAAAAGTGGAACGCGGTAAACCCCTCAAGCTAGCAACCCAAACTTTGGTAGGGGCATGGGATGGCTGGAAACGAACGGACCATCCTGACTGCTTTGCAGTAGACAGATGATTATCGAAGGAAGTGGTACCTAGTCACTTCTGGAACAAAACATGGCTTATAGAAAATTGCATATAGGTGAGGCTGGGACACATGTCTCAGCCTTCTTTTAGCAAGAATTCTCTCTTTTATATTTAAAGAAAAGAGTGGGTAATAAGCTATCGGTTAAGAAAGTTTGTACTCGTAACAATGAGATAAAAGGATGACAATGAAAGAAACATTTACATTAGTAGCAACTGCAGCAGCAGGTCTTGAGGCTGTGGTTGGACGTGAATTGCGTGAGTTAGGTTATGACACGCAGGTTGAAAATGGTAAGGTGCGTTTCCAAGGTGGTGTTCGTGCAATTGCTGAAACTAACCTTTGGTTGAGGGCAGCAGATCGTATCAAGATTGTAGTGGGTGAATTTCCAGCACGTACCTTTGAGGAACTTTTTCAGGGAGTTTTTGCTTTAGACTGGGAAAATTATCTTCCGCTAGGTGTAAAGTTCCCAATTTCTAAGGCTAAATGTGTTAAATCAAAGCTTCATAATGAGCCATCTGTTCAGGCAATTTCAAAAAAAGCTGTCGTTAAGAAATTGCAGAAGTATTTCCACCGTCCAGAAGGAGTGCCTCTCCAAGAAACAGGAGCGGAATTTAAGATTGAAGTCTCTATTTTGAAGGATAAGGCTACGGTTTTGATTGATACCACAGGTGCTAGTCTCTTTAAGCGTGGCTACCGTACTGATAAAGGTGGAGCACCGATTAAGGAAAATATGGCGGCTGCTATCCTTGAACTTAGTAATTGGTATCCGGATAAACCATTGATTGACCCGACTTGTGGTTCAGGGACCTTCTGTATTGAGGCTGCAATGATTGGCATGAACATTGCACCAGGATTTAATCGTGATTTTGCCTTTGAAGCATGGAATTGGGTGGATAAGGATTTAGTACAGTCGGTACGTGATGAAGCAGATAGCAAGGCAAACTACGATATTGAATTAGATATTATGGGTTGTGATATTGATGGCCGTATGGTTGAAATTGCAAAAGCCAATGCTCGTGAGGCAGGTCTTGAAGATGTTATTAAATTGAAACAAATGCGTTTACAGGACCTGAAAACAGATAAAATCAATGGTGTCATTATTTCAAACCCTCCTTATGGTGAGCGTTTGTTGGATGACAAGGCTGTGGATATCTTGTATAATGAAATGGGTCAAACTTTTGCGCCACTTAAAACTTGGAGCAAGTTTATCTTGACCAGCGATGAACACTTTGAAAGCAAATACGGTATGAAAGCCGATAAAAAACGTAAGCTTTATAACGGGACCCTCCGTGTTGATTTGTATCAATATTTTGGAGAGCGTGTTCGCCGTTCTGAGGCTAGAAAGGTAAATTAAACGTGTCAGAAGATAAAACACAAAATGGCTATGAAGGTAGCCAAGAGCTAGATTTCCAAGATGCCAAGGAAATGACGGTCGGTGAGGCTGTCCGAAAAGAAGCTGAGATTAATGCTGGTGTAACAGAAACAGATAGCATTTTGGATAAGTATATCAAGCAACACCGTGAAGAAGTTGCCTCACAAAAATTTTCAAAGAAAATTGAAGCTGACGGCGATACATCACCTTTGGATGCCTTTATTCAAAAGCAACGTCAGGAGTTTGCGGATTCAGGTTTGATTGGTCAATCAATGGCTAATGAGTCAATCAACTCAACAACAGCTACTGAAGAAGTAACACCGGTCACATTTGGTTTTGGTGCTACAGATAACAAGGCTGATGAAACTCAATCTCATATTGACAAGCAGTTGCCAAATGCCCCTGTTGAACCTGAGGTTATTGCAGAACCAGAAAGTCAAAGTTCTGAAGTTATCATTACGTCAACAAATGCTGATCGTTTCATCACGTCAGAAACAGAAAAATTTGACCTTGGTGATGCACTCGCTGATTCCTCTACTTCAACTAATCAGCCAGCCTATAACGATGCATTGGTCGATAATGTTGATGATAACAATCCTTTGATTGCTAACATTGATGATCCAGAACCACAAAATTCTGCTGTTGCCAATATTGACGATACTGAGCCACAAGCTTCAAAACCTATGTTGGATGATGCTGCTATTTCAGACACTATTGATTTGGCAGCTATTGCATCAACGGTGGCAGGGGTAACTGGAGCAAAAGCTGATGAAGAAAAGACAACACCAAAAGTGTCTATGGCAGTCAATCGCCCATCTGCAGAAGACAGAATCTCTTCAGAGTCTATTTCACCATCGCATAAGAGTGCCTTTGATGGTGACATTCCAGTTTACCGTCGTAAAGGTGTTGTTATAGGTGCTCTAGCAGTTCTTGCTTTAGCTATTATCGGTGGTAGCTATGCTCTTTATAAAGGAACACATAGCCAATCGGCGAGAACAACAAGCACAGCTTCTTCAGCAGTGACATCATCATCAAGCAAGGATACGTCAGCTGCTGATAATAAGGCATTTGAAGAAATGTATAAGAATTTCTTCACAGATGACGAGCAAACAAAACTCGCTAATGATCAATTTGGTAAGTTATCAGATTTGGAAAAACTGCTCAAGAAATTGGAGAAAACCAAGTATTATGATGCAGCTAAGAAAAAATATGATAACTTGAAGAAACAAATTGAAGCTGTACAAAAGATTAACAGTCAGTTTGAGTCAGATGCTCTTGTAGATGGTAGCTATAATGCCTCTATCGCTGTTAAATCAGATGCTAACTTTAATAATCTTCCAGAAAGTGTAACAACAACTGGGAACGCGAGTCTCGATAGCACTATTCAAGAAACTATTAAGGGTGGTAAGACTCAACTTGAAGAAAAAGCTAAGGCTGCGAGTGCAACGTCTGCAGCGACAGCTTCTGAAAGTGTTAATACTGCTAGTCCTGCTGCACCTTCAGGTGATAACACATCTGGAGCAGCTTCTAATGGCGGTGGTGCGGCCGCATCAAATACTTCTGGAGCGCAAAATGGAGCAGCTAACTCAGCAGGTTCAACAGGTTCAACTGGTGCGACTGGAGGAACTACTGGTGGCTCAGCTGCAGCTTCAACAGTTGTAACACGCGGAATCACAAATTATAACCCATCAATCCTTCAACGTAATCGCTCACGTGTGCCTTATAATGCAAACGTAGTAGCAGATACAAGTAACCCAGCTTGGACATGGGCTGATGGTGTTCTTGATAAGATTATCGAAACATCACACTCACGTGGTTACTTCTCAGGAGATAACTTCATCCTTGAGCCAGTCAACATCATCAATGGTAATGGTTACTACAACTTGTACCTTCCAGATGGAACCTACCTCTTCAGTATTAACTGTAAGACAGGTTACTATGTTGGTAATGGTTCAGGTCACTCAGATAAACTTGATTACGAATAATAATCTGCGACACTCCTTCGGGAGTGTTTTTTGTTTTATCTTGGTGAAGGCCTAGTTTATAAGGATTTTATGCTATAATAGAGGGATAAGATAGGGGTGAATACTATGGCAAAATTGATGCCGGGTAGAGTCCGTAATGAGGGTATTGAACTTTTTGAAAAGGATCTCATTACCATTCATCAGGTCTCAGAAACTCAGTTAGATACAACAGTTGACCAACATCATTTAATTTATGCACTCAATGATTCTGAAATCACGTGTGACTGTGATTATTTCGCTCAAAAAGGCTATTGTCCCCATTTGGCAGCGATTGAGTATTATCTAAAAAACGACAAAGAAGGCCAGCGTCTCTTGACAGAATTGGAAGAGGAACAAGAGTCCTCTCAGGGCCAAGAGCGAGGACACTCTTTTGGTGGTTTATTTTTAGAAGGCCTTTCCCTAAATGAGGATGATACTGTTAGATATAGCTTGATGGTAGAGGGAGAGGAATCTACCTTTGGTTCAGAGATTTGGTGGAGTATACGTTTACGTCGCTTACCAGATGAACGTTCTTATGTTATTCGAGATATTCCTGCCTTTCTCAAACTTGTAGAGGCTGAGAGTTATTATCAGATAGGTAAGAACTATTATGAACCCCTATCGCTTATTCAATTTGACCAGGCTTCACAGGCATTTTTAGACTTCTTAGGACGGATGATTCCAGATGAAGCCAAGACTAATTTAGACTTTATTTTACCGAATAATGCACGTCATCTTTGTCTCCCCTACGGTTTTTTTGAGGAAGGTTTGAGACGGATGCAAGATTTGGATGGCTTTAGGTTTGAATGGGAAGGAACCGAATATCACCGACTTTTGGTTGAGGATTTGACTGCTGATGCCCATCTCTTCTCGTTTGATATTTCTGTTGAGCCTAAGATGATTGAATTGACTGTTGCTGAGAAGAATAGTCAGGCCTTTTTTAATAATCGTATTCTCTTTTATCAAGGTGTTTTTTATCGTTTGAATCGAAAACAACAAAAACTTTTGGTTGGTTTACGCTCTCTTCCAATCGGAAGCGATTTGAATAAGCATGTCAGCTTTAATCTTGATGAACAAGCCATCTTGGCTGCTAGTCTTTTTGATTTTAGGACTATGGGACCAGTTAAAGCTCCTAAAGCCTTTAATATCAAGGATTTCACACCGAGATTTCACTTTGATCTGAAAGGTGACAGTGAGGTTATACTTACATTAGCCTTTGATTTTGATGGTTTCCTAGTCCATAATCGACAAGAGTTGAGTCATTTAGGATTTACGAGTAACTATCGTCATGAGCAGGCTGTTTTCCGTTTGATGGCTAAGCATGGATTCACCCCTGATTTTCAGTCATCTAAACGATTAAGTAGCAGTCAAGAGCTCTATGATTTCTTTACGAATACTCTAGCAGAATTTGACAATACAGGGACGGTTCTGATTGGGCAGGAGTTGCGTGACTTACGGGTTGAACAGAGTCCACAGGTTCAGGTAGAGCGTCAGGGGAATTTATTAGATATTTCCTTTGATTTTTCAAGTCTTGACGATGAAGATGTGGATCATGCTTTAGCAGCTTTGATGGAAAGTTCGCCCTATTTTATCAATCGTAGTGGTCAGTTGATTGTTTTTGACGAAGCGACGCATCGTATTAGTGAGAGTCTCAAAACTCTAAGAGCTCGATATTCAGGGCAAGGTCACCTAGAACTAAATCAATTGACTGCCTATCAATTAATGGAGGCTCTTTCAGAAAGTGATTCTGTTCGTTTTTCAAAAGATTTCCAACTCTTAACGCAACATTTGAGTAAACCAGAGACCTTTGATTTGCCAACTTATAAGGTAGAAGCTGACCTTCGTCCCTACCAGGAAAAGGGTGTTCAGTGGCTATCTATGTTGCATCACTATGGTTTTGGCGGTATCTTGGCCGATGATATGGGGTTGGGGAAAACCTTGCAGACCATTGCCTATCTCTCTGCACATTTAGAAGAAGAGCAACGAGTCTTGGTTTTGTCACCATCAAGCCTGATTTACAATTGGCAGGATGAGTTTAAAAAGTTCGCTCCTCAGTTAGATGTAGCGGTTTCTTATGGACTCAAGCCAAGACGTGATGACATCATTGCTGAAGACCACCAGATTATTATTACAAGCTATGCTTCCTTCCGTCAGGATTTTGATGCCTACAAGGCTGGTAAATATGACTATCTCATTCTCGATGAGGCTCAGGTCATGAAGAATACACAGACAAAGATTGCCCAATATCTACGTGATTTTTCTGTTCCACATTGCTTAGCACTATCTGGAACGCCTATTGAAAATCATTTGTTGGAGATTTGGTCTATTTTCCAAATTATTCTACCAGGACTTTTACCGGCTAAGAAAACTTTCCTTAAGTTAACACCAAAGGAAGTGGCTAGGTATATTTCTCCCTTTATTCTAAGACGTAGGAAAGAAGAGGTCCTTCCTGATTTACCAGATTTGATTGAAATCACTCACCAAAGTGAATTGTCAGATGCTCAAAAGGCTATCTATTTAGCGCAATTGCAACAGATGCAGCAAGGTTTAATTTCTGCAAGTGATCAGGAAATCAACCGTCGTAAGGTGGAAATTTTGTCAGGAATTACCCGCTTACGACAAATCTGTGATACCCCAGCTCTTTTTATGGACTATGCTGGAGATAGCGGAAAATTAGATAGCCTAAGAGAGTTGCTTAGTCAAATTAAGGAATCAGACCACCGTGTTCTTATCTTTTCACAATTTCGTGGGATGTTAGATATTACAGAGGGGCTCTTACAAGAATTAGGTATTTCCTCTTATAAGCTAACAGGGTCAACGCCATCTGATAGTCGTCAAGAGATGACCAGAGCCTTCAATCAAGGAAGTCGAGATGCCTTTTTGATTTCTCTAAAAGCAGGAGGAGTGGGACTGAATCTAACTGGTGCTGATACGGTTATTCTGATTGACCTTTGGTGGAATCCAGCGGTAGAAATGCAGGCTATTAGTCGTGCGCATCGTATAGGTCAGGAACAAAATGTCGAAGTTTACCGTTTGATTACAAGAGGGACTATTGAAGAGAAAATTCTTGAGCTTCAAGAAGGCAAGAAGAACCTTGTAACAACTGTCTTGGATGGCAATGAAAGCCGTGCCAGCATGACCGTTGAGGATATTAAAGAAATTCTTGGTATTGTAATATCTTAATTTGTTATGTTTGATATTGAAATACTAAGATGTGAAAATGCTACTAGGCAAATCTTTTGAATTAGGCTATAATAGAATACTGCAAGACGTATCTTCCCATTCCCGATTGTTTATATTAAGATACGCATTATCTCGAAAACGAAAGGAAGTCTTTTATGCATCGCCAAAGACGACAATTTCCGCTGATTCCAGACGGGGAATCTTGCTTGCAAGAACCGGTCTCTATGCGCCTATATGAAAATGAAGATTTAATCACAAATATCCGTGGCCCTTACCAAGATAAGGACTACAATGATTTGTTGCCGAACTATGATTTCTTGTCAGCTAAGCCTAGCAATCGTAAGCAGGCTTCAAAACGAGTGGAGACACAAGAAGCTGGCATGACTTATGCAGAGGAAGCCCGTGAAAAGGCTAAGCGTGATGTCCGTGAGAAACGCCAAAAATTCCTCCGCCAAGAAGTTCAACAAACCAAACATACTAATAGCCGTCAACTAACTGCTAAGCCTAAGGTAGAAGCTAAGCCAAGCTTTGAGGCTACTGTTGAGCCAGCTGCTGTAACAACGGATAAAGGGCCAGTGACAGCATCTATATTGGGAGCTCCTGTAAGTGCTATCAAGCGAACTTTAGCACCTAACGGGAAACACTCAAAAATCCATCACTTGGCAAATCGTCTGCAACAGGATTCTTACATCTTGGCAGAAGTGGCTCCAACCTATCAACAGCCTAGTAACCCATCTCGTAAGAAGGTCAAGAAAAATAGCTATGACTTCTTGAAACGTAGCCAGGTTTATAATTACCCAGAACGTCAAACTTACCGTGAACACCGAGTTGCTCAAGAATTAAATTTGACGCATTTAGAAGACGCAAACTAATCGCAGTGCGATTGTAAGGAGAAACTATGTCAAAAACTTATCATTTTATTGGAATTAAAGGATCTGGTATGTCAGCTTTGGCTTTGATGCTCCACCAAATGGGACACAAGGTTCAAGGTTCAGATGTGGAAAAATATTACTTCACACAACGTGGTCTTGAGCAAGCAGGTATTCCTATCCTTCCTTTCGATGAAAAAAACATCACAGAAGATGTTGAATTGATTGCTGGAAATGCCTTTCGTGAAGACAACAACGTTGAAGTTGCTTATGCGATTAAAAATGGCTACAGCTTTAAGCGTTATCACGAGTTTTTGGGTCACTTCATGGATCAATTCACTAGCTTTGGTGTGGCAGGTGCACATGGTAAGACTTCTACAACAGGTCTCTTGTCACATGTTATGAAAAATATCACAGACACGTCATACCTTATCGGTGACGGAACTGGTCGAGGTTCTGCTAATGCACAATACTTTGTCTTTGAGTCTGATGAATATGAACGTCATTTCATGCCATACCACCCAGCATACTCAATCATCACTAACATTGACTTTGACCATCCTGATTACTTTACAAGTATCGATGATGTGTTATCTGCCTTTGATGATTATGCTAAGCAAGTGCAAAAAGGACTCTTTGTTTACGGTGAGGATCCACACCTTCGTAAGATTACAGCCAATGCGCCAATCTATTACTACGGTTTCGAAGAAAATGATGACTTTATGGCAACAGACATTGTTCGTACAACGACAGGGTCTAATTTCAAGGTAAAACACGATGGACAAATTCTTGGAGAATTCCATGTGCCAGCCTATGGTCGTCACAATATCTTGAATGCAACTGCGGTTATTGGGACCCTCTATGTAGCTGGTTTCGACATGGATTTGGTTGCAGAACACCTTAAAACTTTCTCAGGTGTTAAACGTCGTTTCACAGAAAAAATTATCAGTGGTACTGTTGTCATCGATGACTTTGCTCACCATCCAACTGAAATTATTGCAACGCTTGATGCAGCACGCCAAAAGTACCCATCTAAAGAGATTGTTGCTATTTTCCAACCACATACCTTCACACGTACCATTGCTCTTCTTGATGAATTTGCTGAAGCTTTGAACGAAGCAGATGCTGTTTATTTGGCGCAAATTTATGGTTCAGCGCGTGAAGTTGACCATGGTGATGTTAAGGTTGAAGATCTTGCTGCTAAGATCAATAAACCTGCCAAAGTGGTTACAGTTGAAAACGTCTCACCTCTCCTTGACCATGACAATGCTGTTTATGTCTTTATGGGAGCTGGGGATATCCAACTTTACGAACGCTCGTTTGAAGAGCTCCTAGCAAGCTTGCAAACACACATGTAATATATTAAGGGCTGTAGCGATTTCGCTCAGCTCTTTCTCTTAATAGAAAGGAATTTAGTATGCTTATTCGACATGCCCGAGAGGATGATTGGGCTGATGTTGTCCGTATCGAACAAGATAATTTTTCACCTGAAGAGGCTGCAACTCCAGAGGCTATTGCGGAGCGTTTAAAGACGATTTGTGATACCTTTCTAATTGCTGAAATTGATGGCGTTGTAGCTGGCTACATTGAAGGGCCTGTGATTGCGGAACGTTATCTTACAGATGACTTGTTCCATAAGGTGGTTCCTAATGCTAGTCAAGGAGGCTTTATTGCAGTTACTAGTTTGTCTATCTCCAAAGATTTTAAAGGGCAAGGGATTGGTACAGCCTTGATTGCAGCGCTTAAGGATCTAGCTATCGCCCAAAAACGCCAAGGTATTAGTTTGACTTGCCATGATTACCTGATTGCCTATTATGAGATGAATGGCTTCACTGATGAAGGAGAATCAGAATCAAATCATGGCGGTAGCACTTGGTATAATATGGTTTGGGAGAATCCAGAAACCCATTGAATTCAGTGTTACGTTACTGTGACAAAGGACCAATTGATTTGCATTAACTGACTTTTTAAGATATAATGGCGTTTGTTACTATAGAGGAGGTATGCCTTGACGGACAAGTTTAATGAACACTCGGAATCTGCTGAAGATAGCCTAAGCTTTAAAGATCAGATTCTTCGAGATTTACAAGAAGCAACACGGCTCCGTTCTCTTCGCGAGGAGGAGCATAATAAAAGTGCAACTATGCCCGAGACACCACGTTCAACGTCAGCTGAGAGCGCTACAACACATAGTACCTCAGCGTCCAATAAAGTAAGTAACCAAGATTTTAGTTCACATTCTGTTTCTCATAGTGCTTTCGCTAAATCTATGACTTCTGAGACAGCTCAAGATTCTCGACAAGATAGTGTTGGCTTGTTTTCTGTTTCTCAAGCTGAGTCTTTAGTGTCTGATGCTCATTCAAATGTAGCGTCTATTTCTAAAGAACCTATTGAGGAGGAGAAAAAGGTAAATATTCCTCAGGAGACTGAAACGTCGAAACGCCGTTTTAAACGTCCAGTTTGGGAAACTAGCCTTAACGAAGCATCTGAAGAGGAGTATATTCCTGCAGATGTTGCCAAGGAGCTCATTGAAGCTAAGTCTAACGAAGCTATTTATACAGACCCTAAAGAATTGGAGGCCAAATTGACCTCAGAACGTCAAAAAGAATCATTCTTGCAGGAACATCATGCAACAAGTGACCAAGCGTCGCAAGAAAAGGTTCAATCAGAGCTAGTGACTGATGGTAATGAGGATGATGAGAGTATTTCTCTAGAAGCCTCTGGAAAACCTAAGAAAAAGAAAGGTAAGAAAGTGAAGAAGAAAAAGTCTTCGCCAAAAGATGTTAAACAGGCTGACATTGTCGACGAAGAGCCGATTTCACGTTCTAACCGAAATCACAAACGCAATAAAAATAACCGTCGTGCTGGTAAAATTGCAAGAAATATTATTATCTTCTTGCTACTTATCTTGTCAGTAGCTGCATTCTTTGGTTATCGTTATGTTAGTGATGCTGTTGGCGCAAAAGATGTTAATTCAACTAAGTTTGTTAGTGTTGAAATTCCTGAAAATTCAGGTAGCAGTTACATTGGTCAACTATTGGAATCAGCTGGTGTCATTAAGTCTGGTAAGGTCTTTAATTACTATACCAAGTTTAAGAACATCTCAAATCTGAAAAGTGGTTATTACAACCTTCAGGCTAGCATGACCATGGATGAAATTATTGAGGCACTTCAGAAAAAAGGAAGTGATACACCTCAGGAGCCATCTCTTGGTACGGTCTTGGTCAAAGAAGGATACACCATTGATCAAATTGCTAAGGCAGTTGAAGTTAATTCCTCAGCGAAAAAAGGCAAAAAAACATCAACTGGACTTAAGGCAAAAGATTTCTTGAAGCTGATGAAGGATGATGCTTTCATTACTAAGATGAAAGCGAAGTACCCAACCTTGTTGGCCAACCTTCCGAATTCTACGGATGCTAAGTATGTCCTAGAGGGCTATCTGTTCCCAGCGACTTATAACATTCATGACGATACGACGGTGGAATCTTTGGCAGAGGAAATGTTGTCAACGATGGACACCTACCTATCACCTTACTATGCGACGATTTCATCTAGCGGGCACAATGTTAATGAAATTTTGACCCTAGCTTCTCTTGTGGAAAAAGAAGGAGCTACAGATGACGACCGTAAAAATATTGCGAGCGTCTTCTATAATCGTCTTAACTCAGACATGGCTCTACAAAGTAATATTGCAGTTCTTTATGCTCTTGGAAAACTTGGTCAGGAAACGACCTTGAAAGAGGATGCAACTATTGACACAAACATTGACTCCCCTTATAATGATTATGTTCATAAGGGGTTGATGCCAGGTCCTGTGGACAGCCCTAGTCTGTCTGCAATTGAAGCGGTTATCAATCCATCATCTACCAAGTACATGTACTTTGTTGCAGATGTAACTACTGGTAATGTTTATTTTGCTGAAAGCTATGAAGAGCATCAGCATAACGTTGAAACTTACATTAATAGCAAACTAAAAGATAAATAGTCTGATTGGCTCATTAAAATCAAGCAAACAAAGAGTGATTTTGAAAATAAAGCCAAGGGCTCAAAAAATAGGAAAGAGAAAAAAATGGCAGAAAAAACATATGTAATGACACAAGCGGAGAAAGAACAACTTGAAGCGGAATTGGAGGAGTACAAACTCGTCCGTCGTCCAGAAGTTGTAGAACGTATTAAGATTGCTCGTTCTTATGGTGACCTCTCAGAAAACTCTGAGTATGAAGCAGCCAAAGACGAACAAGCCTTTGTTGAAGGACAAATTCAGATTCTTGAAACAAAAATTCGTTATGCAGAAATCGTTGATAGTGATGCTGTTGCTAATGACGAGGTTGCAATTGGTAAAACTGTTGTTGTTCAAGAAGTTGGTACAAACGACAAAGATACTTACCATATCGTTGGTGCAGCCGGTGCTGATATCTTCTCAGGTAAGATTTCAAATGAAAGTCCGATTGCTCAAGCCTTGATTGGTAAGAAAGTTGGCGACAAAGTCGCTATCGAATCACCAGCAGGTAGCTACTCTGTGGAAATCCTTAGTGTAGAAAAAACAGCCTAAGTGACTGTTGGAATTAAGGTGTTCAATATTTGAAACTAGTGGGAGTGAGACAAAACAGCTGTTCTGTCGCACTCCTTTTTTGCTTGTTGGCGCTATTAGGAATTAGGTTAGTCTGAATTAATCTATAAGAAAAGCACTCTTGGCATTTGCCAAGAGTGCTTTGTAGCTTATTTACGATTTTGCTTACCGGCGTTACGGTTTTTCTTTGGTTTACTTGCAATTGCTTGAGTATTTTTTGGTGTCACATCTTTACGCTTGATTGGTGTTGTACGAGGTGCTTTTGGAGGGTTCTTTTTGAACTCTTCAGCAACTTTTTCTTTCAAGCGAGGTTTGATGATGTAGTTGGTAATCAACTGTTGGATAATAGAGAAGATACCACCAACGAACCAGTAGAGGATTACGGCTGCAGGTGAGCTAATACCAAAGAAAATCATCATGATTGGCATACTGTACATCGTCGCTGCCATTTGTTTACGTTGCTCTTCAGGAACTTGTTGAATAGACAACCAAGATTGGAAGTAGTAAAGAGCTGCGATGATGATAATCAATGGGAAGTCACGGTGACCAAGGTTAAACCAGAGGAAGTTATCTTGGAGTACACCAGGAGTGTAACGTGCTGCGTAGTAGAGTGCTGAGAAGAATGGGAACTGAATCAATAGAGGAAGACAGCCGACACCACCCATCAAGCTTAGACCGTTTTCACGCTGAGCTTGCATGAGTTCAGACTGGGCAGCCATTTTTTCTTCTTGTGTTTCAGCGTTACGCAAACGTTCGTTGATTGGTTCCAAGATAGGCGCAAGGTACTCACGTTTTGCTGATTGGTAGGCTGCGCTACGAGATTGGTGAAGACCAAGTGGCAAGATAATCAAACGAACAATGATAGTAACAAAGATAATACCAAGACCAAAGCCAAGACCAAGATTATCTGCGAAGTAGGTGATGACGTGGCTCATAGGGCGACCAAGGAGGTTCCAGACCCAACCAGTAGGATTACCAGACTTATCAAGGCTTACACATCCTGATAGGAAGAGTAGCATGCTGGCAGCAAGCCCCATCAGGGCTAGACGTTTTTGATTTTTATTCACAATATCATTCCTTTTGTTTTTTAGTTATACTTGTCTATTTTACCTTTTTTTAAGGAAGAGAACAAGCTAAAAACGGGGCTTCCTCTTAATTAGCCATCCGAAAATCGCTGTAATTTGAGAAGTTTGCCATGGTCACATCGACATAGGTTACTTTAGACCATTTTGAAGGTCCTTTTCGAACTTCTTGAATAAATTTAGCTAACTTAGCAGGATTATCTGACTGAGCTAGGATTTCAACAGTTCCGTCGTCATTATTCCAAACTCGACCGTATATATCTCCTATATCTAGTGCCAGAGCATAGGTTGAATAACGAAAACCAACACCTTGGACTCTTCCTGAGACTAATAATCTTACTTTTTGCATGTTCCACGACCTCCTTTTGAAAGCTCTTTCTTTTAGTATAATCCTTGCTATAAAGTCGGTCAAGTCCAAGATTTATCAAGGAATTTCTGCTATAATGAGTGTATGGAAATCATTCAATCAAAGCAAAATGCTAGCATTAAGTCTGCTAGAAAATTATTGCAGCGCAAGCACCGTAAAACTAGCTATCTTTTAGAAGGATGGCATCTTTTTGAGGAAGCAAAGGCAAGTGGTGCCGAGATTCTTCAAGTTTTCGTACTTGAGGAAATGGCTGATCGTGTGGCTAATATATCTAAGGTTAAGTTGGTTAGTCCAGAGGTGCTTAAGGAACTCTGTGAAACTCAGACACCTCAAGGGATTGTGGCAGAAGTTGCTAAACAATCTCAAGCCTTGCCAAAGTCTCTCTCAGGGAAGTATCTTCTCTTGGAGGATGTTCAGGACCCTGGTAATGTAGGAACAATGATTCGAACAGCAGATGCCGCAGGTTATGACGGAGTCTTTTTGTCGGATAAATCAGCTGATATTTATAATCAGAAGACCTTGCGTTCTATGCAGGGAAGTCATTTCCACCTTCCAATCTATCGTGGACCAATTCTTGACATGGTTGAGGCTTGCAGAAAACAAGGTATCCCCGTCTTAGCAACGACTCTTTCCGATGTTTCCGTTGACTATAAAGCAGTTAAGACAGATGGCAATTTTGCCCTAGTGATGGGAAATGAGGGTCAGGGAATTAGTCAGGAAATGGCTGAGTCTGCTGATCAACTCGTACATATTAGCATGCCAGGTCAGGCGGAGAGTCTGAATGTTGCTGTTGCAGCAGGAATTCTCATGTTTAGTCTCTAGGTCTCAAGGATGATTTTAGGAGAAAACAACTGACTTTTAAAGTAATTTTAAGTACTAGTGGTATAATGAAGAAGCATTAGAAACATTAATGAGGTATTATTATGAAACGACCAGAAGATGATAAAGAATTCATGGAAGTTGTGGGACATTTGATTTCTCATCCACGTTTTCAAAAATTGGATGGGATTGTACAACACCATCATTCGACACGTTTAGAACACTCGGTTAATGTTAGTTACACCAGCTATAAGATTGCTAAAAAATTTGGCTGGGATGCCAAGAGCACAGCTCGAGGTGGTCTCTTACATGACTTTTTCTATTATGATTGGCGAGTGACTAAATTTAACAAGAGTCATGCTTGGGTACACCCACGTATTGCTGTTCGTAATGCCAGAAAGCTTGTTAATCTGAATAAAAAAGAAGAGGATATTATCCTCAAGCATATGTGGGGAGCAACGATTGCGCCGCCGAAGTATAAGGAATCTTATATTGTTACTATGGTTGATAAGTATTGGGCGGTTAAAGAAGCAGCGACACCTTTACGAAACCGAATCAAAAATCGTAAGTTTTTCCGTCGCAAGACTCTACAAAGCCACCACCAATAATTCATTATTTTTAGGAGATAACTATGGAATCAAATGCAATTTATACAACTAGTGATGCGGGCTTGAACCGCTTTTTCGGAAAGATTTATGGTCTTGTCGGTATGGGAGTGGGACTTTCAGCAGTCATCTCTTATCTGATGCTCTTCCCTCTTTCGCATCTTTTTGTCAACATTCTCATGAATTATTCTTGGGTTTACATGGCGGCACTCTTTTTAGAGTTTGGTTTGGTCTTTTTGGCTAGCGGTGCTGCAAGAAGGAATACACCTGCGGCTCTACCTTTATTTTTGGTTTATTCTGCTCTGAATGGATTTACACTTAGCTTTATCATCGTACAATATACGCAAGCCATTGTTTTCCAAGCTTTCCTTAGCACTGCCATTGTTTTCTTTATCATGGCACTTATCGGAGTTACCATTAAGCGAGATCTATCAGGCATGGCCAAGTTCCTTATGGCAGCCTTGATTGGGATTATTGTGGCTAGCTTGATTAATATTTTCTTTGCAAGTAGCATGATGAGTTTTGTGATTAGTATTGTATCAATTCTTATTTTCTCAGGTTTAATTGCCTACGATAACCAGATGATTAAGAAGGTATATTATGGTACCAATGGTCAGGTCACAGATGGATGGGCAGTTTCTATGGCACTTAGTCTTTACTTGGATTTCATTAACTTATTCTTGAATATCTTGCGACTCTTTGCTAGACGTAATTAGTAAAAAAAATCAGCCAGATGGCTGATTTTTTTACTGTCTAATAGTTTTTTGTGAGTGTTCCTTGCTGACCTGTGTAAGCGTAGAAGAGTGGATAGTAATCCCATTTTCCGACATAGCTATCTTTATCTGGGAAAGCCCACTTGTCGTCTTTTTTAGTAAGCTCGACTGAGTAATTATCAAAGATATTTGTCCCTTCAGTCTTTGGTGTTGATGGGGTTACTTCTTTGATTGAATTCGGTAGGTGAGTTTCCATGTAGAATTGTCTTGTCAGTTGGTCGACATTTCCAGCGTTAGCACCATTGCTTTGTAGGTAGTTTTTAAGTTCGTCTGTGAGATTTGGGTGATTAGCACCATAGGCATCGTCTGCAGCTTTCATACTGATAGTTGACATGTTGACATTGAATTCTGCCTTATCTTTAGCGACGATAATGTTGTCAACAGTGTAGCTGCCGCGTTCACGGTTAGCAGTTTGAACCCAACCAAAAACTTTTGGAACTTCATCACCGGTTGGTTTGATGTTATCAGTTGCATCATAGCTGTATTGAAGGCTATCTGAGAAATATTGGTTAAGTTCGCCCTTAGCTTTGTCCAAGTCGTTAGAAACAAATTTGCTGTAGTCTTTGCTTTCGCCACCTAGAAGAACTGCGTTGAAATAAGCATCAACAGTCTTTTTAACATTGGTAGTTGTTTTACCATCGAAATCTTTTAGGTTAGTAGAAACAGTTTGTCCTTCTGTCTTCTCATCCTTTGATTCAAAATAGAGTTTATAGCTTTCGTCGTTGTTAACTTCGAAAAAGAGCGAGACAGTTTTGTAGTCGTCAGCTTCAAGCTTTCCAAAGTCATCTGTAGCATCCTCTACGTTCTTATTTTTGTTGAAGAGAGTAGGGAGGTCACCTTTGTCGAGCTTGCTTGCTGTGACTTTTTTACCATCTTTATCTTTGAGGTAGAATTGTTTAGCAGATGTTTTGAGCTCATTTTCCATATCTTCCGAAGTATTCTCGAGTTTGAATGAGACTTCGACTAGGGTTTGGTCATCCTTGAGCTTGAGGTCGCTTCCTGACATATAGACAATATCGTTAACAGAAAGCTTGGCATCAAGTTTTGGCTTGGCACATGCTGAGAGCGTTAAGATGGCTGCTAGAGCAAGAGCCCCAGAGTAAAGATATTTTTTCATAAATAATCCCCCGTTATTTTATTTAGGTTATAGGTCTATTGTATCATGAAATATGCCTTGAGATTATTAGAAAATTGGGTTTCAAGCCTTTTCTTATGCTATAATAGGATTACTATTGTAAAAAAATGGAGAATAAAATGACAAAAACACCTTTTATTGCAGCTGATAAACTTGAACAAATCACTGCAGAATTTCCCACACCTTTCCATCTTTACGATGAAAAAGGTATTCGTGAAACAGCAAGTGCAGTTAATGCAGCTTTTTCGTGGAATCCAGGTTTTAAAGAATTCTTTGCTGTAAAGGCCACACCTAATCCAGCAATCCTCAAAATTTTGAAAGAAGAAGGGTGTGGTGTCGATTGTGCGACCGATACAGAGCTTGTCATGAGTAAGAAAATTGGTTTTGATAGTAGCGCGATTAGCTTTACATCTAATGATACACGTGCTGAAGAGTTTGTTTACGCGCGTGATATTAATGCGACAATTAACCTTGATGCTTACGAAGATATCTTTTTCTTGGAAGAGGCTGCAGGGCTTCCTGAAACCCTTTCTTTGCGCTTTAACCCAGGAGGTGTCTTCTCTCTTGGTACTGATATCATGGATCATCCTGAAGAATCAAAATTTGGGATGACTAAGGAACAACTCTTCAAAGGTTATGCCTACCTTAAAGAAAAAGGAGTGCAATCATTCGGTTTGCATGCTTTCCTAGCGTCAAATACAGTAACGAATGAGTATTACCCAACCTTGGCTGCTCAACTCTTTGAATTGGCGGTAGAAATCAAGAATGAACTTGGAGTTAGTCTTGACTTTATCAATTTATCAGGTGGTGTTGGGGTAGACTACACACCGGCTAATAAGCAAAATGACATTGCTGTTATCGGTGAAGGGGTTCATGCTAAATTTGATGAGATCCTTGTTCCGAATGATCTTGGACATATCAGTATTTACACTGAACTTGGACGTTTCATGACAGCACCTCATGGCCTTGTTGTTACTAAGGTTCTTCATATTAAGGACACTTATCGTCGTTACGTTGGTGTAGATGCTTCTGCGGTTAACTTGCTTCGTCCAGCTATGTACGATGCCTACCACCACATCACGAATATGACTAATCCAGATGGTGACATTCAAGTAGTTGATGTGACAGGTTCTCTTTGTGAAAATAATGATAAGTTTGCTAAGAACCGTGAATTGCCAGAAGCTCGTATTGGAGATACCTTGGTTATCCACGACACAGGTGCACATGGTTTCTCAATGGGTTACAACTATAATGGACGTCTTCGTTCTGCAGAAATTCTCTACCAAGAAGATGGAACTGCTCGTATGATCCGCCGTGCAGAGACGATGAATGATTACTTTGCTACTCTTGATGGTTTTGATTTTGACATTTAACAAAAAATAAGCTAGGCCTTAAAGGCCCTAGCTTATTTTACTTTAATGATTACAGCTTCAAGAATGATATCGGCTAACTCCTCAGGGGATTCGACACAGCCTTCTTTGAGCCAGAGTGTTAAAATGGTAACAATAGTGCTAACATAAATTTCCAATGAATATTTGGCAGGAATATGATAGCTTTGTTCCATGAGCTCTGTAACATTTTCGATATCAGAGTTAAGGATGGTCTCGATAATGAATTCACGAATCATCTCATTGATGTTTGGAATGTGTGTCATTAAGGTGAGACAGAGTCTTTGATTTTCCTTAAGATATCCTAGCATTTCAGTAACAACACCCTCTTGGTAGGTCATGTCTTCCTGAAGAATACTTGAAACTTTATCTAAAATCTTTGAGAAGGTTGTTTCAACCAAATCTTCTTTATTTGAATAGTAGTAGTAGAAAGTTGGTCTGCTGAGATTTGCCTTCTTGATGATGTCTGTGATGCTGATTTGTTCGAGTGAACTCTCTTCTAAGAGTTCAATAAATGCGTTGACAATTTTTCGTTCGGAAATAGTTGCTTCCTTGAGCATAAATAAACCCCTTTATATAAACATAATAATAATTCCACAACTTATATAATAACCTATTTTTTTTCTAGAAATCTTACAAGTCCTTTACAGTTGTAAGTGAAAAATACTGAAACTCTCATTTTATCGATATTTTAAACGAAAAAACTTTTTTTCTATACGTTTTTAAGAACCAACGTCTTATTTGTCAGTAGGGTCCATTTTTGCTATAATATAAGGTAAATCAACGTTATAGGAGAATTAAATTTATGAACACCGTCCTTTGGATTATTCTTGTTTTTGTAGCCCTTTTAGGTGGTTTTTATGGAGGCGCATACTTTGCCCGCAAACAAATGGAGAAAGAATTGGCTGAAAATCCTCGTTTGAATGTGGACGCTGTTCGTACCATGATGTCGGCTGCGGGTCAAAAGCCAAATGAAGCAAAAGTGCGTCAAACATATAACCAAATTATCAAACAACAAAAACAAGCACTTGCAGATAGCAAGAAAAAGAAAAAATAATGGTGGGGAGCTGGGACGTGAATCTCAGCTTTTTACATGTAACCTAGGGGATAAGGAGGCAAGATGGATAATCGACCTATAGGATTTTTAGATTCTGGTGTCGGAGGACTGACGGTGGTACGTGAACTTAAACGTCAGTTGCCTCACGAGTCTATTGTTTATATTGGTGACTCTGCTAGGGCGCCGTATGGTCCTAGACCAGCAGAACAAATCAGAGAGTATACATGGCAGTTGGTTAAATTTCTTCTGACCAAAGATGTAAAAATGATCGTTATTGCTTGTAATACGGCAACAGCAGTAGTTTGGGAGGAAATCAAAGGAGCCTTGGATATCCCAGTGCTAGGTGTGGTTTTGCCTGGTTCTAGTGCTGCCATTAAGTCTAGCCAATCGGGTCATATTGGCGTCATTGGGACTCCTATGACGATTTCCTCTAACATCTATGAACAAAAAATTAAGCATCTGGCACCACAAATGAATGTCTTGAGTTTATCTTGTCCTCGCTTTGCCCCCATTGTTGAATCCAATGAAATTAACTCAAGTGTGGCTAAAAAGATTGTTTATGAGAGCATGGCACCTTTAGTCGGTAAGGTAGATACCTTGGTTTTAGGTTGCACCCATTACCCACTTTTACGTCCTATCATCCAGAATGTTATGGGGCCAAGTGTCAAGCTAATTGATAGCGGAGCTGAAACGGTTCGTGATGTTTCCGTTTTGCTCAATTATTTTGAAATTAATCGTAGCCGTGAAGTCGAAGACAAGACGGAAGAATATTACACCACAGCTAGTGTGCTTGGTTTTAAAGAAATCGCAGAACAATGGCTGGGTGAAGAAGTTGCTGTCCAACATGTCGATTTGGACAAGGAGTTAGAAAATGACTAAATCAATTTTAGAATATAAAGACGAACAAGACTGGTATTTGGCTAGTTTTGGAAGCTACAATCACTTGACTTGTTTTGGTGGTGATGAGGCCTATGAACAATTTGTTGACCTTTTCCAAGCCTTGACTAACGTTTTGGCTGTTAGTGGTTTCCAGTTACATATTGCTAAACATTCTTCAGACCTTCGCTTAGTATCCTTTATTTTGGATTGCTTGAAAGAGGAAACTGGTCGTGACCTAGCTGTTACGCAACATCAAGGGGCCTTGGTAGTTAGTGAAGGGGATAAGCTTGTCTATGTTCATGTGCCAAGAGAAGGTGTCACCTTGAGTGATTTCTTTGGTTCTGATAACAAATCAGATTTTGGTGATGTCCTATTGATTGCGACACGCAATGAAGGAAAAACTAAGGAATTTCGTAAACTATTTGGAAAACTAGGCATTAAGGTAGAGAATCTTAATGATTATCCAGACCTTCCTGAAGTTGCTGAAACAGGTATGACCTTTGAGGAAAATGCACGCTTGAAGGCGGAAACCATTTCTGACTTAACTGGTAAAATGGTCCTCTCAGATGACTCTGGTTTGCAGGTAGATGTTCTTGGAGGCTTACCAGGAGTTTGGTCTGCACGCTTTGCAGGTCCTGATGCTACAGATGCTGAAAATAATGCTAAATTATTGCACGAGCTGGCTATGGTGCTTGATGATAGCAAACGTACGGCGAACTTCCATACAACCCTAGTTGTTGCAGCACCTGGACGTGATAGTTTGGTTGTTGATGCCGACTGGAAGGGTTATATTGGCCGAGAACCGAAAGGCGATAATGGTTTTGGTTATGATCCACTCTTTTTAGTTGGTAATACGGGTAAAACGGCAGCAGAGCTTTCTGCAGAAGAGAAAAATGAACAATCTCACCGTGGACAAGCTGTTAAGAAACTTATGGAGGTCTTCCCAACATGGCAGAACAAACAATAATCGTAATGAGCGACTCCCATGGAGATCGTGACATTGTAGTAGATATAAAAAATCGTTATCAGGGAAAGGTGGATGCTATTTTCCACAACGGGGATTCTGAGTTAGAATCAAGTGATCCTGTTTGGGAAGGTATCCATGTTGTTCGAGGAAACTGTGACTATGATTCAGGTTATCCAGAACGTTTGGTCGTTAAACTTGGAGATGTGATTATTGCACAAACACATGGTCATCTCTATGGCATTAATTTTACCTGGGACAAGTTAGATCTTTGGGCGCAACAAGAGGATGCAGATATTTGTCTTTATGGCCACTTGCATGCGGCAACAGCTTGGCGAAATGGTGAGACAGTGTTTATCAATCCAGGTTCTGTTTTACAGCCACGTGGACCTATCCATGAGAAACTTTATGCAAAGGTGATTATAAATGATGCAAAAATTCGTGTGGAATATTACACACGTGACCATGAACTTTATTCAGAACTTACACAGGAATTTGAACGATGATTGCTAAAGAATTTGAAGATTTTTTGTTGGCTCGTTTAGATAATTATTTAATTCCATCAGATCAGGTTGCTATTTTTATTGATAGTCATAACGCTAATCATGTGGTTTTGCTTTTGACGAGTAACGGTTATTCGCGCGTTCCCGTTTTGACTAAGGATAAGCATTATCTTGGGACCATATCTTTGACAGATATTAAGCGTTATCAAGATGAACATAACTTGCAAGAGTGGGAGATGGTTAACCGTGATATCGGGCCGATGACATCAGATGTCGTGGAAACAGTGGAAGATAATGCTAATCTAAACGAGGTAATGCATAAACTAGTTGATAATCCTTTCCTTCCTGTGGTTGATAGCCAAGGTATTTTCAAAGGAATTATCACACGAAAATCGATTCTAAAGGCGGTTAATAGCCTCTTACATGACTTTACACATGACTATATCATCATTCCAAAAACAACTAACAACTCAGATCACTGATTTTCTGGCTACTAAGGTCATTTCAGAGAGTTCAAAGCAAGCTTATACTTATGATCTTAAGCAGTTTGCAACTTTGATTTCAGGACAAATTGATCAAACCACTTTAAAGCTCTATGAAAACCAACTCAAGGAATGGAAGCCATCCGTACAAAAACGTAAGCGCTCTGCGGTCAATCAATTTTTACTATATCTCTATCAAAAGGGTGAATTAGCGAATTTTTTCAAACTATCAGAGATGGTAACGCTACCTTCTCAGGAGGATAAGTTGCAGATACTGGATCTTTCATCGCTTTATGAGGGACGTGAAGGGGCTGGGAAACTGGCCTGTCTGCTGATTCTAGAGTTGGGGCTCTTGCCTTCAGAGATTTTGGAGTTGGACTGGTCCGATATCGACTTGGATTTTGGTGTTGTAACTGTGGCCAAGGGAACGACTAAGCGTGTTCTTAGACTTGAAGCAGATTTGAAACAGTATTTGTTGGCTATTAAGGATGTGAACAGTCAGGGATTGCTTTTGGGTAAGGTCTATACTCGACAATGGCTGTATAAGCAAATCCAGACTTATGTTAGTGACTGTGGCTTATCGAATGTGACTGCTCAAGTCTTGCGTCAGCAATTTATTCTTAGACAAATTGAAAAGGGAACGGGCGCCTTTGAACTTGCTCGTTTACTGGGACTAAAAAGTCCAGTGACCTTGGAGAAATACTATAAAATCTAATGGATATTAAGTTAAAAGATTTTGAGGGGCCACTGGATTTGTTGCTCCATCTGGTTTCTAAGTATGAGGTAGATATTTACGATGTCCCCATTGTTGAGGTTATTGAGCAATACTTGGCTTATTTGGCAACCTTGCAAGCCATGAAGCTTGAAGTTGCTGGGGAATATATGCTTATGGCTAGTCAGCTCATGCTGATTAAGAGTCGTAAGCTTCTGCCGACAGTGGTGGAAGCTGAGCCAGAAGCAGATGATCCAGAACTAGAGCTCTTGAGTCAGTTGGAAGAATATGCACGCTTCAAAGCAGCTAGTCAAGAGTTGGCTAAGCAGCATGAAGTGCGGGCTCAGTATTTTTCAAAACCAAAAGTTGAATTAGTTTATGAAGATGTGACGCTGAATCAGGATAAGACCATTCAAGACATTTTCTTGGCTTTTTCAAAAATCATGACTGAAAAGCAAGAAGAAATTCGCCGAAATCATACAACCATTGCGCGTGACGATTATAAAATTGAAGACATGATGCTGATTATTGAGGAAGCATTTGGCTCAAAAAATGAGCTATATCTGGATGAACTTTTCACAGATGCTAAAGACATGAATCAAGTAATCACCCTCTTTTTGGCAACTCTTGAATTGATTAAGGTACATCGCATATCAGTACAACAGGAAACAATTTTTGGCACAATCACACTAAGAAAGGAATGGACGAATGAGTAGTCACTTAGCACGATTAGAAGCTTTACTTTTTGTGGCTGGTGAAGATGGTCTTAGTCTACGTACTATGGCACAGCTTTTGGAAATGCCAGTGACGGGTCTGACTCAGTCTTTGGAGAAATTGCAAGCTAAGTACGAGGCAGATGAGGATTCAGCTCTGTGTTTATTGGAATCATCAAATACCTATAAGTTAGTGACTAAACCAGATTTTGCAAGTCTCCTTCGTGACTATTCTAAAACGCCTATTAACCAGAGTCTATCACGAGCGAGTCTTGAGGTCCTCTCTATAGTTGCGTATAAACAGCCCATTACTCGCGCTGAAGTTGATGACATTAGAGGTGTTAATTCTAGTGGCGCTATTGCTAAACTTCAGGCCTTTGATCTTATTCAAGAGGCTGGTAAAAAGGATGCTGTCGGTCGTCCTAACCTATATGCGACTACTGATTATTTCCTAGACTATATGGGTATTAACAGTTTAGACGAGCTTGTGGCGATTGATCAACTAGAACTTGAAGATCAAGAAACGAGTCTCTTTAGGGAAGATGCTTCAGAGGAACTTGAGGACTTGGACAATTAAGAGTAAACCTTGTTGAAACTAATCATTAAAAATAAAGAAACATAGCAGAGATGCTAGGTAGAAAGGATACAGCTTAAGCTGTAGAAAAAGAATGCGAATTAATAAATATATTGCCCACGCTGGTGTGGCCAGCCGTCGTAAGGCTGAGGAACTGATTAAAGAGGGTCGTGTGACCCTAAATGGTAAGACCGTTACGGAATTGGCAACAATTGTCAAAAATGGTGATATTGTAGAGGTAAATGGTAGCCCAATTTATAATGAAGAGAAGGTCTATTATCTTCTTAATAAACCACGAGGGGTTATTTCTTCGGTATCTGATGAGAAAAATCGTAAGACGGTGATTGACCTCATGCCCCACGTTAAGGAACGTATCTATCCTGTTGGTCGTCTTGACTGGGATACGACGGGGCTTCTTATTTTGACTAATGATGGTGACTTTACCGATAAGATGATTCACCCACGTAATGAGATTGACAAGGTTTATTTGGCGCGTGTCAAAGGTATTGCGACCAAGGAGAACCTTCGTCCTTTGACTCGTGGTGTTGTCATTGATGGTAAGAAAACAAAACCAGCACGTTACAATATTATCAAAGTAGACCATGAAAAGAACCGTTCAGTTGTTGAATTGACAATTCATGAAGGGCGTAACCACCAGGTTAAGAAAATGTTTGAATCAGTGGGCTTGCTTGTTGATAAGTTGTCACGTACGCGTTTTGGTACCCTTGATTTAACAGGGCTTCGCCCAGGTGAATCACGCCGTCTGAATAAGAAAGAAATCAGTCAGCTTCATAACGCTGCTGTCAATAAGGTTAAATAATGAAAAGATTTCTGATTGCCTTAGTAAAGGCTTATCAGAGATGGATTTCTCCCCTATTTCCACCCTCTTGCCGTTTTCGTCCAACTTGTTCGGTTTATATGATCCAAGCAATAGAAATGCACGGTTTAAAGGGAGTTCTTATGGGAGTTGCCCGTATCTTAAGATGTCACCCTTTATCAGAGACTGGCGATGATCCGGTGCCAGATTATTTTAGTCTAAAACGTAATAAAACTCCTTTGAATAAATGAATCCAAAGGAGTTTTTCTATGCTTAAGTTTTTGACCAAGTTTTTGGCAGGAAGAGGAGTAGTAAAGGATAAATTTCCAAACGTCCTGCAATCATAGCAAATCCCATGATAAGCTTAGACAAAGGACTGAAAATAGCAAAGCTATCACTCGTTCCAAGTAAAGGTCCAATATTGTTAAAGGTAGAAGCAGCAGCACTTGTCACAATCAAGAGGTCTTGATTATCCAGTGACAAAACAGTGACTAAACTTAGTATAATGAGTACATATACAGCTAGATATTTAAGAACACTGTGCTGGGTTTCTTTATCGAGAACACTTCCATTGATATGAAGTGACAGGATACGATTAGGATAGAGACTAGCCAGGGTCTGATTTCGTGCAATCTTAGCAATAATCATAGCACGGATAATCTTGAAACCACCGGCAGTAGAACCTGCTGATCCCCCGATAAACATCAGGAGGAGTAGGATATACTGAGAAAAGAGTGGCCATTTGGTAATATCCGTTAGACCAAAACCGGTTGTTGTGATGATAGTTGACACTTCGAAAAATGAGTATTTGAAAGAGTCAGCCAAATTGTGGTAAATCCCAAAAATATTGAGGAAAATCAAACCTGTTGAAATAGCCACAATCGCAAAGTAGGTACGTAGTTCTTCATCTTGGAAGAAAAACTTGATTTTGCGAAGGAGGATATAGAAATAAAGGTTGAAGTTAACCCCAAAGAGTAGGGTACCAACAGTAACCACATAGGTAATCAGATCACTGTGGTAGTGGGCGATAGAGTCATTATAGACAGCAAATCCCCCAGTACCTGCGCCCCCCATAGCAGTGATGATACTATCAAAGATTGGCATACCGCAAAGCCAGAGAATAACAGCAAAAATAACAAACATAGTCAGATAGATGATGTAAAGAATCTGAGCTGTATTTTTGAGCTTGGCAACGACTTTACCAAATACTGGACCAGGCACCTCTGCACGCATAACCTCATGGTGACCATTTTTACTGTTGTTCATGATGGCTAGGGCAAAGACCAATACCCCCATCCCTCCAATCAAGTGGGCGAAGCTTCGCCAGAAAAGTAGGGAGTGGGTAAGTACTCCAGTATCTGTGAGAATAGTAGCCCCCGAGGTTGTGAAACCAGAGCTCATCTCGAAAAAGGCATCAATGACACTTGGGATCTGACCAGCAAAGACGAAGGGCAATCCTCCAAAGAAAGACCAGAGCACCCAACAGAGGGCTACAATAAGCATCCCTTCTTTGGTGTAAATATGGTAGTTCTTCGGTTTAAAGAGAGTACCAAGCACTCCGAGAAAGAGGAGAATCCCCATCGTACCCAAGATGCTGGCAAATACTTTGGCATCTTCTTGATAAATAAGAGCGACGATAAGTGGCACAACCAAGAGAGCAGCCTCAATCAGTAGGAGCTTGGCAATAAGAAAACGGACAATAGATCGATTCATGGCAGCTTACCTCTTCAACAAGTCGTAAATATGAGTTACATTTTGTAAGAGTGTAACGATCACGATTTTATCCCCAATAGCGAGTCTGTCTTCTCCCGTTGGGAAAATAGATTTTCCATTGCGGATAATAGCAGCGATAAGGACACCATTAGCAAATTCAAGCTCAGAAAGTTTCTTCCCAGCGATTTTGTTGTTTTCCTTAATTTGGAATTGCAAGGTTTCGATACGACCATTAGCCACATGGTGAAGGGCATCGAGGCTAGAATCTTTAGCATTATAACGCCCACGGACAAAGTGCATTACAGTGTCAACGGCAATACTCTTAGGTGTGACAATTGTTGTTGTCTCACGTGTATCGATAATCTCTAAAAGACTGGTACGATTGACTTTAGTAATATTCTTGTGAATACCAAGGCTTTCGAGGAACATAGAGGTAATGATATTTTCCTCATCGACTCCGGTTAGGGTAGCTACGGCATCGTAACTGGCTGCACTTTCCTCGAGAAGAAGGTCTTTAGCAGTACCGTCACCTAAGATAACAGAAACTTCAGGGAAGACCTGACTAAAGGTTTGCGCACGGTCCATTTTTTGCTCAATCAATTTGACCTTAATACGATTGTTTTTCAAGATATTGAGCAAGTAGTAGGAGATGCGCCCAGCACCAATCAACAAAAGTTTTTTGATGCTTTTTGGCTTGATGTAACTGTGGAAAAGTGCCATATCAACACGTTTACCAGTGACATAAATCTTATCCCCAATTTGCATGGTAGCATTTCCATCTGGAATGATGAGTTCACCCTGACGGTGAATCGTGCAAACTAGAATATTGCCGAATTTCCTACGGAATTGTTCCATTGTCATACCAGATAATTGGCTATTTTCAGTAACTTTAAATGCCATAAGAATAACGCGTCCATTAGCAAAAGTTTCAACTGATAGGGCGTTTGGAAATTCAACTGTATTGGCAATATAGCGAGCTGTTAAAAGTTCAGGGTTAACTACTAATGAGAATCCAAGAAAGTTTTTGTCTTTGAAATAAGCATTAGAGTACTCTGGGTTACGTACGCGAACAACAGTTTCTTTGGCACCCATTTGTTTAGCCAGAACCGCTGAAATCATGTTCACTTCATCTTTATCGGTCATTGCGATAAAGACGTCACAGTTGCTAACCTCGGCTTGTTCCAAAATTTTAAAATTAGCCCCATTTCCAGCAAAGCCCATAACATCATAGCGTTTGCTGAGGCGTTTGAGTACCTCTTCCTTTTCTTCAATTAAAATAACATCGTGCTTCTCTTCAACAAGAGAACGACAGAGTGCGGTACCGACTTTACCGGCACCTACGACAATAATACGCATGAGTTACCTCCAAATAATCATTACTATGATACTCTATTTTAGCGGAAAAATCATCCTTTTCAGCTAGCTTTATCAACTATTCCTATTTAAGTGAATAAAGGTGAAATTTTTCTTTAAATAGTATTGACTTTTAGACCAGAAGTGCTAAAATATATTCAAAGATTCGTTATTTTAAATCTAACCTGTCATGATTTAAGCTAATGAACGTCCACAACCATGTCGTCTGCTGAGCTTGACTCCGGGCGACATGGTATTTTTTATGTCTAGGAGAATTGAGATGTCACGTAATCATATTGTCTTGTTTGAACCTCGTATTCCACAAAACACCGGAAATATTGCACGTACCTGTGCAGCGACTAATAGCCCTCTTCATATCATCCGTCCTATGGGCTTTCCAATTGATGACAAGAAAATGAAACGTGCAGGTTTAGACTACTGGGATAAGCTTGACATCACTTATTATGACAATTTGGCAGATTTCATGTCTAAAAATCAAGAGGGTCGTTTGCATTTAGTCACGAAATTTGCGGATAAGACTTATTCAGAAGAGGCCTATGCCGATGGTGAGGACCACTATTTTATGTTTGGTCGTGAAGATACAGGCCTACCTGAAGATTTTATGCGTGAGCATCCTGAAAAAGCTATTCGTATTCCGATGAATGATGAACATGTGCGTAGTCTAAATGTGTCCAATACTGTTTGTATGATTGTTTACGAAGCGCTTCGTCAGCAACAATTTGAGGGGCTAGAGCTGAGTCACCGTTATCAACACGATAAATTAAAATAGATACTTCATTTTGTTTTAAAAGAATAATTATAGTCATTGACTATCAACAGATTAGAAATCCATAATTTGAAAACCTTGTCACCAAGGTTTTTTTATGTTATCCTTAAAAGGTCTTCAGGGCAGGGTGAAACTCCCGACCGGCGGTGATTCTTTGGATAAGTCCGCGAGCGCAAGCTGATGAGGTGTGATTCCTCAACCGACAGTATAGTCTGGATGGAAGAAGACCAGTCTTTTTGCGTAGGCTTTTTTTGGCATGGGCAAATCCATTGGGAACTTCTTTCAAATTGTTAAAATTTGGAGGAATTTTTTTATGACAAACACACGTAAATTGGCTTACATTGCCATTTTATCTGCAGTTTCATTCTTGTTGCTTTATTTTTCATTTCCATTGATTCCAGCAGCAGATTTTTTGAAGGTTGATTTTTCAATCCTTCCTGTTCTTATTGCCTTGGTCATCTTTGATTTTAAGAGTGCCATCGGTGTTCTCTTGCTTCGTTCATTGTTGAAGCTCTTGCTAAACAATGGTGGACCAGGATCAATGATTGGACTTCCTATGAATTTTGTTGCTCTAGGCGTCTTTGTTTGGGGCCTAAGCTATTTTTGGAAGAAAAATCAAACAAGCAAGAATTATATTCTTGGTTCTGTTTTAGGAACTGCTTTGCTTACAGTTGCTATGGTTATTCTTAACTATATTTATGCAGTACCACTCTATGCTAAATTTGCCAACTTTGATATTGCGCAATTTATAGGTCTCTATAAATACCTTTTCGCTATGGTAGTACCTTTCAATTTACTTGAAGGATTGATTTTTGCGCTAGTCTTTGCTTTGATTTATGCTCCACTTAAGTCTATTCTAGTAAAATTATAAATATGAAACACACACACACACATTATATTTATGCTTCTTTTGCCTTATTGTTATTTGTTGCTCTCGGTTATATGGTTAAGTTCTATCCTGAAGCCTTGACAGGATTTGATAGCAACATTCAAACTTGGGTTCGAGGAGGCTTACCAGCAGGATTGACACGCTTTTTTAAAACTATTACCATACTTGGGAATACGCCTGTACAGGCTATTATTGCAATCGTAGCAGTCATCTGGCTTTATCTACGTCAGTATAAATCAGAAGCTATCTTTGTGGGAGCCAGTGGGCTTCTCGCTAGTATCTTGATTGTAAGTTTGAAGTATATTTATCAGCGTCAGCGTCCATCAATTACGCATTTAGTGCATGCTAGTGGTTATTCTTTCCCTAGTGGTCATTCTTTGGGAACTTTTATGATTCTTGGAGCAATTGCCATTGTCCTTGCTCAGCGTTTGGAGAAAAAAGAATCTAAAATAGTAGTTTATGCTATTACTGGGCTTCTGATTTTCCTTGTTGGACTTTCGCGTATTTATGTAGGAGTTCATTATCCAACAGATGTTTTAGCTGGCTTTACCTTAGCCTTTGGTTTGCTTAATGCGATTTATCCAACTTATGACCGCATTCGCTTTGAATGGCGATTCCAAAGTAAACAGAAATAAAAAAACATGTAGTTTTGAACTGCATGTTTTTTGATACAAAGGAAGGTCTTTCCTATATAAAATGTATAAAAATAGCTTATTTTCACTATTGTTCTATTAAAAATGCATTAATTGTATATTAATTATATTATAATTATGATATAATGTTTTTAAAATTTCGAAATAAAGGAGTGTCTCTTGAACATAAAAGACAGCATTGGACTAAGAATCAAAACTGAGCGTGAACGCCAGCAGATGTCACGTGAAGTGCTATGTTTAGATGGTGCGGAATTGACTGTTCGTCAGTTAATTCGCATTGAAAAAGGGGAGTCGCTCCCGTCTTTGGATAAATTATCTTATATTGCAAAACGTCTAGGAAAAAATATGACCGATTTATTGGATCATGATAATATCACTATCCCTGACGAATACTACGAGATGAAGAATCGTCTGATTAAGTTTCCAACGTATAGAAATCCAGAAAGAATAAAGGCTAAACTTGCCTTAATTGAGGAGGTCTATGAGAAATTCTTTGAACTTCTTCCAGAAGAAGAATTGTTAACTCTAGATATTTTGGAAAATATTTTGAGTTTTACTAGTTGGGAAGAGAGTCCTAAAGTTGAGGAGATATATGAAGACTTGTTTGAACAAGTCAAAAGGAAGAGGAAATTCTCAACTAACGATTTATTAGTTATTGACTACTATTTCTTCCATCTTTATGGAAGAAAACAGTATGATAAAAAACTTTTTGAAAGAATCGTAAAGAGAGTATTAAATCAGGAAATTTGGACAGATGATGTCTATAATATTGTTTTGTTTAATGATTTGATGGCTATCGCTGCTTTGAAGATTTTTCACAATTCCTTCTCAGACTTCTTAACAGTTGTGGATAAAGCCTTAGCTGTTATAGAAAAATCACAATTCTATAGCTATAAACCTAGTGTTTTTGTTCTCAAAGCCAAATATGAACTTCTTCATAAAGGAAACAAGAAAGAGGCTGCAGAAAATTACGATAAGGCCATAATGTTTGCTTCCGTTTTAGAAGACTCGGTACTAGAAGAAAGTATAAAGGCAGGTAAAGCGGCAGATGGTTTATAGAAATGGTGGTGACATAAATGTCACTACTTTTTTAATGGTTAAATGTTTACTATAGAAACATAAATAACAGTTAAAAGGAGTTTTATTTTGAAAAAACTAAAATTATTTACACTATTCTCACTACTTATCACTATCTTGCCTTATTTTGCAGGTTGTCTTTAATAAGGAGTCACCATGTCAAAATATCCATATATTTCACAGGTTGATCAGCGTGATTGTGGTGTCGCTGCCTTGGCCATGATTCTTAAACACTATGGTTCATCTTATAGTTTAGCTTATTTGCGAGAGTTGGCTCAGACTTCTCGTGAAGGTACCTCTGCGCTTGGTTTGGTGGAAGCGGCCAAGCAGTTGGGTCTTGAAACTCAGGCTATTCGTGCGGATTTAGACTTGTTTAAACAAGAAAACCTATCTTATCCTTTTATTGTACATGTGGTTAAAGAAGGTGGGCTGCAACATTATTATACGGTGTTTGGTCAAATCAAGGGGCAGCTTGTTATTGGTGATCCAGATCCTAGCAAGAAGGTCATTAAAATGCCCTTAGAGGAATTTGCCAAAGAGTGGACGGGAGTTGCTCTCTTTTTTGTTCCAGGAGAAGCCTATACTAAATACAAAGAAGATGTACCTGGACTTCTTTCATTTTTACCAATTTTGTTTCGTCGTAAGGGTTTGATTGCAGTTATTGTCTTATTAAGTTTTCTAGTGACCCTTGTTAATATTATTGGTTCTTATTATTTGCAAGCTATTATCGACCGCTTGATTCCTCAGGGGGCCAATAATCTTCTGACTATGATTTCGCTAGGCTTATGTATCTCTTATCTTGCTCAACAAGTTTTTACTTTTTTCAAAGATTATCTTCTACATCGATTGGGTAATTACCTGTCCATTGCTGTCATTCTTCCTTATATCAAGCATGTCCTTTCCTTGCCTATTAGTTTCTTTAGTTCACGTCGTACTGGTGAAATCACGTCACGTTTTGGGGATGCTAACACTATTATAGATGCTCTAGCTTCAACTATTTTATCGATTTTCCTAGATGTGACCATTGTGATGACTCTAGCTGTGGCTCTTATTGTACAAAATCAGTCACTTTTTGTGATGACTCTCACAGTAGTTCCTTTTTATGTATTAATCATTGTGGCATTCTATAAGCTTTTTGAGAAAGAAAATTATCAATTGATGGAGGCAAATAGTCAGGTCAATACCGCTGTTATTGATGATTTGCGAGGCATTGAAACCTTAAAATCCTTGAGGGTTGAGGAAAGACGTTATCGGGAAATTGAGGTGAAATTCCATGACTATTTGAAGAAGTCCTTGTCTAAGGCCAAGTGGCAATTAACGCAGGATGGGTTAAAGACAGGGGTTCAGTTAGTTTCTAATGTCTTTATCCTCTGGTATGGGGCACAATTGGTCATGGAAGGGCAACTATCTGCAGGTCAGTTGATTACCTATAATATGTTGCTGAATTATTTTACAACTCCTTTAATTAATATTATTAATCTCCAATCCAAAATTCAGCAAGCCAAAGTCGCCAATAATCGTCTTCAAGAAGTTTATGTTGTGGACAAGGAAGAAAAAGGAAAACTTAAAGAGTTATCTTTTAAACAACTTGCTTTTAAAGGAGTCAGTCACCGTTTTAGTTATCAGCAAGAGACTCTTAGTAAGATTGATTTAACGATTCATAAGGGTGAGAAAATCGCCCTCATGGGTAAAAGTGGATCTGGAAAAACGACCTTAGCTAAAATGTTGTCAGGTTATTATACGAAATCTAGTGGTCATGTAACCCTAGATAAAGATGCCATTAGCCATGCGGAGTTGCGTCAAATGGTGACTTACGTTCCCCAGCAGACCTATGTGTTTACGGGGACGATTTTAGAGAATCTGCTATTAGGATTTGAAGGAGAAGTTGACGAGAAAAAGCTTCTTAAAGTTTGCCAACAAGCTGATATCTTAGAGGATATTCAAAAAATGCCACTAGGCTTTCAGACCCAAGTATCTGAAGACGGTGGTCTATCAGGTGGTCAAAAACAACGCTTGGCTATAGCGAGGGCTCTCTTGTCCAAGCAGCCTATCTTGATTTTTGACGAAGCTACCAGTGGTCTTGATAGTGATACTGAAAGCAGGGTCATGGCTAATCTTGCTAAGATTAAACGAACAATGATTTTTATTGCTCACCGCAATAGTGTACGTCAACATGTCAGTCGTGTAGTGACCATGGTGAGTGGCCAGATTGAGTCAGACAGTCCTAATTTCAATCTATTCCAGTTTATTTAAAATAATCTTCCTATTATATATGTAGAAAACTTAAGAAGTCTAAATTTTCACATCTTGCACCTATCTTATTAATATAGTATACTGGTAGCAGACTATTAAGAGGTGTAAACATGTTAGAGGCATATAAAAATTTTTGGTTAGGCTATCTCGATTTTTATGGTCGTACAAAACGATCAGACTATTGGTGGGTTGTCTTGATTAATGGAATTATCGGTAGTTTGATTTTCCTACTGATGGACTTACTTGGGGAAACAAGAGCTGCTGGCTTTACATTGACAGCTTTCATTCTATTTATAGCAGCAACGGCGCTTCCTACCATTTCTATGCAGATTCGTCGTCTACGTGATGCCAATTTCAATGTTGCTTGGATTGTATTAAAAGCGACACCACTACTAGTAGTACTTTGGGTGATGTATGCCTTTCCTACAAGAGATTCAAAATAACTCCAATATAAAAAGGGTGAAACTAGTTAATCTAGTTCCACTCTTTTTTCTTATAAAATAAAGCTACCTAAGAGGCTAACCAAGGTGAAGCTGATAGTTGCATAAAATACAGCGAGACGGGTTGCCTGGATAGGCTTATAAAGTCTAATAAGTGTTAGGACACACCAAATAAAGAGTACTGTGACAAACCAACCTGATAGTAAGCGACGTGGCGTTACACCATAGAGTGCTATATAAACGCCAAAGAGTTTCCAGCCGGCGATAAGGGCAAAGAGGCTAGCAAAAGTAAAGAGTAGGGTACTCAACAAACGAAGCCCCTTGTGGGTGAAGAAGTTTTCTTTAGAAAAAATGTAAAGTCCAGCTAGGATTCCCAAGTTAAGAGTAGAGACTCGAACTAATTGCCAGAAGCCCTGAACGGCAATATGTGAGGCTTGATGAGCTGGAATGTTGACTTGGTTGAGAGAAAGGAGTTCTCCCATTTGACTAGTGGCAGTTAATATGAATAGGGCATAAGTAAGGCAGAGGCTTCCGAGTACGATATAAGCTGCTACTTTTGGAAACTGACGGGTTGTTTTAAGACGGCCTTCAAATCGTTTTTGACTAAGTGGCTTTTCTTTTGCCAAATAGGTTGCACCGAGTTGAGCAAAAAGTCCTAGAGCCAGAGGGATACTGGTTATTAAACGAGAGAACAATAATCCGTTATCCTTGAAGGTGATAGTGAAATCAAGTAGAGTAGCAAGTGTCTGGAAGAACAGTTGCCAAAGTTGTCCGAAAGCAGGCAAGACCTGACTAAGCTGACTAGCAGCGAATACAGTCAGTACCAAGGCAATCATGATACTAATGAGAATCATCCATTTGTGGTTCTGAACTGCGTGTTTTTCTTCTTCAGAGATTTCTTGTTTAGGTGCTGTTTTATAGAGTAGTGTCCAGGCTCCGATAAAGAAATATTTCAGTGGGAAGATGCAGCTAGTGTATATGAGGTCTAGCCAAACCATAATTCCCAAACGGTCTTGACTACTTTGTCCAGTACGTGCCATTAAGTAAAGGAGGATACTCGCATGAAGGCAAAGAATCTGAGCGCTCCCCCAGTTGTCGTGCAGACCCCAAAGACTAATTTGTAAACCTTGTAGTAGACTAGTGACCATAAACATTGCCGATTCAAGTCGCATTCCCTTTGCTTTTCCACCTAATAGACGACAGCCCAGTTCAATCGTACTTATCAAGACAAGGGTTGCTGGAAAGGCAAAGGAAAAATGGGTCAAGTAAGTGACATATAGGAAGCAGGCCACGAGACAGGCGACAATCAGTCCCTTAATTTTCCAAATGTCTTTTGGTGAAAAATATTCCAAGAGTTTCTTGGTTCTGGTTTGAAGACTAGTCTTTTCGTCGGAATATTCCTGGGAGACTAGCTGTAAATTAGTAGTATAGTTATTTGTTTCCATCATAATTCTCCTTTTGGATGTTAGTCCAAAAAAGACTTTATCATAAAAAATGTTCGATTTTGTCACCTAACTGTAAAATTACTAAAAATAGGTCTATGGACTTAGGTCTGGAGAATGAGTTGCAAAAATAGGCGAGAAAAAAATATTATGCTTACATTGAATGATAGATTGTACGGGCTATATTGTCAGAAACTGTCAAATGCTAAAGATAGTTTTTTAGAGATTAACTGTTTGTTTATCTGGGATTGAGCAAAGGACTTCTATCGAGGATCACTAAAGGTGATGTCATTTTTTGACACTATATGTTAGATTGACTACCATCTAAATGTTGCAAAATTTCTGAAAATTCGTTGACATGTGTTTTCAAAGTAGTATGATATTAACATAAAAAACTTAGGAGGTTCTTATGTTAGGTGTCATCCTACTCTATGTTGGTATGGTTTTGATGAGTAATGGACTCCATCGTTTAGAGGGTATTCCTGATAAATCAAATGTTGTCATGAATATCTTTACGGGTGGTCTGGGTTTGATTCTCAACATTATTGTCATTGCTTACGGAGCTTGTACAGGGCAAGGCGCTGAATGGTTTTATGGTAGCGCTACTGGTCTTTTATTTGCTTTCACCTATCTTTACTCAGCGATCAATACGATTTTCGATTTTGATCAACGTTTGTATGGGTGGTTTAGTTTATTTGTGGCAATTAATACGCTACCAGCAGGGATTCTTTGCTTAACATCTGGATACGGTGGTAATGCTTGGTATGGTATTATTTGGTTCTTGTGGGGTATCCTATGGCTAACTGCCTTTATTGAAATTAATCTTAAGAAGAATCTAGGAAAATTTGTCCCTTACCTAGCTATTTTTGAAGGAATTGTAACAGCTTGGATTCCAGGGCTTTTGATGCTTTGGGGCAAGTGGTAAGCATTGATTTAAGGAGGAAAAACGATGCAATTGACAATGCGCGAGCAGGAAAAAATGATGATTAGCCTTGCGGCTATGATTGCTCAACGACGTAAAGACAAAGGAATCAAATTGAATCATCCAGAAACAGTTGCTTTAATCACTGACTATGTGCTTGAAGGTGCAAGAGAAGGTAAAACTGTTGCCCAACTGATGGATGAAGCTCGCAATCTCTTAACACGTGAAGATGTTATGGAAGGTATTGCAGAAATGATTCCAATGATTCAAGTTGAAGCTACTTTTACGGACAGTACAAAACTGGTTACTGTTCATGATCCTATTCAGTAAGGAGAAGTGTAATGATTCCAGGTGAATACCATGTGGCGAGTGAGCCAATTGATTATAACGGTGGTTACGAAGCCATTAGTCTTGAAGTGAAAAATGTGGGTGACCGTGCTGCTCAAGTGGGTTCTCACTACCATTTTTATGAAGCAAACGAAGCTGGTCTTCAATTTGATCGTGAAAAGGCGCGAGGCAAACGTCTAGATATTCCAGCAGGTACAGCCATTCGTTTTGAGCCAGGTGAAACGAAAACAGTACAACTTATTGACTTTGGAGGGAAACGTCGTATTTTTGGCTTCAATAACAAGGTCAATGGTTTCTTAGACTAGAAAGAGGACAAATCGATGAGTTTTAAAATGGATCGTGAAGAGTATGCTCAACACTATGGACCAACTGTAGGGGATAGCGTACGTCTTGGAGATACCAATCTTTTTGCAGCCATTGAAAAAGACTTTACTGTTTATGGACAGGAATCTAAGTTCGGTGGCGGTAAAGTTTTGCGTGATGGTATGGGTGTTAGTGCTACGGAAACACGTGACAATCCATCAGTTGTTGATACCATTATTACAGGTGCAACCATCATTGACTATACAGGTATTATTAAAGCAGATATCGGTATTCGTGATGGTAAGATTGTTGCTATTGGTCGCGGTGGTAACCCAGATACAATGGACAATGTGGACTTTGTTGTGGGTGCTAGTACAGAAGCCATTGCTGCAGAAGGTTTGATTGTGACTGCAGGTGGTATTGACCTCCACGTACATTATATTTCTGCTGACCTTCCTGAATTTGGTTTGGATAATGGAATTACGACCCTCTTTGGTGGTGGTACTGGTCCCGCCGACGGTAGTAATGCAACAACATGTACACCAGGTAAATTTCATATTACTCGTATGTTGCAAGCTGTTGATGATATGCCTGCTAACTTTGGTTTCCTTGCCAAAGGTGTTGGTTCTGAGACTGAAGTGGTTGAAGAGCAAATTAAAGCTGGTGCAGCAGGAATTAAGACACACGAGGACTGGGGTGCGACTTATGCAGGAATTGATAATTCCCTTAAAGTTGCGGATAAATACGATGTTTCTTTTGCGGTCCACACCGACTCTTTGAATGAGGGTGGATTTATGGAAAATACTTTGGAATCTTTCCAAGGTCGTACCGTTCATACCTTCCATACCGAAGGTTCTGGTGGTGGGCACGCTCCAGATATTATGGTCTTTGCAGGTAAGGAAAATATTTTGCCATCATCAACTAACCCAACTAACCCATATACTACAAATGCTATTGGTGAGTTGTTAGATATGGTTATGGTTTGTCACCACTTGGATCCAAAAATCCCAGAAGACGTATCCTTTGCCGAATCACGTGTTCGTAAACAAACTGTGGCTGCAGAAGATGTTCTTCACGATATGGGAGCCCTTAGTATCATGACTTCAGATGCCATGGCAATGGGACGTGTCGGTGAAGTAGCAATGCGTTGTTGGCAACTAGCTGATAAGATGAAGGCTCAGCGTGGTCCACTTGAAGGGGATTCAGAGTTTAACGATAATAACCGTATTAAACGTTACGTGGCTAAATATACAATTAACCCTGCCATCACCAATGGTATTGCAGACTATATCGGTTCTGTAGAAGTTGGTAAATTTGCAGATTTGGTTATCTGGGAACCAGCACAATTTGGTGCAAAACCTAAGTTGGTGCTTAAGGGTGGTATGTTAACTTATGGTGTTATGGGTGACGCTGGTTCAAGTCTTCCAACACCTCAACCACGTATCATGCGTAAATTATATGGTGCTTACGGTCAAGCGGTTCATGAAACAAATCTTACATTTGTCTCTCAATATGCTTATGATCACGGTATCAAAGAAGAAATTGGTTTGAATAAGATTGTTCTTCCTGTTAAGAATACACGTAACTTGACTAAGCGTGATATGAAGCTTAATGACTACGCTCCAAAAACAATCCGTATCGATCCACAGACCTTTGATGTCTTTATTGATGATGAGTTGGTTACTTGTGAGCCAATCCATACGACATCATTGTCTCAACGTTATTTCTTGTTCTAAGGAAAACGCTATATACATGAGGCTGGAATTCTTCCTCCAACCTCTTTTGTATTTTACAGCCATAACGTTTTTAGTACTTTATTAGGTTGCTATATGAGTCTGATGCTAGACTTTTAAAATGTAATAGAAAAGGAAAAAGTATGATTTTTACAAAAGTAGATGCTCTTGTTAAGGATATCGATGTGGACAAATACCATATTGAAACAGTCATTCTTTCGAGTGACGATCTTAACAAAAAAATTATTCGAGTGAAGAGTGATCATGGGAATGAATTTGGTATTCGTCTTGATAAGGGACAAAAATTGCAAAATGGCTCTGCCTTTTTTATCGATGATCACCATGTTCTAGCTATTGGTGTTGAGTCACAGGATTTGATTGTCATCTCACCTAAAGATATGGATGAAATGGGAATCACAGCTCACATTCTTGGGAATACTCATAAACCAATTGAGGTGAAAGATGCCAAGATTTATTTAGAGGTTGACCCAGTAGTAGAGCAAGTCTTGACTCAAAAAGAGATTGCCTACACGATTGAAGAAGTGGTCCTTGATAAACCCCTACGCCATGTGAATTTAACTGCCCATGAACATTAATCCCTTTGCTAATGTGTCTTTGCAAGATTATCTTGAAATTGTGCAAATTGTCGATTCAACCTTTCCAATTGGATCATTTAACCACTCATTTGGGATGGAAAATTATCTACGTGAAGACACTGTAACAGATGATAAAGGTTACGAAGAGTGGCAAGAAGCCTATTTAGCTAGTCAGTTTAAATATGGTGAAGGTCTTGTAATCAAACTGGTTTATGATGCTATGGTTACAGATAACATAGAGCAGGTTTGGCATTATGATAAGGTCTTGACAGTTTCGACGCAAGCGCGTGAAACAAGACAGGGAACTAAGATGATTGCTAAGCAAATGCTTCGACTCATTCAAAGGCTTCATGCTATTCCGGTATTGGATGACTATCAGTCTAAAATACGTAAGGGTGTGGTCTTCGGCAATCCAGCTATTGTCTTTGCGCTCTATGTGTTTAACAAGGGCTTGGGATGTAATGAAGCCATAGCACTTTATGGCTATAGTGTGATTTCGACGATGGTTCAAAATGCTGTGCGTGCCATTCCCCTTGGACAGTTTGCTGGACAGGAGATTGTTTTACGTAGCTTTTCACAATTAGAAAAAATGACACAAGAAATTCAAGAATTGGATGCGTCCTACCTTGGGGCCAATACGCCTGGTCTTGAATTAGCTCAGATGAAACATGAAACACAGGTATTCCGCCTATTCATGTCCTAAAATATCAACAAGGTTGAGAGGAAAAAACAATGACAAAACGTACTGTAATTATTGGAGTTGGTGGACCTGTTGGTTCAGGTAAAACCCTTTTGCTTGAGCGTCTTACACGACGTATGTCCGACTTAAATTTAGCAGTTATTACTAACGATATCTATACAAAAGAAGATGCCCTTTTCTTAGCTAAAAATTCAAGCTTAGACGAAGACCGTATCATTGGTGTAGAAACTGGTGGATGTCCTCATACTGCGATTCGTGAGGATGCCTCTATGAACTTTGAAGCGATTGAAACTCTTCAAGAGCGCTTTAACCATGATTTGGATGTTATTTTCCTTGAAAGTGGAGGAGACAACTTGGCTGCAACCTTCAGCCCTGATTTGGTTGATTTTACCATTTATATTATTGACGTTGCTCAGGGTGAAAAAATCCCACGTAAGGCTGGTCAAGGGATGATTAAGAGTGATTTGTTCTTGATTAATAAGACTGATCTTGCACCTTATGTTGGAGCCAACCTAGACCGTATGCGTGAAGATACCCTTCATTTCCGTAACGAAGATTCTTTCATTTTCACAAATTTGAATAATGATGACAATGTTAAGGAAGTGGAAGAATGGATTCGTAAGAATTTCCTACTAGAGGACTTGTAAGATGACACAAGCATATGATGGCTTTGTCCATCTTGGATTTTCAAATCGAAATGGTCGTACAATTTCCCACAAGAAATACCAAGAAGGCAACTCTCGAGTATCGGCAGATAATTCAGATGCCAATGGCGTTCCTTACTATTTCCTAATTAATATGGGTGGGGGCTTTGTCGAGGGTGAGCAGTATCAAGTGATCATTGATGTTAATAAAGATGCTCATGCCTTGGTGACCACTCAGACACCTACTTATGTTTACAAGTGTGAGAAAGGACAGTTGACACAACAGAATACGTCTATCACACTTGAAGAAAATAGTTATTTGGAGTACATGGCTGATGAAGTTATTCCCTATTTAAAATCACGCTATTTCCAAACAAGTCGTATTGATATGGATAAGTCTGCTCACTTGATTTATTCAGATGGTGTAACGGCAGGTTGGTCTCATGAGGATCTACCGTTTCAATACCATTGTTTTCGTAATTTGACACAGATTTACCAAGATAATGAGCTTGTTTATAGCGATCAGACTCTCTTAGAACCTCAGAAACAAGATATGTTTAAACTTGGTTATTTTGAAGGCTGGCGTAATTACAATAGTTTGGTAATGGTGTCACCAAATATTGACGAGGCTTTTGTTAAGGCTTTGCAGAAGCACTTAGAAAATCTGAATTTAGAGTCTGATTTTGCTATTTCATCCTTAGATATCCCGGGTCTGGTGTTACGTATCTTAGGAAAAACTGCCGAGGATAATCGTCGCGTCATTTATGCCTGTGCAGACTATTTTAGACAAGAAATACATGGATTAACCCCTTTGAATTTGAGAAAAAATGATATGAGGAGATAAAAAATGCATATTCCTGAAAATTACCTAAGCCCTACGACTTGTGCGGCAATGGGAGCAGTTATGTTGCCTATTTGGTATAAGGCTGTCAAGGAGGTGAAGGTAAAGGTTGACACTGATAAAAAAACGATTCCTATGTTGGGAATCGGGACTTCCTTGTCCTTCCTTATCATGATGTTTAATCTTCCAGCCCCAGGTGGAACGAGTGCCCATGCTGTTGGGGCAGTGCTAATTGCTATATTATTAGGACCTTGGGCCTCCTGTTTAGCAGTTAGTGTGGCTCTAGCTATGCAGGCTTTGCTATTTGGTGATGGTGGGATTTTGGCCTTTGGTGCGAATGCCTTTTGTATGGCTGTTGTCATGCCATTTGTGGGTTATGCTGTTTATAAACTCTTGAATAAGTGGACAAAGAACAGGATAATTGCTAGCTTTTTTGGAGGTTATATTGGAATTGTAGTTGCAGCCCTGACTGTTGCGGTTTTACTAGGAATTCAACCGATTCTCTTTAAAGATAGCAGTGGTAATCCGCTTTACAATCCATACCCTTTGAGAGTGACGCTTCCAGTAATGGGCTTGACTCACCTGCTTATCGGCCTGGTAGAAGGATTTTTCACAGCCGGTGTTCAAGAATTCATTGAACGTTTGAATATTGATAATACTCAGGAAATAACGACTAAGAAACTACGTCCTTTATTGCTCTTTATCTTAGCCTTAATTATCCTAACGCCACTTGGTTTATTGGCGACGGGAACAGCCTTTGCAGAATGGGATGTCAAAGAGTTGGTAGAAAAATTGTCTCATTACCATGTGGAAGCCCAAGCGCCAAAAGGAATGTTGAATGGTTTTTCATTCAATGCCCTCTTCCCAGATTATAGTATCGCAGGCATTCCAGAAGTTTTGGGTTATATCCTGAGCGCTGCCTCTGCTGTTTTGATTTTCTTCATCCTCTATCGCTTGATTTTCGGTAGAAAGGTTGAAAAATGATTCTGCCAGATTGGATGTCGGAAGAGCGCCCAGTAGTCACTAAAGTCGGTAGAAATAACTTTCTTATCCGGAATCGTCACCATCTGGAAGCTCTTCTTCAAAAGTTTGAAACGCATCCTTTAAAAGTAGCATCAGTCTTTCATCCAACAGCTAAGGTTTTACTTCTCTTTTTCTTACTTGTTTCAGTGGGAATTAGCCGAAATCTCACAGTTTTGTGGATTTTAGCCTTGTTTTTAGGAGCTGGCGTGGCTTTTTTACCGCATTCTGTTTTAGTAAGAACTTTGAAAAAAACTGTAGTGTTGTTGATTTTCCCTCTCGTTCTTTATCTACCGCATCTCTTACTTAGCGGAGGTCAATCGCTCTTTCTTTTTAGACTTCCTTTGATTGCCGTAGCCATTGCTTATTATTCAGAGACAAGTACAATAAGTGAGATGCTAGTGGCATTAAAAGGGTTGCATTTTCCTGATCTTGTTCTGCTCCAGTTAGATATCACCATAAAATATATCGATGTCTTTGGAAAACAATTAATGGATTTGCTCAAAGGGATTGAAGCACGAAGCTTTGGCGGCAACCATCGTTTCCGGATTGGAAGTAATATCTGGGGAATTTTATACCTTAAAGCTATACGCTATGGTGAGGAACTGACTCAAGCCATGGAAGCACGTTGCTTTGTTGGTGAGTATGTCAAGTCATCACAGTCATTCACATGGAAGGACTGGCTGGCCTTGATAGGTCTAGTAGCAATGATTTTAGGACAGATTCTGTTAGGAGGATGAGATGTTTCAATTGAAACAAGTGGCCTGTGCCTATGAACAAAAAAAGGTCTTTACTGGTCTTGATTTGGAGATTAGACAAGGACAATATGTGATGTTGATGGGGGAAAATGGGACTGGAAAATCAAGTCTTATCAGTTTATTAACTGGCTTCAAGCAGGAAGAATCTGGTCGCATTCTTTTCTTAGGGAAGGACCTCAAAGAATGGCTGAAGGACAAACGTCAAAAACGAGATTTTTATAGTCGCCTCGGAATCCTCTTTCAGGATGTGGATAGTCAGTTATTTAATAGTACTGTCTATGATGAGATTGCTTTTGGTCCTCGCCAGCTAGGTCTAACCGAAGAAGAAGTCTCACAGCGCGTTCAAGACACGCTATCCCTGCTTAAAATTGAAGATTTAAGGGATCGCGTTCCCTATCAACTGTCTGGTGGAGAAAAGAAGAAAGTGGCTTTTGCCAGTATCATGGTAACGAATCCAGATGTGTATATTCTTGATGAACCCTTCAATAATCTTTCTAAAGAATATGAAGAATTTTTTAGGGAACTTCTACATGACCTTCATTCAGCTGGAAAAACCATTATCATGTCTGCTCACCACTTCAAGCACCTTCATCATGAAAAGGCTGATGTTCTTCTTTTCGAAGATGGCAAAGCTGATTTCTTTCCTGTCCAGGAAGTGCTCAGTAACCAGCAAGTAGTTGAGCGTTTGTCACATTATTAATAAGGATAAGTAGGAAATCGTTCTAGGTTTCCTACTTTTTTCTTTGTCAAACAATTGATATTTTTAGGTGATAGTATTTTCTTATCACCTTGATTATGTTTAAGTATTAGTTAAGCTTAGTGAATTCTGTTACAATAAAAACAATCAATCTCAAAGGAGAGTATTATGAAACTTAAAAAAATTCTTGGAATTACGGGTGTAGCCATTGCTTCAGTAGCTTTGCTTGCTGCATGTTCATCTAAATCATCAAAAGAAGCATCTAAATCTTCAGGTGCTAAAGAAACAATTAACTTTGCCACTGTTGGGACAACAGCACCGTTCTCATATGAAGAAAACGGTGAATTGACTGGTTACGATGTGGAAGTTGCCAAAGCAGTCTTCAAAGACTCTGACAAATATGAAGTGAAATTCCAAAAAACAGAATGGTCTTCAGTCTTCACAGGTCTTGACTCAGCTAAATACCAAATGGCTGGGAACAATATCTCTTATTCAGAAGAACGTGACCAAAAATATCTCTTCTCGTATCCAATTGGTACCACACCAGCTGTTTTGACTGTTCCAAAAGATAGTAATATTAAGAAATATGATGATATTGCTGGACACTCAACGCAGGTTGTTCAAGGAACATCGACAGCTACTCAATTGACAGAGTTTAATGAGAAACATTCAGACAAGCCAGTTGAACTTAACTACACAAATGAAAATATTACACAAATGTTGACAAGTTTGAATGAAGGTAAGTATGACTTCAAGATCTTTGATGCACCAACTGTTAATGCAATCATCAAAAACAATAAATTGAGCAACTTGAAGACGATTGAGCTTAAATCTGATCAACAACCATACATCTACTTCTTGTTCGCAGATAACCAAAAAGACCTTCAAAAATTTGTAAACAAACGTTTGGAAGAACTCCAAAAAGATGGTACTTTGGCTAAGTTGGCTGAAAAATTCCTTGGAAACAAAGATTATATTCCAACTAAAGACGCTTTGAAAGTTCCAAGCAAAAAATAAGAAAGGAGCTGGGAATGAATCTCAGCTTTTTCATATAATTAAAATCTAGGACATGTTATAGTTAAAAACTATAGATATATACAAATATAAACAATTTGCTACAATTCTTATCCTATGGGATAATAATTTTACACTTAAAACAATTAAAGGGAGTTCGTTATGAAACTTAAAAAAATTCTTGGAATTACAGGATTGGCAGTCGCTTCAACAGTAGCTTTGGCTGCTTGTGGTGCTGGCGGTAACAAATCAGCTAAAGATGATAAAACATTAACAGTTGGTGTCATGACTTTGGATGACACTACTGAGCCATTGTGGGATAAAGTCAAAGAATTGGCTAAAGACAAGGGTGTTACTATCGAGTTGAAAGAGTTCACAGACTACAACCAACCAAATGAAGCCCTTAAAAACGGCGAAATCGATGTTAATGCTTTTCAACACATTTATTTCTTGAACAACTGGAACAAAGAAAATAAAGGTGATGTTGTTGCGGCAGCTGACACACTTCTTAGCCCAATCCACCTTTTCTCAGGTACTGAAAACGGAAAAGCTAAGTATAAAGATGTTAAAGAGCTTCCAGATGGAGCTACTATCTCAGTACCTAATGATGGTACAAACGAAAGCCGTGCGTTGACACTCCTTCAAACAGCTGGTTTGATTAAGTTGGATGTTAAAGATGGTGAATTGGCAACTATCAAGAACATTTCTGAAAATCCAAAGAAATTGGATATTAAAGAAATCGCAGCTGAACAAGCTGCCCAAACTCTTTCATCAGTAGATGCAGCAGTTGTTAACAACTCATACGCACAACAACAAAACGTTGACTATGACACAACTCTCTTCCAAGAAGATCCAAGCCAAGATTTGAAAGATTGGGTCAATATCATTGCAGCTAATAAAGATTGGGAAAAATCAAATAAAGCTGATGCTATCAAGACTTTGATTAAAGCCTACCAAAATGATGAAGTAGCGCAAATCATCTATGATGCATCTAACAAGGTTGACCTTCCAGCATGGAAAGGTGCCCCAACACAAGATCAATTGAAAGCTAATTCAAAGAAATAAGCTAAGGACAGAGGGCGTGTGAGAGCACGCCGTTTTGTCGTGTATGAAGGAGACGATTTGATGGCATTTTCAAGTGAAGAAGAGCAGTTACGAAAATTTCGTAACGATGAAATTGCTCAGCACTATTTTGAAGTTTTGCGGACTTTGATTTCTAAAAAATCTATTTTTGCTCAAAATATTGGTCTCTATGATGTAGCTGCTTACCTTGGTGAGATTTTCTCTGGTGTTGGCGCAGAGGTGACAATTGACGAGACCCATACGGCACCTTTTGTCTTGGCGAAATTCAAGAGTCCAAATCCAGAAGCGAAAACAATTATTTTCTATCAACACTATGACACTGTTCCTGCGGACAATGATCAGCCATGGACCGATGAACCTTTCCGTCTGACTGTTCGAAAGGGATATATGTATGGTCGTGGTGTCGACGATGATAAGGGCCATATCACAGCTCGGTTGACAGCTCTTCGTAAGTATATTCGTGAGGTCGGAGATCTTCCTGTAAATATTACGTTTATGATGGAAGGTGCTGAAGAATCTGCATCAACAGACCTTGAAAAATATTTAGAAAAATACCGAGATGATCTTCTTCCAGCAGACCTATTGGTTTGGGAGCAAGGGAACCGAAATAGTAAAGGTCAATTGGAAATCACAGGTGGCAACAAGGGGATTATTACCTTTGACTTGTCTGTCGAGAGTGCTGATGTTGATATCCACTCTAAATTTGGTGCAGTGATTGAATCGGCGTCATGGTACTTGCTCAATGCTATCTCAAGCATGAGAGATGATCAGGGACGTATCCTTATCGACGGCATCTATGAAAAGATTGTCCAACCAAACGAACGAGAGATGAATCTTATCGAAACTTATGCCATTGAAAATGCAGACAGTCTTCGTAGGATTTACGGCTTAAAACTACCCATTTTAGAAAGTGACCGCCGAGCGTTCTTAAAAACTTACTATTTTGAGCCAGCTCTTTCTATTGAGGGAATTTCAACAGGTTATCAGGGGCAAGGGGTTAAGACCATTTTACCAGCTCAAGCCAGAGCTAAGATGGAGATGCGTTTGGTCCCTGGCTTGACACCTGAGTACGTTTTGGAGTGTATTAAGGCTCACCTCAAAAAAGAAGGATTTGACCGTATCAAGGTAACCTTCACTCTTGGTGAAGAAAGTTATCGAAGTGATATGTCTGATCCAGCTATTGTCAATGTTATTGAGTTAGCAAAAGGCTTTTATGAAGAAGGTGTCGCTGTCCTTCCAACAGCAGCAGGTACGGGGCCTATGCATATGATTCATCAGGCTTTGGGTGTTCCTATGGCAGCCTTTGGTATAGGGAATGCTAACAGTCGTGACCATGGTGGGGATGAAAATGTTAGTCTAGCAGATTACTACACCCACATTGAACTAATTAAGGAGTTAATTGCAAGTTATGAGTAATGTCATTATTGATTTGAAAAATATTGATATCACCTTTACGCAGAAACGCCGCACTATTCAAGCGGTTAAGGATGTGTCTATCCAGATTGAGAAAGGTGATATTTACGGAATTGTTGGTTATTCAGGGGCTGGTAAATCTACCCTTGTGCGTGCGATCAATCTTTTGCAAGTGCCTACAGCTGGTAAAATCACTATCGGTAAAGATGTGACTTTTGCAGATGGTAAGGTCCAATTATCGACAAAAGAATTGCGCCAGAAACGTCAAACGATTGGGATGATTTTCCAACACTTTAACCTTATGGCTCAAAAGACGGCTTATGAAAATGTAGCTTTTGCTCTTCGTCATTCTAAATTAAGCAATGAAGAAAAAGACAAAAAAATTCGTGGTCTTTTGGAATTGGTTGATTTGGCTGATCGTGCCGAAAACTATCCTGCACAGTTGTCAGGTGGTCAAAAACAACGTGTAGCGATTGCCCGTGCCTTGGCCAATGATCCTGAAATCTTGATTTCAGATGAGTCTACCTCAGCTCTTGACCCAAAAACAACTAAGCAGATCCTTTCACTTTTGCAGGATTTGAATAAAAAGCTTGGTTTGACAGTGGTTATGATTACCCACGAAATGCAAATTGTTAAAGACATTTGTAACCGTGTGGCTGTTATGCAAAATGGTCAACTTTTAGAAGAGGGCAGTGTTCTTGATATCTTCTCAAATCCACAAGAAGATTTGACACAAGAATTTATTGAAACTGCTGCAGGGATTGAAGATGCCTTGGCTAAGATTAATGCACAACCCGTAGTGAAAAACTTACCAAACTCAGCCCTTCTCGTTCAACTTAAATATGCTGGTTCTTCAACAGATGAGCCACTCTTGACTGAAATTTTCAAAGATTACGGAGTTTCAAGTAACATCCTTTACGGTAACCTTGAGATTCTAGGTGATACACCTGTTGGTGAATTGGTCGTTGTATTGGATGGTGAGGCAGATAAGGTTCTTGCTGCCCAAAGAGCGATTGAAAATGCAGGTGTCAGCTTGCAAGTACTTAAGAAAGGAGCCCAATAATGGCAGATTGGATTCAACAAAACTTTCCAGATATTTATCGTATTGGTATGCAGGGGGTTAACTCTTGGCCAGACGCCATCTATGCGACTCTCTATATGACGGTTATTTCCTTCATCATTGGGGGGCTTCTTGGTCTTGTTATGGGGCTCTTCTTGGTATTGACAGGTCCTCGTGGAGTCATTGAAAATAAATTTGTTTTCCAAATCTTGGATAAAATCACTTCAATCTTCCGTGCCATTCCTTTCATCATCCTCTTGGCAATTTTGAAAGGCTTCACTTACTTTATCGTGGGGACTAACCTTGGTATGACAGCGGCCTTGGTTCCATTGTCAGCTGCGACTTTCCCATTCTTTGCACGTCAAGTACAGGTGGTACTTGCAGATCTTGACCGTGGCGTTATTGAAGCAGCACAAGCTAGTGGCGCAACACTTTGGGATACGATTAAAGTTTACCTTGGTGAAGGGCTCCCAGAATTGGTTCGTGTATCAACCGTAACTCTGATTTCCCTTGTGGGTGAAACTGCCATGGCCGGTGCTATCGGTGCCGGTGGTCTTGGTTACATCGCTATCTACTATGGATATAACCGTTCTAGTACCTCAGTTACCATTTTGGCAACTTTCTTGATTTTGATTTTGATTTTCCTTATCCAATTCTTGGGTGATTTCTTGACCCGTAAATTGAGTCATAAATAGGATTTGAGAGCCTGTTTGCCACAGGCTTTTCTCATTTCTTGACGATTTCAGATATTTATCATAGTATGGAAGCTATCGAATACTTTATGGTTGAGCTACCCATAAAAAGGAGTTAATGAGTTATGAAACGATTTATTTCAACTTGGAATAGGACCAGTCTAATCAAGCGTATTGCCATTGGTGTGGTAATTGGTGCTGTACTTGGTTTGCTTGTTCCTAAGTTTACGGTTATTGGTCTCTTAGGGGATATGTTTGTTGGTGGCTTGAAGGCAATTGCTCCACTCTTGGTCTTTGCCTTGGTTGCCAATGCCCTTTCTCAAACGCGAGAAGGGCAACAAAGCAACATGAAGACAGTTATTGTTCTTTATCTCTTTGGGACCTTTGCGGCAGCATTGACGGCTGTTATTTCTCACTATATTTTTCCAATTTCTCTGAAGTTGGGAGCAGCGGCAGCGACTAAAGCGACGGCACCTCAAGGTGTGGGAGAAGTCTTTAAAGATTTGTTGCTTAAGATGGTGGATAACCCTGTCAATGCCTTGGCTCAAGCCAACTACATTGGTGTTTTAGTATGGGCGGTTGTCTTTGGTTTCGCCATGCGAACAGCTAGCACTCACACGAAAGATTTGCTACATACCTTGGCAGAAGTGACTTCACAAATCGTTCGTTGGATTATTAACTTGGCACCATTTGGTATCCTTGGTCTTGTCTTTAATACTATTTCTGAGAATGGTGTTGGTGTTTTGGCGGATTATGGTGTCCTAATCCTTGTCTTAGTGGGAACAATGGCCTTTGTTGCCTTGGTTGTTAATCCTATCATTGTTTTTGTGATGATGGGCAAAAATCCTTTCCCACTGGTTTTCCTTTGTTTGAAAGACTCTGGGATTACAGCCTTCTTTACTCGCTCGTCAGCAGCTAATATTCCTGTTAACCTTCAGCTTTGTAAAGATCTTGGTTTAAATCCTGATACCTATTCAGTTTCTATTCCTTTGGGGTCAACTATTAATATGGCTGGGGCAGCCGTGACAATCAATGTCTTAACTCTTGCTGCAGTAACGACTTTGGGAATTCAGGTCGATTTTGCGACAGCACTCATTCTTAGTGTGGTTTCAGCTATCTCTGCCTGTGGTGCCTCAGGTATTGCTGGAGGATCCCTTCTATTAGTGCCAGTAGCATGTAGCCTCTTTGGTATCTCAAATGATTTGGCCATGCAAGTTGTTGGTGTTGGCTTTATCGTAGGTGTCATCCAAGACTCTTGTGAAACAGCCCTTAACTCTTCAACAGACGTGCTTTTTACAGCAGTAGCAGAAAAGAGCCGTTGGAAGAAAGTATAGATAATTGTATAAGGTCGGCCGATTTGGCTGGTTTTTTGATTTTGGAGAAAACATAGTCAAAGACTATAGCTAGCTCAAGAATCTATCATCTTTAAAAAGCCCATAAAATATGGTAAAATAAACCGTTCAAAGAGAAAAGGTGAAACATTTATGACTAATAATTTATTGGTGCTTCAATCAGACTTTGGTTTGGTCGACGGTGCTGTTTCGGCCATGATTGGTGTGGCTCTTCAAGAAGAACCAAGTTTGGGAGTTCATCACCTTACACATGATATTACACCCTACAACACTTTTGAAGCTTCCTATCGTCTGTTTCAGACTGTCGAGTACTGGCCAAAGGGAACAACCTTTGTTTCGGTAGTTGATCCGGGTGTAGGCTCATCACGTAAAAGTGTGGTTGCCTTAACAAAGACGGGGCAATATATCGTCACACCAGATAACGGAACACTTTCTTATATCAAGAAGGATGTCGGTATCGTTGCTGTCCGTGAAATTTCAGAAGTTGAGAATCGTCGTAGTAATACGGAGCTGTCTTATACCTTCCATGGTCGTGATGTTTATGCCTATACAGGTGCCAAATTAGCTTCTGGTCATATCAGTTTTGATGAAGTAGGTCCTGAGTTACCTGTGGACAAAATTCTAGAGCTTCCAGTGGTTGAAACCATCATAGAGGATAATTTGGTTCGTGGTGCAATTGATATTTTGGACGTCCGTTTCGGCTCTCTTTGGACCTCTATCACACGTGATGACTTTTATGCCTTGGAACCAAACTTTGGTGATCGATTCGAGGTGACCATCTTTAACAATGATATGTTGGTCTACCAAAATCAAGTTACCTATGGGAAATCTTTTGCGGATGTTCGTATCGGTCAGCCAATTATTTATATCAATTCCCTTTATCGTGTTGGCTTAGCCATAAACCAGGGGTCTTTTGCCAAGGCCTATAATGTTGGTGTGGGGTCTAACTGGCACATTGAAATTAAACATTTAGGAGATTAAAGTAAGATTATGAAAAATAATTCAATTCGTACAGTAGTTGCGACAGGTATTGGTGCAGCACTCTTTATTATCATTGGTATGTTTGTTAATATTCCTATTTTTGGGAATACCAGCATCCAACTTCAGTATGCTGTTCAAGCACTATTTTCAGTGATTTTTGGGCCTATTACAGGTTTCTTTATGGGCTTTATTGGGCATGCGCTTAAAGATGGTATTCAATACGGAAATATCTCATGGGCTTGGGTGTTTGCAAGTGCCATTACAGGTCTTGTAATTGGTCTATTCAACAAAAAATATGATGTGACAACTGGCAAGTTTTCTTTGATGAGTATGATTTGGTTTAACTTAGCACAAGCATTGGCCCTCCTTATTGCCTATGGTATCGTTACTCCTATTGGTGATAGACTCCAATTCGCACAAGCCTGGTCATATCTTTATGCACAAAGTTTTGTAGCTGGCGTAGCTAACTTTATTACAATTGCAATCGGAGGAACCCTCCTTCTTGCAATCTATGCTAGCTCACGTACACAATCTGGTAGTCTTACCAAAGACTAGCATGAATCATAGGAGAGTGGGACTGTCAGTTTGCTTTGATACCTCCTCTCTTTTTTAGTAGAAACATGGATAAATACATTAGTTTTAATCAGTTTACATTTCAATATGATGCGCAAGCAGAAGCGACGCTTAAAGATATCAGCTTTGATATTGTCAAAGGCGAGAAAGTGCTCATTTTAGGCCCTTCTGGTAGCGGAAAGTCGACCCTGGCTCAGTGTCTCAATGGTATCATACCTAATATTCATAAAGGTCAGGCAAAAGGCCAGGTAAGGATAGATGGTCAGGATATTTTCAAGCAATCTATCTATGATAAGTCACAGTTGGTATCTACGGTATTGCAGGATCCAGATGGTCAGTTTATTGGCTTAACAGTAGCCGAGGATTTGGCTTTTGCCTTGGAAAATGATTGTGCTAATCAAAGTGAGATGAAGGATAAGGTAGCTCTCTGGGCTGAACGTCTAGACTTGACTTCTCTTTTGAATCACCGCCCTCAAGACTTATCAGGTGGCCAAAAACAACGAGTTAGTTTGGCTGGAGTCTTGATTGATGAGAGTCCTATTCTTTTATTTGATGAGCCTCTAGCAAATTTAGATCCTAAATCAGGACAGGAAACCATTGACCTCATTGATAAAATCCACAAAGAGGTGGGAGCTACAACAATTATTATTGAGCATCGTCTAGAAGATGTTCTTTATCGTCCTGTTGACCGGATTTTACTGGTCAATGATGGTACCCTCCTCTTTAACGGTAGCCCAGATGAGCTTTTATCAAGTACTCTCTTACTGGAAAATGGGATTCGCGAACCTCTATATGTGACGGTTTTACGTCAGTTGGGATTTGACACAAGAGATGCACAAAATCTTAGTCAATTGGATGCTTTAGACTTATCTGACCTTGTTCTGCCAGATAGAGTTTTGAAAGATAAAAGAGACAGTTCAAGTGAATCTATTTTGAAGGTTGAGGGGCTTAGCGTTTCCTATGGGGATAATCCGGCGATTATAGACGATATGTCCTTTAGCTTGAAAAAAGGTGAGCGACTAGCGATTGTCGGTAAAAATGGAGCTGGAAAGTCGACGCTTGCCAAAGCTCTATGCGGTTTTGTCCCTAGTCAAGGGAAATTAACTTACAAGGGTCAGGATATCAGTCAGGATAGCATCACCGAGCGTTCAGAGCGTATAGGCTTTGTTTTGCAAAACCCTAATCAGATGATTAGCCAAACTATGATTTTTGATGAAGTGGCTCTTGGTTTACGCTTGCGAGGGATTGAAGAAACCGAGGTTGAAGAGCGTGTTCATGAGGTCCTGAAGACTTGTGGCCTCTATAGCTTTCGTAAATGGCCCATTTCTGCGCTTTCCTTTGGTCAGAAAAAGCGCGTGACCATTGCGTCTATCTTGGTCTTGAAACCTGAAATCATTATTTTGGATGAGCCAACGGCTGGTCAAGATTACAAGACTTACACAGATATCATGAATTTCTTGGACAGTCTTCAGAAGCAAGGCCATACCATTGTGATGATTACCCATGACATGCAGCTCATGTTGGAATATAGTGATCGTTGTCTCGTTGTGGTTGAGGGGAAAATCATTGCAGACGACAATCCTGTTACAATTCTTAATCAGAAGGATTTACTTGAGTCAGCTAATCTCAAGCAGACATCTCTTTATACTTTGGGTCAGAAATTGTCAAGTGATCCAGTAGAAGTAACCCAGTATTATATCGAAAAAGGAGGCCCTAATGTCTAATCGTTTAATTGGTTATCAGTCAGGTCAAGGTTTCCTCTATGATTTGTCTGGGGCAAGTAAGATGCTTTTCTTTATCTTGGTTTCAGTTGCTTGTATGGCAACCTATGACCCACGTTTTATTCTAGCAGTAGGCTTACTTTCTATTTATCTCTTTTATTTGGCCAAGATTCGTTGGCGAGATATTTCATTCGTTGTTAAGATTATTGGATCGATTGCCCTCTTTAATTTACTTATGGTCTACCTTTTCTCACCTGGTTATGGTGAAGAAATTTACGGGGCTAAGACAGTTATTATTGAAGGTTGGGGGCGTTTCTATCTAACCAGTCAGGAGCTTTTTTACCTTGCAAATCTATTGCTCAAGTATTTTTCAACGGTCCCTCTTGCCATTCTATTTCTCATGACTACTCATCCGAGTCAGTTTGCGGCTAGCCTGAATCAAATTGGGGTTCCTTATAAATTTGCCTATTCCGTGAGTTTAACCTTGCGTTATATTCCAGATGTTCAAGAAGAATTCTTTACGATTCGTAAGGCTCAGGAGGCTCGTGGTTTGGATTTGTCGCAAAAGGTGGGATTGGTCAAACGCATTCGCGGGAATCTCCAAATTGTTCTTCCACTAATTTTTTCATCTCTCGAACGAATTGATACCATATCGACAGCTATGGAATTACGACGATTTGGTCGCTACAAAAAACGTACATGGTATGTGCATAAATCTTTGATGAAACAAGATTACCTTGTCATCCTATCAGCTATCCTTATATTGGGGATTAGTATTGGATTAATTTTCTTCAATCATGGTCGTTTTTATAATCCATGGGGCTAATGCTCTTAGCATAGAGAGAATCTGCCATTAAGTATAATAAAAAACGTTCCCGTCTTGTCCAGATGAACGAGATTGGAACGTTTTTTTGTTATTTCAAATAGCCTAAATAATCAAATTTTTCTAGTGTCCGATTGTCGGCGACTACTAGGATGATTCCTTCGTCAGGTAGTTTCTTACTTGGGTCAAAGTGAGTGTTTAACTTGCCATTTTGCTCATCTCTAAAACCAATAACGTTGACGTTATAATTTTGTCTTAGATTTAATGTATGCAAAGACTTTCCAGCCCATTCTTTTGGAATTTTAAGTTCAATTAAAGCCACGTCGTCCTCTAAATGAAAAATATTTGAAATGTTATAACGGAGGATATTTGAAGCCAATTCTTTTGCTGTGCTACGCTCAGGAGTGATGACCCAGTTGGCCCCCATTCCGTAAAGGACTTCCTCATAATTGTTATTCATAGCTTTAGCAATAATATTTGTAATGCCAAGTTTTTTACATTGCAGGAGCGCCAGTGCAGAAGATTCTAAGTGTTCTCCAGTTGCAATAATGACTGTATCGCAAGTATCAATACCAGCAGAACGTAGAAAGTCAATGTCAGTAATGTCACCAACAGCGGCCTTAGTCACCTGATCAGCAAGGGAATCAATTGTTGTAGAGTTATTATCTAAGGCAATAACGTCTTGTCCAAAAGAGGAGAGTTCGGTTGCAATGGTTTGTCCAAAGATTCCCAAACCGAGGACCCCAATAATTTGTGTTTTCATATAAAATCCTTTCAGAATATTGTCAATGAATAAAATTGTTTAGCCAACTGAAATATCAGTTGGGGCATAAGAGACATGCTTTTCTTTTTTGGTCATCAAGCTCAAGAGAACAGTGATAGGTCCAACACGGCCAATGAACATCAGAGACATGATAACGAGTCGTCCTAGAGTATTTAGATTAGGGGTCAAATCCATTGAAACACCAACGGTAGCAATGGCTGACACACTCTCAAAAAGTAGGCCTAGGGGCGATAGTGTAGGATTAGTCTCCAGCAAAATAACATAGCCGACAAAGAGCATTGTTAGGAAAAAGAGTATAACTGTGAATGCTTGCAAAACAGTCTTATTAGATATAATACGATTTCGAAAAACAACGCTCGAGTTACCAGATAGTTCTGACTTAAAAAGCAGGAACATGATAGAGGCAGTTGTCACCTTGATGCCACCCGCAGTTCCTCCAGGACCACCCCCAATAATCATTTGAATCATAAAAAGAAGATTTGTGGAGAAATCGGCATTGGTATAGGAAATAGTTGCAAAGCCAGCGGTACGCATGGTTACAGTCTGAAAGAAACTTACCAGAAGTTGTTGCCAGACATTGAGAGTACCGATTGTTTTAGAGTTATCCATTTCCAGTAACCAAGCAAGTAGTGTTCCTCCTAAAAGGAGACAGCCTGTACTTATAAGAACAAGACGACTTTGATTGCTGAAAGGCCTACAAGCTAATTTCCAATTCCTTGGACGATCTTTAATATAACGTCGCAATAGTTGAATCAAATCAATCCAAACTGCAAATCCCAAACTTCCAGACATAATGAGAAAAGCTACAGCAAGGTTAATGGTTGGATTGGTTGCATAATCCTGTAAACTGTTAGAACCCAAGTTGTCAAATCCAGCATTACAAAAGGCAGAGACAGCTAGAAAGAGACTATTAAAAATGCCATGACCAAGTCCAAAACGAGGAATGAAATCAGTCATAATCACAAGTGCTGCCAAAGCTTCAATAGAAAAAGTAATTTTATAGACCTTAAAAAGATAAGCTTTCAAATCTTTTTGGTTATCCCTGCTAAGTGCGGATTGAAGGAGATCTTGATCACTCAGTCCTAATTTATTTTTCAGGGTATAGGTGCTAAAGGCTATAAGAGAGACGAGCCCAAGTCCTCCCGTCTGCATGAGAAGCATAGAGAAAATTTGACCGAGACCATTGTAAGCCTTACTGACCGGGACAACAGAAAGTCCAGTTACACAGACCATTGACACAGTATTGAAGAGATGATCCAGGTAGCTTGTTTCTGGACTATTAGCATAGTGGCTTATGGGAAGGCTAAGTAAAATACTTCCCACTATAATGACAAAGACAAAGCTGAGCACAAGCTTTTGCGTGACAGAAAGACGATTGATCAATGAAAACCTCCGAGTTATCATAAGAGTAAATAATAATCCAAGGAGTAAGACACCTCCTTGGATAAACGTTATAGCGGCTTCTTGTTAGGAATTCCAGCACGACGTGGGTACTTATTAGGGGTTTCTTTTTTCTTATCGACAATAGTGACATTACGTCCATCCCCATTTGGCAGTCTGTAGTTCTCGTTGAGAATAGGCTTTGCAAAAAGCGAGTTCAAGGCATTTTTAGCATCGGCTAACTCTTCATCAGCTGCTGCAGCTTTAAGTGCAATAAGTTGTCCACCAACCTTCAAGAAAGGAATAGTCAATTCTGAGAGAACCTGCATGCGTGCGACGGCACGGGCAGTAACAATATCAAACTGAGCACGGAAGGCCTTGTCTTGTCCAAAATCCTCTGCACGTCCATGATAGAAGTGAACACCGCTGAGCTCAAGTTCATCAGCCAAGAGATTGAGGAAATTGATGCGTTTATTAAGAGAGTCGATGATAGTCACATCAAGCTCAGGGCAAAGGATTTTCATAGGGAGACTTGGAAATCCAGCTCCAGCTCCGATATCCAGAAGTCGAATACTTTGATTTTTAATATGCCCTTGAAGAACAGGAGCCAAAGAATCATAGAAATGTTTGAGGTAGACCTCGTCTCTTTCTGTGATTGCAGTAAGGTTGATCTTTTCGTTCCATTCTACCAAAAGCTCAAAGTAGCGTTGGAATTGGTCTTTTTGTTTTTGGCTGAGATCGAACCCCAGTTCTTTCAGAGCCTTGTAAAAATCTTCAGGTGTCATTATATATTCCTTTTATCTAGTTTCAATGCTCTTATTTTACCATAATTAAGAGCTTTCATCTAATCTCTATAGGACAGATGGAAACAGGGTCTGAGTAAGTTTCTCATTAGCTTTGAAAAAAGTTCTAAGTTTAAGAAATATGTAATATTAAAGGTGTTATTTTTTCTTAAAAATTTGATATAATACTAATTAAGTCTAAAATCATAATCATGCTCTCTAATGAAAAGTGAATGTAGGGGATTATGGTCTTGTGGATTGAAAATAGATCCCTATGGGGAAATTTAATTTGAGGATTAAGAATGATTTATCTTTCAGAAGTTAGAAAGTCTCCAGAGGGGCTCGCCTTTACCGAAGCACCTTCTTTGTTGGAGTCTATTAAAGAACGCTATGATCAAGTTTTAAATCTTGAACAGATTCAAGCAAGTGGTCAGGTAGCCTATGATAATGGCTTGTACCTTTTGGACTATCAACTTAGCTATGATATTACCTTGCCATCTAGCCGTTCACTTGAACCTGTGACACTTAGCTTTAACTATCCGGTTTCAGAAACCTTTATACAAGAGGCAGATGCAGCTCTTCAAAAGGAATTAGTCGAAGAAAATCTAGTTCTTATCTTGGATGGGGATACCATTAATCTTGATGAGAGTATTCTAGATAATATTCTTCTTAATATTCCTTTGAGAGTATTAACACCTGAGGAAGAATCAGGACAAATTTCGCTCTCAGGTAATGACTGGGAAGTCTTGTCAGAAGAGGATTTTGCCGCACTTCAACAGGAGAAAAAAGAGGCAAGTAATCCCTTTGCCCAATTGAACGGTCTATTTGACGAAAATTAATTCAAAAAAATAAACTAAAAATGTTTGACAATTTTAAAAATCTGTATTATTATATCATTAGAAGTTAATTTTCGGATTTATTTATAGGGTAAATCTACAGACTTTTTAAGGGAAATAGAAGTCAAAAAATTTTAAGAAAGTGGTAAATACTTATTATGAGCAAACGCATTTTGATTGTTGAAGATGAGAAAAACCTTGCTCGTTTTGTCTCTCTTGAACTTCAACACGAAGGATACGACGTTGTGACAGCAGACAACGGACGTGAAGGACTTGAAATGGCACTCGAGAAAGATTTCGATCTTATTCTCTTGGACCTTATGTTGCCTGAGATGGACGGTTTTGAAGTAACACGTCGTCTCCAACAAGAAAAAGATACTTATATTATGATGATGACAGCCCGCGATTCAATCATGGACATTGTTGCTGGTTTGGACCGTGGTGCTGATGACTATATTGTAAAACCTTTTGCGATTGAAGAACTATTGGCACGTATTCGTGCAACCTTCCGTCGCCAAGATATCGAAGCTGCTAAGAATGCACCAGCTAAGGCGTCAACTTATCGTGATTTGAAATTGGATGTTCAAAACCGTACAGTTGTTCGTGGTGATGAAGCAATTCCATTGACAAAACGTGAGTTTGATTTGTTGAACACACTTTTGAGCAATATGAACCAAGTGATGACCCGTGAGGAACTCTTGCTTCAAGTTTGGAAATATGATGATGCAATCGAAACAAACGTTGTAGATGTTTATATTCGTTACTTGCGTGGGAAAATCGATGTTCCAGGTAAGGAATCATACATTCAAACAGTGCGAGGAATGGGTTACGTTATCCGTGAAAAATGAGTAAATTACAAGATAAATTATTTGGTAAAGTAACCATTAGAAAAAAGTTGACCATGACAACTGCTGTGGTCTTCTTTCTTGTATTGTCGATGTTCACTCTGGTTGTTGTTTTCTCGGCCAATACGCTTCTTTTGCAACGTGAACGTCAAAATGTAAATAACACAATTTCGAAAGTTGTTACTTATATCGAAAAGGACTGGGATTCTGATGAAGAGTTGAGTCCAGAACCGCTTTTAGCGGCCCTTTATTCGCCTAAAAATATTTATGCATCAATCATTAATGGTGTGCTTTCTGAAAAGCACTCTTTGGATGGTCAAGTTGCAATTTCTAATAAATTATTTTCTAACCAATCTGTTTTTGTTTATGACAAAAAGGGAACGTTTATCTTTACTTCTGAGGAAAACACAGACTCTCCTCCAGGCATGTCTGAAGTAAACAAACTGAAGTCAGTGTCCTATAAAGGAAAGCGTGGTTTCTTACTACAAGTTCCAATTTACGGTAAGGATAAAAAGACCATCGTTGGTTATGCCCAGATTTTCCATGATTTGGAATTCTACTATGCTCTGAAAGAGCGTTTGATTTTCTTATTGATTTTCCTAGAAGTGGGGATGACGGTCCTAGTTATCGCAGCAACTGTGGTTGTCTTGACATCTATTCTTCGTCCGATGAGACAGTTGCACGAAACGATGGGAGTTATCACCGATTCGCCAAGTGATTTGGAACTTCGTTCTAAGATTGAAAGCCACGATGAAATTGGTGATTTGGCGGTTAACTTTAACCGTATGATGGATAAAATCCAAGAAAATAATCAGATGCAGATGCGTTTCTTGAGTGACGTCAGTCATGAATTACGTACGCCGATTGCGGTTATCAAGGGCCATATGGACCTCTTGCAACGTTGGGGTAAAAATGACCCTGAGATTCTTGAGGAGAGTCTTGAGGCTGCAAGTCACGAGGCCAACCGTATGACGATTATGATTAATGATATGTTGGATTCTATCCGTGTCAAAGGATCATTTGAAAATCATAGAAATGATACGTGTGATTTGAATTCTTCAATCCGTACGGTTATTGGTAACTTCCGTGTCTTGCATGAAGATTACCAATTCTATCTCAATGATTTTGAGAGCTCAGAGCGTCCAGCACAGATTTACAGCCAACACTTTGAACAGGCGATTACTATTTTGATTGATAATGCGGTCAAGTATTCTCCTGTTAACAAGGAAATCCAGGTTACAATTAAGGCTCTGGAAGATGAAATGTTGGTACAAGTACAAGATAATGGTGAAGGGATATCTGATGAAGATATTGAGCATATCTTTGAACGCTTCTATCGTTCAGATAAGGCACGTAACCGTACATCCACTCAATCTGGTGTAGGTATTGGTTTATCAATTCTTTACCAGATTGTGGAGGCCTACCGATGTCGTATTGAGGTTAGTTCAGAGCTTGGTGTAGGGACATGTTTCGATTTTTACATTCCATTTGCGGATGGAGAAACGACGACACCTCAACTTGAGCTTTAAATCAATTTATAAGAGTCTTAGAGTGATTCTTGGTCGTGAGCACGCCTCGTTTAGAGCGTGCTTTTTATGTGTTTTTATGGTAAAATAGAGTACCGAATTTCAAAGATTGGTGGTGAAGTGCATGCGTTGTCCAAAATGTCAACATAATAAATCTAGTGTTATCGATAGCCGTCAGGCAGAGGATGGGAATACCATTCGTCGTCGTCGTGAGTGTGATTCTTGTCATGCTCGTTTTACAACTTTTGAGCGTGTGGAAGAAGTTCCACTTTTGGTTGTCAAAAAAGACGGTACTCGTGAACAATTCTCTCGCGATAAGATTTTCAATGGTATCTTGATGAGTGCTCAGAAGCGTCCGGTTTCTAGTGAGGATATCGAAAATGCCATCACCCGTATTGAGCAAAATATTCGCCGTAACCATGATGGAGAGGTTGATAGTGATGTCATTGGGAATTTAGTGATGAAAGAACTCGCTGACCTTGATGAAATTACTTATGTACGTTTTGCTAGTGTCTACCGTTCTTTCAAAGATGTTGATGAGATTGAAGAGTTGCTTCAAGAAATCACTAAGACTGTACGTGCGAAAAAAGAGTCTAAAAAATGAGACCTATTGAAGAATTTGTCTATGTTGGTAATCAGGTTATCGTTCCCGATCAGGCAAGTTTAATGCGTTGCTATTATCCCATTATTGGGAGTGAGGGATACGCTCTCTACCAGTATTTCGTGGCTTTTTATGACAATGGTAATCGCCGCCATAAGTTTGCGGCTATTCTGAATCACCTTAACTTTGGAATGCAGCCCCTTCAAGAAGCACTGGCGGTTCTGACAGCAGTAGATCTCTTGGCCTTTTACCAGTCACCTCAAGGGTTTTATGTGATAGAGCTTAAGTCTCCCTTAACAATTGAGCAGTTTCTAAAACATGCCGTTTATAGTTCACTTCTCGAGCAAAAGATTAGTGAACCAGCAGTAGACGCTTTGAAACCGGCAGGTCTCCAAGGATTGCAAGATTTATCTAAACGTTTTTCGGATGTCTTTACCGATGAGCGTTTGGCTCAAAAGTCTGTGTCTGAAATCAAGCCTAAAAATTCATTTGATTTAACTAGTTTTAGGAATCGTATGCAGGCTGATGGGCTTGTATTTACAGATGAAAAGACAGATGTGCCAGAAATATATAAATTGTCTGAGACTCATGGCATGAATTGGTATGATATCTATCTCTTAGCTAAAAAGACAGCCGTCAACCACCAGATTATTGTCAAGCGTATGCAGGTGCAATTAGAGCAGGCTCAAGCTCAAACATTAGGTGGTGACTCTGCTTTGACGGAGACTGAAGAAAAAATTCTTAAAGCGGTTAGGTCCGAAAAGCCTATAGATTACTTACAAGGTGCCAAAGGTCCAAGCGGGACTGTTACTAATTCTGAGAAGCAGATTCTCACGGATTTGGCACAAAGAGGCTTTATGGATGAGGTCATTAACCTCATGGTTGCCTACAGTTTGGGACGGACACGTTCGACGAATGTGAATCAAGAGTATATCTCTAAACTTGCTAACGACTTTGACTTTAAGAACATCCTCACTGCCGAACAAGGGCTTTTAGCTTTGCGTAGTGGTTACGACAAGAAATCACAACAAGCAAAAGCTGATTCTAAGAAGAAAACAAATGTGCCGAGCTGGAGTAATCCAGATTATGATAATCAAACCAGTCAGGCTGATCAGGCTAAGTTGGATGAAATTAGACGTCGGGCTTTGGCAAAACTAGAAAAAGGAAAGGAGTAGCCTATGGAAAGAGTTGGACAAACCCTAAACCGAACAGGGCATCATGGGTCTGGCAATGCAACAGATTTAACGAAGCAAATTTTGGCGGATCCAAGAGTGGCTAGCTTTATTCAAGAGCATAGCCTAAGCCAGGATGAAATCAAACGTAGTCTTCCTAAGTTTAATCAATTCTTGGTGGAATGCCGTAAGGTCAAAGAAGGTGATGCCTCCTATATTGCGAAAGGGTATGAGCCGATTCTGACCATGAATGAAGGCTACGCTGATGTGACCTATAAGGAGACGCGTCAGCTCAAAGAGCAACAAGAACAACAGGCTATAGCTAAACGGATTAATTTGGTGAGTCTGCCTCAGTCTTATCGTAAGATTACCTTTGCGGATATTGCTCTAGATGATGTGGCGCGTGTGGATACCTTTGAGAGTCTCGTGGATTTTGTGGCGAATTACCCTAGTCCAGACCAGAAAGGCCTCTACATCTACGGGGACATGGGAGTTGGAAAATCCTTCATGTTGGCTGCTATGGCTCATGAACTTTCCGAAACCAAGAAGGTTGCGACGACCATTATTCATTACCCATCTTTTACCATTGATGTTAAAAATGGAATTAAGGACGGTTCTGTCAAGGAACAAATAGACGCTGTCAAACAAGCAGAAGTTTTGGTTCTAGATGATATTGGTGCAGAGCAATTCTCTTCTTGGATTAGGGATGATGTTTTGCAAGTCATCCTCCAGCATCGTATGATTGAAGAGCTGCCTACTTTCTTTACATCTAACTATAGTTTTGCGGATTTAGAAGCTAAGCTATCCAATGGACGTCAAGGAGACGAGACTTGGCAGGCCAAACGTGTGATGGAGCGTATTCGTTTTCTTGCCAAAGAGGTTCACTTGAAGGGTGTTAATCGCCGCTAAGTTGAATCTAATTATGATAAAGAATAAGAGAGTTTGCTTCCCTTGGTGGAAGTGAGACTGCTAAATGAAGAAAGGAATCCCTATTTTAATCAGGGACTTAAACATATGACATTACCTACAGTTGCTATCGTGGGTCGCCCAAATGTTGGGAAATCGACCCTATTTAACCGAATTGCGGGTGAACGTATCTCTATCGTCGAAGACGTTGAAGGGGTAACACGTGACCGTATTTATACCTCTGCTGAGTGGCTTAACCGTCAATTTAGCTTGATTGATACTGGTGGTATCGATGATGTTGATGCACCATTTATGGAACAAATTAAGCACCAAGCCGACATCGCCATGACTGAAGCTGATGTTATTGTCTTTGTCGTTTCAGGTAAGGAAGGCGTGACAGATGCGGACGAGTACGTTGCCCGTATTCTTTATAAGACCAACAAGCCAGTTATCTTGGCGGTAAATAAAGTGGATAACCCTGAGATGCGTGCAGATATCTATGATTTCTATTCTCTTGGTCTTGGTGATCCCTATCCAGTTTCATCTGTTCACGGTATCGGTACAGGGGATGTTCTCGACGCTATCGTTGAAAATCTCCCAACAGAAGTTGAAGAAGAAAATCCAGATATCATCCGTTTCAGTTTGATTGGACGTCCAAATGTCGGAAAATCAAGTTTGATTAACGCCATTTTGGGGGAGGACCGTGTAATTGCTAGCCCAATTGCTGGTACGACTCGCGATGCCATTGATACAAACTTTGTGGACAGTGAAGGTCAAGAGTATACCATGATTGACACCGCTGGTATGCGTAAATCTGGTAAGGTTTATGAAAATACAGAGAAATACTCTGTCATGCGTTCTATGCGTGCTATTGACCGTTCTGATGTTGTCCTTATGGTTATAAATGCCGAAGAAGGTATCCGTGAGTATGACAAGCGTATTGCTGGTTTTGCCCATGAAGCTGGTAAAGGGATTATCATCGTAGTTAACAAATGGGATACGATTAAGAAAGACAATCATACTGTTGCCAACTGGGAAGCGGATATCCGTGAGCAGTTCCAATTTTTGAGCTATGCACCAATTATCTTTGTATCGGCTGAAACTAAACAACGTCTTAACAAGTTGCCAGAGATGATTAAACGCATCAGTGAGAGTCAAAACCGTCGTATTTCATCGGCTGTCTTGAATGATGTTATTATGGATGCCATTGCCATCAACCCAACACCAACTGACAAAGGAAAACGCCTTAAGATTTTCTACGGCACACAAGTTTCGGTTAAACCACCAACATTTGTTATCTTTGTCAATGAAGAAGAGCTTATGCACTTCTCATACATGCGTTTCTTGGAAAATCAAATTCGTCAGGCCTTCGGTTTTGAAGGAACACCAATCCACTTGATTGCTCGTAAACGTAAATAAAAAAAGAGACCAACCAGAATAGAATCTTTAAAGGTTGGTCTTTTGTCATTGTAAGGAGAAATGATGTTAGAAAATATTAAAGCTTATTTATCTAAACAAGGGGTTAAGTATATCAAACCTGAAAAAGCGGGTCTGCATCAAGAAGAGATGGAAGCACTCAAAGCTTTAGGCCAGGCTGCTCGCAAGGAAATGCAGGTCTTATCAAAAGCTCTAGAGGAGCGTCTGGCACCCTTTAAAATGGATCGTGTCAGCAATTGGGCCAATCAGGCACAAATATGTCGCCCACACTTTTGGTGCTATTATAGGGCCCCTGAGGACAGTTTAGACGATGTTGCCATGGCGATTCGCCTTTATGGTCAGCCTAAAAAATGGGGGATTTCTGTTGAGGTTAGCTTTGTCGAACGGAAAAAATCAGATACCACTCTAGCTAAGCAACATAAGGTCCTAGACTTACCGATTGCCCCCTCTCTATACTATTTTGCCCAGGAAGATGGTGTCAGTCATCGTGTAGAAGGAACTGAAGAGAATCGTCAGATGCTTAAAGCAGCAGTTAGATATGGTCGTATCCGCAAGGTATTGGTTAAGTATGATGTGGTAGTGACTACTAGTAAAACTATGGAAGAGTTAGTAGAAGAGCTCGCTGATGGATTTGATAAGTTGAAAGCCTATTACGAGAAAGCTAATAAAAACTAAAAAATCTCCAGGTTCTTTCTGGAGATTTTCCTTGTTATTTTGGTGCGATTACTTCAGCACCGCCCATATAAGGACGAAGAACTTCAGGGATAGTTACTGAACCATCTTCGTTTTGGTAGTTTTCAAGGATAGCAGCTACTGTACGTCCAACAGCAAGTCCTGAACCGTTGAGAGTGTGAAGAAGTTTTACTTTACCATCAGCTTCGTCACGATAGCGGATTTGTGCACGACGGGCTTGGAAATCTTCTGTGTTTGAACATGAAGAAATTTCGCGGTAAGTGTTTTGTGCTGGAATCCAAACTTCCAAATCGTAAGTTTTGGCAGCTGAGAATCCCATATCGCCAGTACACAAAGTGATGACACGGTATGGCAAGTTAAGTTTTTGAAGAATATTTTCAGCGTTAACTACCATTTTTTCCAATTCATCGTACGAGCTTTCTGGTTTTGAGAATTTGACCATTTCAACCTTGTGGAATTGGTGAAGACGGATCAATCCACGTGTATCACGACCAGCTGAACCAGCTTCTGAACGGAATGAAGGGCTCATGGCTGTGAAGTAGATTGGCAATTCTTTACCATCAAGGATTTCACCGCGATAGTAGTTTGTCAAAGGAACTTCAGCGGTTGGGATAAGGACATAGTCAGTACCGTCAAGCTCGAAAGTATCTTCCTTGAATTTTGGATATTGACCAGTACCGAACATTGAGTCGTGGTTAACCATGTAAGGTGTGATCATTTCAGTGTAGCCTTCTTTAGCGTGCTCATCCAACATAAAGTTGTAAATCGCACGTTCCAATTTTGCTCCAAGTCCTTTGTAGAAAAGGAAGCGAGAACCAGTGACTTTAGCACCACGTTCCCAATCTAGGATACCAAGGTCTTCCCCAAGATCCCAGTGAGCTTTAACTTCAAAATCAAAGTCACGAGGTGTTCCCCAACGGCGAACTTCTACGTTTTCGTCTTCGTCAGCACCTACTGGAACAGAGTCGTTTGGTGTATTTGGAAGTGTCACAACGATGGCATTAAGCTTTTCATCGATAGCAGCAAGTTCTGCATCAATTTCCTTAATTTCTGCAGAAACTTTTTGCATGGCTGCAATTTGTTCTGAAGCATCTTCTTTGTTACGTTTAGCTTGAGCGATACCATCTGAAGCGATATTACGTTGAGCTTTGAGTTCTTCAGATTTGATAAGAAGCTCACGGCGTTTAACATCAAGCTCTTTAAGTTCATTTAAAGTTTCAGCAGCAACCCCACGTGTAGCCAATTTTTCGGCAAGGGCATCGAAGTCGTTACGAATACGTTTTACATCTAACATAAGTTCCTCCAAAAAGTAAAACACTCCAGTGAAAGTGTTGGAGTGACATGAGCCACGGTTCCATCCAACTTCACAGGAGTGCACTTGTTTATGTTTTTAATTATTAGAAACGGTAGAATTTCGTAGGTTAACCCTACCTGCTCGCAGCAACCGCAGGCTTTCTGAAAGGATCTAGCTAGTACTTATCCGTCTGTTATATTATACAAAAATTATGATTTTTTGGCAAATAAACCTTTGAGTCGAGTGCCGATAGTTTGAATGAGAGTTGGCAACTTGACGACTTTTTCATTACCAAGATGTTCCCTAGCAATCTTTAGAATCTTTCCAGAATCTTTAGAAGCAAAGAGGAATTTGCTCTTGTCTGTCAAAACCTCAAAGTGGCGACTAATTCTTTTTCCGGAGACATTCGCACCGATTTGAGTGATGCTTGTCCATGGGATTTGAATGTATTGCTCGACATTGACATCTGGGTAGAATTCAAGAGCCACATCTCCTATTAGAAACTTACCGACTTTACCTCCGATAGCCATGTAGGAAACGCCTGTTGTATGCAGTTCAACTGTTTTGTTTAGTGATTGTGCCATATCTATCTCGCTTTTTGATTGTAGTACCTTTATTATAGCATAAGAAAAGAGTTCAGCTTTGCTAAACTCTTACTCTTTTTACATGATTCCGAAGAAGCTTGCAACAATACCAACTACAAAGAGACCGATGATGATTGTGATTGGTGAAACTTTCTTCTTAAGCAACCACATACATGCAAAAGTAAGGAGAAGTCCCATCAAACCTGGAATCAATGAATCCAATTGTTTTTGAAGGGTATCAACTTGAATCTTATCGAAGCTAAGTTTGTCATTAACTTGGCCGAGGATAGTCTTAAGTTGGTCACCATTGACATTGCCTTTAGGCCATTCGATATAGGCACCTTTAGACAAAACTTTACCTGGAAGATTTATAGTGAAGACGATAGAAACCCAACGTTCAACAAGGACAGCCAAGATGAACATACCAAGGATTGATGCTCCTTTAGTAATATCTTTCAAGATACCACCAGACATGTCTTTAGTGATTTCTGAACCTGCTTTGTAACCAAGTTCTTGAGTGTACCACAAGAAGGCCATACGGATAAGGTTCCAACCGATGAAGAAGATAAGTGGACCAGCGATGTTACCGGCTTGTGCCAATGATGCACCGAGGGCACCAAGGATAGGACGAACTGTGAACCAGAAAACAGGGTCACCGATACCGGCAAGAGGTCCCATCATACCGATTTTAACCCCTTGGATAGCAGCATCTTCGATGTCGGTACCGTTAGCTTTTTCTTCTTCAAGAGCCAAGGTAACACCCATGATAGGAGCAGCTACGTAAGGGTGGGTATTGAAGAATTCCAAGTGGCGTTTAAGAGCTGCGGCTTGGTCTTCTTTGTTAGTGTAGAGTTTTTTGATAGCAGGAATGAGTGAGTAAGCCCAACCCAAGTTTTGCATACGTTCATAGTTCCATGAACCTTGCAAGAATTGTGAGCGCCACCAAACCTTTTTACGATCTGCTTGAGATAATTGAATTTTTTCAGCCATGAGAGCACCCCTTCCTAGTAGTCTTCCAAGATATCGCCGATTGGGTCGCCTGAACCAGATGAAGTTCCGCCACCATTTCCGCCACCTTGTTTAGAAAGATTGAGGTAGATGAAGGCGATAGCGACACCGATAGCACCAAGAGCGATAAGTGTCAATTGGCTAATTGCTGCGAAAGCAAAACCGATGGCGAAGAATGGCCAAACTTCACGAGTTGCCATCATGTTGATAACCATGGCGTAACCAACGGCTACGACCATACCACCACCGACAACCATACCGTGGTTGAGCCAGTCAGGCATCAAACCAAGGGCGTGTTGAACAGATTGTGCTGGGATAGCAAGAAGAAGAGCTGCAGGCACAGCAATACGCAACCCTTGAAGAAGAAGGGCAAGGTAGTGTGCGCGTTCAACACCAGCGATGTTTCCGCTTTCTGCTGCTTTATCTGCAGCATGAACAAGGGCAACTGATGCTGTACGAACAAGCATAGTTAGGAAGAGACCGGCAACCGCAAGTGGGATAGCTGTTGCAGTCGCAACACCGATACCTTCAGTTGTGAAGTTACCACCTTTAACCAAAATGATGGCAGCAGCAACAGAGGCGAGGGCAGCGTCAGGAGCGACAGCGGCACCGATATTAGCCCAAGCAAGGGCAATCATTTGAAGAGAACCACCAAGCATGATACCTGCAGTGAGGTTACCTGTAGCAGCACCGATAAGGGTACATGCAACAAGTGGTTGGTGGAATTGGAATTGGTCAAGGATACCTTCAAGACCAGCAAGGAAGGCAACAACTACGACCAAAATTGCAGAAATAATTGACATATCTGACATGGTAATAATTCCTTTTCTATTGAGTTGTGATTAGTTGAGTTTATCAACTAATTTATCCGGATGAAGATTATTGAACGTTAGCTTTTTTGATAAGGTCAAACAAGTCTTTCTTAGAATCGTTTGGAACCTTACGGACGTCAAATTCAACACCAAGGTCACGTAATTTTTCGAAGCAAGCAACATCGTCTTTGTCCATAGACAAAACGTTGTTAACCATTGTTTTACCAGTTGAGTGAGCCATAGAACCAACGTTAAGTTCTTTGATTGGCACGCCACCTTCGATAGCACGAAGTGCGTCTTGAACAGTTTCGAACAAGATAAGCGCGTGTGTGTTACCAAAACGTGGGTCCTTAGAAGCATCAATCAATTTTTGAATTGGAACAACGTTTGCTTTAACACCGTTTGGTGCTGCTTGTTTGATCAATTCTTTACGAAGCTCATCTTTAGCAACGTCGTCTGAAGCAACAATGATACGGTCTGCTTTAGAAGCAGGTGTCCAGTTAGTTGCTACCTGACCATGCAAGAGACGTGTGTCCAAACGTGCCAAGTTAATCTTGAGTTTACCATCTCCGATAACTGTCCCTTCTGGGATAGCTCCTTGAGGTGCTGCAGCTTCCACAGGAGCTGCAGTTGTTTCCTCAACTGGATTTAGCTCCTCTGGAAGTGCCTTGATACCACCCTTAGCTTCCTTGATGATATTAGCAGCAACTTGCTCTGCAGTAGCGCTAGCATCCATCATACGTTCAGTGTATGCTTGGATTAGCATTGGCAAGTTAAGTCCTGTGATGATAGCAATCTTGCGATCTGGATTTTCTCCAGCAATTCGGCTAGCTTGGTTAAATGGTGAACCAGACCAAAGGTCAGCCAAAACAAGAATTTCATCATCAGCATCGAATTGTGCAATGGCGTCGTTGAAGTGAGCGTACAAATCATCAGGACCTTCACTTGGCATGAAAGTTACGACTTGAACTTTCTCTTGGTCTCCAAAAATCATAGAGCCTGATTGGTGGATCCCTTCAGCGAACTTACCATGGCTGGCAATAATAATACCGATACCCATTCGTGTTCTCCTCCTTATAAATTATTTTTTCCTAGGCTTAAAAAGACTATCTCCGATTTTTTTCAAGACGCTAAAAAAAGCGTCTCTCAATCTTTTTAAACATAAGAAATCAAGAACAATTATATTGTAAAACGCTTTCAAGCAAATGTCAATAGCTAGTGAGATAAAATTTCAAAAGAAGTCAATTTCTTTCAAAAATGAGCAAAGTATTATAAAAAGATTGTCCAACCATTAGATTGGACAATCTTTTTATAATATTCGGAGATTATTTCTTCTTGACAATGAGTCGGAAAAGATTTTTAAAGCCTTGTTTGAGGACAGCGATAAAGCTAGGTGCTTTTCGTAAACTTTCTCGAGGAATTCTTTTTTGAATTTCTTTCAAAGTTATTCGGCTTTTTCGACTGGCAAAACGGAAACGTCCATTTTGCTTAGTACGGATTTCAAAGCGAGGAATGAACTTACCACCGAAGTAGACATCGGCAATCACATAAGTGACTTCATCCCAAGGAATTTGAACGTAATCTTGTAACTTCGTATCGTTGTAAAATTCGAAGGCCTTATCACCGACCATAATATTTCCGTAAATAGGCCCTTCACGAAACCAAGTTCCCTTAGTTGTGTGAGCCATTTCGGTATTGAGCGATTTAACCATACCTTGCTCCGATTAGAGTACACCAATAATGTGGAGCACAATAGCTAGAACAAAGATACCCAAGATGATAACGATTGGAGAAACTTTTCTCTTAAGAAGGTACATACAGAGGAAAGTCAAACCAAGGGCAGCAAGACCAGGAATCAATTGGTTCAAGTTATCTTGCAATGTTGTTACCTTGTTGGCTTCGAGTGATTTACCAGCAGCTTGTTCTAGGAAGGCTGCTTTAACACCGGCAATACCTTTTGGAAGTTTATCCCAATCGATATAAGCACCTTCTTGTTGTTTAACAACAGAGACAACTGGTGTGAAGGTAATGCTTACCCAACGTTGGATAAGAGAACCGATAACGAACATCCCCATCATTGATGCGCCACGAGTTACTTGTTGAAGAAGGTTACCTGACAAGTCGTCTGTAATCGCAGTACCAGCACGGTAACCGAATTCTTGAGTATACCATTTAACGGCGGCAACCATGACGTTCCAGAGAACGAAGAAGACGATTGGGCCTAGGACGTTACCTGAAACAGCCAAACCTGCTCCTAGTGAAAGGAAGATTGGACGAAGGGTAAACCAGAAGAGAGGGTCACCGGCACCTGCAAGAGGTCCCATCATACCGACCTTAACCCCTGAGATAGCCGCATCATCGATCTCAGCACCGTTGGCACGTTCTTCTTCCAAGGCAAGCGTAACCCCAAAGATTGGGTTAGCCATGAAAGGTTGTGTATTAAAGAATTCCAAGTGACGCTTAAGGGCAGCAGCACGTTCTTCTTTAGTTTGATAAAGTTTTTTGATTGCAGGAATAAGGGTGTAGGCCACACCACCATTTTGCATACGTTCATAGTTGAATGAAGCTAAAAGGAAGTATGAGCGCAAGAAAGCTTTGAAACGATCTGCTTTTGTTAATTTAATTTTTGAATCAGCCATTTTCTTTCCTCCTAATTAAAAGTCTTCCAGAATTTCACCGAGGGGATCACCTGATCCTCCATCATTTGAAGAACCATTTGAACCACTAGCTTCAAGTGCAAGGTACATAACGGCAAGACAGAGACCGATGATACCCAAACTAATCAAGGTCAACTCTTTAAGGGCAGCCAAAGCAAAACCAAGGAAGAAGAATGGCCAAACTTCGCGACTAGACATCATGTTGATAACCATGGCATAACCAACGGCTACAACCATACCACCACCGATTGTCATACCTGATTTTAACCATTCAGGCATAGCTTCAAGACCAGATTGTACGAGGTGTGCAGGAATCAAGAGCAAGAGGAGGGCAGGGATAGCAACACGGAGACCTTGAAGGGCCATACCGATAAAGTGCCATCTTTCAACACCAGCGATATCAGCAGCTTCTGCACGGCTATCCATAATATGAGCGATGAAGACAGTTGCTGTACGGACAACCATTGTCAAGGCAAGACCGGCAACAGCCAAAGGCACCGCAAGGGCGATGGCAGGACCAATTCCTTTAGTTCCTTGACCACCCAAGATAAGGATAATTGTAGAAGCAACAGCGGCAAGTGAGGCATCTGGTGCCATGGCAGCACCAACGTTAGCCCATCCCATAGTAATCAACTGTAAGCTACCACCCAACATTACGCCGAGTTCGAGATGACCAGTAACAAGACCGATAAGGGAACAAGCCACAACTGGCTGGTATGTTTCGATTTGGTCGTTAACTGAGCTACAACCGATGATGAAAGCAACAATTACGACTAAAATAATTTGTACTAAACTCATTTATGCATCCTCCAAAATTATTTCTTCTCTGCTAATTTAGTTTCAGCTGACTTAATCAAGGCATCAACGTTTGCTGGGCTATCACTTGGTACCCCACGAACGTCAAATTTGACACCCAATGATTGCAACTCTTTGATAGCATCCACATCTGTTTGGTCAAATGAAAGAGCTTTAGTAACGTTGACTTTTCCTTCTTTATAAGCTGAAGAACCAAGGTTGATTTCTTTAACATCAACACCTGCTTTAACAGCAGCAAGAGCATCTTCAACAGATTCAAAGAGAAGCATAGCACGTGTATCACCAAAACGTGGGTCATTGTTTGCTTTAACCATGTTTTTAATTGGGATAACGTGAACTTGAACACCAGATGGAGCGGCTTGTTTAATCATGTTTGTACGAAGTTTATCATGACAAACAGTGTCTGAAACAACGATGATACGGTCTGGGTGAGTTGAGTGAGTCCAACCAGTCGCAACCTGACCGTGGAGGAGACGTGTGTCAACACGAGCCAAAACGTATTTGATTTTTCCATCACCAAGAACGGTTCCTTCAGGAATGGTACCTTTAGGAACAGAAGGCTTAGCGTCGGCTGGTTTAGTGTCTTCTTTAGGAATAAGGCCTTCTGGAAGGACTTTAACGCCTTCTTTTGTTTCCTTATAAATGTTAGCGACAATCTCTTCAACCCCAGCATCAGGAGCTACCATACGTTCCGTATATGCTTGGATAAGCATTGGCAAGTTGAGTCCTGTCACGATAACCATCTTGCGATCAGGATTTTCTTCCTTGATACGGCTTGCCTGGTTAAATGGTGACCCAGACCAAAGGTCTGCAAGGACAAGAATTTCGTCGTCAGCGTCAAATTGAGCGATGGCATCTTTGAAGTGAGCGTACAAGTCGTCAGGACCTTCATTTGGCATGAAAGTAACCACTTGAACTTTCTCTTGTTCACCAAAAATCATAGAACCTGATTGGTGAATACCTTCAGCGAATTTACCATGGCTAGCAATAATAATACCGATACCCATTAGTGTTCTTCCTCCTTTTATATATTGCTTCTTAGGAATAGAAAAATGATTATTGGTATTATCATTCATGACATGAAAATGACAACAATATTTTTTTAGTCCCTCGAAAATTAGAACAATCTAATTGTAAAACGTTATCATAGATTTGTCAATGCTTTTCGTAACAAAAGTGTCATAAAATTGAAAAAAATATCAAATTATCGCAAATATACTTTCTTTTCAGACAAAAAGAGTTAGATATAGTTTGAAGCTATATCTAACTAGAAGAAATGGGATTAAGAAAAAATGAGATAAATGCTTGTAATAGCTAGTAATGGCTGCTATAATTTCTTCAATTAACTATTTAAGGTTAAATCTATAAGAAAAGAGGACCTCCTTATGTCAGATTTACTAAGTATTTATAATGAATTGCAATCTAAGAAATGGGTTGACTTGACCCACAAAATTAATGCGGAAAGTCCACACTTTCCAGCTCTCCCAGCTTTGAAACAAGAAGACCTTTTCACATTAAAAGATGGTTTCCATGTTCAAAAATTTACAGTAGTTGGTCAATACGGAACGCATATTGATGCACCGATTCACTTTGTAGAAGGTGGTCGTTGGTTGGATGAGATTGCTCTCAAAGATCTTCTTTTACCACTCTATGTTATCGACAAGTCTAAAGAAGTTGCTACTAATCCAAACTTTATCTTGAGCAAACAAGATATCTTAGACTTTGAAGCAGAACATGGACAAATTACTGAAGGGGCCTTTATCGCTTTTCGTAGTGATTGGTCGAAGCGTTGGCCAAATCAAGATGCTATGCGCAACCTTGATGAAAATGGGGTTCAGCAAAGTCCAGGTTGGAGCCGTGAAGCTCTAGAATTCTTGATTCATGAACGCCATGTTAAGGCTGTCGGTCATGAGACTTTTGATACAGATGCGGGTATTCCAGCAGCAGAACATGGCTTGGTTAACGAATACTACCTCTTGGAACAAAACATTTATCAGGTGGAAGTCTTGAATCAATTGGATCAAGTTCCAGCTGTTGGTGCTTTGATTTCAATTGCATTTCCTCACTGGGACAAGGCGACAGGTTCCCCAGTGCGTGCAGTGGCTATTTTACCTTAATCATAAGAAAAAACACCGAAGAAATTTTCGGTGTCTTTTGTTATTTATAAAAAGAGTTCCTGAAGTTTGCGAGCAACGCCATCCTCTTCATTAGTCCACTCAATTTGTTCGTTAGCGTGGGGAAGAAGGATAGAGCTGGCATTCTTCATGGCATAGCCAGTTTTAGCAAGTTCCAACATCTCTGTGTCGTTGTGTTCGTCACCGAAAGCAATCAAATCATTTGTTGATTTACGCATGGCCTTAAGTAAGTAGTTTAGAGCGTAGGCTTTGTTGATGCCTTTAGGCGAAAATTCCAAAATATTAAGTGGGCCACCCCAAGAATCAACTTCAATTTCTTCCTTGAAGTCTTTCTTGATGTCATCGGCTAGTTGGTACTTATCCTCATGACGAGTTTGCATAAGAAGAGCATTTGGGTTGCGTGTAATTTTTGCTGGTTCCAAACGCATAGCCTCAATGATTTTATCAACACCAAAGAGTTGTGGTTGAATACGCTCTGGGTGATTCATAGTGATATAGAAATGTTTTCGGTATTCACTTGCCAGAAAATCCATTTCTAACTCATCGTGTCGTTGTAGGAGGTCAATCAGATATTTTTTGTCTAATTTAACCGAATGCTCATAGGCCCAGTCTTGGTCTGGAAGATTGGTCAAGGAGCCATTAAAGGTAATGAGTGGTGTTTCTAACCCAAGTGTTTTGTAATGGTCGATAGCCATACGATAAGGACGACCTGTAGCAATAACGACTTGGTGTCCTTTGTTTTGTACATCTTTAATTGTTTTTTGTGTAAATTCTGAAATAGTTCCATCTGGACGCAAGAGGGTTCCATCAAGATCTAGTGCAATCAATTTTTTTGTCATGTTCCCATTATAGCAAAAATCTGTCCTTTGTTGGTGATTAAGAAAGAGCTTTCTGAGAACGTTCGGTTTTTCATAAGAAAAGTCTCAGGAAATAAACCTTGCACCGTCAAATAATTTCATGTAGAATAGTAACGTTGCATTCTACGTGAGAATGTTCCGAAATTATTCGGATTTTGACAATAATTTTTTATTAAGGAGTCTAAACTTTCATGGAAAAGTTTTTCAAATTGAAAGAACATGGTACTGACGTCCGTACAGAAGTGACTGCCGGATTGACAACTTTCTTTGCCATGTCTTACATCCTCTTTGTTAACCCAGCGATGTTGGCTCAGACAGGAATGCCTGCACAAGGTGTTTTCTTAGCAACAATTATTGGTGCGGTTGCAGGGACATTGATGATGGCCTTTTATGCCAACCTACCATACGCTCAAGCGCCTGGTATGGGACTTAATGCCTTCTTCACCTATACAGTGGTCTTTTCTTTGGGGTACACTTGGCAAGAGGCCTTAGCGATGGTCTTTCTATGTGGTGTTATTTCATTGATTATCACAGTAACTAAAGTACGTAAGATGATTATTGAGTCTATTCCAACAGCCCTTAAATCTGCGATTTCAGCAGGTATAGGTGTTTTCCTTGCCTATGTGGGGATTAAAAATGCTGGTTTCTTGAAATTCTCAATTAATCCTCATACCTACACTGTAGCAGGTAAAGGTGCTGATATGGCCAAGGCTTCAATTACAGCTTCATCATCAGCTACACCAGGTTTGGTTGCCTTCAATAACCCAACTGTTATTGTCGGTTTGATTGGTCTTGCGATTGCGATTTTCTTTATCGTTAAAGGTATTCGTGGTGGTGTTCTGCTTTCAATCCTCGTAACGACTATCATTGCTATTTTTGCTGGTGTCGTTGATCTTGGAAGCATCGACTGGCACGCAGCTAGCTTGACATCATCTATCAAAGACCTTGGTCAGGTCTTTGGTGCAGCGCTTGGATCTAAGGGATTGGGTTCACTCTTTGCAGACGTTTCTCGTTTGCCTGGTGTCTTTATGGCTATTCTCGCCTTTTCGTTGACTGATATCTTCGATACTATCGGTACCTTAATCGGTACTGGTGAAAAGGTTGGTATCATTGCTTCAACAGGTGATAACAACGAATCAAAAGCTCTTGACCGTGCCCTTTACTCTGACCTTGTTGGTACAAGTATTGGTGCCATTGCAGGGACTTCAAACGTTACAACTTACGTTGAATCTGCAGCTGGTATTGGTGCTGGTGGACGTACTGGTTTGACAGCTCTTGTGGTTGCTGTGCTCTTTGCCATCTCTAGTTTCTTTAGTCCAGTGGTATCAATCGTTCCAAATGCAGCAACAGCGCCTATTCTTATTATTGTAGGTGTTATGATGCTCTCTAACCTTAAGAGTGTGGATTGGGAAGACTTGTCTGAAGCTATTCCTGCTTTCTTCACTTCTATTTTTATGGGATTCTCATATAGTATTACCTATGGTATCGCAGCTGGGTTCCTTACTTATACTTTGGTCAAAATTGTCAAAGGTCAAGCTAAGGATGTCCACTTTATTATGTGGATTTTGGATATCTTGTTTATCCTTAACTTCATCAGTATGGCTGTGTTCTAAAGCTTGAAAGAGAAAGTCTGTACATTTGTCAGGCTTTTTCTTTTGCAATTTTTATGTGGAAGAAAGGTGAGAGGATTTTTTGATGAATTTTCAATGCCATAGAAATTTCACAAAAAATCTAATCTATGAGCATTTGATGTGTCTAAGATAAATGCAAAATTAAAACATAGATCTTAATTTCTTACTTAAATGATTCAATATTTATAAGTTTCTACTGTATTTTTACAGTGAATTCTAGTCCATATTTCTATTTTTTGATATAATGAAAACATGATTTACAGTCAAAATGAAGAAGAATTGATTAGTATCGGTCAAAAGCTAGGGCGACTGCTCAATTCTGGAGATATAATTGTTCTCTCAGGTGATCTGGGAGCTGGCAAAACGACCTTAACTAAAGGAATTGCCAAAGGTTTGGATATTTCTCAAATGATAAAGAGTCCAACCTATACTATTGTAAGGGAGTATGAGGGGCGACAGCCACTCTATCATTTAGATGTCTACCGCATTGGTGATGATCCTGATTCTATTGATTTGGATGATTTTCTGTATGGTGAAGGCGTGACAATCATCGAGTGGGGTGAGCTCCTAGACGAGAGTCTGTTAGGGGACTATCTCCTAATTTCGATATCACATCATGGAGACGGGCGTCAGTTGCTTTTTGAATCTTTCGGTCCTAGAAGTAAGGAGATTCAGGAGGAAATGGTAAATGGCTGAGCAAGAATTAGTCATTGAGGAAGCTCAAAGAGAGGATGCTGCCTCTCTAGCTCGCTTACTAGAGACTGTAGCCTTGGAATCGGATTTTCTAGCACAAGATGCTAGAAGTTCTATACTGAGTGCCGAACAGTTAGCATCTTATATTGAAGGCCATCAGCATATGCTTAATGAGATTTGTTTGGTGGCAAAATTGGGTCGTGAGGTCATTGGTGTTTGTAATGTAACCTCTGATCAAGATACTAAGACTAGTCATATTGGTGACGTATTTATTGCGGTTGCTAAACCCTACTGGGGAAATGGTGTTGGTCAGTTTCTGATGGAAACAATGATTGACTGGGCAGATCATACACCGATTATCCGCCGCTTAGAGTTGACGGTTCAAGCACGTAATAAACGGGCGGTTCACCTCTATCAAAAATTTGGATTTGACATTGAAGGCACTAAGAAACGTGGTGCAAGAACTAAAAATGGAGAATTTCTAGATGTTTACCTTATGGCTAAACTCATAGATTAGGAAAAAACATGAAACTTGGACGAAAAATTTTATTGATGTTGTTGGCGATTTTTGCAACGACAGTAGTAGCTGCTGGTATTTACCTAACGACAACTTATAATTACGCCACAGGCGAATTGTCAAAAACGTTTAGGGCTTCTAAAGCAATTTCTGGGAATAGTAAGGCCATTCAACAGACTAAGCCTATAACTATTCTGTTGATGGGGGTAGATACAGGATCCAAAGAACGTAAGGAAACCTGGGAAGGGAACTCTGATACCATGATCTTGGTAACAGTGAACCCTAAGACTAAGAAAACAACCATGACCAGTTTGGAACGTGACCTTTTGACAGATATTGAGGGGTCGGGGGAAGCAAAACTAAATTCAGCCTATGCTGAGGGTGGTGCTGACTTGGCTATTTCAACCATTCAAAAGGTTTTAGATATTGATATTGACTATTATGCACTGATTAATATGCAGGGTATGATTGATCTGGTAGATGCTGTTGGTGGTATTGAGGTAACGAATCATTTTGATTTCCCTATTTCAATTGCAGAAAATGAACCAGAATTTCAGGCAAAAGTTGAGCCTGGAACCCATAAAATCAACGGTGAGCAAGCCTTAGTGTATTCACGTATGCGTTACGATGACCCTGATGGTGACTATGGTCGTCAAAAACGTCAACGTGAGGTTATTCAAAAAGTTGTAGCTAAGCTCTTGAAGATGGACTCGATTGGTTCTTACAAGAAAATCTTGTCAGCTGTAAGTTCAAATGTTCAAACTAGCATTGATCTTGGTGATACCAATACTCTGCGTAGCTTGATGGGCTATAGTGATGCACTTAAAAATATTAAGTCATACCAATTGGCTGGTTCGGATGCCATGATCAACGGAGGAAGCTATCAAGTGGCCTCTACTGAGGATATTCTTAAGGTGCAAAACCGTATTAAGAAGGAAGTTGGTAAGAAAAAAGTCTCTGAATCTAACCTTAAGACTAGTTTGGTTCTCTATGGATCTGGTAGCTCTAACTATGGCTCAGATGATTTTGTTAATTCTAAAGGGAACACGGCTTCAAGTGAAGTATCTTCAAATTATGAGGCTTGGCCATCTGAGGCAGCAGGTGGTGGATCGGTAAGTACCTACAATGGAGGCACTACCTATAGCAATAACTATAGTGAAAACACAGGTAATTATGTTCAGGAACAAGGTACGACAACCCCTACATACAATAATAATGGATCGGGTGTGACTACCTATAGCACTGTTCCAGCGGCACAATAAATGAGGTTGGGTGATTCCCAACCTTTTTGCTTTGAAATGACAGCGATATGGTTATTCCTTGCAATGGCTTTTGAGCTATGCTATAATATAGGAAAATAACGAAAGAGAGGCGGAGTAGAAACTTCGTCTCTTGTGTGTGTAAGGAGGTCATAATGTCGCAAAAAATTATTGATCTCGTGACGGCAGTCGTAGCTCCAGCTATTCCTGAGCCATACGAACTGGTCGATATCGAGTACGAAAAGCTTGGCGGTGACTATGTCTTGTCAGTTTTGATTGATAAGCCAGGTGGTATTACTGTAGAAGATACTGCAGACTTGACTGAAATTATCAGTCCCCTCTTGGATACTATTCAGCCTGATCCTTTCCCGGATCAATACATGCTGGAAGTTTCTAGTCCAGGGTTAGAGCGTCCCTTAAAAACCAAAGAAGCTTTGACAAATGCTGTTGGTCAGTATATCAATGTTAGTCTTTACAAGGCTATTGATAAGATCAAGATTTTCCAAGGTGACTTGGTGGCCTTTGATGGGGAAACCCTAACAATCGATTACCTTGATAAGACTCGCCATAAAACTGTTGAGATTCCCTATCAAACAGTTGCTAAAGCTCGTTTGGCAGTCAAACTCTAAAACTCTTAGTGTAAATAAAGAAAGGATGCCAGTTTTGGCCAATAGAGGCTAAAACAACAAAGAATATGAGCAAAGAAATGCTAGAAGCCTTCCGTGTCTTGGAAGAAGAAAAACACATTAACAAGGAAGACATCATCGATGCTGTGGTTGAATCACTTAAGTCAGCCTACAAGCGTCGTTATGGTCAGTCAGAATCAGCTGTAGTTGAATTCAATGAAAAAACAGGTGATTTTCAAGTTTATACCGTTCGTGAAGTTGTAGATGAAGTCTTTGATAGTCGTTTGGAAATTAGCTTGAAAGATGCACTTGCTATCAGCTCTGCTTACGAGCTTGGTGACAAGATTCGTTTTGAAGAGTCAGTCGATGAATTTGGTCGTGTTGCAGCGCAATCTGCCAAACAAACCATTATGGAAAAAATGCGCAAGCAGATGCGTGAAATCACTTATAATGACTATAAGCAACATGAAGGTGAAATCATGCAAGGAACAGTTGAACGCTTCGACCAACGTTTCATTTATGTCAATCTTGGAACGCTCGAAGCTCAATTGTCACGCCAAGATCAAATTCCTGGTGAAAGCTTTAAGTCACATGATGTCATTGATGTTTATGTTTATAAAGTTGAAAACAACCCTAAAGGTGTTAACGTCTTTGTCAGTCGTAGCCATCCAGAGTTCATCAAACGTATCATGGAACAAGAAATTCCAGAAGTATTTGATGGAACTGTAGAAATCATGAGCGTGTCTCGTGAAGCAGGTGATCGTACTAAGGTTGCTGTTCGCAGTCATAATCCTAACGTTGATGCTATTGGTACTATCGTTGGTCGTGGTGGAAGCAACATCAAGAAAGTTGTCAGCCGTTTCCACCCAACACGTTTGGATGCTAAGACAGGAATTGAAGTTCCTGTTGAGGAAAATATTGATGTTATTCAATGGGTTGAAGATCCAGCTGAATTCATCTACAATGCTATTGCACCGGCTGAAGTGGACTATGTTCTCTTCGACGAAGGTGATAGCAAACGTGCAACAGTAGTTGTGCCAGATAACAAATTATCTCTTGCAATTGGTCGTCGTGGGCAAAACGTTCGTTTGGCAGCTCATTTGACTGGTTACCGTATTGACATCAAGTCAGCTTCTGAATACGAAGCACTCGAAGCTGAAAAAGCTGAGGCTGCTACTGAGGAAGTTGTAGATGAGATTGTTGCAGAAGAAGCTACACCTGTTGAAGTCACAACAGAAGAAGTAACTGAAACAACAGAAGCAGAATAAGAAGAACATAGAGGTGTTTGATGGCTAAAACACGAAAAATACCTTTACGCAAATCAGTTGTCTCAGGAGAAATCATTGATAAACGTGATTTGCTCCGCATTGTAAAAACTAAAGATGGTGAGATTTTCATTGATCCAACAGGAAAGAAAAATGGCCGAGGTGCTTACATTAAATTAGATAATGAAGAAGCTCTCCAAGCCAAAAAGAAACGTGCTTTTAACCATAGTTTCTCCATGGATGTTCCTGAAAGTTTTTATGATGAACTCATTGCTTATGTGGATCACAAGGTCAAAAGAAGAGAGTTAGGTCTTGAATAACACAGAAAAATTGTCAAATATGTTGGGACTAGCACAAAGAGCTGGAAAGCTTATTTCTGGCGAGGAACTTGTCATTAAGGCAGTTCAATCAGGGCAGGCGAGACTAGTTTTTCTTGCCAATGATGCTGGTAGTAACGTGACTAAAAAGACGACTGATAAATGTAACTACTATAATATAGAAGTCTCCACAGTGTTTAACGCACTGGAATTAAGCATGGCTATTGGTAAACCAAGAAAAACGGTTGCTGTAGTTGATGCTGGATTTTCAAAGAAAATGAGGACTCTTATGGACTAAAGAATAGGAGGACATCACGTGTCAAAGAAACGATTATATGAAATCGCAAAAGAGGTTGGTGTAGAGAGCAAAGTTGTTGTTGCAAAAGCTCAAGAACTTGGTCTTTCTGTGAAGAGCCACTCCTCATCAGTTGAAGAAGCTGATGCTAATCGTATCACTTCAAGTTTAAAAGGGGGAGCTGTTAAGGCTGAAAGTAAGCCAGCTTCCAAAGTGGCACCTGCTCCTAAAGAGGAAAAGGTAGCGCCTAAGGTTGTTGAGGCTCCTGCTTCGAAACCAACTCCTGCTAAGGAGTCTCCAAAGGCTGAGGCAAAGGAAACACCTGCGACTCCAAAGAAACCACAAAGCCGTAACTTTAAGGCAGAACGTGAAGCGCGTGCCAAGGCAGAAGCAGAACGTCGTCAAAATGGCGGAGGCCGTGACAACCGTAATCGTAACCGAAAACAACAAGGAAACGATCAAGGTAAACGTCAGAATAATGATCGTCGCAACCAAAATGGAAATGGTCAAGGAAACCGTAACAATGGAAACCGCGATAACAATAGTAATCGTGACCGTAATTTCCAAGGTAAACAGCGCAATGATCAAGGTCGCAATAAACGTAACGATGCTGCCCGTAACAATCAGGCAGGACCACGTATTGACTTTAAAGCGCGTGCAGCAGCCTTGAAAGCAGAGCAAAATGCAGAGTATTCACGTCAAAGTGAAACACGCTTCCGTGAAGAAAAAGCTGCAGAGCAACGCCGAGCGAAAGAGCAGGAAAAGGCAAGAAAAGAAAAACAACAGGCTGAAGTCGCTGCTCAAAAAGCAGTTGCTGAAGCTAAGCCAGCTCCAAAACCAGCACCGGCTGCACAAGAACAAGATACACGTCGTAAAAAGGCACGTCCAGATAAATCACGTGATAATCGTCGCGAGAATGAAGATGGACCTAAGCAAACAAGAAATAATAAGTGGAATAATCAAAACCAAGTGAGAAATCAACGAAATAGTAACTGGAACAAAAACAAAAATAAAAAAGGTAAAAATAACCGTGGGAATTCAGCTCCAAAACCAGTAACAGAGCGTAAATTCCATGAATTACCAAAAGAATTTGAATACACTGAAGGCATGACGGTTGCAGAAATCGCAAAACGTATTAAACGCGAACCAGCTGAAATCGTTAAGAAACTCTTCATGATGGGCGTTATGGCAACTCAAAACCAATCTCTTGACGGGGATACCATTGAGTTGTTGCTGGTTGACTATGGTATTGAGGCAACCAAGAAAGAAGAAGTCGATAATGCTGATATCGAACGTTTCTTTGTTGACGAAGATTACCTTAACAAAGATGCTATGGTAGAACGTGCACCAGTTGTTACTATCATGGGACACGTTGACCATGGTAAAACAACCCTTCTTGATACCCTTCGTAACTCACGTGTTGCGACTGGAGAAGCTGGTGGTATCACACAGCATATTGGTGCCTACCAAATTGAAGAGGGTGGTAAGAAAATTACCTTCCTTGATACTCCTGGACACGCGGCCTTTACATCTATGCGTGCTCGTGGTGCTTCTGTTACAGATATTACTATCTTGATTGTAGCTGCGGATGATGGTGTTATGCCACAAACGATTGAAGCTATCAACCACTCTAAGGCTGCTGGTGTTCCAATCATTGTTGCGATTAACAAGATTGATAAACCAGGTGCTAACCCAGAACGTGTTATCGGTGAATTGGCTGAGCATGGAGTCATTTCAACAGCATGGGGTGGCGATAGTGAATTCGTTGAAATCTCAGCTAAATTTGGACAAAACATTGAAGAATTGCTTGAAACAGTTCTTCTTGTGGCTGAAGTGGAAGAACTTAAAGCTGACCCAACAGTTCGTGCCATCGGTACCGTTATTGAAGCGCGTTTGGATAAAGGTAAAGGTGCGGTTGCAACCCTCCTTGTTCAACAAGGTACCTTGCATGTTCAAGACCCAATCGTTGTTGGTAATACTTTCGGACGTGTCCGTGCTATGACCAATGACCTTGGTCGTCGTATTAAGACTGCAGCACCATCAACACCAGTTTCAATTACTGGTTTGAACGAGGCGCCTATGGCGGGTGACCATTTTGCCGTTTATGAAGACGAAAAAGCAGCTCGTGCAGCCGGTGAAGAACGTGCCAAACGTGCCCTTATGAAACAACGTCAACAAACACATCGTGTTAGTCTTGATAACCTCTTTGATACCCTTAAAGCTGGTGAATTGAAGACTGTTAATGTTATCATCAAGGCCGATGTACAAGGTTCTGTTGAAGCCTTGGCAGCATCACTTCTTAAGATTGATGTTGAGGGTGTTCGTGTTAATGTTGTTCACTCAGCAGTAGGTGCTATCAACGAATCTGATATTACTCTTGCGGAAGCTTCAGATGCTGTTGTTATCGGATTTAACGTTCGTCCTACACCACAAGCACGTCAACAAGCGGAAACTGATGAAGTTGAAATTCGTCTTCACAGCATCATTTACAAGGTTATCGAAGAAATCGAAGATGCCATGAAAGGGATGCTTGATCCTGAATTTGAAGAAAAAGTCATTGGTGAAGCTATTATCCGTGAAACCTTCAAAGTTTCTAAAGTCGGAACAATCGGTGGGTTCATGGTTACTAGTGGTAAAATCACTCGTGACTCAAGTGCCCGTGTGATTCGTGATGGTGTCGTTATTTTTGATGGTAAATTGGCAAGCTTGAAACACTTTAAAGATGACGTTAAAGAAGTCGGAAACGCTCAAGAGGGTGGTTTGATGATTGAAAACTATAACGATATTAAAGTTGATGACGTTATCGAAGCTTATATTATGGAAGAAATTAAACGTTAATTTTGTTAGCTTTTAAAAAAGCTTACTAAGGAGACAAAGCTAGGTCATCTGGCCTGGCTTTTGTTCCATCATAATAAGAGAGAAAGGATAAGACTATGGGAAATTCATTTCGTGTAGACCGTGTTGGGATGGAAATCAAACGTGAGGTCAATGAAATTCTTCAAAAGAAAGTTCGTGACCCACGCGTGCAAGATGTCACTATCACAGATGTACAGATGCTTGGTGATTTGTCAGCTGCTAAGATTTTTTACACCATTCATTCAACCTTGGCCTCAGATAACCAAAAGGCACAAACTGGTCTTGAAAAGGCTACTGGTACAATCAAGCGTGAACTTGGTAAAAAATTGACCATGTATAAGATTCCGGATTTGACCTTTATTAAGGATGAGTCTATCGAATACGGTAATAAAATTGATGAAATGCTTCGTAATTTGGAGCGTAAAGACTAAGAAAAAATTCCTGTCAGTTATGGCAGGAATTTTGCGTTATAATAGAATAAAAAGGAGGACTTCAATGAAAGTAACGGTCTATTTGGGAGCTAATATAGGTGACAGTCCTAGCTTTAAGAAAGCAACAATTGCCTTGGGTCAGTGGATTGCTAAAAATGGTCATACCCTAGTCTATGGTGGCAGTAAGATGGGACTTATGGGAGTTCTTGGTGATACGGTTTTGGAAAATGGTGGACAGGCTCATGGCATTATGCCACAATTCCTCAAAGATAGGGAGATAGCTTATGAGGGGTTAACTTCAATGACCATAGTAGAAACTATGGCAGAACGAAAGACTGCTATGCTAGAGCAAGGAGATCTCTTTATCGCCCTTCCAGGAGGTCTAGGGACACTGGAAGAAATCTCTGAAGCTATTGCAGCTGCTCGAGTCGGTAAGTTGGACAACCCCTGTGTTTTCTTCAATCTCAATGGCTATTATGACGCTATGAAAACGATGTTAGATACCATGGTTGCTCATGATTTTTTGGAGGCTGAAACAGTAGCAAAATTCCTCTTTACAGATGATTTTTCAGAAATTGCAGCTTTTGTCCAGTCTTATGAACCACCTCAATTGAGACGTTATCGGTAGTATTGCTTTAATTTGTAAAAATGAGATGAATTAAAAAGATTCAATGACACATCATTGAATCTTTTTAATTAAATCTTTACAAATATTTCTTAGCGACTTCAATATCGCCAGCATAGTTATCACGTTTACCATTTACGATCTGGAAGGCATCAGCACCTTTACCAGCGATAACCACAGCGTCTTTAGAGTCTGTAGTCTCAGACATTGCTGTTTTGATTGCTTCCTCTCGATCAACAATGATACGAACCTCGCGACTGATATGGCTAGCAATTTCCTGACAGATAGCAAGAGGATCTTCCTTGTTAGGATCATCAGCTGTTAGGATGACATCAACATCAGGGTAGGTATTGAGGACATGTCCAAAGTCTTTACGACGACTTTCACCTTTATTTCCTGGAGCCCCTAGAATTAGACTAATACGACCATCTTGATGGCTGGTTACGACTTGTAAGAGCTTATCTAGGCTATCCCCATTGTGAGCATAGTCAACAAATGTCTTAGCCCCATTAGTTTGGGTTAGAACCTCCATACGCCCTGGAACAGAGGTTTGAGCGATTCCTTCCTTGATGTCTTGAAGGTTAGCTCCGAGACGTAGGCAGGCCAGACCAGCAGCCATAGCATTGTCCTGGTTAAAGTCACCGATAAGTTGGATATCATAGTCACCGGCTAATTTCCCACTTGCCTTAAAGCTAAAACCTGAGCCATGTTTAACAGCATTGTCGGAGTTTTTACCATAGAAGTCATGCTCTTTATCCGCAACTTCCTCAGCGATAAAATCAAAGTGATCCATACCGCTATTAACAATAACAACTCGACTGTTTTCCAAGAGGAGACGCTTATGGTAGAAGTAGTCTTCAAAGGTTGGATGTTCAATAGGCCCAATATGGTCTGGGCTGATGTTAAGAAAGACACCTACATCAAAAGTCAATCCATAGACACGCTTTGTCAGATAGGCTTGACTTGAGACTTCCATAATCAGATGGGTCATGTCATTAGCAACAGCTTCAGCCATCATACGGAAAAGGTCCAAACTCTCAGGTGTTGTTAAGGTAGACTTGAAGAAGGTTTTTCCGTCTAGTGTCGTGTTCATGGTTGAAAGCATAGCAGGTTTATGACTTTGCTTGAGAATATTGAAGGCAAAGTAGGCTGCTGTAGTTTTCCCTTTTGTCCCAGTAAAGGCTAGCAATTTAAGCTTGTCTTGAGGGTATTGGTAGAAGGCCTGAGCAACGAGGCTCATAGCCTGCTTGATATCTGATACGATAATGGCAGGAACTCCCACTTGATAATCTTTTTCAGCCACGTAGAAACTCAAGCCAGCTTTGACAGCATTCTCTAAAAATTCAGGCTTAAAGGCAGCCCCTTTGGCAAAGAAGAGGGAAGATGGTGTGACATCACGACTATCATAAGAAAGATGATCAAAAGTCACTCCAGTCCATGAATAGTAGTAGTTGTCTTGGTCGATAATATCTCTAAAATTATGGTCCTTTTTAAGAACCTCTAGAACTTGTTCAATAGTAATCATAGTTCCTATTTTAGCCTTAATGTTCTTGTTTTACAAGTCACAGCCAAAAGTTTATAATAAACTAGATTATATTTTATTCTCTAGAAAGAAAGTTATGACTGAAACTAAAACTGATACACAGCAGCAGCAGATGCTAAGAGGGACGGCATGGATGACAGCATCCAATATTATCAGTCGTCTATTGGGGGCACTCTACATTATTCCTTGGTATGCTTGGATGGGTAAACAAGGTGACCAAGCCAATGCCCTCTTTGGTCAAGGGTATAATATTTATGCTCTTTTCCTCTTGATTTCAACAGCAGGTATTCCAGTCGCAATTGCCAAACAGGTGTCTAAATACAACACTCTTGGAAAAATGGAGACGAGTTTCTTCTTACTCAAGCGTATCTTGTATTACATGATTGGTCTCGGACTGATCTTTGGCGTTTTCATGTACTTTGCTTCGCCGTGGATGTCTTACCTTTCTGGGGGAGACGAGGATCTGGTTCGCGTCATGCGTAGTCTTTCTTGGGCAGTTGTTATTTTCCCATCCATGTCTGTTTTACGAGGCTTTTTCCAAGGCTTTAACAATATGAAGCCTTATGCCTTAAGTCAGATTGCGGAACAGATTATCCGTGTTATTTGGATGCTGTTGGCGACCTTCTTCATCATGAAAATTGGGACAGGCGATTATGTGACAGCAGTTGTCCAATCGACTTTTGCCGCTTTCATCGGTATGTTGGCTAGTTATGGGGTGCTTTTCTTTTACCTTTGGAAGGAGGGGAAACTCAAGAGTCTTTTTGGCAAGCAGGCTGTTCATCCGGATATCAATCCAACTGCAATTGTTATTGAAACCTTTAAGGAAGCCATTCCTTTCATTATCACTGGATCTGCTATTCAGCTTTTCCAACTGATTGATCAATGGACCTTTATCCGTACTATGGAGAAGTTTACAAGCTATAGTAACAGTCAACTTCAGGTTCTCTATGCTTACTTGTCTTCAAACCCAAGTAAGATTACCATGATTTTGATTGCCGTTGCTCTTTCTATTGCCGGGGTTGGGATTCCACTCTTGACGGAAAATATGGTTAAGAAAGATCTTAAGGGAGCGGCTAAACTGATTATCAATAACTTACAGTTGCTTTTGCTCTTTATTGTTCCCGCCATTGTAGGATCAGTGATTTTAGCTAAACCACTTTATACAGTCTTTTATGGTGCGCCAGATAGTCAGGCCCACTTGCTCTTTGTAGCCAGTCTGATTCAAGTTATTTTCTTGGCCTTGTATAGCGTTTTAGCACCAATGCTTCAGGCAATCTTTGAAACCCGTAAAGCTATCAACTATTTTGCGATTGGGGTTTTAGTTAAGGCAATCCTACAGTTACCATTGATTATTTTCCTAGGAGCCCTTGGCCCGGTTATTTCAACAGCCATCGGTTTAGGTGTTCCGATTGCTCTCATGTATAATCACCTCCACACTGTTACGCACTTTAGTCGTAAGACAGTGTTTAGAAAAGCCTTGCTCATCTGTATCCTTACAGTGCTCATGGCTATTCCAGTTGCGATCTTCTATTGGTTGTTCCAGTTTGTACTGTCACCAACAAGCCGTATGGGTAGTGTGATTTACTTGGTCATTGGAGGAGGCCTTGGAATCGGTGTCTATGGCGTTCTTGCTCTTGTAACTCGTATGGCTGATCAATTGCTTGGTGCCCGAGCAGCTAGCCTACGTGCTAAATTACATATTAAATAAAATCTAAACCAAGTCATGTGGCTTGGTTTTTTTCTTTTTAACAATTTCTGAAAAAAGAGTATAATGAGGGTGAAAAAATGAAATCGTTTTAATGATTTAGAATCGAGGAAAGGATTATGGTTGATTCTAGACAAGAACATATAAAATTAGGGACCTATCCTCCTGAACAAGTTTACAAAGTCTTGCAGACAAGCCCTCAAGGTTTGAGCTCACAAGAGGTTAAGGAGAGGCAGGCGACTTATGGCCCTAACCAATTGAAGGAAAGTAAGAAGGAGCCTATTTGGCTGACCTTTTTCAGACATTTTACTAGTCTTATGGCCCTCTTATTGTGGGTTGGTGGCTTTATCGCCATGCTTTCTCATAGCTTAGAGTTGGGGATTGCAATTTGGTTGGTCAACATTATTAATGGTCTCTTTAGCTTTATTCAAGAATATAGGGCAAGTCAGGCTACGGCAGCTCTTAATAAGCTTCTTCCATCCTATGCGCGAGTTCTTCGTGATGGTAAGGAGGATAAGATTCTAGCTCAGAACTTGGTACCAGGTGACTTGGTTTTCATTGAAGAAGGGGACCGTATTTCTGCAGACGGACGCTTGGTCGCTGTGACAGATTTGCAGGTTAACCAGTCTGCCCTCACTGGTGAGTCTAATCCTATTTATAAGTCAGATCAAGCGGATTTGACTCCCGACAAGACTGAGTTAGAGTATGACAATATGGTATTTGCAGGGACTACTGTCTCTTCTGGCTCTGGACATTTTATAGTATCTGCTATCGGGATGAAAACTGAGTTTGGACAGATTGCGGATTTGACACAGAATCTTGCTCAGGAAAAGAGTCCCCTTCAGAAAGAATTAGACCATTTGACTAAACAGATTTCAGTTATTGCGGTGTCTGTAGGTCTCTTCTTTATGGTGGCAGCGACTCTATTTGTCCATCAGCCTTTGTCTCAAGCCTTTATTTTTGCATTGGGGATGATTGTGGCCTTTATTCCTGAAGGACTTCTTCCCACAGTTACTCTATCTTTAGCCATGGCCGTTCAGCGCATGGCTAAGGACCATGCTTTGGTTAAGAAGCTGTCTTCGGTTGAGACGCTGGGAGCAACTTCTGTTATTTGTTCGGATAAAACAGGGACTTTGACGCAAAATGCCATGACGGTTAACCATCTATGGACCTTGTCAGATAGTTATGAGGTAACTGGGCTGGGTTATGCATCAGAAGGACAGATTGAGCAGGAAGGGCAACCTGTTTCTCTTAAAGAAAATGAGCTCCTTAATCGTTTGGTCCGATTCTCTCATTTGGCTAGTAATGCTCAAGTTGTGGCCCCTAGTGCTGATAATCCCAATTTTACAATTTTAGGTGATCCAACTGAGGCTTGTCTTAATGTTCTCGCCGAAAAAGCAGGAATTAATTTAAATGACAATCATACTTGGGCCCCTCGCCTCAAGGAAATCCCCTTTGATTCTGATCGTAAACGGATGACAACAGTGCATAAGCTTGATTCAGGATTGGATGGCAGTCATCATATCTCCATCACAAAAGGTGCTCCCAAAGAAGTGATGGAGCTTTGCTCAGACTATTATGATAATCAAGGAATGATTAAATCATTGACAGCTACTGAGCGTCAGGCTATCCTTGCGGCCAACGACCAGTTTGCCCGAGACGGTTTACGTGTTTTAGCTGTGGCCTATAGACCTTTAGACAGTGAGCATGTTGGAGAAGACAAATGGGACATGCAGACCTTGGAGGACAATATGGTCTTTCTAGGCTTGGTTGCCATGAGTGATCCGCCACGTCAGGGTGTGCGTGAAGCCATTGAAAAATGTCATAGAGCTAGTATTCGTATTATCATGGTGACAGGTGATTATGGCTTGACAGCTCTTAGCATTGCTAAGAAAATCGGAATTGTACAAGGGGACGATGCGCGTGTTGTTTCAGGTCTTGAACTGGCAGATATGGATGACAATCAGCTCAAAGAAGCTCTTAAAGGCGAAATCGTTTTTGCTCGTGTAGCACCTGAACAAAAATACCGTGTGGTCAATGCGCTTCAAGAACTTGGCGAAGTTGTCGCTGTTACTGGTGATGGTGTTAATGACGCCCCTGCCCTAAAAAAAGCTGATATCGGTGTAGCTATGGGGGTATCAGGAACTGATGTTGCCAAGGAATCCGCAGATATGATTTTAACAGATGATCATTTTGCTTCTATTGTTCATGCTGTCGAAGAAGGTCGTGCAGTTTATAGAAATATTCAAAAATTCCTGACTTATATTTTTAATTCCAACACGCCAGAAGCCGTACCCTCTGCTTTCTTCTTGTTCTCTTTGGGACGCATACCTCTTCCCTTAACGGTTATGCAAATCCTAGCCATCGACCTGGGAACAGATATGATGCCTGCTTTGGGGCTGGGGGTTGAACCGCCTGAAGAGGGCGTTATGGACAGACCACCAAGACGTCTCTCAGATCGCTTGCTCAATCGACAATTATTGATTAAGGCTTTTGTCTGGTATGGACTGATTGAAGCAGCCTTAGCTATGGGGGCTTTCTTCCTTAATTATTGGGTTAATCAAGGTAATTTAAACCATTTGGCCAGCTCAGGTCCCCTCTATCGAGAGGCAACTACCATGACCTTAGGTGCTATTATCTTTACCCAAATTGGTATGGCTATGAATAGCCGTAAAGGTAGAGGGTCTATATTCCAAGTTAAACCATTTGCTAATCGGATTATTAGCTTAGGGATTGTTTTAGAAATTGTCCTCTTTATCCTCCTGTCTTACGTGCCTTTCTTCCACACGTTATTTAACACTGCACCTATTGGACTTGATGATTGGCTCTATTTACTTGCTTGTCCGTTTGTTATTATGGCTTTGGAAGAAATCAGATATCGCTTATTTGATAAAAAGTAAGTCAGTGGCATACCTTAGATTGAAGCAAGATTTTTAAATCATTTCTTAGTGCTTGAAACTATGATGTTTCAGGCACTTTTTGATGCTTGAAAACCTACATTCGACAATCTCAGAAATTGGGATTATTTTAAATTAGAGTCAGTATCTATCTGTCTTTCTAGGTTATAGAAATAAACTATAACTAACTATCAAGAATCCGTATGATGAACTTACCATTATTTTCAGAAAATAGTGATAAAATAGAGGTCATAGATATGGAGTATATCCACTTTACCATGTAGAAAGGGCACATTATGACACAAGAATATCAATTAGAAACCATTTTGGCACACGCAGGAATCAATTCGGATGAAGCAACAGGAGCCTTGGCTTCACCAATTCATTTTTCAACAACTTACCAACATCCAGAATTTGGCCATTCTACTGGTTTTGACTATACACGAACTAAAAATCCAACACGCGCAACAGTGGAAAAAACACTTGCAGCTATTGAAAAAGCAGATTATGCTATTGCGACAAGTTCAGGGATGAGCGCCATTGTTTTGGCTTTTGAAATTTTCCCAGTAGGCAGTAAGGTTGTAGCTGCGCGTGATCTTTACGGGGGTTCTTTCCGTTGGTTTAATGACAAGGAAAAAGAAGGTCGTTTCTTTTTTGAATACACAAATACAGAAGATGAGATGATTGCGGCTATTACAGAAGATACCGATATTGTCTACATCGAAACACCGACAAACCCACTTATGATTGAGTTTGATATTGAAAAAGTGGCCAAAATTGCTCATGACAAGGGTGCGGTGGTTATTGTTGATAATACTTTCTATAGCCCAATCTATCAAACCCCGATTACTCAAGGTGCTGATATCGTTGTCCATTCAGCTACTAAATACCTATCAGGGCATAATGATGTTTTGGCTGGTGTTGTTGTGACCAGCAACCAAGAATTCTACGATAAACTTTATTATAACCTCAATACGACTGGTCCTACCTTGTCACCATTTGATAGCTATATGCTCATGCGTGGTCTTAAAACCTTAAAACTTCGAATGGAGGCATCGACAGCCAATGCTCAAGAAGTTGTAGCTTTCTTAGAAAAGTCACCAGCTGTTAAGGAAGTCCTCTATCCAGGCAAGGGTGGTATGATTTCCTTCAAAGTGGCTAATCAAGACAAGATTCCAACCATTATCAATTCCCTAAAAGTCTTTACCTTTGCGGAGAGCCTAGGTGGTGTTGAAAGCTTGATTACCTACCCAACGACACAAACCCACGCAGATATTCCAGGTGATGTGCGTGCTTCCTATGGTTTGACAGACGACTTGCTTCGTCTTTCAATTGGTATTGAAGCAGCACAAGATTTGATTGCTGACTTGGAAAATGCCCTTAGTCTTTAAGGAGTTATCTATGACACGTTATGATTTTACAACACAACCAAATCGCTTGGATCAAAATACCATGAAATGGCACGAAGCCGAAAGTAATCCAGAACTGCTTGAGCTTTGGGTTGCTGATATGGACTTCCTACCTGTTCCTGAGATTAGGGATGCAGTTATCAACTATGCTGAGACACATATTTTTGGTTATCCTTATCCAAGTGAAGAGCTTTACCAGTCAATCATTAATTGGGAAAAAAATCAACACGGTTACGTCGTTGATAAAGAGAGTATTGTTCTCATTGAAGGTGTTGTTCCAGCCATTTCAACAGCTATTCAAGCCTTTACCAAAGAAGGCGACGCTGTTCTCATCAACACACCAGTTTATCCGCCTTTTGCTCGTTCGGTCCGTTTGAATAATCGTCGATTGATTGAAAATAGTCTTGTTAAGGTTAATGGGCATTTCGAAATTGATTTTGAACAATTGGAACGTGATATCGTCGAGAATGATGTTAAACTTTATGTTTTTTGTAGCCCACATAATCCAGGTGGGCGTGTCTGGACCAAAGAGGAATTGACCAAGGTAGCAGATTTGTGTCAGAAACATGGTGTCCTCTTGGTATCTGATGAGATCCACCAAGACTTAGCCCTATATGGGAATAAGCACATCTCTATGAATACCATTTCAGATGCTTACAAGGACTTTACCTTGGTGCTTAGTTCGGCTACTAAAACCTTTAATATTGCTGGTACCAAAAACAGTTTTACTATCATTGAAAATGAAGACTTACGTAAAGCCTTTAAACAAAAGCAGTTGGCAAATAATCAACATGAAATTCCAACCATTGGTTTGATTACAACCCAAGCAGCTCTGACCTATGGGCAACCTTGGTTAGAGGAATTGAAGACTGTCTTTGAAACTAATATTGACCTTTTAACCAAGGAACTTAGTGAAAAGACTAATATCAAAGTCATGAAACCTGAGGGAACTTACTTGGTTTGGCTTGATTTTTCAGCCTATGATCAAGACCATAATGAACTTGGACGTTTGCTTAAAGAAGAAGCCAAGGTAGTGCTAAATGACGGTATTACTTTTGGTTCTGAAGGAGAGAAACATTTCCGCTTTAACGTAGCTACGCCAACTACAGTTGTTGCTGAAGGAGTTAAACGTCTCGTTTCTGTCTTTGGAAAATAATAAAAGTGATGCAAATAGCATCACTTTTATTATTGTTATGAGTGTACATCGTAGATTTTCAAGTTTAATAGTAGATCTTCCTGAGTGGAGAAAACCTTGACATCCTGCTTGCCAGAGGTATTAAATCTGGCTAGAGTGTAGGTTTGGCCATTGGGGAAGAAAATTTCCAAGCTACGATTGTCTGTAATAAGCGTTATAGTGATATTATCATTTTCCTTATAGAGACTGTCAGCTTTATAACCTTGACCGTTACCTAAGAGTCCATCGTAATAGTAAGAAGAGGCAGTTTGACTACCATCCATGCTGTTGTTCAGTTCAGCAGCATAGGTAGAGACCTGATAGGTACCACTTGTTATTTGGTAGGCGATTTTAACGTAATCAGAGCCTTGCCAGATATCAATGTAGATATAGCCTCCTTCTTTCTTAATATTTGAAAAATGCAGTTGGTAATACCCCGCACTATTTTTTTCAGCAAGGTCAAGAAGGCCATTAGCATTCTGATTGTGACTTTTATCAATCCAAGGTTTTCTATTGTCACTGGTGAGTGGTCTTTGACTCGAAATGTTGCCGTTTTGATTTTTGAGGGTTAATTGTTCATTTTTATAGAGGGGAGCAGACTGAATAATACCGTTCTTATCCAGTTGTAGCTGTCTGGGTGTAGTGTAAAAACCGATAGTTTTTAGAAAATCACTCTTGGCCTCTTGGTCACTGTGAATGCCTGACGTGAAGTAATTCCAATTACCAACCCAGCCAAGACTGATAAGGTTATGATTGCTTTCTTCGATTCGATTGCTTCCAGTGAAGTTAGCGCCATAATAGTCTGAGCCTTGATCTAAGCGTTTTGTTTCTGTATCTGCAATAAATAAGCCGTTACCATCTAAATGCCCTACAGTATAGTAGGTTCCAGTTGTTTCGCCTGAAGCTGTATCCTTAGCTCCAAAAAAGAGAACTTGCTTGTCCTGACCGTCAGTTGTTGTCATTGTTTTGAGAACGGGACACTCGATAGGAGCGTTGTCCTGCCAGTTACGACCCTTAAAAAATGTTTCGGGTAGGATTTTGGAGTCTCCCTTGCTATCTTCTTTGGTCCAGTTGATACCATCTTGAGATTGATAAACACCTAAGGCGTTACCTTCAGCGACATACATGAGTAATTTGTCTTTGAAGTGGAAGACATAAGGATCGCGGAAATCTTTACCGTTATAGGATTGTTCCTTTGTCAATAAAGGTTTACCATCTTTTAGGGAATTAGTAAAGCTAGCTCCCTTGTCATTTGATGCACTAGCATAGATTGCCTGGCTTCCATCATCCATGAGTCCAGTAAAATAGGCGACAGGTTCTTCGTTTTGGATACCAGAAATCCCCTGACTATCTGTGACTACACTACCTGTCCAAGCAGAATGCCACCCCTCTTTAGGGTCACCACCCTTTGCTGGTATAGCAGTCTCTTGTTTACTATAGGTGATAAAATCTTTAGTCGTTGTATGTGTCCAATCTTGACCGTTGGGTCCAAAAGGATCAGTAGCCCCATCCACAGAGTATAGAAAATAGATATCATAGTAATTTTTTTCTTGATTCCACACGATAGTCTGTAGGTCGTTAGACCATCCTTTATGAGATGCTAGATGAAAGGTTTGACTCACAGAAACCTTATTTGTTTTTTGGGAAGGATTGTTAGCGTTCTCATTTTTTATTATAAAAACAAAAAATAAAATTAAAAAAACGAGAGCTAAAATTAGAGGTGAATATTTTGATTCCATATAGTGATATTTCCTGATAAAATTACTTATTTTGTAGTTATTATTTTAACAAAAAAATAGTTTTTTACAAAAAATATCAATTTGTCATTAAAAAAAGATTGGAATTTAGATTAAAAAATGATAGAATAAAACATGTAAAAACCTAAAAGGAGAGTTTTATATGGATAGTACAGTTAATTCACAGTCAAATACAGTAGCACCAAAGCAAGCAGAGTGCAAAAAGATGCGTTATAGCATCCGTAAGGTTGCCGCAGTAGGGGCAACATCAGCACTTGTTGGTACCTTGGCATTTTTAGGTGCCACTCAGGTAAAAGCTGATCAAGTTACAGAAACAGCACCAGCTGTAGCTACTGCGACAGCAACACCAGAAACAAGCACAGCATCTCTAACGGTAGCCAGTGAAACAGCAACAAGTGTGGCAACTTCAGAAGCAGTTGAATCTTCAGTTGCACATTCAGAGGTTACAACTACACCAGTTACAGAGACACAACCAAGCAACACAACTCCATCAGTAGTCGAAGAAAAGGCGTCTAGCACAGTAGTGACATCTTCATCAGATGCAACAACACCTTCATCAACAGTTGCTGCGGTTTCTGCTCCAGCTCATACATCAGAGGCTGCAGTAGAAGCACCAACTTCAACAGCAAGCTCAGAAACAGCTGATACACATACTGAAGTAGCCCTTAAACCTACTGAAAACAGCGCTGCTAATGCAAACCTTAGCAAACTTAACGGTCGTATCAAGTCTATTGTTGAAGATAATATGACCTCAGATCAAATCGTTGCCTTGACTGAGGAAGAAATTAAAGCACTTAATAAAGTTGACTTTAGCGATGATGCTATCAAGGGTACAGGTACTAGCTTGACTTACCGTAACTTGAAAGATATCGTTGCTAGCTTCTTGAAGCAAGACAGCAAATTGGCAGTTCCTTACTTTAAAGCAGATACAATCATCAATATGCCTGCTTTCAACACTGTTGATGCCCAAACGATGAAAAAAGAAGAAATCGACGTTTGGGATTCTTGGCCAGTCCAAGATGCTGAGTCAGGTGTAGTAAGCAACTGGAACGGTTATCAGTTGGTTATCTCAATGGCCGGTGCACCAAATAAAAACTCAAACCACATTTACTTGCTCTATAGTAAATACGGAGATAATGACTTTACGCATTGGAAAAATGCGGGTCCAATCTTTGGTTATAATGCCCTTGAAGATGACCAACAATGGTCAGGTTCAGCGACGGTAAACTCTGACGGTAGTATCCAACTTTACTACACTAAGAATGATACTAGTGGCGGTAAATTGAACTGGCAACAATTGGCTAGTGCTACACTTAACCTAGCTGTTGAAAACGACGAAGTTGTTATTAAGTCAGTTGAAAATGACCACATTCTCTTTGGTGGGGATAACTATCATTATCAAAGTTATCCAAAATTCATGAGTACTTTCAACGATGACCACAACCACGATGGAAATCCAGACCGTACAGATAACTACTGTCTTCGTGACCCACACATCATTGAAGATAACGGTAGCCGCTACCTTATTTTCGAATCAAATACAGGTGACGAAAACTACCAAGGCGAAAAACAAATCTACAACTGGTCAAACTATGGAGGAGATGACGCCTTTAACCTTAAGTCATTCCTCAATATTGTCAATAATAAACACCTTTATAACCTTGCTTCATGGGCAAATGGTTCTATTGGTATCTTGAAACTTGACGACAATGAGAAAAATCCATCTGTAGCTGAACTTTACACACCACTTGTTACTAGCCACTTGGTTACTGATGAAGTAGAACGTCCAAGTGTTGTTAAGATGGGTAACAAGTATTACCTCTTCACTGCTTCACGTATCAATAAATCTACGGATGCTGAAGGTACTGTAGCAGCGCGTGAAGCTGTCGGTGATGACGTTGTCATGCTCGGATTCGTATCAGATAGCCTCCGTGGAGAATATCGTCCACTTAATGGCTCAGGTGTGGTTTTGACAGCCTCTGTACCAGCTGACTGGCGTACATCTACCTATTCTTACTATGCGGTTCCTGTTGAAGGCTCATCAGATACTCTTTTGGTAACTTCTTACATGACTAACCGTGGTGGAATTGCCGGTGCTGAGAATAAATCAACGTGGGCTCCAAGCTTCCTTATCAAGATGAATGCAGATGATACTACAGAAGTTCTTCCTAAGATGACGAATCAAGGTGACTGGATTTGGGATAAATCTAGTGAAAGCTTGGTACACGTAGGCGATCAAAACAGTGCTAAATTGCCAAACGAGGACTTTAATGTAGATTATTATGCGGTATCGGGTTATGGTCTTAAACCACATACTTATCCTACAGTTGATGGTTCAACAGGCGTTTCTGAAGCTCACGGTGTCTTGACTGTAACTGTTAAAGATGGTAAAGACAAGAAGGCAGATAAGCCAGAAACACCAGTAAGTCCAACAGAAGGTAATCATTCTGTTGATGATAAGTCTAACAAACCAGATACACCTTCTAAACCAGCAGACAATAATCAACCATCAACTAATAAAGAAGATAAACCAGCAACGCCGACGAATCCAGATTCTCCAGTTCGTAATCCGTTCCCTTATTTCACAGATCGCCCATCTAATGATAATAATTCATCAGATGATCATCATGTAGAGGTTCCTGCGAAACCTTCAACAGAGGGTTCTGTGGGTGACCGTCGTCCAGTAGCTCAAGCTACAGAGATTGCGTCACCAGTACCAGAGGCTATTGTAGCAACTGGACCAACTGTTTCAACGACTCCTGTTAAAGAAGAGTCTGTCACTGAAACAGAAGCTCCAAAACCAGCGAAGTCTGAAGAGGAAGTTCAGTCTCACGGAGTCGCTAAAGCTGATGAAGTAACTAAGTCTGATGAGTCAAGTAAAGACAACAATACTAAAGTTGCTGCCAAACTTGCTACGACTCCTAAGACACCAAGTGATTCAGAAGGTTCAAAGAGCAACATTCTTTCAATCTTGGCGACTATCTTTGCAGCAATTGCAAGTCTAGCTCTTCTTGGCTATGGTTTGGTCACAGGAAAGATTCATTTGCCTAAAAAATAATCCTTTTCAAAAACGTTTGCAGTAAAGCAAGCGTTTTTTTTGCCTTTTTGATATAATGGAGTGAGTATAAAGCAAAGGAAGAAACTATTATGGGTAAATTTCAAGTTATTTCACATCCACTGATTCAACATAAACTTTCAATCCTCCGTCGTGAGGATACTTCTACTAAGGACTTCCGTGAGCTAGTTAATGAAATTGCTATGCTCATGGGTTACGAAGTGTCTCGTGACCTTCCTCTCGAAGAGGTTGAAATTCAAACACCAATTACCAAAACTGTACAAAAACAACTTTCTGGTAAGAAATTGGCGATTGTTCCAATTCTTCGTGCGGGTATTGGTATGGTCGATGGTTTCCTTAGCCTTGTACCAGCAGCTAAAGTTGGTCATATTGGTATGTATCGTGACGAGGAAACTCTTGAGCCGGTTGAGTACTTGGTTAAATTACCAGAAGACATTGATCAACGTCAGATTTTTGTAGTAGACCCTATGCTTGCGACTGGTGGTTCAGCAATCTTGGCAGTAGACTCACTTAAAAAACGTGGTGCAGCTAATATCAAGTTTGTTTGCTTAGTTGCAGCACCAGAAGGTGTCAAAAAATTGCAAGATGCTCACCCAGATATCGATATCTACACAGCATCTTTGGATGAGAAACTTAATGAAAACGGTTATATTGTTCCAGGTCTTGGAGATGCAGGTGACCGTCTCTTTGGTACAAAATAAGTTGAAAAGGGAAAATTTCCCTTTTTTTACTAGATTAATAAGTTTTAAGTGAGATTGGTTTAGGGAATTTTAGCACTCTTTCAGAAAGAGTGCTAAGAATGATGTTTTTTATTTGACCTAATTTGACTAAAATCATATAATAGCATCAAGACAATATTAAAAGGAGGATTCATATGATTCCTGTAGTAATTGAACAAACATCACGCGGTGAGCGTTCTTATGATATTTACTCACGTTTGCTCAAGGATCGTATCATCATGTTAACAGGTCCTGTTGAAGATAATATGGCAAACTCAATTATCGCCCAACTCTTGTTCTTGGATGCTCAAGACAATACAAAAGATATCTATCTTTATGTTAATACACCAGGTGGATCCGTTTCGGCAGGTCTTGCCATTGTTGATACAATGAACTTCATCAAGTCTGATGTTCAGACTATCGTTATGGGGATGGCAGCATCTATGGGAACAATTATCGCTTCAAGCGGTACAAAAGGTAAACGTTTCATGTTGCCGAATGCAGAGTACATGATTCACCAACCAATGGGTGGTACTGGTGGCGGTACGCAACAAACAGACATGGCTATCGCAGCTGAACACTTGCTCAAGACACGTAATAACTTGGAGCAAATCTTAGCAGATAATTCTGGACAACCAATTGAAAAGGTTCATGTAGACGCTGAACGTGACAATTGGATGAGTGCTCAAGAAACGCTTGAATATGGTTTCATCGATGAAATCATGGCTAATAACCAATTAAAATAGACTGAGCTTGTCTTAAATAAAAGTCAGATGCAAATCGGTTGTATAAGGACCGTTTCATCTGGCTTTTTGTGTTATAATAGAAAACATGTTAATAATCAATGAGGAGTTGCTTGCTATTGATCAAGCTATAGATTGTCTTGTTTCGTATTTTCTAAAGCTACCTGAGGTAGAAAATTACCGTTTGAAACGCCAGAAATTCGAAAATGACAGAGAACTTCAAGAGCAACTCTTTGCATTTCAGGAATTAAAGGATAGCTATGATACTGCTAAGGAGTACGAAGCTTTTAGACCAGATGTGAGAGAGTTGAAACGTCAGGTTTTGCGAATGAAGCGCCAAATTGATTTGAACGAGGTGGTTATTGGCTATCGTCAGTCAGAGTTCGATTTGCAGACTATTTTAGCCAATCTTGGTGAGGAGATTGCCCAAGCTGTTTCAGACCAGATTTTTATCGATTCTGGGCTACCTCTTGCCCCTCACAAACCGCATCATAAAAAGGGAGACACTAACATAAAGGAGAAAATGAGTCATGATTAAGCGTCAAGGCATTATTGTTTATTTATACTACAATAGAGACTTACGTAAAATTGCCAAGTTTGGGGATGTTGTCTACCATTCTTATAAGATGCGTTATGTGCACCTTTATGTAGATGAGGACAAGGTCGAGGATATTTTGAAAGAGCTCGATGGAATGAAAGCAGTGAAAAAAGTTCTGCCTTCCTACTATTCTGATATTGATATGGACTTTGTAGGTAGTCTGGAACGCTACGACACCTCGGTTCCTGAACCGTTTAAGAACTTTTCTCTTTAATAGGAGAAAAGTTTTTTTGTTTTCAAAGAGTTATTCTTAAAGTAATGGAAACGATTACTGTGGCTAAAGCTTAGTTATGTGTAGTTGACAATTGTCTGATAATTCTGTAAGCTATAAGGTGGACTTTTTTAAGAAAATATTAAGGAGAAATCTTATGTCTAAAAAGATCACACTTATTGTGTTAGCCTTTTTTGCTTCCATTTTCTTGGTTGCCTGTGGCAAGTCACCAGATGTGACTGCTAATGCCAATGGTACTAAGATTGGCGATACCATCAAAATTGGTGTTAATATGGAGTTGACAGGTGCCGTTGCAGCCTATGGTAAGGCAGAGCAAAATGGTATTAAGTTGGCTGTTGATGAAATTAACAAAGCTGGTGGCGTCGATGGCAAAAAACTTGAGCTTGTCACAAAAGATAATAAATCTGAAAACGCTGAAGCTTCAACCTCTTCAACGAACTTGGCTATTCAGAGTAATGTAAATGCTATCGTTGGTCCAGCGACATCAGGTGCTGTCGCTGCGGCTAGCCTCGTATCACAAAAAACAGGGGTTCCTTTGTTGACACCTTCTGGTACTCAGGATGACCTTACGGTAGATGCTAACGGAGCTAAGAAATTTGTTTTCCGTACAACCTTTAAAGATAGCTACCAAGGTAAAGTTTTGGCAGCTTATTCTTACAGTAATTTGAATGCTAAGAAAGTAGTTCTCTACTATGATAATGCTTCGGATTATGCTAAGGGGATTGCGGATGAATTCAAGCGTGAATATAAAGGTAAAATCGTTACTGAAGCTACCTTTGCTTCAGGTGACAAGGACTATCAGTCAGCTTTGACTAAATTTAAAGACCTTGATTATGATGCGATTGTAATGCCTGGTTACTATACTGAGACTGGTATTATCACTAAACAAGCACGTGACCTTGGAATTGATAAACCAATCCTTGGACCTGATGGATTCAGTGATGCGAAATTCACTGAGCTTGCAGGTAAAAAGAATGCGTCAAACGTCTACTATGTATCAGGATATTCAACAAATGTTTCTCTTTCTGACAAAGCATCAGGATTCATCGAAGCATATAAAAAAGCTTACAAAACTGAACCAAATATGTTTGCTGCTCTAGCTTACGATTCAGTTTATATGATTGCAGAAGCATCTAAAGATGCGAAAACATCAGTTGATATTGCTGATAACTTAGCACATTTGAAAAACTTTGTCGGGGTTACTGGTAAAATGACGATTGATAAGGATCATAACCCTATTAAAGCAGCTCTTATGGTTAAAAGAGATAATGGTGAAGAAGTTTCAGCGGAAGCCGTTGAAATTGAAAAATAATCTGTTATCTATACTGAAAATGAACTAGAAAGTTTGGTTATATATGTTTTTTGAACAACTTCCCCAACAACTAGTCAATGGTATTATCTTGGGTAGTATCTATGCCCTACTTGCCCTTGGATATACCATGGTTTATGGGATTATCAAATTGATTAACTTTGCCCATGGAGACATCTATATGATGGGTGCCTTCGTTGGTTACTATGCGATTAATAGCCTTGGAATGAATTTCTGGGTTGCCCTTGTCTTTGCTATGCTTGTCTGTGCGATTTTAGGGGTTGTTATTGAGTTCTTGGCTTATCGCCCGCTCCGTAATTCGACACGTATTTCTGCCTTGATTACAGCTATCGGTGTCTCATTCTTCCTTGAGTACATCATGGTTCTATTTGTAGGGGCAGATACACGTTCATTCCCTCAAAAGATTGCAATTGAGACTTATCATCTTGGATCAATCTCTGTAACCAATGTGCAATTGCTTATCTTGGTAGTTGCGCTTGTGCTTATGGTTGCTCTTCAATTGATTGTTAAAAAGACTAAGATGGGTAAAGCTATGCGTGCCGTATCTGTAGACAGTGATGCCGCTGAATTGATGGGTATTAATGTTAATAACACTATCAGCTTCACTTTTGCTCTTGGATCATCACTAGCAGGGGCAGCGGGTGTCCTTATTGGTCTTTACTATAACTCTATCGAACCTCTTATGGGTATGACGCCAGGTATTAAAGCCTTTGTTGCCGCTGTTCTTGGTGGTATCGGTATTATCCCTGGTGCAGCACTTGGTGGATTTGTTATCGGTATTTTGGAGACATTATCAACTGCAATTGGTTTGTCAAGTTACCGTGATGCCATCGTTTATGGTGTCTTGATTGTTATCCTTTTGGTTCGCCCAGCGGGTATCCTCGGTAAAAATGTGAAAGAGAAGGTGTAAGACATGAAGAAAAATCTAAAAGTAAACCTTATTTGGTTTGGTCTTATCATTGGGCTCTTCCTTATCTTGAAAGGTCTTGAACTTTCAGGTATCATGAACCTTTACTATATCCAAATCTTAATGGGGATTGGAATCTCAATCCTTATGGGACTTGGTACTAACTTGGTTCTTGGTTTCTCAGGGCAATTTACACTTGGGCAAGCTGGTTTCATGGCAATTGGTGCCTATTCATCAGCTATCATCACTGGTATGATGCCAACATATGACGGTTTCTACCTCTCAATGGTTGTCGGTGTCATCATCGCAGCTATTGTTGCCCTTATCTTTGGTCTACCTACCCTTCGTTTGAAAGGTGACTACCTTGCCATTGCAACTCTTGGTATGGCTGAAATCATCCGTATCATTATCGTTAATGGTGGTGAATTGACCAATGGTGCCGCTGGTTTGACAGGTATCCTTCCTTATACTAGTTGGCCTGTAATTTATTTCTTTGTGGTAATCATTACCATTTTGGTGCTTAATTTCTTACGTTCAGCAACTGGACGTCAAGCAATCACTCTTCGTGAAGATGAAATTGCTGCTGAGTCAATGGGTGTTAATGTCACAAAAATGAAGGTTCTTATCTTTGTTATCGGTGCCATGATTTCAGCGATTGCTGGCTCACTTTATGTCAGCTACATCGGTACAGTCGTGCCAAAAGACTTCACTATCATGAAATCAATTGATTACCTTATCATTGCCGTTCTTGGTGGTCTTGGATCTATCACAGGTACTATCATTGCCGCTGTTGTTCTTGGTATTATCAACATGTTCCTACAAAATGTTTCAAACCTTCGTATGATTATTTACGCCTTGGCTTTGATTCTTGTAATGCTCTTCCGTCCAGGTGGACTTCTTGGAACAAAAGAACTCTATCTCTCAAAATTCTTCAATAAATCTAAGGAGGGCAAATAAAAATGGCACTTCTTGAAGTTAAAAATCTGACTAAAAATTTCGGTGGTTTGACTGCCGTTGGTGATGTTTCAATGGAACTCAATGAAGGTGAGTTGGTTGGACTTATCGGACCTAATGGTGCTGGTAAAACAACCTTGTTCAACCTTTTGACAGGTGTCTATGAGCCAAGTGAAGGAACTGTTACACTTGATGGTACAGTCCTAAACGGTAAAGCACCTTATAAAATCGCTTCACTCGGTTTGTCACGTACTTTCCAAAATATCCGTCTTTTCAAAGACATGACTGTACTTGAAAACGTTCTTGTTGGTTTATCAAATAAGCAACCTTCAAATTTCTTTGCATCTCTTTTGCGTTTGCCTAAGTACTATTCAAGTGAAGAAGAGTTAAAAGCAAAAGCTATGAAACTCTTGGCTATCTTCAACTTGGATGGTGAGGCAGATACACTTGCGAAAAACTTGGCTTACGGACAACAACGTCATTTGGAAATTGTTCGTGCACTTGCAACAGAACCAAAAATTCTTTTCCTTGATGAACCAGCTGCGGGTATGAACCCACAAGAAACAGCTGAATTGACTGCTCATATTCGTCAAATTCAAAAAGACTTCGGAATTACTATCATCTTGATTGAGCACGATATGAGTTTGGTAATGGATGTTACTGAGCGTATCTATGTTTTGGAATATGGACGCTTGATTGCCGAAGGAACACCTGATGAAATTAAGAATAACAAACGCGTTATTGAAGCTTACTTGGGAGGTGAAGCATAATGGCAATGTTGAAAGTTGAAAATCTCTCAATTAAATATGGATCGATTGAAGCTGTAAAAAACGTCAGCTTTGAAGTTAATGAAGGTGAAGTCGTAACTCTTATCGGAGCTAACGGTGCAGGTAAGACATCAATTCTTCGTACCATCTCAGGTCTTGTTCGTCCAACTGAGGGAACCATTTCTTATCTTGGAAACGACATCCACAAAACACCAGCACGTAAGATTGTTGCCGAAGGTTTGGCTCAAGTACCTGAGGGACGTCATGTATTTGCAGGATTAACCGTAATGGAAAATCTTGAAATGGGAGCTTTCCTTCATACAAATAAAGAAGAGAACGCAGCTCTCTTGAAAAAAGTCTTCCAACGTTTCCCACGTCTAGAAGAACGTAAGAATCAAGATGCAGCGACACTTTCTGGTGGTGAGCAACAAATGCTTGCAATGGGTCGTGCCCTTATGAGTCGTCCAAAACTTTTGCTTTTGGATGAACCTTCAATGGGACTTGCTCCAATTTTTATTCAAGAAATTTTTGATATTATCGAAGATATTAAGGCGCAAGGGACTACAGTTCTTTTGATTGAACAAAATGCCAATAAGGCTTTGTCAATTGCGGATCGTGGTTATGTTCTTGAAACAGGTAAAGTGGTTCTTTCAGGTACTGGTGAAGAACTTCTTGCATCAGATGAAGTTCGTAAAGCCTATCTTGGAGGATAAGAAAAAGCGCCCAAGGGCGTTTTTCTATCGTCTCATGCTGATTGTGAAATACTAATTTTTCAGTAAAATATTGCAATCGGTTTCACTTAGTGTGGTATAATACAAGTAAGAAATCATTCGGAGGAAAATGAAACATGGCAGTAAAAGATTTTATGACGAAACGTGTAGTTTATGTCTCACCAGAAACAACAGTTGCAGCAGCTGCAGATATTATGCGTGAGAAAGGTTTGCGCCGTTTGCCAGTAATTGAACACGATAAACTTGTTGGGCTTGTTACAGAAGGTACAATGGCGGAGGCCTCACCATCAAAAGCAACAAGCTTGTCAATTTATGAAATGAATTATCTCCTTAATAAGACAAAAGTAGGAGATATCATGATCAAGAATGTCCTTACTGTTTCCAAATATGCTAGCCTTGAGGATGCAATCTATATCATGCTTCAAAATAAGGTTGGAGTCCTTCCAGTTGTGGACAATGACCAAATTTCAGGAATTATCACAGATAAAGATGTCTTTCGTGCTTTCTTGGAAATTTCTGGTTATGGTCAAGCTGGAATTCGTATTGGGTTGGAAGTTACAGATACTCCACGTGTTTTGGAAAAAATTGCGAACCTTATTGCTAGTGAGAATCTCAACATCGAACGTACAATTGTTGCCCCTAAAAATGACACTGTACTTCGTGTTGAACTTCAAGTTGAAGGAGAGATTGGGATTGAACAACTCAAGAAGGTTTTTGTAGAAGCAGGATTTACAGTTACTGAAATTGCAGAAACAGAAGCAAAAGAGTTAGACTAATAACAAGGATAAAAAACAGAAAGTTTGTAGGAAGAGTTCAGTGGAAATGAGATTAAAATCCTTACTTTTTCTAGTAATTAATGAACTACAGGCTTAACTTTATACAATAAAAAGAGGCTAGAGCATTATGCTCCAGCTTCTTTTTTATTAGTCTTGAAAATCGTAAAGTGTTGTAGAGAGGTAGCGCTCACCATTGTCAGGCAAGAGTGTCAAGACTTTTTTGCCTTCGCCAAGCTCAGCGGCAACCTTTAGGGCAGCAGCAATAGCAGCACCTGATGAGATACCAGCTAGGAAACCTTCTTGGCTACCCAATGTACGTGATGTTGCGATAGCTTCATCAGAGGGAATACGCACAACACTGTCATATGATTTTGTATCCAATGTGTCAGGAATGAAACCAGTTGAGATACCTTGGATTTTGTGTGGTCCTGGTTTATCACCATTCAAGACGGCAGATTCGTCAGCTTCGATACCATAAACCTTGATATTTGGATTGGCAGCCTTAAGGGTTTTTGAAACACCTGAAATAGTACCACCAGTACCGATACCAGCAACAAAAGCATCCAAACCTTCTGCACCAAAATCTTCAAGAATTTCTTGGCCAGTTGTAGCCGCATGAACAGCTGGGTTTGATGGGTTAGCAAATTGAAGAGGTACCCAACCATTGCGTTCAGCAGCAACTTCTTTAGCCTTAGCAATTGCACCCTTCATTCCTTCGCTACCAGGAGTCAAAACAAGCTCAGCTCCATAAGCTTGGATGATTTTACGACGTTCAACACTCATTGTATCAGGCATTACGATAACAACTTTATAGCCTTTAGCAGCACCGACCCAAGCAAGACCGATACCAGTGTTACCTGAAGTTGGTTCAACAATGGTATCACCAGGTTTAATCGTACCAGCTTTTTCAGCATCTTCAATCATACGAAGAGCAATACGGTCTTTTACTGAAGAACCAGGGTTGAATGCTTCGAGTTTAACGTAAACATCTGCTGATCCTTCTGGAACAATAGAATTAAGTTTAATAACAGGTGTTTTCCCAACAAGTTCGGTAATTGAGTTGTAAATTGTCATATTTAAAATCCTCTTAATCTTTGATTGATGGTTCTAAGTATACGACGGTAGGGCCAACTTGTAAAATACATCTTCTTTATCACTGTGATAACGTTTGACTATCAGATAGGAATTTCAACGATTTTCTTTCCAGATTTTTCATAAGTAACTTTCCCTTGATAGAATTCGGTTAGTTCCTGACCGAGTCTTTCAATCTCAGACTCTTCGACAAATAAAGTAGTAGAAACATCTGATAAGAAAGTTGTATCAAATTCTTGGAGTCCTTCTTTTTCAAGGAAGTTGGAAAAGACTTGGTATTGAGAGTAGGTTAACTCTACGGTTAGTCCTGTTAATTCCTTGACTTCAACTCGGCCAATCTCTTCAATAGCATGAGCAACGCTACCAGAGTAAGCTCGGATAAGACCACCTGCTCCAAGCTTGATTCCTCCAAAATAACGAGTCACAACTGCTACGACATAAGTAAGACCTTGTTTTTCTAGAACAGTAAGCATAGGAACCCCAGCTGTTCCAGAAGGTTCACCATCATCACTGGAACGCTTAATTTGGCCATCATCACCAACGATTATTGCAGAGCAAGAATGATTGGCCTTGTGATGCTGTTTCTTAATCTGAGCGATATATTCTCTTCCTTCTTCCTCACTGCTGATACGTTTTAAGTGACAAATAAAACGAGATTTTTTTATTTCTTCTTCAACGATTCCATCGTTGGCAATAGTTTTGTAATCCATAAAAAAATTTTATCATAAAAAGATGAATTCAAACATATTTTCGAATAGAAAGATATGGTACCTAAAGAATATTATGGACGACTATTTACGAAAGAGCAGTTGCCAGTGGACTATCACCCAGAGGCTTTAACATTAGAAAGTATGATAAAGGTCGATAAACAACTTAGATGTAAAAGATGTTACAGTCGGATAGAGGAAGATTGGCAATTACCGGGAGGTCAGTATTATTGTAGAGCATGTATTGTCTTTGGTAGAAACCAAGAAGGAAAAGAACTTTATTATTTTCCTTCCAAAACATCAGAAATTGAATTTCCTGTTTTGAAGTGGTTTGGAGAACTGACTCCCTATCAAGCTAAGGTCTCAGAGAAACTTTTGAGAACTTATCAAAAACAGAAAGATAGTCTCGTACATGCTGTGACCGGTGCTGGTAAGACAGAAATGATTTATAACATCGTTGCCTATGTTCTTGAAAATAAAGGTCATGTAGCTATCGCAAGTCCTAGGGTTGATGTTTGTCGAGAATTATTTCTACGTATGAAAAGGGATTTTACTTGTAGTATTTCCCTGCTTCATGCTGAGAGTGAACCATATGATGGTAGTCCGCTTGTAATAGCTACCACACATCAACTACTAAAGTTTTACCAGAGTTTTGACTTAGTTATTGTAGATGAAGTAGACGCATATCCTTTTGTAGGAAATGTCATGTTAAATCATGCTGTAGAACAGGCGAAGACCCAAACCGGTCGATTTATTTACTTAACAGCGACTTCAACATTATCTTTAGAAGAGCAAGTTCGACTTGGGACTTTAGAAAAACATCACCTTGCTAGACGTTTCCATGGAAATCCTTTAGTACTTCCTAAATTCTTCTGGCAGGGCAGATTACAAAAATCTCTGACAAGAGGCAAGCTTTCAAGACCTCTTCTTTATCAGATTAAAAAGCAACGTAAATCAAAATTTCCTCTATTAATCTTCTTTCCAAATATAGCGATAGGTGAAAAGTTTACAAGTATTCTACAAAAATATCTTCCAGATGAAAAAATGGCCTTTGTTTCCTCAAAAAGCGAGAAGCGTTCAACTATCGTAGAGAAGTTCCGAGAAAAAGAACTGTCTATCTTAGTGACAACAACTATCCTCGAACGTGGTGTAACCTTTCCACAAGTAGATGTTTTTGTTTGTATGGCAAATCATCACTTATACACTAGTTCGAGTCTTATTCAGATTGGAGGTCGAGTTGGAAGATCACCAGATAGACCGACAGGAAAGCTTTATTTCTTTCATGAAGGACTATCCAAATCAATGCTTCGGTGTCGAGAAGAGATAAAAGCTATGAATAAAAAAGGAGGGTTTAACAATGAAGTGTCTGCTATGTAATGATTGGATTGAATCACTACCAAAATTAAGAGACCTTATTATGTTTAACCAAAGAAAAGAGTACTCTTGCCGATCTTGTAAACATCAGTTTAAAAACCTCTCAAAAGAAAGATGTCAAAATTGTAATAAAGAGTTATATGGAGATGCTTGTATTGATTGTAAACTTTGGATGAAAAAAGGCTATATTCCTAAGCACCTTGCTATTTATCGATATGAGGAAAATATGAAAGAGTATTTTAGTCGCTATAAATTTATGGGAGACTATTGTCTTAGAAAAATATTTCAACAAGATATTAAAAACAACTTAAAACCATTTTTGAAGAAAGGTTATACCATAGTGCCAGTCCCATTATCGGAAGAACGCTTGGCAGAAAGAGGATTCAACCAAGTTGAGGGATTGATAGAGGGAATTCCCTATCGGGATATCTTTGAGAAAAGAGATATTGAGAAGCAATCCTCAAAAACACGCGAGGAGCGTCTAAGTCAAGATAATGCTTTCTGTCTCAAGGAAGGTATAAATCTACCAGATAAGATTATTATAGTGGATGATATCTATACAACGGGTTCCACTTTATATCAGATGGTTCAACTGTTAGAAGGTATAGGTATTAAAGAAGTTTTGACCTTTTCACTAGCTAGATAATAAAAATCCTTGCAAATTTTCATGAAAAGGATATAATAAAGATAAAGAAAACGCTAACAAGCGAGAAAGAGGTCTTTTATGATTAAATATAGTATCCGTGGCGAAAACATCGAAGTAACTGAAGCACTTCGTGACTATGTTGAAAGTAAACTTAGCAAAGTTGAAAAATACTTCAACGAAGACCAAGAATTGAATGCGCGTGTAAATCTTAAGGTTTATCGCGAAAAGACAGCTAAAGTAGAGGTTACTATTCCAACAGGTTCTGTAACACTAAGAGCAGAAGATGTTTCGCAAGATATGTATGGTTCTATCGACCTAGTGGTTGATAAGATTGAAAGACAAATCCGTAAAAACAAAACAAAAATTGCACGTAAGCATCGTGAAAAAGTTCCAACAGGAGAAGTATTCTCAGCTGATTTTAATAACGAACAAGTTGAAGAAGCACCAGCTGTTGAAGTTGTAAGAACTAAAAACATTGAGTTGAAACCAATGGATGTTGAAGAAGCCATCCTTCAAATGGAATTGTTGGGTCATGACTTCTTTATCTATACTGATAGCGAAGATCATACAACTAATGTTCTCTATAAACGAGAAGACGGTAACTACGGTCTGATTGAAGCTAAATAATAAAAAAGGGAAGTAGGTTGAGAAACGTGCTTCCTTTATTTTTTTTTAAAAACCCTATTGACAATAACTAAATTGGGTGTTAAGATATAAAAGTTGTCTTAACAGACTTGCCACAAACTTGAAAAGGTTCCAAAACTTTAAAAAAGTTATTGACAAGATAAGTCAGAGATGATATTATAAATAAGCTGCTTCGGAAGGGGCGGCGAACACGAGAAGTAAAAAACTTCGAAAAAGTGTTGACAAGTTATTCTAGATTTGCTAGAATATAGGAGTTGTCTTAACAGAGACAAAGACCTTTGAGAACTGAATAAGAAACCAAGTGCAGGGTTATGATAGAAGAAATTATAACCTGTCAATTTACAAGAATAAATCGTCAGAAGACGGTAATGAGTTAACGCTCGAACAATTATTAAATTTTTAATGAGAGTTTGATCCTGGCTCAGGACGAACGCTGGCGGCGTGCCTAATACATGCAAGTAGAACGCTGAAGAGAGGAGCTTGCTCTTCTTGGATGAGTTGCGAACGGGTGAGTAACGCGTAGGTAACCTGCCTTGTAGCGGGGGATAACTATTGGAAACGATAGCTAATACCGCATAACAATGGATGACACATGTCATTTATTTGAAAGGGGCAATTGCTCCACTACAAGATGGACCTGCGTTGTATTAGCTAGTAGGTGAGGTAACGGCTCACCTAGGCGACGATACATAGCCGACCTGAGAGGGTGATCGGCCACACTGGGACTGAGACACGGCCCAGACTCCTACGGGAGGCAGCAGTAGGGAATCTTCGGCAATGGGGGCAACCCTGACCGAGCAACGCCGCGTGAGTGAAGAAGGTTTTCGGATCGTAAAGCTCTGTTGTAAGTCAAGAACGAGTGTGAGAGTGGAAAGTTCACACTGTGACGGTAGCTTACCAGAAAGGGACGGCTAACTACGTGCCAGCAGCCGCGGTAATACGTAGGTCCCGAGCGTTGTCCGGATTTATTGGGCGTAAAGCGAGCGCAGGCGGTTTGATAAGTCTGAAGTTAAAGGCTGTGGCTCAACCATAGTTCGCTTTGGAAACTGTCAAACTTGAGTGCAGAAGGGGAGAGTGGAATTCCATGTGTAGCGGTGAAATGCGTAGATATATGGAGGAACACCGGTGGCGAAAGCGGCTCTCTGGTCTGTAACTGACGCTGAGGCTCGAAAGCGTGGGGAGCGAACAGGATTAGATACCCTGGTAGTCCACGCCGTAAACGATGAGTGCTAGGTGTTGGATCCTTTCCGGGATTCAGTGCCGCAGCTAACGCATTAAGCACTCCGCCTGGGGAGTACGACCGCAAGGTTGAAACTCAAAGGAATTGACGGGGGCCCGCACAAGCGGTGGAGCATGTGGTTTAATTCGAAGCAACGCGAAGAACCTTACCAGGTCTTGACATCCCGATGCTATTTCTAGAGATAGAAAGTTACTTCGGTACATCGGTGACAGGTGGTGCATGGTTGTCGTCAGCTCGTGTCGTGAGATGTTGGGTTAAGTCCCGCAACGAGCGCAACCCCTATTGTTAGTTGCCATCATTCAGTTGGGCACTCTAGCGAGACTGCCGGTAATAAACCGGAGGAAGGTGGGGATGACGTCAAATCATCATGCCCCTTATGACCTGGGCTACACACGTGCTACAATGGTTGGTACAACGAGTTGCGAGTCGGTGACGGCAAGCTAATCTCTTAAAGCCAATCTCAGTTCGGATTGTAGGCTGCAACTCGCCTACATGAAGTCGGAATCGCTAGTAATCGCGGATCAGCACGCCGCGGTGAATACGTTCCCGGGCCTTGTACACACCGCCCGTCACACCACGAGAGTTTGTAACACCCGAAGTCGGTGAGGTAACCTTTTGGAGCCAGCCGCCTAAGGTGGGATAGATGATTGGGGTGAAGTCGTAACAAGGTAGCCGTATCGGAAGGTGCGGCTGGATCACCTCCTTTCTAAGGAAAAACGGAATGTACTTGAGTTTCTTATTTAGTTTTGAGAGGTCTTGTGGGGCCTTAGCTCAGCTGGGAGAGCGCCTGCTTTGCACGCAGGAGGTCAGCGGTTCGATCCCGCTAGGCTCCATTGAATCGAAAGATTCAAGTATTGTCCATTGAAAATTGAATATCTATATCAAATTCCATATGTAATTAATTACATATAGATAGTAACAAGAAAATAAACCGAAACGCTGTGAATATTTAATGAGTTAGGTCGCAAGACCAAAATAAGGTTAAGTTAATAAGGGCGCACGGTGGATGCCTTGGCACTAGAAGCCGATGAAGGACGTGACTAACGACGAAATGCTTTGGGGAGCTGTAAGTGAGCAATGATCCAGAGATGTCCGAATGGGGGAACCCGGCAGGTAATGCCTGTCACTCATTACTGTTAAGGTAATGTAGAGGAAGACGCAGTGAACTGAAACATCTAAGTAGCTGCAGGAAGAGAAAGCAAAAGCGATTGCCTTAGTAGCGGCGAGCGAAACGGCAAGAGGGCAAACCGAAGAGTTTACTCTTCGGGGTTGTAGGACTGCAACGTGGACTTAAAGATTATAGAAGAACTACCTGGGAAGGTAGGCCAAAGAGAGTAATAGCCTCGTATTCGAAATAGTCTTTATACCTAGCAGTATCCTGAGTACGGCGAGACACGAGAAATCTCGTCGGAATCTGGGAGGACCATCTCCCAACCCTAAATACTCTCTAGTGACCGATAGTGAACCAGTACCGTGAGGGAAAGGTGAAAAGCACCCCGGGAGGGGAGTGAAATAGAACCTGAAACCGTGTGCCTACAACAAGTTCGAGCCCGTTAATGGGTGAGAGCGTGCCTTTTGTAGAATGAACCGGCGAGTTACGATATGATGCGAGGTTAAGTTGAAGAGACGGAGCCGTAGGGAAACCGAGTCTTAATAGGGCGCATTAGTATCATGTCGTAGACCCGAAACCATGTGACCTACCCATGAGCAGGTTGAAGGTGAGGTAAAACTCACTGGAGGACCGAACCAGGGCACGTTGAAAAGTGCTTGGATGACTTGTGGGTAGCGGAGAAATTCCAAACGAACTTGGAGATAGCTGGTTCTCTCCGAAATAGCTTTAGGGCTAGCGTCGATGTTAAGTCTCTTGGAGGTAGAGCACTGTTTGGGTGAGGGGTCCATCCCGGATTACCAATCTCAGATAAACTCCGAATGCCAACGAGATATAATCGGCAGTCAGACTGCGAGTGCTAAGATCCGTAGTCGAAAGGGAAACAGCCCAGACCACCAGCTAAGGTCCCAAAATATATGTTAAGTGGAAAAGGATGTGGGGTTGCACAGACAACTAGGATGTTAGCTTAGAAGCAGCTATTCATTCAAAGAGTGCGTAATAGCTCACTAGTCGAGTGACCCTGCGCCGAAAATGTACCGGGGCTAAAACATATTACCGAAGCTGTGGATACCTTTATAGGTATGGTAGGAGAGCGTTCTATGTGCGAAGAAGGTGTACCGTGAGGAGTGCTGGAGCGCATAGAAGTGAGAATGCCGGTATGAGTAGCGAAAGACAGGTGAGAATCCTGTCCACCGTAAGACTAAGGTTTCCAGGGGAAGGCTCGTCCGCCCTGGGTTAGTCGGGACCTAAGGAGAGACCGAAAGGTGTATCCGATGGACAACAGGTTGATATTCCTGTACTAGAGTATATAGTGATGGAGGGACGCAGTAGGCTAACTAAACCAGACGATTGGAAGTGTCTGGCCAAGCAGTGAGGTGTGATATGAGTCAAATGCTTATATTTATAACATTGAGCTGTGATGGGGAGCGAAGTTTAGTAGCGAAGTTAGTGATGTCACACTGCCAAGAAAAGCTTCTAGCGTTAATTATACTCTACCCGTACCGCAAACCGACACAGGTAGTCGAGGCGAGTAGCCTCAGGTGAGCGAGAGAACTCTCGTTAAGGAACTCGGCAAAATGGCCCCGTAACTTCGGGAGAAGGGGCGCTGACTTATGGTCAGCCGCAGTGAATAGGCCCAAGCAACTGTTTATCAAAAACACAGCTCTCTGCTAAATCGTAAGATGATGTATAGGGGGTGACGCCTGCCCGGTGCTGGAAGGTTAAGAGGAGTGCTTAGCGTAAGCGAAGGTATGAATTGAAGCCCCAGTAAACGGCGGCCGTAACTATAACGGTCCTAAGGTAGCGAAATTCCTTGTCGGGTAAGTTCCGACCCGCACGAAAGGCGTAATGATTTGGGCACTGTCTCAACGAGAGACTCGGTGAAATTTTAGTACCTGTGAAGATGCAGGTTACCCGCGACAGGACGGAAAGACCCCATGGAGCTTTACTGCAGTTTGATATTGAGTATCTGTACCACATGTACAGGATAGGTAGGAGCCTATGACCTCGGGACGCCAGTTTCGAGTGAGGCGTTGTTGGGATACTACCCTTGTGTTATGGCTACTCTAACCCAGATAGGTTATCCCTATCGGAGACAGTGTCTGACGGGCAGTTTGACTGGGGCGGTCGCCTCCTAAAAGGTAACGGAGGCGCCCAAAGGTTCCCTCAGAATGGTTGGAAATCATTCGCAGAGTGTAAAGGTATAAGGGAGCTTGACTGCGAGAGCTACAACTCGAGCAGGGACGAAAGTCGGGCTTAGTGATCCGGTGGTTCCGCATGGAAGGGCCATCGCTCAACGGATAAAAGCTACCCTGGGGATAACAGGCTTATCTCCCCCAAGAGTTCACATCGACGGGGAGGTTTGGCACCTCGATGTCGGCTCGTCGCATCCTGGGGCTGTAGTCGGTCCCAAGGGTTGGGCTGTTCGCCCATTAAAGCGGCACGCGAGCTGGGTTCAGAACGTCGTGAGACAGTTCGGTCCCTATCCGTCGCGGGCGTAGGAAATTTGAGAGGATCTGCTCCTAGTACGAGAGGACCAGAGTGGACTTACCGCTGGTGTACCAGTTGTTCTGCCAAGAGCATCGCTGGGTAGCTATGTAGGGAAGGGATAAACGCTGAAAGCATCTAAGTGTGAAGCCCACCTCAAGATGAGATTTCCCATGATTTTATATCAGTAAGAGCCCTGAGAGATGATCAGGTTGATAGGTTAGAAGTGGAAGTGTGGTGACACATGTAGCGGACTAATACTAATAGCTCGAGGACTTATCCAAAGAAAGTAACTGAGACATATTGACAACGATTTGGTTTCTTGATACAGTATAGATATTCAATTTTGAGTTGAGAATACTCAGAGTTAAGTGACGATAGCCTAGGAGATACACCTGTTCCCATGCCGAACACAGAAGTTAAGCCCTAGTACGCCTGATGTAGTTGGGGGTTGCCCCCTGTTAGATACGGTAGTCGCTTAGCGCAAAGGGAGTTTAGCTCAGCTGGGAGAGCATCTGCCTTACAAGCAGAGGGTCAGCGGTTCGATCCCGTTAACTCCCATAGGTCCCGTGGTGTAGCGGTTATCACGTCGCCCTGTCACGGCGAAGATCGCGGGTTCGATTCCCGTCGGGACCGTTCAAGTAGAAATATTTGAGACTCGTTAGCTCAGTTGGTAGAGCAATTGACTTTTAATCAATGGGTCACTGGTTCGAGCCCAGTACGGGTCATATATGCGGGTGTGGCGGAATTGGCAGACGCACCAGATTTAGGATCTGGCGCTTAACGGCGTGGGGGTTCAAGTCCCTTCACCCGCATTAGAAAAGTTAGCCGGCTTAGCTCAGTTGGTAGAGCATCTGATTTGTAATCAGAGGGTCGCGTGTTCAAGTCATGTAGCCGGCATAAAGATGGTCCGTTGGTCAAGGGGTTAAGACACCGCCTTTTCACGGCGGTAACACGGGTTCGAATCCCGTACGGACTATATTTTTGAGTGACTTAGGTTACTCTTTTTATTTTGTTTCTTTTTTTTATATGTTATAATAACTTATAATACTATTTTTGAGGTGAATTTATGTCTAAAGTTTTTGTTTTTGGTCATCAAAACCCTGATTCTGATGCGATTGGGTCTTCTTATGGATACGCTTATTTGAAACGTCAACTTGGTGTTGATGCTGAAGCTGTTGCTTTAGGTACTCCTAACGAAGAAACTGCTTTCGTTCTTGATTATTTTGGTGTTGAGGCACCACGAGTTGTTGAATCAGCTTTGTCAGAGGGTGTTAATCAAGTAATTCTTACAGATCATAATGAGTTTCAACAATCTATTTCAGATATTAAGGATGTTGAGGTTGTTGAGGTAGTAGACCATCATCGTGTGGCTAACTTTGAAACTGCTAATCCATTAATGATGCGATTGGAACCTGTTGGATCTGCATCTTCAATTGTTTATCGTATGTTTAAAGAAAACAATGTTGAAGTTCCTAAGGAAGTGGCTGGTTTGCTTTTGTCAGGTTTGATTTCAGATACTCTTCTTCTTAAATCTCCAACTACACATGCTTCAGATCCTGCAGTCGCAGCTGAACTTGCAGAAATTGCTGGTGTTAATCTAGAAGAATATGGTCTAGCTATGCTTAAAGCTGGTACTAATCTTTCTTCTAAATCTGCTGAAGAACTTATTGATATTGATGCCAAAACTTTCGAATTGAATGGCAATCAAGTTCGTGTTGCACAAGTTAATACTGTTGATATTGCAGATGTTCTTTCTCGTCAAGAGGAAATCGAAGAAGCTATTAATAACTCAATTAAAAGCAATGGATACTCTGACTTTGTCTTAATGATTACTGATATCCTTAATTCAAATTCAGAAATTCTTGCACTTGGTTCAAATACTGATAAAGTTGAAAATGCTTTTGATTTTGTTTTAGAAAATAATCATGCTTTCCTTGAAGGTGCCGTTTCTCGTAAGAAACAAGTGGTACCACAGTTGACTGAAAGCTTTAATGCATAAAATTAGGCCGTCAGGCCTTTTTTTAGTGGTCTGATTAATGGTATAATACTTCTTATGATAATACAATTTAACCCAAATAAACTATGTAAGCAAGCTTTTTTTATGGAAATAGTGAATTATCTATATCTTAATCAGCCTGTGACCCTGAGAGCAATAAAAAGGCAGTTTCCTTTTCAAAAGAATATAGATAAATTAATTGAGGAGTTTGTAAAAGTAGGCTATATTGAACGATTTGAGAAACGTTACCGTTTATTAATTAGTCTTGTGTTGGATTCTTCTACAATTGACTTAGATCAGCATTTTTTTATTGAAGATGATTCTACTTGTTATTTAGAGCTATTAAATCGTAAATTTGTTACTGAGATATCTAATTCTACTAATGATGTTGTTATTATCGAACAAACGGGTATCACGAGAGACGAACTTACGATTTCAAATTATTTCTATAAATTAAGAGAAAATCTACCATTATCTGAAGAGCAGAATAGATTATATGACAAATTAGGGGATGTTAATCCTGAATACTTTTTGAAACATGTAACGACTTTTCTATTAAAATACATAAGGAAGGAGTATGTACTTCAAAAGAGAAGGAATATTTTTGTTGATGCTTTAGAATTATTAGGGTATCTTATTCAAGTAGAAGAAGGTCGTTATCTTTTGAATATGGACTTAGATTCCGAAGCATTCGTTTTTAGTGCAAAAAAAGACTAGTATTATTACTAGTCTTTTTTATGACAACTTTAACGATTCCTTAGTTCAAGATAACGTTTGTACCAGATGTTAACATAAGATTGCGAAAATGGCCCCTTACCATTGTTAATCCAATCTACCAAGATTTTAACATGTTCCTTTAAGATATAGTCAATATCAGGAGAGTAATGCATTTCTTTTTTATGTGTTTCATACTCATCTACATCTAGCAATTTTTTTTCACCATCAGCGAAGACCTTGACATCTAGGTCGTAGTCAATATATTTTAGTGCTTCTTGGTCCAAAATATATGGACTAGCTAAATTGCAGTAGTAGGAAATGCCGTTATCCCTAATCATGGCTATAATATTAAACCAGTATTTTTTGTGGAAATAAACAATAGCAGGTTCACGTGTTACCCATCGTCTTCCGTCTGCTTCAGTAACGAGGGTGTGGTCGTTAACGCCAATAACAGCATTCTCAGTTGTCTTTAGTACCATAGTATCGCGCCAAGTACGGTGCAAACTACCATCATGCTTATAACTTTGAATTGTGATAAAGTCGCCTTCTTTTGGTAATTTCATGGCGTCCTCTTTCTACAATAAGGGTTATCCCCATTATTGTATCATAATTTTTTGAAAAGAGGGGAGAATTCCTATAAATATTCTCTTAGAGCGGATGCTATGGCATCAAAGTCATAACCTTTTCTGGCTAAAGATTGTGTCAAGCGCTGCTTAAGTTCATAACCGTCGTATTTTTTACTAAATTTTTGATATTGCTTATCTATTTCTTTATAAAGGAGAGCTTGTTCAGTTTCTTCATCTGCTTCAAGTTCTAGATGATTGATTGCTAGTTTACTTTCTTGAAATGAAAAACCTTTATTGATAAGGCTTTGAGTTAATTTATCTTTTAGGGCTTTAGATGGTAGTTTTTCCTGATATTTTCGTAACAGTTTTGAAGCTACTCTAATGGCTATTTCTGAGAAATCAAATTGACTTAAAACATCGTCAATGATCTGTTTGTTACAACCTTTTTGAAGCCATTTTTGCTTCAGCACATAGGCTCCTTTATCACCTGAATTCAGATTTTGTTGAGCTAGACTTTCTAGGAGTTTGTAATCATCAATCCAGTGATCTCTTTTTAGATTATCAATAATTTTTGGAATTATATGAGGGTTTATTTCATGTTTAAAAAGGTAATCTTTTACCTCTTTCTCAGTACGTTGTTTAAATGAAATAAAATAGAGGGCTAAGTTTTTACCATGCGAGAACTGGGCAAAGGATTTAATATTCTCTAGTTGATCTTTGTCCAGTATCATTTCTTTTGTCAACATGTATTTAACGATGGTATCTTCTGTAACGTAGAGACTCTCTTTTTTGTCTATCTCAAGGAGATAAAGTCTCTTTTTCTTCTCGATTTTTGTGATTTTCATAGTTATTATTATATCAAAATGTTAGAATGGTAGTATGAATTTACAAGTGAAACAGCGTATCACGCTTAAGATAAAACGCATGGGAATCAATGGCGAAGGCATTGGTTTTTATAAGAAAACTCTAGTTTTTGTGCCAGGGGCTTTGAAGGGTGAAGAAGTATTCTGTCAGGTTGTTTCTGTTAAGAGAAACTTTGTTCAGGCAAAATTATTAAAGATTAATAAGCCTTCTAAGTTTCGTGTTGAACCTGCATGTAGTATTTATGAAGACTGTGGCGGTTGCCAGTTAATGCATCTTCGTTATGATAAGCAATTAGAGTTTAAAACTGACTTATTAGGACAAGCCTTGAAGAAGTTTAAACCGGCTAATTTTGAGTCATATGACATTCGTCCAACAATAGGGATGGAGCAACCACAACATTACCGAGCTAAACTACAATTTCAAACCCGTTCTTTTGGTGGTTCAGTCAAAGCTGGCTTATTTGCGGAAGGGAGTCATCGCCTCATTAATATTGATGATTGCCTAGTTCAGGATGAGCTAACTCAAGTCATCATGAATAAGGTGACAAATTTGTTAGATAAATACAGGTTGCCAATTTATAATGAGCGTAAAATTTCTGGAATTCGGACCGTTATGATACGACGTGCTTTGGGTTCAAATCAGGTCCAGTTGATTTTTGTAACCTCTAAATCAGTTTCTTTCACTAAATTAGTTAAGGAATTGACGGAAAGTTTTCCAGAAATTGTAACAATTGCTGTCAATTATAATTATTCGAAATCTAGCGAGATTTATGGTCAAGAGACGGAAATTCTTTGGGGGCAAGACACTATTCAAGAAGAGGTACTGGACTATAGCTTTGCTCTCTCTCCTCGTGCGTTTTACCAGTTGAATCCTCAACAAACAGAGGTACTCTATGGTCAGGCCGTTGAAGCTTTGGATGTAGGTCAGGCTGAACACCTTATTGATGCTTATTGTGGCGTTGGTACTATTGGACTTGCTTTTGCAAATAAGGTAAAGAGTATTCGAGGTATGGATATTATTCCAGAGGCTATTGAGGATGCTAGAAAGAATGCTAAATCACTTGGACTGGAAAATGCTCACTATGAGGCGGGGAAAGCAGAAGATATCATTCCTCGTTGGTACAAGGAAGGCTATCGAGCAGATGCTCTTATTGTGGATCCACCTAGAACTGGTTTAGATGATAAGCTACTTAAAACGATACTGGCCTACACTCCTGAAAAAATGGTTTATGTTTCATGTAATGTATCTACTTTGGCTAGAGACCTAGTTTCTTTGGCTAAAGTTTATGATGTTAATTATATTCAGTCAGTAGACATGTTTCCTCATACAGCTCGAACAGAAGCAGTTGTGAAGCTGACTAAGAAAATGTGATAAAACCTAACATAAAAAACAAGAAATTTTCCAAATTGTTGGAAAATTTCTTTATTTTTCTGAAAAATAGGAGTATAATAGGCTTATCGATTTTTTAAAGGAGGAGCGTATGAAAAAGAGCTTCATTCATCAACAAGAGGAAATTTCTTTTGTGAAGAATACTTTTACACAGTATTTGATTGATAAACTTGACGTCGTTGAAGTGCAAGGGCCTATTTTGAGTAAGGTCGGGGATGGTATGCAGGATAATTTGAGCGGTATTGAAAATCCTGTAACTGTTAATGTGCTTCAGATTCCTGACGCAACATACGAAGTTGTTCACTCATTAGCAAAATGGAAACGCCATACTTTGGCTCGTTTTGGTTTCAATGAAGGTGAAGGGCTCGTGGTTAATATGAAGGCTCTTCGTCCAGATGAAGATTCATTGGATGCAACGCACTCTGTTTACGTTGACCAATGGGACTGGGAAAAAGTTATTCCTGACGGACATCGAAATATCGCTTACTTGAAAGAAACTGTTGAAACCATTTATAAGGTTATTCGTTTGACTGAGCTAGCAGTTGAAGCACGTTACGATATTGAAGCTATTTTACCTAAGAAAATTACCTTCATCCATTCAGAAGAACTTGTTGAGAAGTACCCTGATTTGACACCAAAAGAGCGTGAAGATGCTATTACTAAGGAATATGGTGCTGTATTCTTGATTGGTATCGGTGGTGTTCTTCCTGATGGAAAACCACATGATGGTCGTGCACCTGACTATGATGACTGGACAACTGAGTCTGAGAATGGCTACCATGGTTTGAATGGAGATATCTTGGTTTGGAATGAACAATTAGGACATGCCTTTGAATTGTCATCAATGGGTATTCGTGTTGACGAAGATGCCCTTAAACGTCAGGTTGAAATTACTGGCGACCAGAATCGTTTGAAATTGGATTGGCACCAAGCCTTGTTACATGGCCTTTTCCCACTAACAATTGGTGGAGGTATTGGTCAGTCACGTATGGCTATGTTCTTGCTTCGTAAGAAACATATTGGTGAGGTTCAAACTTCAGTTTGGCCAGATGCCGTTCGTGAAAGTTACGAAAATATCTTGTAAAAAAAGCACTAACTTTCGTTAGTGCTTTTTGGTTAGCAATTGCTGCGTATAATTGATCAATGAATTTGCTATTGGTGTAGATATGATGAGAGCTGACTTCGTTTTTCTCATAAAGAAAAAACCTATCCCTTGAAGGAGATAGGTTTTTAGATTAGTCGCCACTACGGAAAAAAGCATCGTAAAGAGCTCTGACAGCTGCTTTTTCTTGCTCGGTTTCAATTACAAACATAACAGAAACCTCACTAGAACCTTGGGAAATCATTTCTAGGTTAATATGTTTTTCAGAGAGCGCTTTAGCCGCTGTCGCTGTAACACCGATGTGGTCTTTCATATTTTCACCAACAATCATGAGGATTGAAAGGCCATGTTCAATTTCAACTTCATCAACACCGAGTTCACGAGTCAAGTATGAAAGAATTTCTTGTTCTTTGATTGGGGTAAGTTCACGTTCTCGAATAATGATTGAGAGATCATCGATTCCAGAAGGCATGTGTTCCCAACGGATGTTTAAATCTTCCAAAATTTGGAGAACCTTACGTCCAAAACCAACTTCACGGTTCATGAGGTATTTGCTCATATTGATGCTGACGAATTTATCATCACTCGCGATACCAACGACAGGAACAGTTGCACCCTTGTGTTCAAGAATAATGCGTGTGCCTGGGTGGTCTGGGTTATTTGTATTTTTAATAACGAGTGGAATTTTACCACGGTAGGCAGGGAGAAGGGCTTCGTCATGAAGAACTGAGAAGCCAGCATATGCCAATTCACGCATTTCCTTGTAAGTCAACTCTGGAATTGAATGTGGTTCATGAACGACACCAGGATGGGCTGCGAAAATACCATCTACATCTGTGAAGTTTTCATATAAATCTGCCTTAACTCCAGCTGCAACGATAGAACCAGTGATATCAGAGCCTCCACGTGAGAAAGTACAAATTTGATTATCAGGGGTAACACCGAAGAAACCGGGGATTACAAGAACCTCATCTGATTCACGAAGCTCTTCCAACTTGTCATAAGCTCCTGGAAGGATACGAGCATTTCCAGGTTCGCTTGAGACAAAAATACCAGCTTGGCGAGGGTGAACGTAACGTGCTTCAATACCGTTATTACGGAAATATTCTGCGATTAATTTTGCGTTATTATCTTCCCCTGCAGCTAGGAAAGTATCATAAAGGAAATCATTGTCTTCAATAGGAAGAGTGGCAAGATCGTTGATAGATTTAGCAATCTTCGCCATTTCTGTTGATTTGAAGCCTAGCTCATCGACCATAGCTTGGTAGCGGTTAATAATCCATTCTTGGTCAGCTTTGACATCAGCACCTTTTGTGTAGTGTTTATAGTATTTAATCAAGGCGTCTGTGACTTTGGTATCTTCATCGTTACGTTTACCAGGGGCTGATACTACGACAAAGCGACGTTCAGGGTCAGATTTTACAATGTTTAAGACTTTTTCTAATTGTGTGGCTGAAGCAAGTGAGCTCCCACCGAATTTGATGACTTTCATAGTTACTCCAAAAATTTTAAATTACTCTACAATTATAGCAAAATTCTGACAATTTGTCACATTGTTTTTAAAAGCAAGTAAGATTTAGTCTGATTATGGTACAATAAGGAAAGAAAAGGAGGATATCCCGTGGTAGAGGCAATTATTTTTGATATGGATGGTGTCCTTTTTGACACTGAAAAATATTATTATGATCGACGTGCAAATTTCTTAGCTCAAAAGGGAATTTCAATAGACCATTTACCCCCGTCTTTCTTTATAGGTGGAAATACCAAGCAAGTTTGGGAAAATATTCTCAGAGATGACTATGATAACTGGGATGTGCCAACTTTACAAGAAGAGTACAATGCCTATAAACAAGACAACCCCTTACCCTATAAAGAATTAATCTTTCCTGATGTTTTCAAGGTCTTGAATGAAGTGAATTCTCAAGGGTTGAAAATAGGTTTAGCTTCTAGCTCAGTAAAGGCAGATATCCTTAGAGCTTTGGAGGAAAATCATTTGAACGGTTTCTTTGATGTGGTTCTCTCAGGAGAAGAATTTAAAGAGAGTAAACCCAATCCAGAGATTTATCTGACAGCATTACAGCATTTGAACGTGGAAGCAAATCAGGCGCTGATTATCGAAGATAGCGAAAAGGGGATTGCTGCTGGAGTCGCTGCAGGTGTTGAGGTTTGGGCCATTAAAGATAATCGTTTTGGCATGGATCAAGGTGCAGCCAAAGGCTTGTTGGATAACCTTATAGATGTTTTAGATTTATTAAAATAGAAGAGACACCGAGTTGTAGAACTCGGTGTTTTGATGTATCAAATTAAAAAACTCTAAGTTTTTGTTGACCTTTAGATGGACTATGGTATACTAGAAATTAACGATGAATGATTTGATAATCAAATTATCTATTCATCAAATAAAATTGTGATAAAAATATAAAGAACATACGGTTTTCATATAGGAACTAGTTATCGGAGGAATGCAAAAAATGGCTTACGAAACAATTCTTTATAGTGTTGAAGATGGAGTAGCAACTTTAACGCTTAATCGTCCAGAAGTGCAAAATGGATTTAATATTCCAGTTTGTGATGAGATTATGGCTGCAATTGAGGAAGCTAAACAAGATGCGTCAGTAAAATTCTTGGTAATCAATGCTAATGGAAAAGTCTTTTCTGTTGGTGGTGACCTTGATCAAATGCAAAAAGCGGTTGCTGTAGATGATGTACAGTCTTTGGTTCGTATTGCTGAGCAGGTAAATGAAATTTCTTTTGCTCTTAAAAAATTGCCTAAGCCAGTCATCATGGTAGTTGATGGACCATGTGCAGGTGCTGCAGCTAACTTAGCTGTTGCAGCAGACTTTACGATTGCATCTGATAAAGCTAAATTCATCCAAGCTTTTGTAGGTGTTGGTTTGGCACCTGACGCTGGAGGTCTCTACCTTTTGACACGTTCAATCGGTATTAACCGTGCGACTCAAATTACCATGACAGGAGAGCCAGTATCAGCTGAAAAAGCCTTGGACTGGGGAATTGCCTACAAAGTTGTTGAGTCAGAAAAACTTGAAAAAACTGTGAGTCAATTGATTAAAAAATTGAACCGCTCTTCAGTGAATTCCTTTAAAGCCATTAAAGAAATGGTTTGGGAATCTGAATTTGCAGGATGGGAAAATTACGCTAAGTTGGAACTTGACTTGCAAAAATCTCTTGCTTTCACAGAAGACTTCAAAGAAGGGGTACGTGCTTATAGTGAGCGTCGTCGACCTAAATTCCAAGGGAAATAGCCACATTTTCTAAAAGAAAAACTAAAGTTTTTTAATCGGGCTTGCGAAATTAGTTTGAGTCTGATATAATTTGAAAGTCAAAGTTTTATTGAAAGGAGTCTGGTGTGAATTACGACAAAATTGATGGCTATCTTGTTGATATTTTTAATAACGTAGTTATTATCGAAGAAGCAAGTTTAAAGAATTCAAAGTTTAACGATGTTTCCCTCAAGGAAATGCATACCATTGATGTGATCGGTACACATCCAGATACGACACCAAGTGCAGTAGCTAAAGAACTCATGCTAACTCTTGGTACTGTAACAACATCTCTCAATAAACTTGAAAAGAAAGGTTATATTGTCCGTACGCGTTCATCAGTTGACCGTCGTGTGGTCCATCTTTCGCTTTCTAAAAAGGGTCGTTTGGTATATCGTCTTCACCGTCGTTTTCATAAATCAATGGTGATGAGGATTACAGAAGGCTTTAACGACGAGGAATTGAAGGTTATGAGCAAGGGATTGGAAAATCTCCACGCCTTTCTTGAGGAGTTGAAATAATGGCATTTGCAAAAATTAGTCAGGTTGCCCATTATGCACCTGCTCAGGTCGTGACTAATGATGACCTATCAAAAATCATGGATACTAGCGATGAGTGGATTCGCTCACGTACAGGTATTCAGGAACGTCGCATCTCATTGAATGAGAATACGAGTGATTTAGCTACCAATGTTGCTCATCAGCTATTAGAAAAATCAGGATTAGCTCCTGAGGAGCTAGACTTTGTTTTAGTTGCAACGATTTCTCCTGATAGTTCTATGCCGTCAGTAGCGGCTCGAGTTCAAGGAGCAATTGGTGCAGTCAACGCCTTTGCTTTTGATATTACTGCGGCATGTAGTGGGTTTATCTTTGCTTTAGCAACCGCAGAAAAATTGATAAAGTCAGGCGCATACAAAAAAGGTTTAGTCATTGGTTCTGAAGTTCTTTCAAAAACTTTAGACTGGTCTGACCGTACAACAGCTGTCCTCTTTGGAGATGGTGCTGGCGGAGTCCTCTTGGAAGAAACTGAAGAAGAACATTTCTTCGGAGAATCTTTAAATACCGATGGTAGCAAGGGTGGTCTTGAGTCAGGAGCTTCTGCAGTTATCTCGCCTTATTCAGATGAGTCTGATCAGCCTAATCCCTATATGCAAATGGATGGGAAAGCAATCTTTGATTTTGCCGTTAAGACGGTTTCAAAGAGTATTAAGGCCTTGGTTGAAGAAAAAGGTGAGCCTGATTACTTCCTTCTTCATCAAGCTAATATTCGTATTTTGGATATTATGGCTAAGAAAATCGATGTCAGTCGTGATAAATTCTTGGCAAACATGATGTCTTATGGTAATACCAGTGCGGCAAGTATCCCAATTCTGCTTTCTGAAAACGTGGCGAATGGGACCTTAAAATTAGACAGCGGTCAAACAATTCTCTTATCAGGTTTTGGTGGGGGTTTGACATGGGGCAGTCTTATTGTTAAAATCTAGTTATATAAATTATGCACCAGCATAGATTATAAGAAATATATTTATCTTAAAGGAGAAATTAAAATGGCAGTATTTGAAAAAGTACAAGAAATCATCGTTGAAGAACTTGGGAAAGATGCAGAAGAAGTAAAAGTAGAAACTACTTTTGACGAACTTGACGCTGACTCACTTGACGTGTTCCAAGTTATCTCAGAAATCGAAGATGAGTTCGATATCCAAATCGAAACTGAAGAAGGTCTTAACACTGTTGGTGACCTTGTTGCTTACGTAGAAGAAAAAACTAAATAAGCAGGGCATAGAGAATATTCTTATTTGGGATATTCTCCTTTGTTTATACAATTACTTTGATTATTAAACTATTTATTTGATTAAAAAATCGAAAAAAGGTGCAAAATGAAATCTCGTATTACAGAACTGTTAGGAATTAAATATCCAATCTTCCAAGGTGGTATGGCCTGGGTTGCTGATGGCGACTTGGCAGGAGCCGTTTCAAATGCTGGTGGACTCGGAATTATTGGTGGCGGTAATGCCCCTAAAGAAGTGGTAAAAGCTAATATTGATAGAGTAAAACAAATCACTGACAAACCTTTCGGTGTTAATATCATGCTTTTGTCACCATTTGCAGATGACATCGTTGACCTCGTTATCGAAGAGGGCGTTAAGGTTGTTACAACAGGAGCCGGAAATCCAGGTAAATATATGGAGCGTTTCCACGATGCTGGAATTACAGTAATCCCAGTTATTCCATCGGTAGCACTTGCTAAACGTATGGAAAAACTTGGAGCAGATGCTGTTGTCGCAGAAGGTATGGAAGCTGGTGGTCACATCGGTAAATTGACAACTATGGCACTTGTTCGCCAAGTTGCTGATGCGGTATCTATCCCAGTTATTGGAGCTGGTGGTGTTGCTGATGGACGTGGTATGGCTGCTGTTCTTATGCTTGGAGCAGAAGCTGTTCAGGTTGGTACGCGTTTCGCTGTTGCTAAAGAGTCTAATGCACACCAAAACTTCAAAGATAAGATTTTGAAGGCTAAAGATATTGATACTGTTATTTCAGCCTCAGTTGTTGGACACCCAGTTCGTGCGATTAAGAATAAATTGGCTACTGAATATAACCAAGCTGAAAAAGATTTCTTGGCTGGTAAGAAGACTCAAGAGGAAATTGAAGAGCTTGGTGCAGGTGCCCTTCGTAACGCGGTTGTTGATGGAGATGTGGAATATGGTTCAGTTATGGCTGGACAAATTGCAGGTCTTGTTCGTAAAGAAGAAACATGTGCAGAAATCTTGGAAGACCTATACACAGGTGCTGCCAAGGTGATTAAAGAAGAAGCTGCTCGTTGGGCAGATGTAAACGTCTAAAAACGTCGAAAGGATTAGGATAGTGACAAAACGTGCGTTCTTATTTGCTGGTCAAGGGGCTCAGAAATTGGGCATGGCGAGCGATTTGTATGCGACTTATCCCGTTGTCAAAGAGACATTTGATACGGCTAGTCGTATTCTAGGTTATGATTTGCGTGAATTGATTGATTCTAACGAAGAAAAACTTAATCAGACACGCTATACTCAACCAGCTATTTTGACAACGTCAGTAGCCATTTATCGCCTTTTGGCAGAAAATGGTATCACTCCTGATATTGTTGCCGGTCTCTCTTTGGGTGAATATTCTGCCCTAGTTGCGGCTGGAGCACTCTCATTTGAGGGTGCGGTAGCCTTGGTTGCTAAACGTGGAGAATTCATGGAAACAGCTGCTCCTGCTGGAAGTGGGAAAATGGTTGCTGTCATGAATACAGATCCAAGTTTGATTGAAGAAATCTGTCAAAAAGCATCTGAAAAGGGTGTAGTAACGCCTGCTAACTATAATACTCCAGCACAAATTGTTATTGGTGGTGAAGTTGAGGCTGTTGATTATGCTGTGGAATTGCTTAAAGAAGCTGGTGCTAAACGTTTGATTCCTCTTAATGTTTCAGGGCCGTTCCATACAGCTTTACTTGAATCAGCTAGTCAAAAATTGGCAGCAGAACTTGAGAAAGTGTCATTCAAGGACTTTACGCTTCCTTTAGTAGGTAATACTGAGGCTCAAATCATGAAGTCAGAAGACGTCAAAGCACTTTTGGCTCGTCAGGTGATGGAACCTGTACGTTTTTATGATTCGATTGCCACTATCCAAGAATTTGGTGTAGATGAAGTAATTGAGATTGGTCCAGGAAAAGTCTTGTCGGGCTTCTTGAAGAAAATTGATAAAACCTTACCAACTCATAATGTTGAAGATCAAGCTAGTCTTGATGCCCTTCTTAATGCTTAAAACGAGGTAAACATGGAACTTAAGAATAAAAATGTTTTTGTAACAGGTTCAACACGTGGAATTGGATTAGCTGTGGCACACAAATTTGCTAGTCTTGGTGCCAATGTTGTTTTAAATGGACGTTCTGAAATCTCTGAGGACTTGCTTGCACAGTTTGCAGATTATGGTGTAACTGTTGTAGGTATCTCAGGTGATATTTCTAACGGTGAAGATGCTAAACGTATGGTAGCTGAAGCTATTGAAAAGCTTGGTAGTGTTGATGTGCTAGTTAATAATGCTGGTATCACTAACGATAAGTTGATGTTGAAGATGAGTGAAGAAGATTTTGAACGTGTCTTGAAAATCAACTTGACTGGTGCTTTCAATATGACACAGGCTGTCTTAAAACCAATGTCTAAGACTCGTCAAGGTGCCATCATCAATATGTCATCTGTTGTAGGTCTCATGGGGAATATTGGTCAAGCTAACTATGCGGCTTCAAAAGCTGGTTTGATTGGTTTTACAAAATCAGTGGCGCGTGAAGTTGCGGCTCGTGGTGTCCGTGTCAATGCTATTGCTCCTGGTTTCATTGAATCAGATATGACTGACGCTATTCCAGAGAAAATGAAAGATGCTATGATTGCTCAAGTGCCAATGAAACGTATTGGTCAAGCAGAAGAAGTGGCTGAAGTTGCAGCATTCTTGGCTAGTCAAGAATATCTCACAGGTCAAACCATCGCTATTGATGGTGGTATGACCATGCAATAATTGAATGTCAATATCAAAAAGTCATTTACTAGAATATCCACCCGACAAAAGGAGAATATATATGTCTACAAATCGTGTTGTTGTTACAGGTTACGGCGTAACCTCACCAATCGGTAATACACCAGAAGAATTTTGGAACAGTCTTCATGACGGTAAAATTGGTATCAAACCAATTACGAAGTTCGATGCTTCTGAAATTCCAGTCTTTAACGCTGGTGAGATCCAAGATTTCCCGTTCGATAAGTACTTTGTGAAAAAAGATACTAACCGTATGGACACTTACTCACTTTATGCGATTTATGCTGCTATGGAAGCTCTTGAAAATTCAGGACTTAACATGGAAGAAGAAGATCGTGATCGTGTTGGTGTCATCGTGTCATCTGGTATCGGTGGTCTTCAAGAACTTGAAGATCAAATCATTCGTATGCACGAACGTGGGATGAAACGTATCAAACCAATGTTTATCCCTAAAGCACTTTCAAACATGGGTGCTGGTAACATTGCTCTTAAAATTGGTGCTCAAGGGGTATGTAAATCAGTGACGACTGCTTGTGCCTCTGCCAACGATGCAATCGGTGAAGCCTTCCGTGAAATTAAATTCGGTTTGCATGATGTTGTCTTGGCTGGTGGTGCTGAAGCTTCAATCACTAAGATTGGTATTGGTGGTTTCAATGCTCTTACAGCACTTTCAACAACAGAGGATCCAGAACGTTCATCAATTCCATTTGATAAAGACCGTAATGGTTTTGTTATGGGTGAAGGTGCAGGGGTTCTCGTTATCGAAAGCTTGGAACATGCCCAAAAACGCGGTGCTAACATCTTGGCTGAGATTGTTGGTTACGGATCAAACTGTGATGCCTACCACATGACAACACCAACTCCAGACGGTTCAGGTGCTGCTAAAGCAATTAAATTGGCTATCAATGAAGCTGGTATCAAACCTGAAGATGTTGATTATGTCAATGCTCACGGGACATCAACACCTGCTAATGAAAAGGGTGAAAGTGGTGCCATTGTTTCTGTACTTGGTAAAGATGTTCCAGTTTCATCTACTAAATCATTTACAGGTCACTTGCTAGGTGCTGCTGGTGCAGTTGAGGCTATTGCAACAATCGAAGCTATTCGTCATAGCTATGTACCGAAAACTGCTGGTACAAAAGAATTGTCTGACTACATCGAAGCTAATGTTGTTTATGGTGAAGGTCAAGAAGCTGATATTGAGTACGCAATTTCAAATACCTTCGGTTTTGGTGGACACAATGCTGTTCTTGCCTTTAAACGTTGGGAGGCTTAATTCATGAATATTTCTGAAATCAAAGATTTATTGGCTCAATTTGATGCTTCAACTTTACGTGAATTTTCATACAAAAATAATGGTGAAGAATTGAACTTGAGCAAAAATCAAACAAGTTCAGTAACAGCTGCCCCAGTAGCTCCTACAGTTGAAGTAGTTGCGCCAGCTCCTCAAGCTCCAGTTGCTCCAGTAGTAGCACCTGCCGCTGTTGAAACTCCAGCAACACCAGTTGAAGAAGCTTCTGCTCCTGCTCAAGCTGCTGAAGGTGAAGTGGTTGAAAGTCCACTTGTTGGTGTGGCTTACTTGTCTCCATCACCTGAAAAACCAGCCTTTGTTTCTGTTGGTGATACTGTTAAGAAAGGTCAAACGCTTCTTATTGTTGAAGCAATGAAGGTGATGAATGAAGTGCCAGCACCTAAAGATGGTGTTATTACTGAAATCTTGGTAGCGAATGAAGAAGTTGTTGACTACGGAAAAGGATTGGTACGCATCAAATGACAATTGATATTAATGCTATTCGTGAAGCTTTACCACACCGTTATCCAATGCTTTTGGTTGACCGTGTGCTAGAAGTTTCAGAAGACGAAATCACAGCTATTAAAAATGTAACGATTAATGAACCTTTCTTTAATGGACATTTTCCTCAATACCCAGTTATGCCTGGCGTTCTTATCATGGAAGCTCTTGCGCAAACAGCTGGTGTTCTTGAATTGTCTAAACCTGAAAACAAGGGCAAACTAGTCTTTTATGCAGGTATGGATAAGGTTAAATTTAAAAAACAAGTGGTTCCTGGTGACCAACTTGTTATGACAGCTAAGTTTGTTAAACGTCGTGGAACAATTGCTGTTGTTGAAGCTAAGGCTGAAGTCGATGGTAAACTAGCTGCATCAGGTACTTTGACTTTTGCTATTGGAAGCTAATGTTTTGTGAAAATCCTTCTGGCGACAGTCGGAAAGGATTTTTCTTTAGACATTGGTCTATCACATAGAAAGGAAATCAACACAGACTTTCAAAAAATGTCTGATGTTATCTTGTTTTATGTTTAAAAAATTATTGATTGCCAATCGTGGTGAAATTGCAGTGCGTATTATCCGTGCAGCGCGTGAATTGGGTATCCAAACGGTTGCTATTTATTCTGAAGCAGATAAGGATTCTCTCCATACTATGCTCGCTGATGAAGCTATTTGTATCGGGCCTGCAAAATCAACGGATTCTTATTTGAATATGAATCGTGTCCTATCAGCTGCTATTGTGACTGAGGCTCAAGCTATTCATCCAGGGTTTGGTTTCTTGAGTGAAAACTCTAAATTTGCCACTCTCTGTGAAGAAATGAACATCAAGTTTATTGGTCCTTCAGGCGAAGTCATGGACAAGATGGGTGATAAAATCAATGCCCGTGCTGAAATGATTAAGGCTAATGTCCCTGTAATTCCTGGTTCAGATGGTGAAGTCTTTACAGTTGAGGAGGCTTTAGAGGTTGCCAACCGTCTTGGTTACCCAGTAATGCTTAAGGCTTCTGCTGGTGGTGGCGGTAAGGGGATTCGTAAGGTTAACACTGAAGAAGAGTTAGCTCCTGCCTTCGAATCTGCGTCACAAGAAGCTAAAGCAGCCTTTGGTAATGGGGCGATGTATATTGAAAAAGTTATTTACCCAGCTCGTCATATCGAGGTTCAAATTTTGGGAGATAGCTATGGTAATATTGTTCACCTAGGTGAGCGTGATTGCTCTCTTCAACGTAATAACCAAAAGGTTTTGGAAGAATCACCGTCAGTTGCTATTGGTAAGACACTTCGTCACGAAATTGGTTCAGCGGCTGTCCGTGCCGCTAAGGCTGTTAATTATGAAAATGCGGGTACTATCGAGTTCCTTCTTGATGAGAAAACAGGTCAGTTCTACTTTATGGAAATGAACACCCGTGTTCAAGTTGAGCACCCAGTTACAGAATTTGTAAGTGGTGTGGATATTGTTAAAGAACAAATCCGTATTGCCGCAGGTGAAAAACTCTCTGTGACCCAAGATGATATTGAAATCAAGGGACATGCTATTGAGTGTCGTATCAATGCAGAAAATCCTAAGTTCAACTTTGCACCTAGTCCAGGGAAAATTAGCAATCTCTACCTACCTAGTGGAGGTGTTGGTCTCCGTGTAGACAGTGCAGTCTATCCTGGCTATACTATTCCACCTTACTATGATTCAATGATTGCCAAAATCATTGTTCATGGAGAAAATCGATTTGAGGCACTCATGAAGATGCAACGTGCTCTTTACGAGCTCGAAATCGATGGTGTTGTGACTAATGCTGACTTCCAGTTGGATTTGATTTCAGATCGTAGCGTTATCGCTGGGGATTATGATACTTCCTTCTTGATGGAGACCTTCCTACCAGCTTATCAGAATCGTGAGGAATAGAGTTTATGGGATTATTTGATCGAAAAGAAAAGTATATCCGTATCAATCCTAACCGTTCTGTACGTAATGGGATTGATCACCAAGTGCCAGAAGTTCCAGATGAACTTTTTGCAAAATGTCCTGGTTGTAAACAAGCTATTTATCAAAAGGACTTGGGACAAGCTAAAATTTGTCCAAATTGTTCTTATACCTTCCGTATTTCCGCTAAAGAACGTCTCGATTTAACAGTTGATGAGGGATCTTTCCAAGAACTGTTTACAGGCATTAAAACTGAAAATCCATTGAATTTTCCAGGTTATATGGAGAAACTAGCAGCGACTAAGGAAAAAACTGGTCTTGATGAAGCTGTCGTGACTGGTGTTGCAACTATCAAGGGGCAAAAAACAGCCTTGGCCATTATGGATTCTAACTTTATTATGGCTTCAATGGGAACTGTTGTTGGTGAGAAAATCACTAAACTCTTTGAACATGCGATTGAGGAAAAACTTCCAGTTGTTATTTTTACAGCATCTGGTGGGGCCCGTATGCAAGAAGGAATCATGAGTTTGATGCAAATGGCTAAGATTTCAGCTGCGGTAAAACGTCATTCGAATGCTGGCTTGTTGTATTTGACTGTATTGACAGATCCAACAACTGGTGGGGTTACAGCAAGTTTCGCCATGGAAGGTGATATCATTTTAGCTGAGCCACAAACCTTGATTGGTTTTGCAGGTCGTCGTGTCATTGAAAACACAGTTCGCGAAACTTTGCCAGATGATTTTCAAAAGGCTGAGTTCCTTCAAGAACATGGTTTTGTTGATGCCATTGTTAAACGTACAGAGTTGGCTGATACCATTGCCACACTCTTATCATTCCATGGAGGTGTTCAATGAGCGACGTAGCACGTATTTTAAAAGAAGCGCGTGACCAAGGCCGTTTAACTGCTTTGGACTTTGCCCAAGGAATCTTCGATGACTTTATCGAACTTCATGGCGATCGTAATTTCCGTGACGATGGTGCCATTATTGGTGGTATTGGTCGTTTAAATGGCCAAGCGGTTACTGTAGTGGGTATCCAAAAAGGTAGAAACCTACAAGATAACCTTAACCGTAACTTTGGGCAACCTCATCCAGAGGGTTATCGTAAGGCTCTTCGCCTCATGAAACAGGCTGAAAAGTTTGGTCGTCCAGTCGTTACCTTTATCAATACTGCAGGTGCTTATCCTGGTGTTGGGGCAGAGGAACGCGGACAAGGTGAGGCAATTGCACGTAACCTTATGGAAATGAGCGACCTTAAGGTGCCAATTATTGCTATTATCATTGGTGAAGGTGGTTCGGGAGGAGCTCTTGCCTTGGCAGTAGCCGATAAGGTTTGGATGCTTGAAAATACCATCTATTCTATCTTGAGTCCTGAAGGATTTGCAACTATCCTCTGGAAAGACGGCTCACGTTCAGAAGAGGCGGCAGAGTTGATGAAGATTACATCAGGCGAGTTGCTTAACATGGGAATCGTTGATAAGGTTATCCCCGAACGTGGTTACTTTACAAGTGAAATTATTGAAGCAATTAAGACAGCAATTGTAGACGAGTTGGCAGAATTAAGCCAATTATCAACAGAAGACTTACTTGAAGCGCGTTATCAACGTTTTAGAAAATATTAAAAAACATTGGGATTTACCCCAATGTTTTTTATACGGTATGGCGTTCGAAGGCTTGGTCTGAGATACCTTGTTCAAGGATAAGTTTAGCCCATTCCTTAGCTGAATGAAGACTGTGATCCTTGTAGTTACCACAAGATTCAATGGTTGTCCCTGGAACATCTTCCCATGTAATCTCGTTAGCAATAGCTTCAAGACTAGATTTGATAACTTTGGCAATTTCTGTAGGATCTTGTTTACCCCACATAATCATATGGAAACCTGTACGGCAACCAAATGGTGAGCAATCAATAAGGCCATCGATACGTTGACGGATCAATTTAGCGAGTAGGTGTTCGATAGTATGAAGACCACCTGTATCAATACTATTTTCATTAGGTTGAATCAAACGGATATCAAAGTTTGTGATGATATCTCCTTTAGGTCCAACTTCCTCTGAAATAAGACGGACATAAGGTGCTTTTACAATAGTGTGATCAAGTTCAAAACTTTCAACAGTAACGTCTTTTGGCATGGTAATACCTCCCTATTCTAATAGAGTTATGATACCACAAAATCAGTTTAAAGTTCTAGTATTTATTTGAGAAAAAGCTATAAATATGATACACTAGAAGACGGTTTTCTTTAGGGAAACCTTAGAAAAGTTGAGGTAAAGACATGATAAACATGATAATTTTAGTTGTCTTTGCACTCATTGGTTTAGTCGTTGGATATTTAGCAATTTCTATTAAACTTAGCAAAGCTAAGGAACAAGCAGAAACTACCTTGCTAAAGGCAGAACAAGACGCTGTGAACCTTCGCAGTCAGGCGGAACATGATGCAGATCATCTGCGTGTGACTGCCGAACGCGAAAGTAAGGCTCAACGTAAAGAGTTCTTGTTAGAAGCAAAAGAGGAAGCTAGAAAATATCGAGAAGATATTGAAAAAGAATTCAAATCTGAACGTCAAGAGCTTAAACAAATGGAAAATCGTTTAACAGAACGTGCAACCAGCCTTGACCGTAAGGATGAAAATCTATCAAGTAAAGAACTTACCCTCGAGAAGAAAGAGCAGAGTCTTGCTGACAAATCTAAACATCTTAATGAGCGTGAAGAGAATGTGACTCAGTTGGAGGCTGAGAAGCAAGCTGAACTTGAACGTGTTGGTCAGATGACCATTGCAGAGGCGCGTGAGGTAATCTTAACGGAGACTGAGAATAATCTGACTCATGAGATTGCAACACGTATCAAAGATGCAGAAGCACAGGTTAAAGATACTGTTGATAAGAAGGCCAAAAATTTGTTGGCGCAAGCTATGCAACGCTTGGCTGGAGATTATGTTACTGAACAAACAGTAACCACTGTTCACCTTCCAGATGACAATATGAAAGGTCGTATCATTGGACGTGAGGGGCGTAACATCCGTACGCTTGAAAGTCTAACAGGTATTGACGTTATCATTGACGACACTCCAGAAGTGGTTGTCCTTTCTGGTTTTGATCCAGTCCGTCGTGAAATTGCACGTATGACTCTCGAGGCCTTGATTAAGGATGGTCGTATCCATCCGGCTCGTATTGAAGAGTTGGTTGAGAAGAGCCGTCAGGAAATGGATAACCGTATCCGTGAATATGGTGAAGAGGCAGCCTATGAAATTGGCGCTATGAATCTTCATCCTGATTTGATTAAGATTATGGGACGCTTGCAGTTCCGTACGTCGTATGGTCAAAACGTCCTTCGTCACTCAGTTGAAGTTGGTAAATTAGCAGGTATCATGGCTGGTGAATTGGGTGAAAATGTTGCCCTTGCTCGTCGTGCTGGATTCCTTCACGATATGGGGAAAGCCATTGACAAAGAAGTCGAAGGTAGCCACGTAGAGATTGGTGCAGAGTTTGCACGTAAGTACAAAGAACATCCAGTTGTGGTCAATGCCATTGCCAGCCACCATGGCGATGTAGAACCTGAGAGCGTTATTGCAGTTATTGTAGCTGCAGCAGATGCTTTGAGTTCGGCTCGTCCAGGGGCTCGTAATGAATCCGTTGAGAATTATGTCAAACGCCTTCGTGATTTGGAAGAAATTGCATCAAGCTTTGACGGTGTTCAAACAAGCTTCGCCCTTCAAGCTGGTCGTGAAATTCGTATTATGGTTCATCCAAACAAAATCTCGGATGATGAAGTTACAATCTTGTCTCACAAGGTACGTGAACAAATTGAGAAGAATTTGGATTACCCAGGAAATATTAAGGTTACAGTCATTCGTGAATTCCGTGCGGTTGACTATGCCAAGTAAGATAAGAGAGCCGAAAGGCTTTTTTATTTTGCCCTTCATACTGAAAGGGTGTATTCTTTTTGAAAATGTAAGAACTTTCTTATCAAATTGCGTCATTTTGGTAGATAAGTATTTTATAATGAAATATTTTGATTTTTTTTGACTGTTTCTAGTTGACAGTTATTAAAAATTTAGTATAATAGATTTTGTAAACGATTACAGAAGGAGAGATTATGCTAAAGTCTGAACGTAAGCAGATTATCTTGTCTCAGTTGAAACAAGATGGTTTTGTCACTTTGGAAAACCTAACTGTTTTGTTAAGTGATACTTCCGAGTCGACGATTCGTCGCGACTTGGATGAGTTAGCGGCAGATGGCCAACTTAAACGTGTTCATGGCGGTGCTGAAGGCATTCATGGTCTAAAGGAAGAAATTGCCAATAGTCAAAAAGCTATTAGAAACGTTCAAGAAAAGGCTCAGTTAGCTGGTTATGCTGCCGATTTGATTAAGGAAGGTGATGTCGTCTTTCTTGAGGCTAGTACAACAAATGAACTTTTGATTCCACATTTGGCCAATCGTCAGGTAACGGTTGTGACTAATTCTATCCATCATGCGGTTAAGCTGGTAGATCTCGGTGTTAGCACTAGGATTGTTGGAGGAAAGGTTAAACATTCAACGGATGCGTCTATTGGAAGTACTGCTCAAGAGCAAATTAGACAACTGAATTTTGATTGTGCTTTCATTGGTGCTAATGGCGTTGATGCTAATTATTTCACCACACCAGACATGGAAGAGGCAGTTATCAAACGGACGGTTATAGCTAATGCGCAAAAAGCCTATGTTCTAGCGGATGCCTCTAAACTTGGTCAGATTACCTATGCTAAGGTAGCCGAGGTCGAGAAAGTAACCATAATTACAAATGCTTCGGAAGAAGAGCTCCTAAAAGAATTAAAAGAGAAAACGAGGGTTATTGAAGTATGATTTATACTGTAACGCTGAATCCATCAATCGACTTCATTGTTCGTATCGACAAAGTAGAGATTGGTGAAGTTAACCGCATGGAGAGTGATGATAAGTTCGCTGGCGGTAAGGGGATTAATGTTAGTCGTATTTTGCAACGTTTAGGTGTTGATAATACTGCAACGGGCTTCATCGGTGGTTTTACAGGACGTTTTGTGACAGATGGTTTGGATGCAGAAGGTATTAAAACCAAGTTTGTAGCTGTGGATCAAGACACACGAGTTAATGTTAAAATTAAGGCTGACCAAGAAACTGAAATTAACGGTGCAGGACCTGTCATTAATGAGTATCAATTGGCTGAATTGGAAGCAGTTCTTTCAAGTGTAAGTGCTGATGATGTGGTTGTTTTTGCTGGATCAGCACCAAGCAATCTTGGAAATAAGGTCTATAACAAATTGATTCCACTAGTGCGTGAAACTGGTGCACAGGTTGTCTGTGACTTTGAAGGTCAAACCTTGCTTGATTCCTTGGCTTACCAACCACTCTTGGTAAAACCAAATAACCATGAGTTAGAAGCTATTTTCAATGTCAAACTTAATGGTTTGGCTGATGTTGAAAAATATGCGCGTGAAATCCTTGCTAAGGGTGCACAGAACGTTATCATCTCAATGGCAGGTGATGGAGCGCTTCTTGTTACTCCAGAGGCTGCTTACTTTGCTAAACCAATCAAGGGAACAGTAAAAAACTCTGTTGGTGCGGGTGACTCAATGGTTGCTGGTTTCACTGGTGAGTTTGTTAAATCAGGTGATCCAATTGAGGCTCTCAAGTGGGGAGTAGCATGTGGAACATCTACGGCTTTCTCAGATGACTTAGCGACAATTGAATTTATTAAAGAAACATACAATAAAGTAGAGGTAGAAAAACTATGAAAATTCAGGATTTACTGAACAAAAAAGTAATGTTGCTTGACCTTCAAGCAACTACAAAAGAAGCTGCTATCGATGAAATGATTAACAGCTTGGTTGACAACGGTGTTGTGACTGACTTTGATGTTTTCAAAGCAGGTATTATGGCTCGTGAAGCACAAACATCAACTGGTTTGGGTGATGGAATCGCTATGCCACACAGTAAAAATGCTGCAGTAAAAGAAGCAACAGTACTTTTTGCTAAATCTAATAAAGGTGTAGATTACGAATCACTTGATGGTCAACCTACAGACCTCTTCTTTATGATTGCTGCTCCAGAGGGAGCAAATGACACTCACTTGGCAGCCCTTGCTGAGTTGTCAAAATACCTTATGCAAGATGGTTTTGCAGATCGTTTGCGTAAGGTGACTTCTCCAGATGAAGTGATTGCTGCTTTTAATACTGGCGAAGAAGAAGCACAAGCTGAGGAAGCTAAGAAAGCACAAGCTGTTAAAGAAGCAGCTTCAAGCGATAAACCACTTATCGTAGCTGTAACAGCTTGTACAACTGGTATTGCTCACACTTACATGGCTGAAGAATCACTGATTAAAACAGGTGAAGAAATGGGAGTCAATGTTCGTGTTGAAACTAACGGTGCTTCAGGTGTCGGAACACCATTGACTGCTGAAGAAATCAGTAAGGCTGTAGGTGTTATCGTAGCGGCAGACAAGGCAGTTGAAACAGCACGTTTTGATGGTAAAAAATTGCTTTCTAAACCAGTCGCTGCAGGAATTCGTCAACCTCAAGAATTAATCCAAAATATCTTGGATGGTAAGGCTGAAGTCTTCCATGCTGAAAATGCTGGAGCTGCTCAAGAATCAAGTGAGAAACTGAGCCTCGGTGGTGCCTTCTATAAACACTTGATGAGTGGGGTATCACAAATGCTTCCATTCGTTATCGGTGGTGGTATCATGATTGCGCTTGCCTTCTTGCTTGACCAAATCATGGGTGTTCCTAAAGATCAATTGTCACAACTTGGTTCTTACCATGAAATTGCTGCTCAATTCAAAGCAATTGGTGGTGCGGCCTTTGGTTTCATGCTTCCAGTACTTGCAGGTTACATTGCTTACTCTATCGCTGAAAAACCAGGTTTGGTTTCAGGTTTTGTAGCTGGTGCTATCGCATCAAGTGGTGCAGCCTTTGGTGGTGTTCCTTTTGGTTCAGGTGGTAAAGCAACCCTTGCCCTTGCCGGTGTATCTTCAGGTTTCCTTGGAGCTCTTGTTGGTGGTTTCCTTGCAGGTGGTGTTATCCTCGTTCTTCGTAAACTCTTGGCAGGTATCCCACGTGCTCTTGAAGGAATCCGTTCTATCTTGCTCTTGCCACTTCTAGGTGTATTTGCTACAGGTTTCTTGATGTTGGCAGTGAATATCCCAATGGCAGCAATCAATACAGGTCTTAATAACTTCTTGTCAAGCTTGTCAGGAAGCTCAGCCGTATTACTTGGTCTCCTTGTTGGTGGTATGATGGCAGTGGATATGGGTGGACCAGTCAACAAAGCAGCCTATGTCTTTGGTACTGGTACTCTCGCAGCAACAGTAACTTCAGGTGGTTCAGTTGTTATGGCAGCAGTTATGGCAGCTGGTATGGTTCCTCCATTGGCAGTCTTTGTAGCGACACTCTTATTTAAAGATAAATTTACCGAAGAAGAACGCAACTCTGGTTTGACAAACATCGTTATGGGACTCTCATTCATCACTGAAGGTGCAATCCCATTTGGTGCAGCTGATCCAGCACGCGCTATCCCAAGCTTTATCGTCGGTTCAGCTCTTACAGGTGCTCTCGTAGGTATGGCAGGAATCAAATTGATGGCACCACACGGAGGTATCTTCGTTATTGCCCTCACTTCAAATGCCCTTCTCTACCTTCTCTTCATCTTGATTGGTGCTGTGGTATCAGGTATCCTTTTCGGATTCCTCCGCAAACCACTTGATAAATAAGATATGATAAAACAATCTCGTTGTGACGGGATTGTTTTTTTGTGTCGTAGCAGATTTTTGTCAGGGTACCTATTTTATGATAAAGTATAGGCAGAAATGGCTTATCTAGTAGCTAATGCGCTGTATAAAGAAACATAAGAGGTAAAATATGGTAAAAGAATACGATTATATTGTCATTGGTGGTGGTTCTGGTGGGATTGCCAGTGCTAATCGTGCTGCTATGCACGGCGCTAAGGTTATTCTCTTTGAAGGAAAAGAGGTCGGCGGTACCTGCGTCAATGTGGGCTGTGTACCTAAAAAGGTTATGTGGTATGGTGCTCAGGTTGCTGAGACCCTTCACCGTTATGCAGGTGAGTATGGTTTTGATGTGACGGTTAATAAGTTTGATTTTGCAAGGCTTAAGGCCAATCGTCAGGCTTATATCGACCGTATCCATGGCTCTTATGAGCGTGGTTTTGATAGCAATGGCGTTGAACGTGTATACGAGTATGCAAGATTTGTTGATCCTCATACGGTTGAAGTAGCGGGGGAGCTTTATACAGCACCCCATATCCTTATTGCAACAGGTGGTCATGCTCTTTATCCAAATATTCCAGGTAGTGAATATGGGATTACTTCAGATGGTTTCTTTGAGTTAGATGAGGTACCAAAACGTACAGCTGTTATCGGTGCTGGCTATATCGCCGTTGAGGTTGCTGGTGTTCTCAATGCTCTTGGTAGTGACACGCATCTCTTTGTTCGTAAGGAACGCCCATTACGTACCTTTGACAAGGATATTATCGATGTCTTAGTCGATGAGATGGCTAAATCAGGTCCGACCCTTCACACGCATGCTAATGCTACAGAAGTAGTGAAAAATGCTGACGATTCTTTGACCATTAGCTTTGACAATGGAGAAACGATCACTGTTGATTGCCTCGTTTGGGCTATTGGTCGTGCAGCCAATACCTCTGGCTTTGGTCTTGAAAAGACGGGCGTTGAGTTGACCGAACGAGGTAACATTTATTCAGACGCCTTTGAAAATACATCAGTTCCTGGTATCTACGCCCTTGGTGATGTGACTGGTAAACTAGATTTGACGCCAGTTGCAATCAAGGCGGGACGTCAATTGTCAGAGCGACTCTTCAACAATAAAGCCGATGCTAAGCTTGATTACACTGATGTAGCCACTGTGGTCTTTAGCCACCCAGTTATTGGTTCTGTTGGTTTGACTGAGGAAAAAGCAATTGCTAAATATGGTGCGGAGAATATCAAGGTCTATAAATCTAGTTTCACTCCAATGTATACAGCTCTTGCAAACAATCGTCAGCCGTCAACTATGAAATTAGTAACACTTGGTGAGGATGAAAAAATCATCGGTCTTCATGGCATTGGCTACGGTGTCGATGAGATGATTCAAGGCTTCTCTGTGGCTATTAAGATGGGAGCAACTAAGGCTGATTTTGATAATACGGTTGCCATTCATCCAACCGGTTCAGAAGAATTTGTAACGATGAGATAAAAAGGTGAAGTCTGTCTACCTAAATGGATAGACTTTTCTTTATGTTCAAATAACAACCTATATTTTGTGTGTAACTGTATATTGTCTAAATAAAAAAGACCTTTAGGCCTTTCTTTCGTTTAATAAGTAGTTTCTTACTTCTGAGATAAAGTAAAGGGATCCTGTGACAACAAATAGGTCATCAGAATCTGCTGATTCAGCTTTTGCTAGCCATTCTCTATAGTCGGCCGCACATTTGAAGTTTTGAGGATAGTCATCCAAGGGCAGTGCTTCAAAAAAGTCAAAGCTGGTTACCGTAATATCATAATCTTTCAATTCTTCTAGTAAGTTTGCTAAAGGTTTTCGTCTCAGTCCTGCAAAGAGGATGTGGATTTTACGATTGGTAAAGTTATCTTTTAGTACCTGTTTTAAGCTGGCAATTCCTTGAGGGTTATGGGCACCGTCTAGATAAATATTGTTTCCTATCCACTCACTACGACCAGGCCAGTGTGTGTCACAAATACCATCTTGAATGCTCTTATTAGTAATCTTAGGAAATGTTGGAGTCAAGAGATGGGCAGCAGTGACAGCTAACCCAGCATTGTTTTCTTGATGTCGTCCTAGCATTGGTAGCTTAAGATCTGGACTTTCCCAATGGTCATAAGAAACTTGGATCGTTTGGTTGTCTTTCGGAAGCAGCTGAATTTCCCTATCAATGACGGCTAAAGGAGCTTGTAGGTCATGTGATTTTTGGTTGAAAAAATGTTCAACTTCTGCAGAGACACGACCAAGTAAGATAGGTGTGTTTTCTCGCATGACGCCTGCTTTATGATTGGAGATGTCCAAAAGGCTATTGCCCAAGGTTTCAGTGTGATCAAAGCCAATTGAAGTACAGATGACAAGCTCTGGCGAAAGGACATTGGTCGAATCAAGACGTCCACCAATACCTGCTTCAATGATAGCCATATCAACCTGTTTAAGGTCGAAGTAGAGGAACATGAGTAAGGTGACCAACTCGAATTCCGTTGGTCGGTCAAAAGCAGTGTGTTCTTCTAAATCATCAAGAAGAACCTGAGCTTTCTCGACAAGGCTAATCAAATCCTTGTCAGGGATTTCTGTACCGTTTATACTAATACGTTCGTTGAAACGAGTAATATAAGGTGAGGTAAAGGTCCCGACCTGATAGCCTGACTTTGTTAGGATATTTTGTAGGTAGCTTGTTGTTGATCCCTTACCGTTGGTCCCGACAATGTGCACCGTTGGAAAGTGAGTCTGGGGATTTCCGGCTTGTTTCAAAAGCCAACGCATACGTTCGAGTTGAGGGCGACGGCCATTGCCCTTGAAAGAATGGATAAAATTTAGAGTTTCTGTATAGTTCATAGAATTATAGAAAAAAGGCAGGGTTTCCTAGCCTTTTACATGTCTTAGTTAGAAGCGGCGTCACCAGTTGTTGCGCCACCAGTAGTCGCATTGCCAGATGTTGTGTCTGCAGTAGTTGCTGATGAAGAGGTAGTCGTATTGCCACCCGTTGTTGTGTCTGCAGATGACGAATAGGCGTTAGTTCCTGCTTGGCTACTTGTTTGTGTTTCTGAATCAGTCGCATTGCCATAACTAGATGAAGCGGCGCTTGATTCTTGAGTCTTATTATTGCCTTCTTTGATGACTACAGTTGATTGATTGGCTGATGAATCAGAAGTGTCCTTATTTTTAGAGGCTGTGAAATTCATGATGGTGATTGAAGCCACGATGATTGACAAAATTGTCCCGACGGCAGTAAGGACTTTTTGGAAGGCAGTGAAGCCTTTTGTAACGTGTTCAGTCACCTTTGGGGCAGATTTTTTTTCTTCTTTTGATGAATGATTACGGCGTGAGTAATTTTCAGACATGATGCTCTCCTTAAAAATATTTCGTACTTTCTATTATATGATTTTCTCGCAAAAATTGCTAAAAAAATTATGCTATAATAAATAGTAAATAAAAATCGAGGAAAAATCATGATTTATTTTGATAATTCAGCCACTACGGTGCCTTATCCAGAGGCACTTAGAACCTATCAAGAAGTGGCTACTAAAATTTTTGGGAACCCATCCAGCCTGCACCAATTAGGAACATCTGCGACACGTATTTTGGAGGCTTCTCGTAAGCAAGTTGCGGACCTCATTGGAAAATCAGCCGATGAGATTTTCTTTACGTCTGGAGGAACCGAAGGAGACAACTGGGTCATTAAAGGAGTTGCTTTTGAAAAAGAGCCTTACGGCAAACACATTATTGTTTCTGATATTGAGCACCCTGCGGTGAAAGAGTCTGCCAAATGGCTTTCAGAGCATGGTTTCGAAGTGTCCTATGCACCAGTTAATGAGCAAGGATTTGTGGATGTTGAAGCTCTTGCTGGATTATTACGCCCCGACACGATTTTGGTTTCGGTTATGGCCGTTAATAACGAAATCGGATCAATCCAACCTATTCAAGCTATCTCGGATATATTGGCTGATGAGCCGACGATATCTTTCCATGTGGATGCTGTTCAGGCCATTGGGAAGATTCCTGTATCAGCTTATTTAACAGACCGTGTTGACTTTGCAACTTTTTCTGGTCACAAGTTCCATGCTGTTCGAGGTGTCGGTTTTGTCTACAAAAAGGCAGGGAAAAAGATTACGCCGCTCCTAACAGGTGGTGGTCAAGAAAAAGACTTTCGTTCAACGACTGAGAATGTTGCTGGCATTGCGAGTATGGCTAAGGCCTTGCGCTTAGTTACTGACAAAGAGGCGTTTTCTCTTCCGAAAATTGCCAAGATGAAAAAAATTATCTTTGACGAATTGGCTAAGTATGAGGACATTACTATTTTCTCAGGTGAGGGTGAAGACTTTGCGCCCAATATTTTGACCTTTGGAATCAAGGGTGTTCGTGGTGAAGTTATTGTCCATGCTTTTGAAGAGCATCAAATCTATATTTCAACGACATCTGCATGTTCATCTAAGGCGGGAAAACCAGCAGGGACTCTCATTTCTATGGGTGTTCCGACTAAATTAGCTCAAACGGCTGTACGTATCAGTCTTGATGATGACAATGATATGGGACAGGTAGAACAGTTTCTCACGATTTTCAAGCAGGTCTACGCCAAGACACAAAAAGTGAGATAGCAAGATTTAAGCAATTAAACAATAAAACTAAATTCAAATGTAAAAGGAAAAGGAATGACACTAACATATTCAGAAATTATGGTTCGCTATGGTGAATTGTCTACCAAGGGCAAAAACCGTATGCGCTTTATCAATAAACTTAGAAATAACATCAAGGATGTTCTATCCATCTATCCAGATGTTAAAGTGACTTTTGATCGAGACCGTGGTCACATCTACCTCAACGGTACAGACTATGAGCCAGTAGCAGAGTCTTTGAAGCAAATTTTTGGTATTCAAGCCTTTAGTCCTGTTTACAAGTTTGAAAAAGATGTCGAGGTCTTGAAAAAGGCTGTTCAAGATATTATGACTGGGCTCTATCGTGACGGTCTTACCTTTAAAGTGACTGCTAAACGTAGTGACCATGATTTTGTTCTCGATAGTCGTGAGCTCAATCTTACTTTAGGAAATGCAGTTTTTGATGTATTGCCTGACATTAAGGCTCAGATGAAGGGCCCAGATGTCAACCTTAAGGTAGAAATTCGTGCCGAGGCGGCTTATATTTCTCACGAGGAAATCAAAGGAGCAGGTGGACTACCTGTAGGGACTGCCGGTAAAGGAATGCTTATGCTTTCAGGTGGGATTGATTCGCCAGTGGCAGGTTATCTTGCACTTAAACGTGGTGTGGATATTGAAGCTGTCCACTTTGCAAGCCCTCCTTATACCAGTCCTGGTGCACTGAAAAAGGCTCAAGATTTGACCCGTAAGTTGACCAAGTTTGGTGGTAATATCCAGTTCATTGAAGTACCATTTACTGAAATCCAAGAGGAAATCAAAGAAAAAGCGCCTGAGGCTTATTTGATGACCTTGACGCGTCGTTTTATGATGCGTATTACTGACCGCATTCGAGAAGAACGTCGAGGTCTTGTGATTATCAATGGTGAGAGTCTTGGTCAGGTTGCTAGTCAGACTATGGAGTCTATGCAGGCGATTAATGCTGTTACATGTACGCCAGTGATTCGCCCAGTTGTCACTATGGACAAGTTGGAAATTATTGATTTAGCACAAAAAATTGATACCTTTGACATTTCCATCCAACCTTTTGAGGATTGCTGTACTATCTTTGCACCTGACCGTCCAAAGACTAATCCAAAAATCAAAAACGTTGAACAATATGAACGTCGTATGGATGTTGAAGCCTTGGTTGAACGTGCGGTTGCGGGAATCATGGTGACTGAAATCACACCTATTGAAGAAGCGCAAGACGAAGTGGATACACTTATTGAAGACTTGCTCTAGTCTAGGAGGATATATACTAACATAGTAGTATTTAGGTGCTACTAGAGTTAGGTATGTCCAAAAAGAAATGTCGATGTTGAGCTTTTACCCAGAAAGGAAAATACATGACTGTTTATAACATCAATTTAGGAATCGGTTGGGCATCAAGTGGTGTTGAGTACGCCCAGGCCTATCGTTCTACAATTTTCAAAAACACAGGTATTAAGGCCAAATTTGTCTTTATGGATATGTTCCTGCAGGACAATCTTTCTGATTTGACCCGTAACATGGGGTTTGAAGATGAAGACGTCATCTGGCTATACAGCTATTTCACAGACCTGAAAATTGCTCCAACGACCTATACTGTCAAGGATTTGGAAAAGGAAATCCCTTATGACATCACGCGTCGTGAGATTAATGGCAAGGTGGTTAAGCTCTTTTGTGCCAAGGAAGATATTTTCTACGCCGCTTATTTGCGTAAAGAGGGTGAAGATATCGTTCACCGTGTGGAAAAAGTATCGCGTGGTTGCTTAATTCGTAAAGACTTTTACTCTTACACTAAGATGTTCACGGAGTACTACACCCCTGTAGATAACAAGGCCCACCTCTATCAACGTCGTTTCTTCAATGAGGATGGTAGTGTTGCTTATGATGAAATTGTTGATGGTAAGGATAGTGTCTTCCGTTTCCCAGATAAGATTTTGTCATCTAAGCATGAATTTATTGCCTACTTTATGTCTCAACTAGGTCTAACTGATCAAGATATTGTCATTTTGGACCGTGCAACTGGCACAGGGCAGGCTGTTTTCCGTAATACTAAACCTGCTAAGCTTGGAGTTGTTGTCCATGCAGAGCACTTTAGTGAAAATGCTGTGACAGACAAGACTATTCTTTGGAATAACTTCTATGAGTACCAATTCAGCAATGCAGATAAGGTTGATTTCTTCATCACAGCGACAGAACGTCAACGCAGCATTATGCTAGATCAGTTCAATAAATACACACCATTTACGCCTCATATCGTAACAATCCCTGTGGGAAGTTTGGATAAACTGAGAGAGCCTGAGGGAGAGCGTAAACCATTCTCAATCATCACAGCTTCACGTTTGGCTAATGAAAAACACGTAGACTGGTTGGCCAAGGCTGTTGTTAAGGCTAAAGAAAGTCTGCCACAAGTGAACTTTGATATCTTTGGTACAGGTGCTGAAGAATCCAAACTTAAGGCCATTATCGAGGAAAATCACGCTCAGGATTATATCCACCTCAAGGGTCACCAAGATTTAACAGAAGTCTACAAGGATTACGAACTTTACCTGTCAGGTTCTAAGAGTGAAGGTTTTGGCTTGACACTTCTAGAAGCTGTTGGATCGGGCCTTGGTATGATTGGTTTTGATGTTCGTTATGGAAACCAAACTTTTATCAAGGATAATGAAAATGGTTACCTCATCCCTCGATTTGAAAAAGATGACGAGCTTGCTATTGTGGCTGCCTTGGCAGAGAAAATTGTAGCTTTCTTCAATCGTTCAGATTTAGATCATGTTCATCAAGTCTCTTATGATATCGCCAAAGGCTTTTTGACAGAGGAAATCGAGCAGAAGTGGCTTAACTTAGTAAAGGAGATGACTAATCATGATTAATTTATTTGAGAACTATAGTCAAGGTAGTTGGGATCTCCATTACTCGCTGATTGTCGCTGGCTATGTAAATACAACAGTTTGTCTTTCAGATGATGGCTTTCTGCCTAGTGATGTGACCTCACCTTACCTTTATTTCACTGGTTTTGACAAGGTTCAAGGTTCTGCACTTTACTTTAATCAGGTTCCTGTGCCTGACTACTGGGAAATTTTAGGAACAAATAGCAACGCGGAAATCTTCCGTTTTGATAAGAAACGTGGTCATATTCACTATGCGCATCCTGCTCATCAGCGTCTAGTTAAAGCTGTGGATTGGTATGATGAGTCAGGTCGCCTGCGTGTGACTGATCGCTACAATAATAAGGGATACCGTTTCTCACAAACAACTTACAATGTTAAGCAAGAAGCGACCATTACTAGTTATTTCACTCCAGACAACAAGGAAGTTATCGTCATTAACCATTTGACCAAAGACGTTATCTTGAATTGGAAAGACAAGGTCTACATTTTCAAAAACAAATCGGAGTTTGTAGTCTTTTATCTTAAAGAAGCTGGCTATGATTTGCGACGTATCCTTTATAACTCCTTGTCAACGCCTTTCTTGACAGCTATGAATCTTCCGAATTCTGGTCAAGATGTCCTCTTCTGGCAAGAGCCTATCACTGATTCAGTCCCTGGGAATATGCGCCTCCTTCTTGATAGCAATCACCGTCAAACTAAGATTGTAGTGCAAGAATACACGGCATATACGAATCTTCTAAAGTTGGTTAGTCCAGAGCAGGCTTCTCGCGTGGCCTTTCTCGGATTCATGTATCCATTTGCTCGTCAGAATAATTTCCAAAATCAAGCACTGATCTTGACCAACTCAGATCAGATTGAACACTTGGAAAACATTGTTAGTGAAGTGCCTACCATGCACTACCATATTGGTGCAATCACTGAAATGTCAAGTCGTTTGATGGATTTAGCTAAATATAGTAATGTTAGCCTTTATCCGAATATTACAACAGAACAGGTTAAGCGTCTCTATCAAGAGGTTGATTTCTATTTAGATATTAACCACCAAAATGAAATCCTGTCAGCGACACGTGCTGCCTTTGAAAATAACCTGCTTATCCTTGCTTTCACGAACACAAGCCATGGTCCAGATTATACTGCACCAAGCAATATTTTCTCAGCTATGAATGCTGGGCAATTTAAACAAACCCTTAAAGAAGCCTTGGGCAACCGTGACTTCCTTAGTCACTTGCTTGATCGTCAACGTGAGCATGCTCATGTGGCGACACCAGAAGATTATAAGAAGGTTATTGGTTAGGGAAATGACACTAGAGGTTCGTAACATTTATCCTCTGACACCAACATTCAAGAAGGTCGCTTCGCTTTATGAAGCGGCTTTTCCTGTGGAGGAGAGGCTCCCACTCTGGCAATTGTCTTGGAACAGTTTGAAAAATGGACAATCTTTCTTGGCTTATTTTGATCAAGAAGTTTTTATTGGTTTTACCTATGCAATCTGTACTGATAACCTGGTATACCTACTCTTTCTTGCGGTTGAGGAAAGTAAACAGTCGCAGGGATATGGCAGTCAGATTTTGGCACAAGTTAAGAAAAAAGCAGGGGTACGACCGTGTGTGCTTACGATTGAACCTATGGATGAGGAGCAAGTCTCTAATCGGGCTCAACGTCTAAAACGTTTAGCATTTTATGAACGAAATGGCTATCAGGCATTGAATCACTTCTATTTTGAAGGAAGTGAACGCTATCAAATTTTGACAACGGATAAGAGCCTTTCCTTAGTTGATCTGGAGCGAGCTCTAGCTAAGACTTTCCTAGGTAAGCATGGTGTAAGAGTGGAGTAGATAGAGTATTAGGGTATTAAACTTAAATTGACAGATAAGAATAATCAAAAAAACTTTTTCTCTTGTCATTAGCATGAAAAAATGATAGAATTGTAACGTTGACTAAATGCACGTCCTGTGCAACCGCACGACTACTGTTTACAAGTGGGTTCGGCCCCGCAGTACTAGGCGAGTCTTCACAGAGGGAAACCTCAGACACATTAAAAATTTTAATAGGAGGTGCATCATGAGCACATACGCAATCATCAAAACTGGTGGAAAACAAGTTAAAGTTGAAGTAGGTCAAGCGATCTACGTTGAAAAAATCAACGCTGAAGCTGGATCAGAAGTAACTTTTAACGAAGTTGTTCTTGTCGGTGGTGATAAAACTGTAGTAGGTACTCCAGTTGTTGAGGGAGCTACTGTTGTCGGAACTATCGAAAAACAAGGTAAACAAAAGAAAGTTGTTACTTTCAAATACAAACCTAAAAAAGGTAGCCACCGTAAACAAGGTCACCGTCAACCTTATACAAAAGTTGTTATCAACGCTATCAACGCGTAAGTTAGCGACTAATCACTAAGAAAGGACACAATCTTATGTTGAAAACTCTTGAAAACTTGCAACTTTTCGCCCACAAAAAAGGTGGGGGTTCTACTTCCAATGGTCGTGATTCACAAGCTAAACGTCTTGGTGCTAAAGCAGCTGATGGACAAACTGTATCAGGTGGATCAATCCTTTACCGTCAACGCGGTACACACATCTACCCAGGTGTAAACGTAGGCCGTGGTGGTGACGATACACTCTTCGCTAAAGTTGAAGGTGTTGTACGTTTCGAACGTAAAGGTCGCGACAAAAAACAAGTATCTGTATACCCAGTTGCTAAATAATTAAGCTAAAGTCTGCACTTTTGTGTAGGCTTTTCTTTATGAAAAAAGGAGAATCCTATGCCTTTAAATCACTACCAACAAGAAGTAGGGCCAAGTCTAGCAGATGCTAGTCCGGGTAAAATGCCAGATGTTGCTCTATTAGAAGGTCGTTATTGTAGCGTTGAACATTTGACAGTGACAGAGCATTATGAGGACATTTTAGACTTTTACTTTACTAATCAGATTCTTTCTGATTGGACCTATATGTATGCAGACCCTTTTGAATCTGAAGAAGCTGTACGTCAGTGTTTGGAGGATTATGAGCAATCCCAGAATCCTTATTTCTTTGCCATCAGGGATAAGGTTTCAGGTAAGGTTCTAGGAACCTTCTCACTCATGGCTATTACACCCAAAAATCGCAGTGTTGAGATGGGGCGAGTGATTTTGGCACCTGCCTTACAAAAGACTCGAGCAGCCACAGAAGCTCAATACCTGCTTATGAAATATGTCTTTGAAGATCTTAGCTATCGTCGTTATGAGTGGAAATGTGATAGTCTTAACCGTCCTTCTGCCAATGCTGCCATGCGTTTAGGGTTCACCTTTGAGGGGCGTTTTCGTAACCATGCTATCTATAAGGGACGTAGCCGTGATACGGACTGGTTCTCGATTATTGATAGTGAGTGGCCGGCGCTTAAGGACCGATTTGAGAATTGGCTAGCTCCTGAGAATTTTGATGAAAAGGGACAGCAGAAACATTCTTTAAGAGACTGTTAGTTGTCAAAATAAGGCTCTCTTTTGATGAAGGAGCCTTATTTTAGTGTTCTTAGACCTAAATCAAAGCTCCTACTTTTCTAGTGATTATTATTGCTGTCAAACTCAGTCTAAATACTCATTTTTCTGTCAATAATATTCCCATAATAAAGCATATTTATGCTATAATAAAGAGTAATTGTATCAAGGAGAATATGACTAATGGATTTAATTCGCGAAAAAGTATTTGTTAACCGTTACCACTATGATGTTCGTAACCATGAGTGGGAAAAAGAGAATGGTGTGCCTAAAACAAATGTTGAAGTAACTTTCCAGTTGCACAATAAAGATGAAGAAGCTAACAATACGTCTGTTGTAGCTGTTTTGCAATTTATGATTGTCCGTGATGAGTTTGTTATCTCAGGGATTGTTTCTCAAATGGACCATATTCAAAACCGTATCGTCAATGAACCAAAAGACTTCTCACAAGAAGAAGCAGAAGCCTTGGCTGCACCGCTCTTGGATACGCTTCAACGTTTGACTTATGAAGTAACTGAAATTGCCTTGGATCGCCCAGGTATAAACTTGGAGTTCTAAGATGTCTCTTGCAGTTATTACGGATTCATCGGTTAATCTCCCTGCTGAGATTCAGGGCCATGCTGATGTTTATGTTTTAGATATTCCAGTCATCATTGAGGGGCAGCCTTTTGTTGAAGGAAAAAACTTGGATGTCAATCAGTTTTATGAACAAATGGCAAACTCTGAGGAACTGCTCAAGACGTCACAACCAAATCTAGCTGACTTGGATAACTTGCTTATGGAGTTGGAGGCGGAAGGTTATACCCATGTCATTGGGCTTTTCCTTTCTTCAGGAATCTCTGGTTTTTGGGCCAATAGTCAGTTTTTGATTGAGGACCATGCCAAGTTGAAGATTGCTTTTCCTGATACAAAAATCACAGCAGCTCCTATGGGAGCTATGGTGAGAAACGTTTTGCATTGGTCAGCCCAAGGAATGTCTTTTGAGAACATTTTGAAGAAGCTTGAGGAGCAAGTTGACCAAACGACGGCCTATATTCTTGTGGATGATCTTAATCATCTGGTTAAGGGTGGTCGTTTGTCGAATGGTTCGGCGATTTTAGGAAATCTTTTGTCTATCAAACCTATTTTGAATTTTAATGACGAAGGAAAAATCGTTGTTTTTGAAAAGGTGCGTACAGAGAAGAAAGCTGTGAAACGTTTGGTTGCCCTAGCTGAGGAAAATCGTGAAATGGAGCTTAGTATCCTTCACACTAATGCCCCTGAAAAAGCTGAGGAATTAAAAAGACAGCTAGAAACACAGGGAATTAGCGTTTCAACAGTGGTATCCTTATGTGCCGTAATTGCGACACACTTGGGTGAAGGAGCACTAGTGTTAGGTCTAACACCTAAATTTACCAAATAAGTACTATCCATGTGGGATGGGGCTTGTCTATGATTAAGATCAATAGAGAGGAAAAATGACATGTCTATTAAAGTTATTGTTGCTGGATTTAAAGGAAGAATGGGTTCAACTGCGGTTGAGATGGTCAAGGGAGATGACGAATTGACTTTGGCTGCCTTGCTTGACCCATTTGCGACAGAAAAAGAAGTGGACGGTATTCCTGTCTTCACAGATAAAGCGGATTTGGTTGGCTTTGATGCAGATGTCTGGGTGGATTTCACTATGCCTGCTGTTGCCTATGAAAATACTCGTTTTGCTTTGGAGAATGGTTTTGCACCAGTTGTGGGTACCACAGGATTTACTGAAGCACAAATTCAGGAATTGACAGACCTTTCTAAAGACAAGTCTATTGGTGGTTTGATTGCACCTAACTTTGCTATTGGTGCTATCCTTCTTATGAAGTTTGCGGCAGAAGCTAGCAAATATTTTCCAGATCTTGAAATCATTGAGCTTCACCATGACAAGAAAAAAGATGCGCCTTCAGGTACAGCAGTGAAAACAGCTGAACTTATTCGTGAGGTTCGCGAAACGAAACATCAAGGTGCTGAGGATGAGGTGGAAACACTTGCTGGAGCACGTGGTGCTGAGTTTGATGGTTTCCGTATTCACAGTGTACGTTTGCCAGGACTTGTGGCTCACCAAGAGGTTATCTTTGGTGCCCAAGGAGAAGGCTTGACCTTGCGTCACGACTCTTACGACCGCATTTCCTTTATGGGTGGTGTCAATCTTGGGATTAAAGAAGTTGTTAAACGTAATCAGCTTGTTTATGGTTTGGAACATTTACTATGAGATTAAGTTATTTGCCTTCTGAATTTCAGAAGGCTTTACCAATATTAGAGAAAATTAAGGCTGCAGGATTTGAGGCTTACTTTGTTGGTGGATCGGTCCGCGATGCCCTTCTCAACCGTCCTATTCACGATGTTGATATTGCTTCGTCTTCTTATCCTGAGGAGACTAAACAGATTTTTGAGCGTACGGTAGACATTGGTATTGAGCATGGGACCGTTTTGGTCTTGGAAAATGGCGGTGAGTATGAGGTGACGACCTTCCGAACAGAGGACGTCTATGTGGATTACCGTCGTCCGTCTAGCGTGTCCTTTGTGCGTTCATTGGAAGAAGATCTTAAGCGTCGTGATTTTACAGTCAATGCTTTTGCTCTTAATGAAAATGCTGAGATTATTGATAAGTTCAATGGTCTTGCTGATTTGGACAACCGTGTCTTAAGGGCTGTTGGTAAGGCTGAGGAACGCTTTAACGAGGATGCTCTTCGCATCATGCGGGGCCTACGTTTTGCAGCGAGCTTAGATTTCGATATTGAAGAAAAGACTTTTGAGGCTATGACCAGCCATGCTCCTCTTTTGGAAAAGATTTCGATTGAGCGAAGTTTCATCGAATTTGATAAGTTGCTCTTGGCACCACATTGGAAAAAAGGGGTTAAGGCACTTCTAGCGACTAAGGCTTATCAGTATCTTCCAGATTTTCAAGAGACAGCAGAGAAATGGCAGTCTTTTGTATCAGATTATGCTGATGACTTTAGATTTATAAGTTCTGAGCAGGCCTGGGCGGCAACTCTTTTGGCTCTCAAGCACGATAATCCACGCTCTTTTCTTAAAAAATGGAAGACATCTGTTAATTTCCAAAAGACAGTTCAGTCCCTGGTTGACATTTTCAATTTCCGTTTGGAGAGAGCTGTGACTAAGCAAGATGTTTATCAGTATGGTAAGGAACTCTTAGAGGAGGCTGAAACCTTGAGGCGGGCTCAGGGCTTGGACGTCGATTATGAGCGTATTGCCGATTTGGATGGTCAGTTGCTCATCCATGATAAGCACGAAATCGTTGTGAATGGTGGCACACTGATGAAGGAGCTAGGATTCAAACCTGGTCCGGACCTTGGTCGTGCACTTAAGGCTATCGAAAATGCCATCGTTGATGGTCAACTAGCTAATGCCGAGGAAGCCATCATGGCCTTTGTTCAAGCTATGAAATAAGTCTAGAGACGTGATAAAAATGACACACCGCTACAGAGCATGCGTAGGATCCGTAGCGGTGTTATTTGTAAGAAGGAAGTAAGATGTCAGATTTTATTGTTGAAAAATTAACCAAGTCCGTTGGAGATAAGACGGTTTTTAAAGAGATTTCATTCATTATCCATGATTTGGATCGTATTGGGATTATTGGTGTCAATGGAACAGGTAAGACAACCTTGCTAGATGTTGTATCTGAGCGTATTGGTTTTGATGGTGATGTGTCACCTTTCACCAAGGCTAATGGCTATAAGATTGCTTATTTGACTCAAGAGCCAGAATTTGATGATAGCAAGACGGTGCTTGAAACTGTCTTGTCATCAGACCTTCGTGAGATGGCTTTGATTCGAGAATATGAAACCCTTATGGCAGAATATTCTGAGGAGAATCAGGCTCGCTTGGAGAAGGTTATGGCTGAGATGGATAGTCTAGATGCTTGGTCCATTGAGAGCGAGGTTAAGACAGTCTTGTCTAAGTTGGGATTGTCAGACCTCTCGCAAAAGGTCGGGGACCTCTCAGGTGGTCTTCGTCGCCGTGTGCAGTTGGCTCAGGTTCTCTTGAATGATGCAGATCTCTTGCTCTTGGATGAGCCAACCAACCATCTGGATATTGACACTATTGCTTGGCTGACTAATTTTCTCAAGTCTTCCAAAAAAACGGTCCTCTTTATTACCCACGACCGTTATTTCTTGGACAATGTGGCCACACGTATCTTTGAGCTAGACCAGGCTAATCTGATTGAATACCAGGGAAATTATCAAGACTATGTGCGTCTAAAAGCTGAACAAGATGAACGAGATGCAGCAGCTCTCCACAAGAAAAAGCAACTCTATAAGCAGGAGTTGGCATGGATGCGAACGCAACCACAGGCACGTGCGACCAAGCAACAAGCTCGTATCAATCGTTTTAAGGAGCTTAAGGGTGAGGTTCACCAAACGGTTAATAATGACGATCTTGAAATTAACTTTGAGACTAGCCGTATTGGTAAGAAAGTAGTGAACTTCGAGCATGTCGATTTTGCTTATGAAGATGGCAAGCAAATTCTCAGTGATTTCAATCTTATCATGCAAAATCGTGATCGTATCGGTATTGTTGGGGATAATGGTGTCGGGAAATCGACCTTGCTCAATCTGATTAATGGCGACCTTGTGCCCACAGCTGGTGTCCTAGATATTGGTGAGACGGTACGTATTGGTTATTTCTCGCAGCAAATTAAGGACATGGATGAGAGCAAGCGTGTCATTAACTACTTGCAAGAAGTTGCAGATGAGGTTAAGACAACGGTTGGAACAACTAGTATCACAGAGCTCTTAGAGCAATTCCTTTTCCCTCGTTCTACTCATGGGACACAGATTTCTAAGCTCTCTGGTGGGGAAAAGAAACGTCTTTATCTACTTAAGATTCTGATTGAAAAGCCTAATATTCTGCTCTTGGATGAGCCGACAAATGATTTGGACATTGCAACTTTGACGGTTTTGGAAAACTTCCTTAATGGTTTTGGTGGCCCTGTCGTTACCGTAAGTCACGACCGCTATTTCTTGGACAAGGTGGCTAACAAGATTCTAGCCTTTGAAGAGGGTGGTGTGCGAGAGTTCTTTGGTAACTACACTGACTACCTTGATGAAAAAGCCTTCTTCCAAGAGCAAGCAGCCCTCTTAGAGAAGGAAAAAGAGCAAGCTAGCGTTAAAGTTGAGAAAGTCAAAGAAGACAAAAAACGCATGAGCTACTTTGAAAAACAAGAGTGGGCGACCATAGAGGATGAGATTGCTGACCTTGAAGCCAAAATCGAAGAGATTGAAGCAGCCATGCTTGAAAATGCTAGCGATTATGGACAGTTAGCCTCCCTCCAACGAGACTTGGATGCTGCTAACGAAACCTTGCTTGAAAAGTATGAACGCTATGAGTATTTGAGTGAGCTAGAAGGATAAGCTCTTTAGTAATCAAAGTATGACAAAAGCCCTGCAGATGTGAACTGCAAGGCTTTTTATGTTTATGTAGTGACTGCTTTCTTCCTACCACAAGCGGAACGAAAAGGAGAGGACAGAGACCCCCGCGAAGATAATTAAGGAAGCTACCAAGCGCCCAATAAGAAAGGCTGAGAAAAACGGAGCACTAAAGAGCAGGAGTCCAAAGACTAGACAAATCAAGGTGATTGATAGGGCAGGTTGACCTGAGAAGCCGAATTGACGTTGGCGATAAGCTTGAAAGCCTTGCGTAAATGCTGAGACAAGAAGCCACCAAGCGATAATGGTTACAGCTACGCCCGAGAGTACCCATGCTGATGTTGATAGCAGGATAATACCAAAAACGATGGAAATGATACTCTGAAGCAGTTGGAAGAAGGAGCGGTTTTCGTTATCTCGTTTAAAATAAACCATGAGACTTGAAACACCAGATACCAGCATCACTAGGGCAAATAGCCAACCAACGATGGCAAGAAGATTTGTAGGATTAGCGAAGAAAAAGACACCCAAGAGTGTAATGAGAATTCCACTAATCAATGTAAAACTTTTCATAGGATACCTCTTATTAATTTTCTTAATACTACTATGTAAGTATCAAATTGTCAAACAAAGACCGTACTTTAGAGCGGCTTGATATGATAAGTGTAGGTGGCAGCCTTTCTGGTTCTAGTAGCTACCTGACGACCTGTTTTTTGGAAGAGGTGTTTAAAGCGACGCAAGAAATTTGTGGAATCCATCTTGAGGTAGTCTTCATTGAAGGTACCAAAAAGTTGGCGGTAGGTGGTCAAGGTGTTTTCCTCGGGCATAATGGAAAGGATAGTTGGATAGTATTCGAGTCGTCCCTTGATACGTTCCATAGCTGTTAAGAGAATTTCCCAATGGTCAAAGGCAAGGTCATCATGTGACAGCGCCTTATCACCATCAACAAGTTGCAGTTGACCGTCTACCATGGCAATGTCTAACCAATGCGTAGACGCTGCATCGTCGGCAGCCTTTTCCACTTGAATGTCATTGAAGGTCATGAAGCAGAGGTAAGCCACTGTAATGGTCCACATTCGAGGATCCCGATAAGGTGTTCCCACAGTAATGAGTTGCTCAATATGATCAGGATTGAGTGTAATGGATGTTTCCTCCTGTACTTCGCGACAGACAGCTAGATTGAGATCTTCTTGCTCCTGAACGAAGCCACCACTGAAGGCGTATTTCCCCATGAAGGGATGGTTTTTTCGCTTGATAAGTAAGGTTTGGACTCTTCCTTCATAATAGCGGAAGATGACCGAGTCAACGGTCACTGAGGGCTTAACGTACTTATCCATTTCCTCTCGCTGATAGATGTCCAAAAATTCCTTTTCGCTACCAGAGTTTTCGAAGGTTCTAGTCATATGTTTCCTCCATGTTTGTATTGTAAGTTTTAAGTGATGATTACGTTGGATTGGTCCTTTAAATCTCGATGTGCAGACGTTCTTTGATTGCTTTTTTGGCATTGTGGTAGTTGTCCGCAAAGAAGCTGTCACTATTACTATTTTCCCCTAAAATAACGATTTTATCCTTGAATGGTGATAGGAGGTCTAAGAGATGCTTGGTAAACCAGTCACGTGTTTGGCTATCAGCCATAGTCATGTCACGGAAGCCATCATCCACATAGTTTGATTTTGGCAGAATTACAAAAATCAAATCCCATTTTTCACGAGCTTGAGTTACTTGATAGAGCCGATCCAGCATATCAAATTCTTCTTTAGAAATATTTTCTTTCAAATAGTAGTCGATATAAACTTTTGTGACTGTTGAGTTGGTATCGGCAAAGATAAGTCCTGAGTGCTGCCCTTTATCAATGATATCAGAGGTCTGGGCATATTGATCTGTTAGGAGGTGAATATAATCGTTAGTATCTAACTCGTCATCTCGTACATTATACTTTTCTTGATATTCCCTAGCATATTCAAGAGAGCAGGGAGCGTTGTAAGTTCGGGCCAAATCTTTAACAAGAGTAGTTTTTCCACCGCTAGCAGAGCCCACGACAAGAACCTTATGAGTAAAGTGACGACGGAAAGGCTTGGTGATAAAACGCCAATTTTCCATAGGATTGTCGCGAATCTCGGTAGCAGAGATGTTGATAATAGAGCGTTCGATGAGTTCTACCTGAGCTTGAGGATAATAGCGATTGAGCTCGGTCACGTACTCTGGCTCTCCAACATAAAAGGTAATCTTTTCAGGATTATCCGTATTTTTAGAGATAAGCTCTTTGACACGATTAACCCAAGGTACCCATCCCTCGGGATAGGCTGGCATCCCAGCCTCATCCAGTTTATCCACAACGACTAATTCATCATCATAGAAAACTTCTCGAACATAACGGAAACGGCGGTTGAGTGATAGGCCTGCGCGTGTCCCCCGATCTTCTTGTGTGTTGCTGCCACTTACGATGACGAGCACATTGTCATTAGCGCGTTTTGCCTTGGTAATAAGGTCAACGTGCCCAACATGCATTGGAGCGAAAGTTCCAAAAACAATGCCGATGTGCTTTCCTGATAATTGCTTTCTTTTCATAAAAAATGATCCTTTTCAAGATTTAGTAAAATTACTAAATTCATAATAACATAGTTGGAGATCTTTGTAAATGTAAAAATAGTAAATTTACTAAATTGTTTTTAGGCTATTTTAGCTTTAAAGTTGAAAAAAAGTTTAAAAAATTTTGGAGAAAAACTAGAAAAATAGAATCCGTTTACATTGTTGAATTGACAACTTTTTAGGAGTATCTTAAAAAAAGATAGATCACTTGCTATGTCATAAAAGCTAACATAAAAATCAAAAAAATAGCAGAAAATACTTGACAAGAAGATTCTGAAAATTTATACTATTCATGTAATTAAATTACTAAGGTAATTATTTGAAAGGAAACATTGATATGACAACAGGTAAAGAGTACGTTGCTAGCGTTTTTGAAAAAGTGAAAGCTCAAAATGGCCATGAGGCTGAGTTCCTTCAAGCAGTTGAAGAAGTTTTCGATTCACTTGTTCCTGTCTTCGATAAATATCCTAAATATATTGAAGAAAACCTTTTGGAACGTTTGGTTGAACCAGAACGTATCGTTTCATTCCGTGTGCCATGGGTTGACGATAAAGGACAAGTACAAGTAAACCGTGGTTTCCGTGTACAATTCTCATCAGCTATTGGTCCTTACAAAGGTGGTCTTCGTTTCCACCCATCAGTAAACCAATCAATCATTAAATTCCTTGGTTTCGAACAAATCTTTAAAAACTCATTGACTGGTCAACCAATCGGTGGTGGTAAAGGTGGATCAAACTTCGATCCTAAAGGTAAATCAGATAACGAAATCATGCGTTTCTGCCAAAGCTTCATGACTGAATTGAGCAAACACATTGGTGCAGATACAGACGTACCTGCAGGTGATATCGGTGTTGGTGGACGTGAAATTGGTTACCTCTATGGCCAATACAAACGTCTTCGTAATGAGTACACAGGTGTTCTTACTGGTAAAGGTTTGAACTGGGGTGGATCACTTGCTCGTACAGAAGCAACTGGTTACGGTGCTGTTTACTTTGCAGAACAAATGCTTAATGCACGTGGTGAAAACTTTAACGGTAAAACAGCAGTTGTTTCAGGTGCTGGTAACGTTGCCATCTACGCTATTGAAAAATTGCAAAGCCTAGGTGCTAAAGCTGTAACATGTTCTGACTCATCTGGTTTTGTTTATGATCCAGACGGAATTGACGTTGACTTGTTGAAAGAAATCAAAGAAGTTAAACGTGAACGTATCGTTAAATATGCAGAAGCTCGTCCAAATGCAACCTTCACACCTGCTGGTGGTGAAAAGACAGTTTGGTCTATCAAAGCTGACTTGGCATTCCCATGTGCAACTCAAAATGAATTGGATGAAACAGATGCAGAAACACTTGTAGCAAATGGTGTGTTGGCTGTTTCAGAAGGTGCTAACATGCCTTCAACTTTGGGAGCTATTGATGTCTTCCTTAAAGCTGGTGTATCATTTGGTCCTGCCAAAGCTGCTAACGCTGGTGGTGTTGCTGTATCAGCTCTTGAAATGGCACAAAACAGCGGACGTACACAATGGACATTCGAAGAAGTTGATGCTAAACTTTACGATATCATGAAAGGTATCTACGAAAATGCTGCAGCAGCTGCTAAAGAATTTGGTCATGAAGGTAACCTTGTTGTGGGTGCCAACATCGCTGGATTCCTTAAAGTTGCAGACGCTATGTCAGCTCAAGGTATTGTTTAATTAACAGCCTTGACCTGATTAATAAGCCTCTCGATAAAATAAAAAAAGAAGCCTGCGGGTTTCTTTTTTTTGTTTAGACAGACTTAGGAGGAAGAGGTGTTCCGTGCTTTTTTTGGTATAATACCTTGTAAGAAATCTCTTTCTAGAGCAGATTTTTATGAATTAGAATACAAGAGGAATAATTTTGAGTGTTGGCAAGGGTCCCTGTTGGGTAAAAAAGAAGAAGTATACTAATCAGACAGTCATTCTAATAAGTTTTTTGATCAGCGTAGTGTCAATACTGCCTATGTTCTTTTTTAGGGACAAGCTTTATGGTGATGATATTGTCTTTCACATTAACCGACTCTTATCCTTGGATACTGTCTGGAAGAGTCCTATCAATTTTACGACTAACGGAGGGACCGGACAATTAATCAATACCTTTTATCCTTGGTTAACTTATTATCCTATTTTCATAATCTATAAGCTGACTCAGTCGGTCTTTGTAGCCTGGATGAGTTTTCAGTTTCTTGTTCGCTTTGTAACTTGTTTGCTTAGTTTTTACGGATTACGTTTATTGAAATATTCTGATAAACAGGTGATGATATTTTCTACCTTTTATCTCTTTTCGGGGTATTTCTTGCACAATTCTTATTACCGGGCAGCCGTTGGCGAAACGCTAGCGATGATTTTTCTACCTCTAGTTTTCGTTGGTGTTCGTTTGATAACTTTTGGAAATTACAAGAAATGGTGGATCTTGACTCTTGGGATGCTTGGTTTAGTTTATTCCCATGTCTTATCGGTCCTTTTGGCTTCTGTTGGGATTTTCTTTGCGGTGGTAACTAGTTTTTGGATTTGGGATAATAAAAAAGAACGTGTCCTAGGATTTCTTAAGGCCACCCTTGTCACTCTTAGTATGTCTCTAGCTTTCTTTGTTCCTATGATAGAGCAATTCAAGTATGTCACTCTACGAACGACTTTTAAACCGCTCCTATCAAAGACAGCTTTAAGTCTGGCAGACAACTGGGAGTTGATTCTAAAAAGTGATTTAAGGACTCCATCAGTTAATCTTCTCTACCTTCTGGGCCTAGTGCTAAGCCTGATTTTTACTAAGCGTTTTGTTAAGGTTGGGGAAGCTAGAATTTACCTTTTTATTTCTTTTGTTTTGGCTTTTCTAACTTTGAATAGTTTTCCTTGGCAGTTCTTACAGGCAAGTCCAGTGTCCAACCTTCAATTTCCTTGGAGATTATGGAGTTTTGCTCTGCTTTTCTTCAGTTTAGCTTTGGCGAATATCTTAGAAAATATTTCTATAAAGGCATCGACAATACTTGTCTTGTTAGGTCTTTGTCTAAATATGTTTCAGATTGTTACTGTTCAAGATAAGATGACTAAAGCAAAGAATATATTGCCAAGTCATACAAAAGTCACGAGAGAAATGCTGGCCAAGGGAACTTATAAAAATATAAATGGGGATTATACCAATAAAGAAGTGCCTTTTGGCTTTGTCTTTGACAAACACCTTTTCTTGGATAATCAGGAAATCAAGCCATTCATCAGCCGTTCTCCCAACGAGCTAGTACTTACGGTGACCAACGAGTCTAAAGAATCTAAGGTCTTGTCGTTGCCAGTTTTCTACTACAAAGGACAAGAAGCGAGGATTGATGGAAAGCGAGTAACTACTTACTTAGCTAAGGAAAAGAATCCAACTAATCTAGTCTTACCACCAGGTAAACATGGTGTTGTTTTGACCTATAGCTATACTACAGTTGCTAAAGTGGCAATGAGTGTTTCAACTATTAGTCTTTTGGTTTTTATTGGTTATTTGTATAGAGTGAAGAAAGATGACTAAAAAGGAGCCTGCGGGTTTCTTTTTTTGTCTGTTTTACTAGAGGGTGGGCCTTTTGATATAATAGGTCAAGGTGATTTATTTGGAATGAAGATCTTTGGTTCCGATAAAAGAAGGATATATCATTTCATAGTTTAGATAAGAAAAGGGAGTAAATAGATGATAAAAACTATCGTAAAGGATGTCTTTTTCCTTGGACAAAAATCGACAGAAGCGACTAAAGAAGACCTCTATTTGGCTAAAGATTTGCGTGATACATTGGAGTTTCATAAGGATGCCTGTGTGGGTATGGCTGCCAATATGATTGGAGTTAAAAAGCGTGTCATTATCGTCAATATCGGTTTTGTTAATCTAGTCATGTTTAATCCTGTTTTAGTCAGCAAGTCCTCACCTTTTCAAACAGAGGAGTTTTGTTTATCTTTAGAAGGAAGTCGTCCAACCAGACGTTATGAGTCGATTGAGGTAGCTTATTTAGATGAACAATGGATGCCTAAACAGTTAAGTTTTTCTGGCATGCCAGCCCAAATTATTCAACATGAATTGGACCATTTGGAGGGTATTATTATTTAGATAGCCTAGCTCAAGCGTTGTTAGGTTTTAGAGTCCAAAGCCTTAATAATCACAGTTATGGGAGTGAGAGTGGAAAGCAATATTCTTTTTCACTCTTTTTTAGTTCTCATAATAACTTTTCTTCTTGACAATAGTTCTCATAAGAACTAAAATAGTTTCCATGAGAATTATTTAAGGAGGAACTTGCGATGCATGGAAAAGATCCTTTTAATGAAATCAAAAAATTCATCAATACCATGGAATCTAGAGTGCAAGAGCTAGGCAAAGCTTACGGCGTTGAGCATTTAGCTGGTCCACAAGGGTTTGCCGTCAGGTACTTGTTTGAGAACCAAGATAAAGAAATCTTTATCAAAGATGTCGAGAAAAGGCTATCTATATCTAAATCAGTGGCTAGTAATTTGGTCAAACGTATGGAGAGAAACGGTTTCGTTGAATTGGTGACATCGGACAAGGACAAACGCTACAAGTATGTTCATCTGACAGACTTGGGTAAAAAGAAGGCCCAAGATGTTGGACATTTCCGAGAGGCTATCCATGAACAGTTATTAGAAGGCATTTCGAAAGAGGATGCTGAAATAGCTTTTCGGGTCTTTCACCAAATTCGTAAGAATTTAGAAAAAAATAAGGAGTAACTTATGTTTAAAATTTTTAAACGTTTGACAGCAAAAGAGTTAAGCATGATTATCTTAGCTGTGATATTTGTTTGTTTGAACGTCTATCTAAACTTGAAAATTCCAGACTATATGTCTGACATTACGACTCTCTTATCAACCAAGGGGACTAAGGCGTCGGATATTTTTGCCTGGAATACAGATGCCCCAGGGATGCGAATGCTTTTAATGTCCTTTGCGGGCTTTATGGCCTCAGTAGTGGTTGGTTTCCTAGCTGCCAGAACAGCAGCAAGTTTTACAACCCGTCTTCGTGATGATATCTTCCATCAAGTTCTAGATTTTTCGGATGCAGAGATTAAGCAATTCTCCATTCCTAGTCTTTTGACCCGCACGACAAATGATATTACCCAATTACAGATGGTACTGACCATGGGACTACAGGTCATTACACAGGGGCCTATCATGGCCATTTGGGCGATTACAAAGATTGCCGATAAAAATGGAAATTGGCTCCTTGCCTTGCTTGTCGCTGTGGCAGTGATTGCTGTTCTCATGCTCTTCCTCTTAATTATGGTTATGCCTAAGCAACGCTTGATTCAAACTCTGACCGATAAACTGAATAGCGTAACGCGTGAATCTCTTACAGGAATTCGTGTGGTGCGTGCCTACAATGCCAAAAGTTATCAAGAGGATAAATTTGAAAAGACTAATACTGATTTGACCCAAAACAACCTCTTTATCGGTCGTTCTTTTGCCTTGCTAACACCGGTAATGACTGCTGTATCTAGCGGTTTGACACTGGCTATTTATTGGATTGGTGCGCATCTGATTGAAGATGTTAAGATTCCAACAGATCCAACGAAAATTGCTGGTGCCATGGAAGACAAGGTCCATCTCTTCTCAGATATGGTTGTCTATTCGTCTTATGCCATGCAGGTTGTTATGGGATTCATGATGATGATTGTCGTTTTCTTCCTTCTTCCACGTGCCGTTGTAGCAGCTGGCCGTATCAATGAAGTTCTAGATACCCAATCTTCAGTCTCTTACCCTAAAAATAGTTCTGAAAAACCTAAAGACGTGGGCACTGTCGAATTCGATGATGTTTCCTTCCGTTATTCTGAAACTTCAGAGCCTGTTTTTGGAGCATGTTAGCTTCAAAGCTAAAAAGGGTGACACGGTTGCCTTTATTGGTTCGACTGGATCTGGTAAATCAACGCTTGTCAATCTTATCCCACGATTTTATGATGCCACGCAAGGAACTATCAAGGTTGACGGTGTGGATGTACGACATTATGACCACGAAACCTTGCACAATATAGTCGGTTATATTCCACAAAAGGCTGTGCTTTTCTCAGGTAATATCACGTCAAATATGACAATGGGAACGAGCAATAATAGTCCTCTAGATGACGCTAAGATTTGGGAAGCTCTCGAATTGGCTCAAGGAAAAGACTTTGTTGAAAATAAAGAAGGCCAACTTAAGGCAGAAGTGGCTCAAGCGGGGTCTAACTTCTCAGGTGGCCAGAAGCAACGTTTGGCTATTGCGCGTGCACTTACCCGTAAGCCTGAAATCTTGATTTTTGACGATTCCTTCTCAGCTTTGGACTATAAGACCGATCGTAAACTGCGTCAAGAATTGTCTGAAAAAACACAAGATATGACCAAGTTGATTGTTGCTCAACGTATCTCTACTATTATGGATGCTGATCAAATCTTGGTTGATCAAGTAGTAGTCAAGGAACCCACAAGGAACTCTTGACTAACAATGAGGTTTACCAAGAAATTGCTTATTCACAATTGTCTAAGGAGGAGTTAGAAAATGGAAAATAAGCCAAAAACATCGTCCTATAAACGCTTAAAACCCTATATTAAAGGTTTCCCAATTCCCTTTGTCCTTGCGATTGTTGGAGCAATTATTTCAGCAGTCATTACAGTTATTGGACCAGATAAGCTTAAAGAAATTACCAACTATTACTGAAGGTATTACACCTACCAAAATGGGGACGATTCCAGGTATTGATTTGGATAAGGTGACAAGTATTGCTATGACCTTGGCTGTTCTCTATGCCATTTCAGCGATTGTGGGTTACTTACAAAGCTTTACGGTTGCGACGGTTACACAACGCTTTTCACAACGTTTCCGTACAGCTATCCAAAAGAAAATCAACAGTGTACCTCTTAATTATTTTGACAGTCATTCTCAAGGGGACACCCTCTCTCGTGTGACTAATGACGTTGACCTTTTGGGACAATCTTTAGTCAAGGTCTGGGTACCCTAATTACTTCAAGTGTTCTCTTGGTCGCAGCCATTATTATGATGTTTTACTCAAATGTCACTATGGCTTTCACTGCGATTGGTTCTGTCTTGATAGGATTTGTTCTAGTAGCCTTCATCATGGGTTTCTCACAACCCCTTTTCAAACGTCAACAAGAAAATTTGGCTAACATTAATGGATATATTGAAGAAATCTACACAGGTCAAGCAGTTGTAACGAGTTACAATGCATCTGAAGAAAGTAGTCAAGCTTTCAAGGGGCTTAATGATAAGCTCTATAAATCGATGTGGCAATCTCAGTTTATCTCAGGTATTATGATGCCACTTATGATTTTCATTGGAACTTTGGTTACGTCATGGTCTGTCTTGTGGGAGCTATTAAGGTTATTGATGGTAGCTTGACTATTGGTGATGTGGTAGCCTTCATGACTTATGTTCGTATTTTCTCACAACCTCTTTCTCAAATTGCACAAGGGATTACACAGCTCCAGTCAGCCACTGCAGCTATTGGTCGTATCTTTGAATTTTTGGAAGAAAAAGATATGGATGACGAATCAAGTAAGACAGCTGAATTGACAGATACTAAAGGTCAAGTTGTCTTTGATCATGTTTCCTTTGGTTATACTCCTGAAAAAACTATTATTCATGATTTTTCAGCTCTTGCTAAGCCAGGTCAAAGATTGCGATTGTTGGTCCAACAGGTGCTGGTAAGACGACTATTGTTAACTTGCTTATGAAGTTCTATAACATCGATCAAGGCCATATCACCATTGACGGTGTGGATACTGGCGACATGAAACGTGAAACTGTCCATGACCAATTCTCTATGGTGCTTCAGGACACTTGGCTCTTTGAAGGTACTATTCGTGATAATTTAATTTACAACCAAGAAAATATCTCTGACGAGCAAGTTATTGCTGCAGCCAAGGCTGTCGGTGTTCACCACTTTATCACCACACTTCCAAAAGGTTATGACACTTATTTGGATGACTCTGTGACATTATCAGTTGGTCAGAAACAGCTCTTGACCATTGCACGTGCCCTTCTGAAGGATGCCCCTCTTCTTCTTGGATGAAGCGACATCATCTGTTGACACCAGAACAGAAGAATTGATTCAAAAAGCCATGGACAAACTTATGGAAGGTCGGACTTCCTTTGTCATTGCTCACCGCTTATCAACCATTCGAAATGCTGATCTAATCCTTGTGATGAAAGATGGGAATATTATTGAACAAGGAAATCATGATGAGCTCATGGCAGCAGATGGTTTCTATGCTGATCTTTATAATAGTCAATTTACAGAAGAAGTTGCCTAAACTTTTCTTATAAAATTATAAGATTTTACAAAAAACCATAGAACGTATGACTGTCAGTCATGCGTTTTGTGTTATACTGAAAAAAACAGACAGATTAGGAGATTAAGATGCAATATCGCAAAGCAAGACTAGACGAAGTTCAGGGAAGTGGCACAAGTATGTGCAGATGCCTTTGAAGATTATCCCTATCTTTCAAATGATTGCCACTAATTTAAAGAAGCCTGAACAGTATGAGGAATTTGTCTTAGCCTTGCAGGAAATGTTGGTGCGTTTAGCTATAAAGAGGGATTCGTGTTTGTGGCTGAAAAGGATGGTCGCATTGTTGCGGCAGCTATTTTACAGCATCAACGATTTCTATGCTTGACTATCTCCAGAACGGAGCGACCAAGCTTTTCCGTTTCATAAGCATCACTAAGTTGTTTAAGTACTTTAATTTTGTTGAAGAGTCTGAAAGACATCTGGAGGATTCTGCAGAATACGATTGGTACCTGATGATGTTAGCAGTAACTCCAGATTATCAAAGAAAAGGTATAGGAAGTCGTTTCTTGCTTGAAGGGGTTGAACCTTTTGTACGTAGTACAGGAGGTCGTAGTCTTGGCTTGATTACCAATCGCGATTACAATGTGCTTTCTATGAGAAAAATGGCTACAAAGCAATGTGGGTTATAAGGTCTTGACCTATGAAACACACAAACTAGGCAACTGGCCTTTTGTCAAACACTTGATGCATAGCCTTGTGTTAATTGAACTTAGATAAGCAAATTGAATTGGCTTCGGCTGGATTTTTTCTTATTCTTTAAGAGACTCTCATAGCTGGCTTATTCCTTATTTTTAAGCCTATCTATGCTATAATTAAGGAATGGTATTAGAGGAGGTTTATATGTTAACTCCAAGTATTTATGGGGAATATGCTCAGTATCTCCCCAAGATTTTACAAGAAATAACAGACCCAATTATTGCGGCTAATATTACTAGCAAAAAAGAAACAGGCTTCAAACTCTATGAACATTTTATTTCACGAATCAAAGAGAGCGATTCTATGCGTGAAAAGTGTCGTCGGAAAAATTTGCCTGAAACCAGTCAGTCTGCCCTCAAGGAAATCCGTGACAGTATAGGGCTTCGAATTGTTTGTGGCTTTGTCGATGATATTTACAAGACTATCGATGTCATTAAGACTATCCCTGGCGTCTCTATCTATAACGAGAAAGATTACATTTTAAATGCTAAGCCTAATGGTTATCGTTCATATCATCTCATTTTGGAAGTAGAAACCGAGTTTCCAGATGTCTTAGGAAATGAGAGAGGAACCTATTTTGTTGAGGTTCAGCTTCGAACCATTGCTCAAGATTCGTGGCCAGTTTGGAGCATCAGATGAAGTACAAGCACGATATCAAGAATCCAGAAATGATTACCCGTGAGCTTAAGCGCTGTGCGGATGAATTAGCTTCATGTGATTTGACCATGCAGACCATCCGTAACTTAATTCAAGAAGGAGGGGACTAGAATGGCTTTGAAAATTCTACTAGCTGAGGATGAGGAAGCTCTTTCTCGAGTTTACAAGGCGGCTCTTGAGCATCAAGGCTATGAGGTGGATCAGGCCTTTAACGGTCAAGAGGCAGTTGACCTAGCTGCACAAAATGCCTATCAAGTAATGATTATGGATATCATGATGCCCATTAAAACAGGTATTGAGGCCCTGAAAGAGATTCGCTCCTCTGGGAATACGACGCATGTCATTATGTTGACGGCCATGGCTGAAGTTGATGATCGTGTGACAGGACTTGACGCTGGGGCAGACGATTACTTGACCAAGCCGATTTCTCTTAAAGAACTTTTGGCTCGTTTGCGCTCGCTAGAGCGTCGTGTTAACGAGACCTTTACTGCCAAAATTTTGACACTTGGTTCTGTACGTTTGGACCAGGAGGAACAGGAGTTGGTAGCTGGCAACGCCATTCGACTTTCAAGCAGAGAGACCAAGTTAATGGCTCACTTCATGCTCAATCCTGCTAAGAAATTAACGACTGAGCACCTTTTTAAGACCATCTGGGATGATGAGGAAGATGTGGACGAGTCGATTGTCTGGGTCTATATTTCCTATTTGCGTCAGAAATTGCAAGCCATCCAGGCTGATATCAGCATTCTTGGTGAAAAGGGTGGTGACTTTTGCCTTCTTGCCAATTAGAGAGGAGTAGTGCATGTTTAGACGTTTACGACTTCAATTTATTACGATTGCTTCCTTGGCTATTCTCTTTATCTTGGTTTTTACAGTGGGAATCATCAATACTGTGAGGTCCTTTCAGACAGAACAGGAAATTAGTAAGGTTCTCAACACGCTTACAGAAAATAATGGTAGTTTCGGAAAAACTAAAAAAATTGAGACCAATCAAGGGCGTGAAATTCCATTGGATAGTTTTCGTTTTTTCAGTGTGACCTTATCTGGTGATAAAGTGATCAGTCAGGATACCAGCCATACTTCTTTAATAGATGATGAAGAAGCTGTTAGCTATGCACTTGCAGCTAGACGTATGACGAATACTCTTGGAACAATTAGAGAAAAAAATATCAATCTGAGTTATCAGGTTAGCAAAGTCAGCAAAAATAAGATTCTTGTGGTCTTCCTGGACACGACCTCTTATTACAATTCTTCCCAAGCCTTGCTCAGTCTTTCTATCCTCTTATCACTGTTTGGGTTTATCTTTTTTGTCGTCATTGTCAGTGCCTTATCAGGAATCGTCATTCGTCCCTTCATTCGAAACTACGAAAAGCAGCGACGTTTTATTACCAATGCTAGTCATGAATTAAAGACACCATTGGCCATTATTTCTGCCAATACGGAGCTACAGGAACTCATGACTGGAGAGAACGAATGGACCAAGTCAACGAAAGACCAGGTGGCACGCTTGACCACTCTAATCAATTCTCTGGTAGCCCTATCTCGTCTGGAGGAGCAGCCGGATATTGTTCTTCAAGATGTCGATTTTTCCTATATTACTGAGGATGCAGCAGAGGACTTTAAGGGACCTGTCGTTCGAGACGGTAAATCTTTTGTCATGGACATCACACCGGATATTCATGTAAAGGCAGAGGAGAAGTCTCTCTTTGAACTTGTGACTCTCCTTGTGGATAATGCTAACAAGTATTGTGATCCAGAAGGGACAGTTACGGTAAGACTTCGTCAGATTGGAAGAACGCGAAAACGGGCTCGTTTAGAAGTGTCAAATACCTATAAAGAAGGTAAGGCTGTTGATTATAGCAAGTTTTTTGAGCGTTTTTATCGTATTGAAGAATCCCATAATAACAAAGAACACAAAGGTTTTGGCATTGGCCTGTCCATGGCTCAAAGTATGGTCAAATTATTTAAGGGGCGTATCTTTGCTTCTTATAAAAATGACACCATCACCTTTACAGTTATCTTGTAAGGATATTTTTTAAATATTTGACTAGGTGAAAACCCTAATTTATGATAAAATAGTAAGGATGAAGATTTAGTGTTTTCTTTGCAAAAAAAGAAAACATTTTCCTATCCTAATCATAAAAAGGAGTTGCTCGAATAAGCCCCTTAACCACCTTAAAAGGATGGTAATTGACGACTTAGGAAAGATGAATCTCAGCTAAGAATTAAATCATAAAACAAAATAGTTAATAGGGAGAAATCATGGCAGAACCAAAATACAAACGTGTCCTCATTAAGCTTTCAGGTGAAGCTCTAGCTGGTGAACGAGGTGTTGGGATTGATCTTCCAACTGTCCAAGCTATGGCTAAAGAAATTGCTGAGGTAGCGGATTCAGGTATTCAAATTGCTCTAGTTATCGGTGGTGGTAACCTTTGGCGTGGGGAACCTGCAGCTGAAGCAGGAATGGATCGTGTTCAAGCAGACTATACTGGTATGCTTGGAACAACTATGAATGCCCTTGTTATGGCAGATAGTTTGAAACAACTCGGTGTTGATACACGTGTTCAGACAGCGATTGATATGAAATCTGTGGCAGAGCCTTATATTCGTGGTCGTGCCCTTCGTCACCTTGAAAAAGGTCGTATTGTTATCTTTGCAGCAGGTATTGGTTCACCGTACTTCTCAACAGATACAACAGCGGCTCTTCGTGCAGCTGAAATTGAAGCTGATGCTATTCTTATGGCTAAAAACGGCGTTGATGGTGTCTACAATGACGACCCTCGTAAAAACGCTGATGCTGTCAAATTTGATGAATTGACACACGTGGAAGTTATCAAACGTGGTTTGAAAATTATGGATGCCACAGCTTCTACCCTTTCAATGGATAATGACATTGACCTTGTTGTCTTCAATATGAACGAACCAGGAAACATCAAACGTGTTATCTTTGGTGAGCAAATTGGGACAACTGTATCTAACAAAGCAGAATCACACAAGTAAGAAAGAGAGAATTTATGACAAACGCAATTATTGAAAAAGCAAAAGAACGTTTCACCCACTCACACGAGTCATTGGCCCGTGAATTTGGCTCTATCCGTGCAGGTCGTGCCAATGCCTCACTTCTTGACCGCATCACTGTAGAATACTACGGTGCTCCAACACCACTTAACCAATTGGCTTCAATCACGGTTCCTGAAGCACGTGTCCTTTTGATTTCACCATTTGATAAAGGTTCAATTGCTGATATCGAACGAGCTATCAATGAATCTGACCTTGGAATCAACCCAGCTAATGATGGTTCTGTTGTGCGCTTGGTTATCCCAGCACTTACAGAAGAAACACGTAAAGAGTTGGCTAAAGAAGTGAAAAAAGTCGGCGAAAATGCTAAAATCGCTATCCGTAACATCCGCCGCGATGCTATGGATGAAGCTAAGAAGCAAGAAAAAGACAAAGAAATCACAGAAGATCAATTGAAAGCTTTGGAAAAAGATATCCAAAAAGCAACTGATGACGCTGTTAATAAGATTGACAGCATGACAGCAGAAAAGGAAAAAGAACTCCTTACTGTTTAATCAATAGAAAAATAAGGAGAGTGGGACAGAAGCAAAAGAGCATGGACTATGTTAGCTTCCTTGTCCGACTCTCTTTTTAGAGGAAAAAAGATGAATACATTACTTGGAACGATCATTACTGCCCTAGTAACTGATGAAAATGATAAATTTTACTTTGTACAAAAGGACGGTGTGACTTTTGCCTTGTCTAAAGAAGAAGGGAAATACGCCATTGGTGACATGGTGACAGGCTTCGCCTATACAGATAGCAAGCAAAAATCACGTCTGACTCAAAAGGAAATCAAGGCAACTCGCGATTCCTATGGTTGGGGAGAGGTCACTGAAGTTCGTAAGGATTTGGGTGTCTTTGTAGACGTAGGAATTCCAGATAAGGAGATTGTTGTCTCTCTCGATGTTTTGCCAGAACTCAAAGAGCTTTGGCCTAAGAAGGGGGATAAACTCTACATCAAACTCGATGTTGACAAAAAAGACCGTATTTGGGGACTTCCTGCTGAACCTGAGGTCTTTCAACGTATGGCTGGACCTGCTTACGATAATATGCAAAACCAAAAATGGCCAGCTATTGCCTACCGTCTCAAATTGTCAGGAACTTTTGTTTATTTGCCAGAGAATAACATGCTTGGTTTCATCCATCCATCAGAACGTTATGCGGAGCCACGTTTAGGTCAGGTCCTTGAAGCACGTGTGATTGGGTTCAGAGAAGTTGACCGGACTCTTAATCTTTCTCTTAAACCACGTTCTTTTGAAATGCTCGAAAATGATGCTCAGATGATTTTGACCTATTTAGAGAGCAATGGTGGCTTTATGACGCTTAATGACAAGTCATCACCAGCAGATATCAAGGCAACCTTCGGTATTTCTAAGGGTCAATTTAAGAAGGCTCTAGGTGGTCTGATGAAGGCCAAAAAAATCAAACAAGATCAGTTTGGAACAGAATTAATCGGTTAGGAGAAGGCATGAGAAAATCCTTTTATACTTGGCTGATGGCCCAGCGTAATCCCAAATCCAATGAACCAGTAGCAATCTTGGCTGATTTGGCTTTTGAAGATTCAACCTTCCCGAAGCATACCGATGACTTTGAAGAAGTCAGTCGTTACTTGGAAGATCAAGCTAGCTTTTCCTTTAATCTAGGGCAGTTTGACCAGATTTGGGAAGATTATCTAGCCCATTAATAGTGACTAAGCTTACGATAAGCATAATGACTTTTAGCATTTTCTTTAAAAAGTAATTACCATTTGAATTGGGATGAATTGTTACATTTTTTTACAAATATCTCAGGTGTTTTTCAATAAATTAGGCTTGTTACAACTAGTTAGTAATTGCTTTAAAGAGCAGTAAATCATAACTTTTTTGATGAAAAGTGTGGTATTATTGTAGATATTGAAATTGTTAAAAAAGGAATGAATTATACATGTTATCAAAATCTAAAACTACAAAGGCACTTCTTTACTCGACCGCAGCACTTTCACTTTTTGCTGCAAGTCACGTACATGCCGATGAAACTTCAAACTGGGCAGTACGTTCAGTAGATCAAATCAAAGCAGATATCGCTGTAAGTGATAACCAACAAACTTATACAGTTCAATACGGTGATACTTTGGGAAGTATCGCTGAAGCTATGGGTATCGATGTGAACGTTTTGGCTAACATCAATCAAATTACAAACATTGATTTGATTTACCCTGGAACAGTCTTGACAGCAACTTACAATGCTGATAATCAAGCAGTCTCTGTTAAAGTTGAAACTCCAGCTTCAGAAACATCAACTACACCTGTAGTTGCAGAAGCTAATTTGACAACTAACGAAGTGACTGTAAATGGTCAATCTGTAGTTGCAGCGGACTTGACAGCTCCAGTTGAAACAGTAAGCACAACAGCTACTCAAGCACCTGCTACAGAAGAATCAACTCAAGCTGTTTCCGAAGTAACAGAAGCTATCGCATCAGCATCAGAAGCACCAGCATACGCAGAAACTGAACAACCAGTTGCTGATGCTATTGATCATGTCACTACGTCAGCAGAAGCTACACCTGAAGCAGAAACTACTCCAACTGCTGAAACACCAGCACAACCTGAAGTAAAAGAAGAAGCTCCAGCAGCAACGTCAGAAGCGTCTTCAGAAGCATCAGCAACTTCAGAGGCACCAGCAGAACAACCAGCTGCAGAACCAGCAGCAACATCAGAAGCTGCCTCAGAAGCACCAGCAGCATCAGAGGCGCCAGCAGAACAGCCAGCGGTAGAACCAGCAGCAACATCAGAAGTAGCATCAGAGGCACCAGCGGCATCAGAGGCACCAGCAGCACAACCTGCATCAACAAATACACTTCCAACGGATCCACACCTTCAACCACAAGCTGAAGCTTTCCGTCAAGATGTAGCAGCACAATTCGGTCTTACTGATATCGGTGGTTACCGTGAAGGTGATCCACAAGACCATGGTCAAGGACTTGCCGTTGACGTTATGGTACCAGTTGGTTCAGAAGTTGGTAATCAAGTCGCTCAATATGCAGTAGACAATATCTCAAATGCAGGTATCTCATATGTCATCTACAGACAACAATTCTACGCACCAGTAGATAATATCTACGGACCAGCTAACACTTGGAACCAAATGCCTGACCGTGGTAGCATTACTGAAAACCACTATGACCACGTTCACGTGTCATTCAACGCATAATTAAGAATTACAAAAAGTCACGCCTGGCGTGATTTTTTTGATATAATGGAGAAAAAGACGAAAGAAAGAGGAACTCTATTTGCAAGAGTATTCTGTTGAAATTACCCTAAATCACCCAGATGATGTCTTGTCACTTTTTGGGACTAATGAACGTCATTTAAAACTCATTGAAGAGAACCTAAATGTTATCATCCATGCCCGAACAGAACGTGTGCAGATTCTTGGAGATGACGAAGAAAGTGTCGAATTGGCCCGTTTGACCATTCAAGCCCTCCTTGTTTTAGTGGAGCGTGGAATGCTAGTCAACACCTCAGATGTTGTCGCAGCCTTGACCATGGCTCAAGATGGTTCGATTGATAAGTTTGTTGCTTTATATGAAGAAGAGATTATCAAGGACAATAGTGGTAAGCCTATCCGAGTGAAGACTTTAGGACAAAAGGTCTATGTTGATAGCATTAAAAATCATGATGTGGTCTTTGGGATTGGTCCAGCCGGTACAGGGAAGACCTTTTTAGCGGTTACCCTTGCAGTTACAGCTCTTAAACGTGGTCAAGTTAAACGTATTGTTCTAACACGTCCGGCGGTTGAGGCAGGTGAAAGCCTTGGTTTCTTGCCTGGTGATCTCAAGGAAAAGGTGGACCCTTACCTCCGTCCAGTTTATGATGCCCTCTATCAAATTCTTGGCAAAGAGCAAACGACTCGCCTAATGGAACGTGAAATTATTGAGATTGCCCCTCTTGCTTATATGCGTGGTCGTACCCTCGAAGATGCCTTTGTTATCCTTGATGAAGCGCAAAATACAACTATCATGCAGATGAAGATGTTCTTGACTCGTCTTGGGTTTAATTCTAAGATGATTGTCAATGGAGATATGAGCCAGATTGACCTTCCACGTCGTGTTAAATCTGGTCTTGTCGATGCCATGGAGAAATTGAAGGGAATCAAGGCTATTGATTTTGTTCATTTCTCTGCCAGTGATGTCGTACGTCACCCAGTTGTTGCCGATATCATTAATGCTTATGAAAAAGATGCACCTAAGTTTGATCTTGAGAAAAAATCAGAAGAATCAGACCAGGCTAAAGAAGTAGTATCAGGATTGACCGAATACCCAGTCATTGGTGCTGAGGATCTTAAAAAGTAAATAGATGAAAAGAGGTTTGAGAGTATGAGTTCCCAACCTCTTTTTCTTTGGTAGTCAAGTCACAGATTTCCTCTCTATTTTTGGTAAAATAGTATTAAAGAGTAGGCTAATATGAAGGGGAGAGGTATGACTAAGGCAAAAAAATGGAAGATTGGGATTATTGTTTTTCTAGGACTTGTTGCGACAGTTTTGATTGCCATAGAAGAGGGAAGATTTTGGAAGTATCAACAGAACTATATTCCAGATGGTACCTATCAGATGGTAAAATATGAGGCTAAATCGGCATATTCCAATGAATTGATAAATTGGACTGAGCGAGGAGAGAATAATGATAGCTTATATGAGGATTTTATAGTTGTTGAGAATATGAAATCTCAATTTTATTATGTTTTTGTGGGGGATGGGGAACCTTTTGTCTCACCATTTGAGCACGATGAAAAGCTCCCACAGATTTTTGACCCACGTACAGGGACTTTGAAACAGGATTTAACAGTCTCTGAATATAAAGCTCTAGTGATTTCTCATATTGATAAGATTTCTAAAAAGGGAGAGGAGTACTCAAACGTAAAGGAAGTATCTGTCCAAAGGTGTGTAGACGATTATAAAAAAATGTTGAAGCAAAAAAGAACTTATGAAAAGCGACCTAATGGTCTCGTTCTGACTGTTTATGCTGATGATGGACATATTGAGTCGCGTAGAACTTTTAAACGATTGAGCTCAGAGGAAGCCAAAGAGGTCAAAAGTGGTTATGATTGGGATTATGAGTATTCCTTGAAGTATTATAATTATTCAAGGCATGATGGGGATTATCTCATCTGGCGTTGAACTACTTACCGACCAAGTACCTCTTTACTATCGAGAATCATAGCCAAATGTTTTATTAAAAAAACTTACAGTCTTTATGATAATTGTCAAATACTATTTCACCATTTATTTTGGTACAATAGAACAGTAGACCAATAAAAAAGGAGATTATTATGAACCAGCAAGAGTGGATTGAGTACTTTGAATTAGTCAACGGTCGTAAACCAACTCCCGCAGAGTTATCTCAAGCTCAAGCAGCAGGCGAGTTTATCCTTGAACGACCTAATATTTTTAGCTCAAATGGACAAGTGACGGAGCAAAGACCGATTAAACCAGCTGAACCTGTAATTGCTATGACGCAACAGCCTCAGTTTGCCCAAACAACAGCAACCTTCCAACAAGCCATGCCAGTGAAAAAAGGAATGTCAAAAAAAGCCAAGATTATTCTAGCATCAGTCTTGGGTGCTGTGGCAGTAATTTTACTTTCTGTTGGTGGCTATTCATTATGGCGTTATCAGTCAGGTAAGATTGCGGATGGAACATATGAGGTAGTGGCCTATTCTTATCGTGATGAAGATAAAGATAAGATGGTAAATGCTTTCGATGAATTTGATGATGTCTACTCCTTTGTAGAAGTAAAAAATAATAGATCTAGATACTATTCTTATCTCGAGGACAATAAATCACCTTATGTTAGCTTGTTAGAGTATGAACATGAAATCCCTCAGCAGTTCGATCCATGGAATAAAACTCAGACAGAAGTTTTAACAGTTGAAGAGCTTGAATCTACAGTCAAAGACTTCATGAAAGATATGTCTAAGGATTATTCTTTTTACACTAAAGACGCTACAAAAGAAGCCGTTAAAGAATCTGTAAAATCTTACAAGAAATCTCTCAAAGAAAAACGAACTTACGTCAAAAAAGGTAACGAGTATACGCTATCTACTTATGACAAGGATGGAGAGCTTCAATCCCGTGTTACTTTTAAGCGTATGAGTAAGGGGGATGCTGAAGAGCGTTGGGATGATTATAAGAATGCAATTAAAGATTATAAGAAAGAATTGAAGACTTATAGTGATCAGTACGACGAGTATAAGGATTACTTTAATTATGGTTATGGAGGTGACTACGGTTATGGTTACAGCGATGACTATGGTAGTGGTTCTAAATCAGGCTCTGACGATAGTAAAAGCAGCAAAAAAGGCATTGATAAAATTTAATCAGCCAATGATGTAAATGAGGAAAGTGGTACAAGAAGGAGAGCTAAAACTCCATCTTGGTACCGCTTTTCTTTTTATGAAAATAGTCAAATAGCTTTGGAGTCTTTTTTCTGGTAGAATGGAAATATCAATGAAAAAGGGGACTTTTATGAACGAAAAAGAGTGGTTAGATTATTTCGAAACAATCAATAATCGTAAGCCGACAGAGGAAGAAAACCAACAAGCAAAAGCTAATGGGGAATTTATTTCTCAAGAGTCTAAGGACGAGGGTGTTAATCCTCAACAAGCTCAGTTGAGTGACCAAGTGACACAAGCCGTTTTACAAGCTACGACTGCTAAGACAGGCTTGTCTAAGAAAGCTAAAATTATTATCGCTTCTGTGGTGGGAGCGATTGTCCTAGTGGCACTTTCATTTGGTGGCTATGCGTTTATGCACCTGCAAGGTGGTAAAATACCTGAAGGAACCTATCTACTTGAAACTTATCGCTTTTACCATAAAGATAAGAAGAAAATGGTTGATGGTAAGGAATCTTTCAAGAAAAGTGGTCTAGAGGCTCATGATTTTGTTAAAGTCAAAGGGAACAATGTTAAATTTTATTTTTATACCTTAGCTGGCGGGAACAATCTGGTTGACTTTACAGACTATGATACTGACAAAGCATACCGTCCAGATGCTTGGTCTAGAACGCTTAAACCAAACATGTCACTATCTGAATATACGAAAGTCATTGACCAAGCAGTAGATAGTCAATACAAAATAAGTGAATATCGAACTAAGGCTGATAACGATGAAAGTAAAAAGATTTACGTTAAATCCTACAAAGAATCTCTCGAAGAAACCGTTCGATACAAGGTTAAGGGTGATAAATTAATCGTCACTACTTATAATAAGAAAGGCAAACTTACAGAAGAAAGAAGCTTCAAACACCTATCAGAGGATGACGTGAAGAAATTAGATTATGACTATGAACGTGATGTTAGAGCTGATAAAAAGCGCTTCCAAAACTAGTAATGTTTAAAACCAGCCTAGCTGGTTTTTTTAGTGTCCAAAACGTGCTATAATAAGATGTTATATCATCAGTGTTAGCCCATTTGTTAACACATGAAAGGAAATTAAAATGACAAAAACATTCTACATCACAACACCTATCTACTACCCATCTGGTAAATTGCATATTGGTTCAGCCTATACAACCATTGCTTGTGACGTCTTGGCACGTTACAAACGTATGATGAACTATGATGTCTTCTACCTTACTGGGCTTGATGAGCACGGCCAAAAGATTCAACAAAAGGCTGAAGAAGCAGGAATCACACCACAAGAGTATGTGGATGGTATGGCTGTTGGTGTTAAGGACCTCTGGCAACTTTTGGATATCTCATACGATAAATTCATCCGTACGACTGATGATTACCATGAAAAAGTTGTTGCTCAAGTTTTCGAGCGCCTCTTGGAACAAGGAGATATCTACCTTGGTGAATACTCTGGTTGGTACTCAGTTTCAGACGAAGAATTCTTCACTGAAAGTCAGTTGGCAGAAGTTTACCGTGATGAAGAAGGCAATGTTATTGGTGGTGTGGCTCCATCAGGACATGAAGTAGAGCTAGTGTCTGAAGAATCATATTTCTTTAAACTCAGCAACTACGCAGACCGTTTGACGGCCTTCTTTAAAGAACACCCAGAATTTATCCAACCTGATGGTCGTATGAATGAAATGCTTAAAAACTTCATCGAGCCAGGCTTGGAAGACTTGGCAGTATCACGTACAACCTTCACTTGGGGGGTTAAAGTCCCATCAGATCCAAAACACGTGGTATATGTGTGGATTGATGCTCTTATCAACTATATTACTGCCCTTGGTTATGGTCAGGATGAGCATGGTAACTTTGATTTGTTCTGGCAAAATGATGAAAACCACGAAATTATCCACATGATTGGTAAGGATATTCTTCGTTTCCACTCAATCTACTGGCCAATCATCCTTATGGCTCTTGATTTGCCATTGCCTACACGTCTTGTTGCCCACGGTTGGTTCGTCATGAAAGACGGTAAGATGTCTAAGTCTAAAGGAAACGTGATCTATCCAGAAATGTTGGTAGAGCGTTTTGGTCTTGATTCACTCCGTTACTACCTCATGCGTAGTCTTCCTGTCGGTTCAGATGGTACCTTCACACCAGAAGACTATGTGGCCCGTATCAACTACGAGTTGGCTAATGACCTTGGGAACCTCCTCAACCGTACAGTTGCCATGATTAACAAGTATTTCGGTGGTCAAGTGCCTGCCTATGTTGAGAACGTTACAGACTTTGATGCTGATTTGGCTAAGGTTGTGGCTGAAAATATTGAAGAATTCCACAAACAAATGAATGCTGTAGATTTCCCACGTGCCTTGGACGCCGTTTGGAACATCATTTCACGTACCAATAAGTATATTGATGAAACAGCTCCTTGGGTACTTGCCAAAGAGGATGGTGACAAGGAACAATTGGCAGCGGTTATGGCTCACTTGGCGGCTAGCCTTCGTGTGGTAGCCCACCTCATCCAACCATTCATGATGACAACTTCAAATGCCATTATGGAACAACTTGGATTATCAGGGAAGTTTGACCTTGAAAATCTCGAACTTTCAGGTTTCCCAGAGAATGTGACAGTCGTTTCAAAAGGAACACCAATCTTCCCACGTCTTGACATGGATGAAGAAATTGCCTACATCCAATCTCAAATGAACGCAGGCAAACCTCAAGAGAAAGAATGGAACCCAGAAGAGGTCGAACTTAAGTCTGAAAAAGACCAAATCAAATTTGACGACTTTGACAAGGTTGAAATCCGTGTCGCTGAAGTTAAAGAAGTGGAAAAAGTCGAAGGTTCAGACAAATTGCTTCGCTTCCGTCTTGACGCTGGCGACGGAGAAGACCGCCAAATCCTCTCAGGCATCGCTAAATTCTATCCAGATGAACAAGAATTGGTCGGTAAGAAACTTCAAGTCGTGGCTAATCTCAAACCACGTAAGATGATGAAAAAATATGTCAGCCAAGGTATGATTCTTTCCGCAGAACATGACGGCAAACTCACTGTCTTGACAGTAGATTCATCTGTTCCAAACGGAAGTGTGATTGGGTAATTAGGAGGAAAGCTTATGCAATTTGATGCAAAAACAATTGAGGTTAGAGGATTGTTATCGAGTGGGCATAAATATGTTATTCCAAGATATCAAAGGGAGTATTCATGGGAAAAAAAACAACATGATGATTTTTTCAATGACATAGTAAATCAAGTGGACTTTGAGAATAAAGCAAATCCAACTAGTGATTACTTTTTTGGAACAACAATTTTGATAGGAGATATGTCGAAAAGTGGGGAACCTATTGAGATTGTAGATGGCCAGCAAAGACTTACAACTTTTACAATTTTTCTTTCAGTTTTATCGGATATTCTGCTTACGCGTAATCGTAAATTATCTGATAACCTATGGAAGTACATTATTGCTGAGGACGATGATGGCAATGAATTTGTTGTTTTATCCAATGAAACAGCGGGTAGCTATTTTGCAGATAAAATTCAAAAAAGATTGCTAAATCATCCAGAGGATTCATTAGAAGAATACTATGAAAATTTTGTAAGAGTTTCTGAGTTTGATCGAATTGTAGAAAATTTAACTGATGAACAAAAGAAAATTCGAGATGCATATGACTATTTTTATAACAAACTAAGCGAAGACAGTCTAGAAGAATACATAATAAGATATTCAATTGAGTATGAAGAGATATTAAAAATTCTAAGAGATCAATTATTGAAAAGTCAAATAATATATATTTGTTCTACAGAGGAAGAATCTGTTAATGTTATCTTTGAAAATATAAATTCAAAAGGTAAAAACTTAAGTACATTAGATATGATTAAGAATGAGATCTTTGCAGTTGAAGATACTATAGTACCAAAGGATGATGCTAAGGAAATATGGAGTAATATTACAAAAAATATTTCGTCAATAAGAACTAGTATTTCTAAAGAAAGATTTTTCAGATATTTCTGGATATCTAGATATGGAAAAAGTTCTGAAAAAGATCTCTATCAAAACTTTAAACATAATATTAATAAAAGTGAATACCTTGATTTTTTGAGGAGACTAGAGAAATCTTCGAAATGTTATTCTGAGATCTTTGGTGAAAATAAAGAATTCTTTATTAATAAAAAATGGAGCACAGGAGACATTGATAAGCTTTTCTATTCAATAAATGCTTTAACTCAATATTTTTCAATACAACAAACTCAGTTAATTATCCTAGCTTTATATGAGAATTATAAAGAGGGGCGTATAACAACAAAATATTTTAAAGAAATCTTGTATACTTTAGAAGGATTTCATTATATTTATAATGCGGTTACTAGAAGTCCTAATAATAAACTAGAGAGTAGATATGCAAATATGGCTCGTAGTATCTTTTCAATTTCAAAGGGTGATCTCCAAAAGAGTTCAAAACAGTTTAAAAAAGAGTTAGTTGGATTGTTACCAGGTAAAGAAGCTTTCATCTCAGATTTTCTGAAGATTTCTTATAGAAAAAAAGTGAAATCTCAAAAAGGAGTTAAAGAAAATACTATTGCTAAGTACACAGTACGAAAATATGAAGAGATACTTCAAGCAAATAATTCAAGTTTATATGGTTATTCAGTTGAACATATCATACCAGAGAGTGATGAAAGTACTCTAAATATAGGTAATCTTGTATTACTTGAAGAAACGTTAAATCGGGAGGCGGAATCTCAGGATTTGAATTTTAAATATACCATTTATAAAAAAAGTAGCTATCATTCAATCGCTTCTTTCTTAAATAAATATGTAAGTAATGGTGATATTTCATTTACAAATAGAGATTTTAGAGAAAGAGGAATTGATATAGCTGAATCTATATATCAGTATATCGTTTCTGAATTGTCTGATGATTGAGTGACTACTGAAAACTTCATTCTACTAACGTTTTTTATATAAAAAGTCTAGGTCAATCATAGCCAGGTGGTTTGAGCGGGACTATAAGCACATAATACCAGCCAGCGCCTAAAGACGCTGGCTTTCATTTTGTTCAAGCCTTATTGCTTTTGACTCGTCACAAGCCTCTCAAAGAGGCATTCGCATTACTTACCATTATCCCTAAAGGGATTTTCATATTCTTTAACGATTAATTTATCCAAAGCAATATCATGCTTTTCTTGTTCCTAAATATATTTCTTAATCGTGGCTTCATTAAGTCCTACTGTACTTACATAATAACTCTCTGTCCAAAAATGCCTGTTCCCCAATTTATATTTTAAATTGGCGTGTTTATCAAACATCATTAATGCACTTTTACCCTTTAAATATCCCATAAAACTAGCTACACTCATTCGTGGTGGAATACTTACTAACATATGGACATGATCTGGCATTAAGTGGCCTTCTATTATTTCAACACCTTTATATTCGCATAATTTATGAAAAACATCTCCCAGACTACTCCTATATAGATTATTTTTCGTCTATACTGAAGTGTAAATACAATGTGGTACATACGCATCCATTTTGCTTGTGATAAACTGTTAGCTTTTTGCACCATAGTCTTAACTCCTTTCATTTTACAATATAGGCGTTCAAGCCAATTGTAAAATGAAAGGAGTTTGTTTTCTTATACACTATATTTCAATAAATGCTTAATGCGTTCTACACTTTCATCAGGACCATAAGCATTTGGGTATCGGTCTAGCTTACTAATAGCATCAAGGTCTGCTTGGTCTAGGTGGAAGTCAAAGCTATCAAAGTTTTCCTTCATTCGTTCGATATGGGTACTTTTAGGTATGGTCAGAATGCCTTGTTGGGTTTGCCATCTGAGGATGACCTGAGCGACTGTCTTGCCATGTTTTTCAGCGATAGCAGTCAGAGTTGAGTCCTGAAAAATACCATCCTCACCTCTGTGAAAAGGAGCCCAGGCTTGCGTTAGGGTACCAAATTCCTTATCAGCTTTCTGGATAAGTTTGTGTTGTTTATAGGGGTGCAACTCGATTTGATTGACCGCTGGAATAACAGGTGTTTGCAAGGCAAAATCTGCCAAACGCCCTGTTGAGAAGTTAGAAACCCCAATGGCTCTAATAAGTCCTTCATGCTGAAGCTCAATCATAGCACGCCAAGCACCATGTAAGTCGCCAAAAGGTTGATGAATTAAATATAAATCAAGATAGTCAGTATCTAGTTTGCGAAGTGTCTCTTTTAGGGCTAATTTGGTATCTTCGTAGCCAAGCTGGCTAATCCAAGCTTTACTAGTCAAGAAAATATCCTCTCGAGGGATACCAGATGCCTTAATAGCACGTCCCACGGCTTCCTCATTTCGATAAAGACTAGCAGTATCAATTAATCGATAGCCTACAGAAAGAGCGTCTTCAACGGCTTTTTGACATTCCTTTTGATCGAAAATTTGCCAGACACCAAAACCAAGCACGGGTATTTTGATGCCATTGTTAAGTGTTTGAAATTCCATTTTATTCTCCTTAGTGGTGGGGTAGTAAGCTATCCTGAATTTCCTCGATAAATGCTTGAATAATTGCGGATTGTTTCTGTTTATTATTTGTCACAAACCCCAAGGTGTGCTTTGGACTGTTCTTCAGTGGAAGTAAAACAATTTGGTCCTTAATGAAACTATTAACAATACCGAGGCCAGAAGCGTAACTATCTGAGGCACAGAGCAAATTCATGACACTGCCTCGGTCATTACTGTAAATTACTTGTTGGTCAGGCAGAACCTCGAGAGGATCTTCGTCAAAATGAATTCCAGAGCTTTCTTGACGAAAGCGAACCTGTGGGTATCCCTCTAAATCTTTGAGATTGAGGGATTTTTTGTGAGCTAGGGGATGTTGGCGACCTAGGAAAATCTTGGTTTCAAACTCTCCAAGTGGGGTAAAAGTTAAATCCATGTGTTGGAAACTGCGTTCTAGGATATGGTCGTTATCTTCATCTAGATAAATAATCCCCAGGTCACTTTCGAAGCTTTCAACGCTTTTGAGAATCTTCCTAGTTGTTGTTTCAATCAGTTGAAATTCTTGATAATCACTACGAAAACGTTGGGCAATGTGAGCCATGGGAAGTGACAAGAAATCGTAGTGGTGACTGGCAACAGTGAATGATTTCTTAAAGGATTTGCGATAGCGTCCTTCTAGTAGATCTAGCTCTCCAAGAATACGTTTGGCGTATTTGAGAAAATCATGACCGTCATCAGTTAGTTTAGCTCCTGTATTGGAACGTTCAAAGAGTTGGACTCCAAGTTCTTCCTCTAAATCACGGATGGATGCTGAGAGATTAGGTTGAGTCAAAAAGAGTTTTTTAGCAGCCTTACTAAAAGACCCTGTTTCAGCGATAGTCTGAACATAGCGACATTGTTGAAAATTCATAAGCATCCCCTTTAAAAAATGTGATTGTAGGTCATATTATAACAAAATGAGAAGTCTAAAATCAGCAAAATTCTGATAGGAATAGATGAAGACCTGATATGAAATTTCTATGATTAAATCGTTTTAGGAGTAATAATGGAAATTGAGATAAGTTGTAAGAATGCGGTGCTGATAAATGAAAAACTGCATCCCCTGGTTAGACACCAAAAATCTAACTTGTGGGATGCAGTTTGAAATATTAGTCATTAAGATATCTAATGGCTTTCAATTTTTTAGGACGAATAAGGAAGAGTCCTAGGGCAATTAAAGGTAGCCAGAAAATGAAATGCCAGATACTTGTAGCTGGTGCAGCCTGTGTTGATTGCGAGAGAAGGACACTGGCAAAATCAACCAAACAGTGCAGAATAATAGTCCACCAGAGGCTACCAGTACGTAGGTAAATAGCAGCAAAGAATATTCCTATAGCTGTCGCATAATAAACCTGGAACAAGGTAGCGTTCAAGGGCTGGTGAGTGAGGTTTCCAAGATGGGCTAGTCCAAAAATTATGGCAGATAAGAAAACGACTCCTAAAACCTGTTTTGAAGATCTAATACCATCTTGGAAGGCGAGTTTAAGGAAAAGTCCACGAAAAAAATATTCCTCAAAAAAACCGGCTCCTAAGGCAATAACCAAGGCAGTTCCTATCATGTGAGGTGCTTTACTGATCCCAAGAGCAACCGCAGAAACATAGAAGAAATCTGCCAAAAGAAGAAACCAACAAACCCCTAAGGTTTCAGACCAACTTATCTTTTTAGTCGATTTGATCTTTAATCCAAGGCGTCTCTGTACGAGGAAATAGTATAGACACATAAGGCCAAGTGTTTTAATGAGATAAGCTATATTCTCAGGCAAAGGCTTAAGAAGCAAACGAAGTACAAGGTTTGCAAAAACAATACTAATTCCCAAAAGAATCAGTGCTTTAATTTCTTTTTTTGTCATTGAAAAGTCCCCCAACTTTCTTAACATTTTTTTCAAGCATACGACGAAAAATGCTTAAAGTCAAGGTCTTGAAGGTGTTTTTTTTTTGTGTTTTTAGTAATGAAGAGGTCACTTCATGATAATCCGAATATAGTAGAAAACATATGCTATCTTAGAAACAGTCCTTTATGAGAAAAAAATGAACGGCTGTAAGAAAGTAATAAGTGAAAACTCTGTGAATCCCTTACGAATTACAATTTATTGTAAAGAAATGGTTGAATTATAACAAAAGTGTGTCAAATTTTAAAAATATGTAGCAAATATATAATATTTTTTTCAGAAAACTATTGCCAAATTTTGAAAATCACGGTAGTATATTAAACGGTGAAGAAAATAGGTTAATAAAATGTTAACCAAGAAGGAGAAAGTGTAAATGAAAGTCAATCCATTTAAAACAACATTGTATTCAAGCGTATTGCTTGCAGGACTCGCGGCTACAAGCGTAGCAGCTGCGGATGAAGCTAAAGATGTAACAGCAACTACTGATACTGATGCAACCGTATCAAATACGACTGCAGAATCAAGTGCTAATCTTGTTAAAACAACAGGTGATGCAGCGGTTGTCACTACAGTACCTGGAACAGAAGAAAAAACTACTACTGAAACAGATACTACTGTAAAAACAACAACTAAAGCTATTGCTGAAGTTTCAAATCCTGACTTCAATAACGCTGTTGAAGCTGCAACAACGACTGCAGCAGCATCAAAAGATTCTGCTGATGTTAAAGCTGTTCAAGATCAAGCAGCTAAAGATGCTCAAGAAGCTTCAAATACAGTTGTTTCTGAAAATAAATTGACACGTGAAGAAGCTGACGCAGCTCTTACATCTGCTAAAGCAAATGTTGTTGCTACAGGGGGATTCACTGCTACAGAAGAAGCAGGTGTTAAACACACTAGCGTAGAAGCTGCTAATAATGACAATAAAGTTCAAACAACAGCTTTGACAACTGCAGTTTCAGAATATAAACAAAAACTTGCAGATTACAAGACACAATTGGATAAATATTACCAAGATGTTCTTGCTTATGCTGCTTGGGAAAAAGCTTATAAAGAATATACTGGTGGAACAACAGCACGTCTTTTGACAAAAGGATTGGCTGAAAATGCTACTGGTTTGATTTATAAAACAGAATCTAATGCTACTATGACTGTTGAAAATTCAGCAGGTTCTGTTGACTACTTGGATAAAACAATCCAATCAGGTCACTCAGTAGATGAAATTCTTGAACAATTCAACACATCTCGTTATATTCCAAGTGACTTTAGTGCAGCTAACGGTACACAGTACACTATCAATGCTGATGGTGAATATACTGAAGATGTATGGTTGAAGATGGCTACAGGTCAAACGTTGACTGTAACATACAACAATCTAAACGGAACATCATTCAATGGTACTCCAGTTAAGAAAATCGTTGCAACTTACACTTTGGTAGAAACACCAAGTACAGATGGTTCAGCCATTGTTAAGTTGTACCACGATCCAACGAAGACACTTTTCATTGGTTCACAAACTGACGACACTAACAAAAAACTTCATGTTAAGATGAACTTGAACTTCTTTGAAACTGAGTCATCAGTGACACCACTTGATTTGTCTAAGAATGGATCAGTTTTGAGTATCTCATCACTTAACCACTGGAACACTGAGCTTGGAAACCACATTGAAAAAGTTGGTTTGAATGGTAATGAATACGTTCAAATCCCTGGTTCATCTATCACTTTGCATGAAGATGGTTATGCTTATGCAACAAATGATAACGAATTTGTGGCTAACGGTTCACGCTTTAACAGTGACTCAACAGTAGACCCAACAACTGGTGAAGTGACTGATGAAGGTTGGGATGCGATTAACCCAGATGGAACACCTCGTACGAAGAATGCCTACTATGGTGCTGCTGCAACAATCTTCAAGGGTGAACCAATGGACTTCATCGTAAGCGGAAATAACCTTAACGTTCCAACTGCTTACTGGTTCGCAACTAACTCAACAGTAGTTGTTCCTGAATTGCCAGAAGAACCAAATAAACCAGTTCTTCCAAATACTGTTTCAGCGTCAGTTACTTACCACAAAAACTTTGTATCTGTTGAAGAAACAACTGAGAAACCAAAACCTCAAGTACCAACAACTCCAACAGAACCTACACCAGGTAAACCTGTAACACCAACATCAGCACCTGTAAAAGAAGAAGCTCCAGCTCTTCCAGCTACTGGTGAAAAATCAACAGTAGCTTCTGCAGCAGCAGGTGCAGCTATGGTGACATCAGCTTTGGCCTTGTTCGGTATCTCAACTTACAAACGTAAACACTAAGATAATACATAAAAAAGCTAGGAAATTTTCCTAGCTTTTTTAGTTTGGAAGAATCAAGTTAGCTAGGAATAAGAAAGATGAAAATTTCTGACATTTAGTAAAGCTACTTGATTTAGACTCAAAAAAGAAAAAATGATATACATTTTCTAATTTTTTCAAAACTGCAAATAAGGCCTATAATATAGGCTTTTCTCTATAGTTAACCATGTAAGAAACAAGGGTCTAAATATTATTTTCAAAAAATATGAAATAAATTAATTGACAAAAAATTATAATACAGTATAATAGATTGTGTTAGGAAGAGTTTGTTTTTTGGCAGGGTGACTCCCTGGTCAAAAAAGACTAGCTTAGAATCTAGAATTCTAGGTTATCAAATTCCAATGTTTCATTGTGATGATTTAAAAAGAGAAGATTTAAACAGCAAACAAATCAGATTAATCGATTTAAAACATCAGCATCATCGTAGCGGGAGCTAGCGGTATTTTTAATCCGTGTAGAGCAAACGACAGATTCAAAAACAGCAGAATCGGTAGAGACTAATCTTCAAAAGCGAAGAGGGAAAGAAAATAAAGCAGTAACTGCTAATATACCTATCAGAAGGTGGATTAAACCTAATGACTGATAGATGGTATGTTTTGAGAGTGGCGTTTTTAGCCAATACTCTTCTAGGAAATAGTATCTTGTAAGCAGTAAGACGTTCTGCGTCAAGAAGCTAGAGGGAAAGCTTTTCAGATTGACTGACTATCAATCATAAGATACTCTTGACTAGAAACCATTTTGGACCAACACGGTTTTGCGTTTGTTGGTATTGAACTGCACCTAGGGAAATGGTGGTTCAATGTTAGTAAATAAAGACTTTACATTTCAAAAAGTCAAAAAATTGTTTTATCACAACGTGAACTCGAGGGATTAAGTTCAAGTTGAGATTCAGGAACAAAAAGGTAAGAAGCATATTGGGATGATGTTTTAGCGACGGAATTTGACTAGATGTTTGTGAGAGCATCTGTCTATGCTACATTGACTATTTTTAAAGGTCGTGTGGAATAGGAACTGTTTTCAAGGTCCTGGTACCAAGGAAAGTTGGGGGATTTTCCTTTAGGTATTGGGATTGTTGAAAAGAGATCAAATGGACTGAGCGGCACTTGTATCCCAAGGTAAGCAATACACCTATGAACCTAAGTTTCCATACAGCAGGGAGCAAGTTTCAGTTTGAATGGGGGACGCATCTAGAGTAATCTAGATGTTTTTTTATTTTGTGAGTTCTTTTGCGAATAAGTAAGAGAGTGCATGAAGGAGGGTGTCGTGTTAATTGCAAAAAATCCGGAGGGAAACCTCGTTTCAGCTCTAGAAACTAGTTTGAATCGTGAGGAATCCTATTGCTGTCCGGGCTGTCAGGGAGTTGTCCTATTGAGACATGGTCAAGTCATGTGTCCACATTTTGCTCATAAGTCTTTGCAAGATTGTCAGTTCTTCTCGGAGAATGAATCGGCCCAACATTTATCCCTTAAGGCAGCCTTATATAAATCTTTGGTTAATCATGGTGAAAAAGTACGTATTGAAAAGGTTTTGTCCGAGATGGGGCAAATTGCAGATTTATTTGTTGGCGATTCCCTGGCTCTGGAAGTTCAGTGTTCTCGTTTATCACAGAAACGTTTAAGAGAACGCACACGCACCTATCACCAAGCAGGTTATGAAGTGCGTTGGCTTTTGGGGGAAGACCTATGGTTGGGACGGCGTTTAACAGACTTACAGCGGGACTTTCTCTATTTTACGGCTAAGATAGGATTTCATCTATGGGAGCTTGATTGGAAGAAAGAGGAAATTAGACTTAAGTATCTCATCTATGAGGATATTTTTGGGAGAGTTTATTACTTAACTAAGACTTGGTCTTTAACAGAGAATCTCATGACGGTTTTACGTTTTCCCTATCAAGCAGAAAAGGTTGAGACCTATCAAGTGACTCAGCGAAAGAAAGTCTCACATGTGATTCAACGGGAATTAATGGGGAAAAATCCAAGATGGATGAGAAGGCAGGAGGCGGCTTATCTTAAGGGGATGAATTTGTTAAGTCTGTCTGATCAAGATTTTTTCCCACAAGTAAGATTTCCTGAATCTAGGCAGGGTTTTGTACAAATTAGACAGTCACTTGAAGGTTTTGAAAAGCTTTTTAAGCAATATTATCGAAAAAGTCATTTTTCTTATCGACAAACTCTCTACCCTCCCACCTTTTATGCTAAAATAGAAAAGAATAGACACAATTAAGGAGAATATTATGTCAGACAATCGTACTCATTTAGAAGAAAAATACACATGGGATTTGACGACCATTTTTGCGACAGATGCAGATTGGGAGACCGAATATGAAAGCACTGTTCAGGATTTGAGGAAGGCTAGTGCTTATGCAGGTCATCTCTTGGATTCTGCTAAGAACTTGCTTGAGGCAACAGAACTTTATATGAGCCTTATGCGTCGCTTGGAGAAAATCTATGTCTATGCGTCAATGAAAAATGACCAAGACACAACAGTAGGTCTGTATCAAGAGTACCAAGCAAAGGCCTCAAACCTTTATTCACAGTTGAGTGAAGCCTTTGCTTACTTTGAGCCTGAATTTATGGCCTTGGATGATAAGAAATTAGCTGAATTTAAAGAACAAGAGCCAGGTCTTGGACTTTATGACCACTATTTCGAACGCCTCTTGGCAAACAAGGACCACGTTCTTTCTCAAGAAGCGGAAGAGCTCTTGGCAGCAGCCGGTGATATTTTCAACGGTCCAACGGATACCTTTAATGTCTTGGATAATGCTGATATCCTCTTCCCATGGGTATCAGATGGCCAAGGGGATGTGGTTGAGTTGACACATGGTAACTTTATCACCCTCATGGAATCTAAGGACCGTGACATTCGTAAGGGTGCTTATGAAGCGATGTACGGTACTTACGAGCAGTTCCAACATACCTATGCACAAACACTTCAAGGCGTTGTTAAGGTTCACAATTACCAAGCCAAAGTTCGTCACTATAATTCGGCACGTCATGCAGCACTTGCGGCCAATTTTATTCCAGAGAGTGTTTATGACTCACTCTTGGAATCAGTGAATAAGCATTTGCCACTTTTGCACCGTTACCTTGATTTGCGTAAGAAGGTCTTGGGGCTTGACGAGCTTAAGATGTATGACGTCTACACACCACTTTCTGAGACTGAAACTGCTCTTACTTATGAAGAATCCCTCAAGAAAGCAGAAGAAGTCTTGGCAATCTTTGGTGAAGAGTATAGTAAAGGGGTTCATGCAGCCTTTACGGAACGTTGGATTGACGTTCACCCTAACAAAGGAAAACGCTCAGGTGCCTACTCAGGTGGTGCCTATGATACAAATGCTTTCATGCTTTTGAACTGGCAAGACACTCTGGACAATCTCTTTACCTTGGTTCACGAGACTGGCCACAGCTTGCATTCAACGTTCACACGTCAGACACAACCATATGTTTATGGAGATTACCCAATCTTCTTGGCGGAAATTGCGTCTACAACTAATGAAAATATCTTGACAGAAACGCTTCTTAAAGAGGTTAAAGATGACAAGACACGTTTTGCTATTCTTAACCACTATTTGGATGGTTTCAAGGGAACTGTCTTCCGTCAAACCCAATTTGCTGAGTTTGAGCATGCTATCCATGAAGCAGATGCATCTGGTCAAATCTTGACAGCCGACTTCATGAATAAACTTTACGCAGACCTCAATGAGAAATACTATAACCTTAAAGCTGAAGATAACTACGAAATTCAGTTTGAGTGGGAACGTATTCCGCATTTCTACATGAATTACTATGTCTACCAATACGCTACAGGGTTTGCAGCAGCAAGCTACTTGGCTGAAAAAATTGTTCACGGTACTGAGGAGGATAAAGAAGCTTACCTTACTTACCTTAAGGCGGGAAGCTCAGATTATCCTTTGGAAGTTATCAAGAAAGCTGGTGTTGATATGACCAATACCGACTACTTGGATGCTGCCTTCAAAGTTTTTGAAGACCGTCTCGTTGAATTGGAAGCCTTGGTTGAAAAAGGTGTTCACCTTTCTTAAAAAGAAGTTACTATACTATATGAAAGAATCATTCTGAATAAGAGTGGTTCTTTTTACATCTAAAAACCGAACATTTATAGCATGCAAGCCCTAATTGCTACGGAAATTACTAATGAGCATATTTATAGCTCCTTGTTTATATTCATGATAGACTAAAAACCTAACGTTTTATAATTGATAAGTGAACAGTGTTCAGAAATAGAAAGTAGGTTTTTGTGAAAACAACCAATCGTTATCTTGTAGCAACGTGTGGTGTCTTACTCCATCTTATGTTGGGGTCTACCTATGCTTGGAGTATCTATCGTAATCCTATTATGGCCCAGACTGGCTGGGATCAATCTTCAGTTTCTTTTGCCTTTTCATTGGCCATCTTTTGTCTTGGTCTTTCTGCAGCCTTCATGGGACGTTTGGTTGAAAAATTTGGTCCTAGAGTGACTGGGAGTATGTCGGCTGTTCTCTATGCCGGAGGTAACATTCTAACAGGAGTTGCCATTGCTCAGGGAGAGCTGTGGATACTTTATCTTGGTTACGGTATTCTTGGTGGTCTAGGACTGGGTGTAGGTTATATTACGCCTGTTTCAACTATTATTAAGTGGTTTCCTGATAAGCGTGGACTTGCGACTGGTCTTGCCATCATGGGCTTTGGCTTTGCCTCACTGCTAACCAGTCCTCTTGCCCAATATCTGATTCAGGCACGTGGTGTTGAGCAGACCTTTTATATTTTGGGAGTTGTTTATTTTATTGTGATGCTTTTTGTCTCACAATTCATTAAACGACCAAGTGTAGAGGAAGCACAACTGTTGGCTGACAAGAGTCCAAACCGTCAGGCTGCTAATTTAAGCAAGGGAATTACGGCTAATGAAGCTCTGAAATCGTCAACTTTCTACTGGTTATGGCTTATCTTGTTTATCAATATTTCATGTGGCTTAGCCCTTGTCTCTGCTATTTCTCCAATGGCTCAAGATATGGTTGGGATGTCAGCGGAATCAGCAGCAGTTGTTGTCGGTGTTATGGGAATCTTTAATGGTTTTGGTCGCCTTCTGTGGGCAGGCTTGTCGGATTATATTGGGCGTCCGAAGACCTTTATCCTCCTCTTTGTGGTTAATATCGTTATGGCTATCCTCCTAATTGTCCTGCAAGTTCCACTTGTCTTTGTGGTTGCGATGGCTGTTCTGATGACATGCTACGGGGCAGGATTCTCCTTGATTCCTCCCTACCTTAGCGATATCTTTGGGGCAAAGGAATTGGCTACCCTTCATGGTTATATTCTGACTGCCTGGGCTATGGCAGCCTTGGTGGGACCAATGCTCCTGTCGGTAACCTATGAATTGACAAAATCTTACCAGATGACCTTGCTTGTTTTCATTGCTCTTTACGTGGTAGCTTTGGTTATTGCTTACCTCTTGAAAAAGAAGGTTATTCGTCAAGTAGTCTAATGATGAGGATTTGAGTTATAGATAAGAAAAATCTCTAGCACTCGCTAGGGATTTTTTATATAATAAAACACATGGTTAAATCATATAGTAAAAACGCAAATCACAACATGCGTCGCCCAGTAGTAAACAAGGATATCGTGGATTACATGCGAACGCATCTTCAGGAAAATAAAGGGCATTTGGCTGAGCTGGAGGCCTTTGCTCGTAAGGAAAATATTCCAATTATTCAGCACGAAGTTGTTGCTTATTTCCGATTTTTGTTACAGACCTTGCAGCCTAAGAAAATCCTTGAGGTAGGAACGGCTATTGGTTTTTCAGCTCTTCTTATGGCTGAGTACGCCCCTGATGCTCAGATTACGACGGTTGATCGTAATGAAGAAATGATTGGCTTTGCCAAGGAAAATCTAGCCAAGTATGACAGCCGCAAACAAATTACCTTAGTTGAAGGTGATGCAGCAGAAGTTTTGCAAGATTTGGACACTGATTATGATTTTGTTTTTATGGACTCAGCCAAGTCTAAATATATCGTCTTTCTGCCTGAAATCCTAAAACGTCTCAAGGTAGGTGGTGTCATTGTCTTTGATGATATCTTCCAAGGGGGGGATATTGCCAAAGACATTATGGAGGTTCGTCGTGGTCAGCGTACGATTTACCGTGGTTTGCATCGTCTTTTTGATGCGACCTTAGATAACCCTGGTTTGACTGCTAGTTTGGTACCTATGAGTGACGGACTTCTTATGCTTCGGAAAAATTCTGAAAATATTATCTTGCCAGATTAAGCATTATTTAAGTAAGTGTGGTATAATAACAAAGATATTGACAATTTAAGGAGTAGATAGAATGGCTAAAGAAAATGAAAACCTTGAGTCGACAGAAGAAACTGTTGAAGAGGTTGTAGCAGACAAAGACGCAGAACAAGAGCATCTTGATCGCCAAAAAGAAGAAGAGGAAAGCATCGCCCTCGCTAGTGAAAAAGCGAAAGAAAAAGCTAAACGTGCTAAAACGAAAAAGACACGTGATGCTGGTAAACCAAGCTCAGGTGGCCGCTTCCTCGGAGGTCTTGCCCTTGTAGCTGTTTCAGCTCTCGTTGGTGCAGGTGCTATGTATGTTTCTCTAGGTAACAAAACGACTGAAGAAACAACTTTGGTATCTATGAAAGGTGATACTGTTACTGTCGGTGATGTCTTTGATTCACTTAAAGGTAGCAGCCAAACACAACAAAGTGTTTTGAGTGCAACTTTGCAAAAGGCTCTTGAAAAAGAATATGGTAGCAAAGTCAGCAAAGAAGACGTAGACAAAGCTTATAAGCAAGCTTCAGAACAATACGGAGATCAATTCTCACAAGTACTTGCAGCCTATGGTCAAACAGAAGAGTCATACCGTACTCAAATCCGTACACAAAAATTGGTTGAGTATGCTGTTAACCAAGCCGCACAAAAAGATTTGACTGAAGCAAATTACAAGGCCGCCTATGATAACTACACACCAAATACAGAGGTACAAGTAGTTTCAACTACTGATAAAGCAGTGGCAGATAAGGTAGACTCTGAAGCTAAAGCAGAAGGAGCAGACTTCTCACAAGTTGCTAAAGATAACAGCTTGGAAGTGGCTTCTAAGACAGTTAACTCAGCTTCTCAAGACTTCCCAGCAGATGTTTTGACAGCAGCCTTCAAACAAGATGCTAATGCCGTTTCTGACGTAGTGACCGTTTCAAACAGTTCAACTGGTGCTGCAACTTACTATATCGTCAAAACTGTTTCAAAAGCTGAGAAAAATGCAGATTGGAAAAACTATAAGGATGATTTGACTAAGGTTATCATCAATGGTAAGAAAGCTGATACTAACTTCACTAACTCAGTGATTGCTAAGGTCCTTAAGAAATACAATGTTAAAGTTGTAGACAAGGCCTTCAGCGCAATTCTTGACCAGTATGTGACTGGTTCTGGGGCTTCATCAAGTTCATCATCAAGCTCTAGCAAATAAATCACAAGATAGAGTTGATAATGCTATTATCAGCTTGACCTAAGACCTAAAACACGTTAAAATGGAGAGTGGCTGAAAGTTCTAATATCATGACATTTTTAGCCTTCCCTTTGAGATTGGTAATCATTGCTTCTGATACAGAAAAATGGCGGTCGCTGCGAGCCACGGACGAATCTGATTACTTGCTACTCAAAGTTTACAATTAAAGACAAATAAGAATGACAAGTTCATTGAATGAAGGTGGTACCGCGGTTCACGTCGCCCTTCGTTTAGTGGTCTTGTCTTTTATTCTTTTAGTATTTTTTGAATGAATGTATGACATTATTGGAGGTGGCGTATGAAAACCTATTTTGTCAAACAGAAGTTTCGATTGGGTGGTGAACGCTTTGATATCAAGGATGATCAAGGTAGAGTTGCCTATCAGGTAGAAGGATCCTTTTTTAAGATTCCAAAGACCTTTACGATTTTTGGCGAGGATGGTCGTGAGATTAGTCATATCACCAAGGAGCCTATTAGCCTCTTACCCAAATTTACGGTGAATTTACAGGATGGTTCGATTTTTTACATTCGTAAAAAATTAACCTTTCTTCGTGATAAGTATGATGTCGATAATCTTGGCTTGCGAATAGAGGGGAATATTTGGGACCTGGATTTTCAACTGCTTAATAGTCAAGATCAGGTAGTTGCTAGGATTCAAAAGGAGCTCTTTCATCTAACATCGACCTATACTGTTACCGTTTATGAAAATACTTATGCCGATTTAGCCATTTCCCTATGTGTCGCTATTGACTATGTGGAAATGCTCGAGAATAGCTCAAAATAAGAAACAATTGATTAAGGAGAAACAATGAAACAACTTACTTCAGCACAAATTCGTCAAATGTGGCTTGATTTCTGGAAATCAAAAGGTCACGCTGTTGAACCATCAGCTAACTTGGTTCCAGTTAACGATCCAACCCTTCTTTGGATTAACTCAGGGGTTGCCACTTTGAAAAAATACTTTGATGGCTCTGTGATTCCTGAAAATCCACGTATTACCAACTCACAAAAAGCTATCCGTACCAACGATATCGAAAACGTTGGTAAGACAGCTCGTCACCACACTATGTTTGAAATGCTTGGTAACTTCTCAGTTGGTGATTACTTCCGTGATGAAGCTATCGAATGGGGTTATGAGCTTTTGACAAGCCCAGAGTGGTTTGATTTTCCAAAAGACAAGCTTTACATGACTTACTATCCAGATGATAAAGATTCATACAACCGTTGGATTGCTTGCGGTGTTGAACCAAGTCATTTGATTCCAATTGAAGATAACTTCTGGGAAATCGGTGCTGGACCTTCAGGACCAGATACTGAAATCTTCTTTGACCGTGGCGAAGACTTTGACCCTGATAATATTGGTATCCGTTTGCTTGAAGAAGATATTGAAAACGATCGTTACATTGAAATTTGGAACATCGTTTTGTCACAATTCAACGCAGATCCAGCTGTTCCACGTTCAGAATACAAGGAACTTCCTAATAAAAACATTGATACGGGCGCAGGTCTTGAACGTCTTGTAGCCGTAATGCAAGGGGCTAAAACAAACTTTGAAACAGACCTCTTCATGCCTATCATTCGTGAAATCGAAAAAATGTCTGGTAAAACTTACGATCCAGATGGTGACACAATGAGCTTCAAGGTTATTGCTGACCACATTCGTTCATTGGCATTTGCCATCGGTGATGGTGCTCTTCCAGGTAATGAAGGTCGTGGTTATGTCCTTCGTCGTCTTCTTCGTCGTGCAGTAATGCATGGTCGTCGTCTCGGCATTTCTGATGCTTTCTTGTACAAACTTGTTCCAACTGTTGGTCAAATTATGGAAAGCTATTACCCAGAAGTTCTTGAGAAGAAAGATTTTATCGAGAAGATTGTTAAACGTGAAGAAGAAACCTTTGCACGTACTATCGATGCAGGTTCAAGCATGCTTGACGAGCTTCTTGCTATCCTTAAGAAATCTGGTAAAGATACGCTTGAAGGTAAAGACATCTTTAAACTTTACGATACTTACGGATTCCCAGTGGAATTGACAGAAGAGTTGGCTGAAGATGAAGGCTTCAAGATTGACCATGAAGGTTTCAAAGCTGCCATGAAAGAACAACAAGAACGTGCGCGTGCTAGCGTCGTCAAAGGTGGTTCTATGGGTATGCAAAATGAAACCCTCGCTAACATCACTGAACCATCTGAGTTCTTGTATGAAGCGGAAACTGCTGAAAGCCGTTTGAGCGTCATCGTTGCTGATGATGCTCGTCATGATAGTGTTAACTCTGGTCAAGCCCTCCTTGTCTTTGAACAAACACCATTCTACGCTGAAATGGGTGGACAAGTAGCAGACCACGGTACAATCTCAGATGCAGCTGGTACAGTCGTTGCGCGTGTTGTTGATGTTCAACGTGCACCAAATGGACAAGCCCTTCACACTGTTGAAGTTGAAGGTGAACTTGTTGTAGGGGCTAACTACAAACTTGAAATTGACCACACACGTCGTCACCGTGTCATGAAGAACCATACAGCGACTCACCTCTTGCACGCTGCCCTTCATAACATCGTCGGTGATCATGCTGTTCAAGCCGGTTCTCTTAACGAACAAGAATTCTTGCGTTTCGACTTCACTCACTTTGAGGCTGTAACTCCAGAAGAATTGCGTACTATCGAAGAACAAGTTAACGAAGAAATCTGGAAAGCTACTCCAGTAACAACTATTGAAACAGACATTGACACTGCTAAATCAATGGGAGCTATGGCCCTCTTTGGTGAAAAATATGGTAAGAATGTTCGTGTCGTTTCAATCGGTGATTACTCTGTTGAGCTTTGTGGTGGTACGCACGTTGCCAACACTGCTGAAATCGGTATGTTCAAGATTGTCAAAGAAGAAGGTATCGGTTCAGGAACACGTCGTATCTTGGCAGTGACATCACGTGAAGCTTACCTTGCTTACCGTGAAGAAGAAGATGCCCTCAAAGCAATCGCTGCAACACTTAAGGCTCCACAATTGAAAGAAGTACCTAACAAGGTTGCTAGCCTTCAAGAGCAGTTGCATGCCCTTCAAAAAGAAAATGCTGCTCTTAAAGAAAAAGCAGCAGCTGCAGCAGCTGGTGATGTCTTCAAAGACGTTAAAGAAGCTAACGGTGTTCGTTACATTGCTAGCCAAGTAGAAGTTTCTGATGCAGGTGCCCTTCGTACCTTTGCGGACCAATGGAAACAAGCAGACTACTCTGATGTCCTTGTCCTTGCAGCTCACATTGGCGAAAAAGTTAATGTCCTCGTAGCAAGCAAGTCTAAAGATGTTCACGCAGGTAATGTTATCAAGGTTCTCGCACCAATCGTATCAGGTCGTGGTGGTGGTAAACCAGATATGGCCATGGCCGGTGGTAGCGATGCCAATGGTATCCAAGATCTTCTTTCAGCAGTAGCAGAACAGCTCTAAGATGTGATACAATAAAAGTAACTTGAAAAGGTAGGATGAAAATCCTATCTTTTTTCTTTGTAAGTGGTATTGAAAGTAATGATTATTTTCGTTTCATAATTGAAATAGTGAATACTGGGTGGTATACTATTACAAATCATAAAAATTATAATAGTTTCAAGTAAAAGGGAGCTAGCGATGTTTGGACAAGACTTTGGTCATCGGTTAAGAGAGTTGAGATTAGCACAAGGACTCACTAAAGAAAAATTTTGTGAAGGGGATGAGGTTTTATCAGTACGGCAATTGACACGTATAGAAACAGGGAAGTCTCAACCTAAATTAGAGACCTTAGAGCACTTGGCAAGACGTCTGAATATATCTTTATCGGAATTGCTTGGAGAGAGGACTGTAGTCTCAAAGCTGCCGGTAGAATACCTCAATCTCAAATATCAATTGATGCATGCGACTAGTCTAGATAAGCCAAATAATCTAATGAAACTAGACGAAAAGCTGGGTAAAATTATTGATAGCTATTATGATGATTTGCCTGCTGATGAACAGAGGGTTGTTGATATCTTACAGTCAAAACTTTACTCATATACTTCAAAGACACACCAAAAATTTGGTATGAGCATATTGGAGAAGAGTTTACCATCATTATGTGAGAAAAGGGTATACACTATCAATGATCTACTACTTATAGAACTATATCAAATCTCGTTAGGAGATGGTGATAGTATGAGGTCAGATGGGTTTAGTGAAGGGACCTTTTATACCATTTGTAGAAATCTAATAAATAGTTATGATAATATTCCCACGGAGTATTTGTTTTTACTTAGGGATGCCTTATTAATGGTTCCAATAGTTGAATATGAACGAAAAAAGTTTCATTTATCGGAAGTAGCATTCAATCAACTGCATCGTATTATGGAGGAAACTCAAGATTTTCAGAAAAAACCAATTTTGAGAATGCTAGAGGGACAGTATCTATATGTTGTAAAGAATGATATTTTTGAGGCTAAAAAGGCTTATCAAGAAGGGATAATCTTGGCTAGATTATTAGGAGATACCTCTTTAGCTGACATCATGTCAGAGAAAATGAGAGATGCCATGAAAGAATAGAGCAGGACATACGTGTCCTGTTCTTTTTTTCTAATATGCAGTATATTATGTCCATAAGAAGAACTAAAGAATATAACTTATTTCATTGAGATTTTTGAAAATGACACAGTCTAAAATAGAGTAAAAAGGAGAATTATTATGAAACCTGCTACAAAACGTTTCACAACTTTAACCGCACTCGCTTTAACTTCCGTTCTATTACTTGGTGCATGTGGTAATAACAAGAAGGAAGCTACATTAACATCGAGCTCTAGTAAGGTTAGTCAGAAAGTGAAATCGACAAAACCATCTTCAAAAGAAAAAACGAAGAAGTCTGAGCAAAAGACAAAATCTTCTAGTTCAGAAGAGGTCTCAAAGGCAACCTCTGGAGAAACGGCTTCACAACCATCAGCCGGAAATGTTGCTGGATCTACTCAACAAGAAGTTGCTCCAACAAATCCTAGTGAAGAAACAGCTGGAGTAAATCAAGGAACTCCTACAGAACAACCAGCTGCTTCAGCGGAACAAACACCAGCTACCACAGTGGTTGATGCTACGGCAATGGCTAATGGTGATTTCTCTAGTGTTGCTGGTACCTATCAAAATGACTTAGGGGACACAATTACAGTATCCCCATCCGGTAGTGTAACCCGTGTTGGTGCTGAAAGTGGTTATAGTGATACAAGTAGTCAGCTCTTTAATGGTTTTGCTCAAGATGGCGGTTATGTAGCAGGTTTTGCTCATAATGATGGACCAACCAGTGACCCAATTTTCTTTGATAGTAACGGACAGATTCGTTTCGGTTCTGATGCGATATATGGTCGGATGCATGTTTACAATAAATTAGATTAATGGTATTGTCTCTCAGTACTTAAGAAAAGGAAATCACAAGTAGTAGAAGGAGCACACTTTAAAAATGTCTCAAAAAGAACAAGGAGAAGTAAGAAGTACTAGTGGTACCTTAAAGGGTATCTATCACTATTTGAATTCTCCCAGTCCTCATTTGTTTCCGTTTGTCTTTATTAGTAACGTAACAGATAGCTTTCAGATGTTTCGCGTGTGTAAGAATGGTGAGCCAATTGCCTTTCCTGTACTTCTACCAAATCAGTATAAAATTGTTTACATTAAGGACTTTCAAAATGTTAGCTCCTGCGATGAGATTACAGTGACTGAACATTTAGAAGAATACATCTATGATGAATCAGAGTTAGACTAGATTGATACCTATAGTCAAATCAACTCAGAATGAATTAATTAATCTATTCAGATTTGCTTAATGTGTCAAGGAATTAGATGTAGCAAAAGCCCTCAGGTAGTTCTTGGGGTTTTTCTTAATTATAGTTATTTGAAAGAATTAGATATCAATTTTCTACAAAATAAACTTTAGTAATAATATTGAAATAATTGTAAAAAATATTTCAAAGGGGTATAATAGAAATATGAAAACGGTTCCAATGTTTATCAAACAGCCTAGAAAGTGAGAGTGATCAAAATGAGAAAGGCATATGTTGTTAAGGAACGTCAACGTTACTCAATTCGTAAATATTCTTTTGGAGCTGCATCAGTCTTGATTGGTGCGAGCTTGATGCTTGGTGGACATGCTTTGGCTCAGGAACAAGCCAACAGCACAAGTACCAGCAAGGATTATGAAGTTTTTGTAAATAATTCTGAACCACTTCAAATCGACCAGGCAACTTCAGAAGCTGTTACCGATGTCCTCAATCAACCAGCTTCAAGATCTGAAGCGCCAAGACCTAAGCTTGCTAGCAGTGAGGTTGCCTCTTCTGAAGCTAATAGTGTAGTGGCTAGCGAGGCTGCTTCTTTGGAAGTACCGGCAGAGGTTGCTCATTCTGCATCTGCTGTTGCTACTGTTTCTAGATCAGAAGTGGCTAGCCCACGTTCTGAAGTGTCATCAGTAGCTAGCTCTGAAGTAGCAAGTGAGACTAACCGTTCAGCAACTTCAGAAGTAGCAGAAGTTAGAGGTACTGACCGTGAAGCTGTCGATACTAGTCTTCGTACTGTCTTAACTAATGCTAGTCAGCCAGGTGTGGATGGTCCAGTGACTGCTGATGGTTCTCTTGATATCCCATCAAACGGCACCTATTATTTCCGTCGCACTACTGAAATTCGTACAGCTCCAGTCATGGATATCAAACCTACTTTCGTCTTTAGTGCAGGTGACCATGTTATTTATGATAAGGTCTTGAAGAGAGATAATCACCAATGGATTTCTTACATTGGTTACGACTATGAACGCTACTATGCTGATATCGCAGCTTTGAAGGCCGAAAATACTAGTAGCAACACTGAGGCGACTAGAGATGAAACCATCCCTGAACGTGGTACTTATTATTTCACTAAACCTGCAGATGTGAAGAACCAACCTAGCTTGACTGCTAAAACTGAGTTCAATTTTGATCCTGGTATGTCAGTCAACTACGATAGATCTTTGCTTGCTGACAACCACCGTTGGATTTCTTATACTTCGTACAGTGGTACTCGTCGTTATGTCGACCTAGGTGCTGTTGCAGAGGCTGTAGCTAAACCAAGAGGCGACATTTCTATTGAAAGTCATAACAATGGTGACTTTAGCGTGGTTATCAGTAATGTTTCAGATCAAAATGGTGTCCTTGGGGTATCTGTTCCAATCTGGTCTGAAAAGAATGGTCAAGATGATATCATCTGGTACAATGCGACTCGTCTTAACAATGGTAACTACAAGGTTAACGTTAGTCTAATTGACCACAAGAATGAACGTGGCCTCTACAATGTTCATCTTTACTATGTTGAAACTAATGGTAAATTAGTTGGTGTGGGTGGTACAACTTACACAGTTCCTGCCAAAGTTGAAGAAACTCATACAACTACTAGCTATAGCCTTCCTGATGCAGGAACTTACACCTTCAAAGAACGTTCTAGCATCAAGGCAGAACCTCGTGTGGCAAGTCCAGAGTTGGCCTACTACGATGCTGGCATGTCAGTCAACTACGACAAGATTGTCAGTGGTGATGGTTACCAATGGCTTTCTTACCTCAGCTACAATGGCAACCGCCGTTATGTAGCCGTGTCTAAACTTGCTCAACAAGAAAGCAAACCAAGTGGTACTATCAATATTGAAAATCTCTCTAACCTCGGTTTCGATGTTCATATCACTAATGTTTCTGGTGGAGATAAAGCTATCCAAGGCGTAAGAGTTCCAGTATGGACAGCTAAGGACGGCCAAGATGATCTTGTATGGCACCAAGCTGACAGACAAAGTGATGGTAGCTACAAGGTTCGCATCAATGTTAGTGATCATAAGGCTGAAGCAGGCGAATACATTGTCCATCTCTACTATGTTCAAGACGGTAAGATGGTAGGTATCGGAGGCACTAGCACAACTGTTCCAGTTCAAAATGCAACCCGCCACAATCTTCCAGCTTCAGGTTCATACACCTTTACTGCTCGTTCTGGCATTAAGAATCAACCTTTGGTAGCCAACCCTGATGTTAGCTACTATGATTCAGGTATGTCAGTTAACTATGACAAGGTTGTCAATAATGACGGCTATACATGGCTTTCTTATCTCAGCTATTCAGGACATCGTTTCTATGTGGCTATCGCACCAACAAGTGTGACTAAACCAGTAGAACAACCAGTTCAACCAAGTACACCATCTTCTGGTACCTATACTTTCAAGGAACGCTCTAGCATTAAAGCAGAACCAAGTGTCGCAAGTCCAGAGTTGGCCTACTATGATGCTGGTATGTCCGTTAACTATGACAGATTGGTGACTGCAGATGGTCATACATGGCTCTCTTATGTTAGCCATGGAGGCAACCGCCGTTACATTGCTATTGATGGTAAGGCAACAGCAGTTGCTCAACCAGCAAGCCCAAGCCTAGCAGCAACTGGCACCTATACCTTTACCAAACCTAGCTCTATCAAGGCACAACCAAGTGTTGCTAGCCCAGAGTTAGCCTACTATGATAAAGGCATGTCCGTTCGCTATGACAAGGTCCTTACAGCTGATGGCCACACCTGGTTGTCTTATGTAACCTATAGCGGTGCAAGACGCTATGTAGATATTTCTTAAGAGTTGTAACATCACTCTCTTTTGAGGGTGGTGTTTTTTGGTTTCAAGAGTTGAATAAATATATTGTTCAATATGTTTTGAAAATATTTGCCGTAAATTAGCGAAAGTTGTAGAATCAAGATGAAAGTATGGGATTCGTTCTATAAGTAGCTAATTCATCAAGTTATTGAAAGGAAATGTTATAAAACGGAGGTATTGAGCATGTTAGATATTTTTGTTTTAGAAGAAGATTATTTTCAACAAGCTCGTCTTGAGGATGCCATCCACAAGTCTAAACAAATATATATTTTAAGAATTGGGAAGGTCAATTTATACGATAAACCCAATCAATTATTAGAGCGTATTACGGAAAGGGGCTCGCATTTACTCTTTTTTCTAGATATTGGATCTGATAGTGATATCGAAGGGGGAATATTGGTTGCTCAACAGATTCGTGAGCGAGATCCTTATGCTAGTATTGTTTTCATCACAGCACATCCCGAACTCCTACCTTCAACCTTTCAGTATCGCTTAGCTGCACTTGATTTTATTGATAAGAATTTGCCTGATAATGAATATGAAGATAGGATTATTTCTGATATTGGATTAGCACTTTCTAAAAATGGTCTTAGCCAAATAGAGTGTGCTTTTACGGTAGATACAAAGAATGCAACTATACAAGTTCCTTTTCATAAGATTCTTTATTTTGAAACATCTCCAACAGTTCATAAGGTGATTCTTCATACAACGGAAGAGCAGATCGAGTTCTATGGTCAATTGTCAGAAATTGTGAAACAAGATTGCAGACTATATAAATGCCATAAATCATTTGTTGTAAATCCCGAAAACATTGTGAGGTTGGACAAAGAGTTAGGTATTATTTATTTTGAAAACGGAGAGTCATGCTTGGTTTCAAAAGCTAAACAAAAAGAGATTGTAGCTAAGATGCTTGTTCCAAAAACCATAGCAGTTTGATGTATATAGTATTTTTATTTTAAATGTTATTTTCTGATTATGACGAAAAAACGGCCGTTTATGACTTCAATGAAAAATTTAGCTGTCTATATATTATAATAACCTAGTAAATTATCAGAAAAGGAACATCAATCATGAAAAATACAAGTAAACTCATTGGTTTAGTATTAGCCCTTATCGTAGTTATCCTCGCTGTCTTCTTAGTGACTAAGTTTAATAGTCATGAGTCGGCGCGTGTTAGCACAAGTAGTAGCCCAGCCAAAACGGTTAAGAAGTCATCTTCAAGCTCAAGTAAGGCTGTTAAGAAGGATGAAAAATCAACTCAATCATCATCTTCAGCAGTCACAAATGAAGAAAATGACAATCAGGCCTCAGCAGTAGCACCTAAGACTTCTTCTCAAGAACAAGCTCAAGCAGGTACTACAGATGGTGGACAAGTGGCTGAAGCAACAGCTGGAACAGACAAGGTTAAATCTGAAAAGAACACAAATAATAGTCAATCATCGCTTGACTTTGGTGCCCTTGACAATGGTGATATTAGCTCTCTTGTGGGAACTTGGACTAATGCGAATGGTGAATCAGTTACAATTAATGCTGATGGTACAATTATTAAAAACTCAACAGGTTATACTGCTCAATTGAAGCCTCAAAGAGTTTCAGATAATATTTTCTATGCAGGAGTTTTCTCAGATACAAGCTCAGCTGCATTGAGAGCGATTTCTGGAGGTAGTAACGGCTCTGATTACCTTGTTATTGGTCAGGACCAAACTGCTGAAGGTGTCCCTTATTATCGTAACTAGTACGAAAAAGATTGCTATTTATGAACTGCACCCCAAAAGTTAGACAGATAAAATCTAACTTTGTGGGGTGTTTTTTTAGTTGATTGAAGTAAAAAAATGTTACAAACTATTGTTTTTTTGTAATAAAAATGTAAAATGAGTAAAGAGAACAATAAATCTCATTTTGAATAAATAAGAGAGGTTCATTTATTAAAGAAATGCTCTAACTTAGAATTTCTCTTAAGATTATGCTAAAGGAAGTTATGCCATGCTTGACATCTATGTTTTAGAGGATCATTTTATCCAACAAAATCGTATTGAAGAGGTTATTCATACGATTCTTAAGAAAAATAACATTAAAGTGGGTGACTTTGAGGTTTTTGACAAACCCAATCAACTGTTAGAGTCTGTTACTGAGAGAGGATCTCATCAGCTCTTTTTCCTGGACATTCAGATTAAAGACGATACTAAAAAAGGTTTAGAAGTGGCTAAGCAGATTCGCAAGAACGACCCCTATGCCAATATTGTTTTTTTCACGACTCATTCAGAGTATCTTCCCTTAACTTTTCAATACCAACTGGCAGCTCTAGACTTTATTGATAAGTCTTTGGAGGGAGAGGACTTTCAAAAGCGTGTGGAAAGTATTATCTTATTAACCTGCAAAAAGATACAGAGTCAGAATCCAGAAGACGCTTTTCGGATTGAGAATGTTAAGACCGTTATTCAGGTTCCCTTTCATGATATCTTGTACCTTGAGACCTCGGATATCGTTCATAAGGTTATCCTTTATACTAAAGAGGAGCAGATTGAGTTTTATGGCAGTCTCTCTCAAATTGAAAAGAGCGACCCTAGACTGTTTAAATGTCATAAGTCCTTCCTAGTTAATCCAGAAAATATCATCAAATTAGATAAAAGTACGGGGACGGTCTATTTTGAAAATGGTGGCGTTTGCTATGTTTCAAAATTGAAACTAAAGAAATTGATTGAGAGAATTGGACGATGACAGCGATTAATTTTGTGTTGGATAATCTAGACTTTTTAGCGGAGATTATCCTCTTTATTCTCATTTATCAATATATTACCTCCGAGAAGATAAAGTTAAGATGGTATATCATCATCCCCTTGATTATCCGATTTTTGTTTGTGCTTTCTCCAGCCCTATCCTATGTTTTAGGGCATGCCTTCTTGGTTGTTTATTCCTTCTACAGAAATCGTTATGGCAATAGGTTATTAGATATTTTCTATGGCTTGTTTCCAATCTTATTATTTATGGGATTGCCTTAGTCATCAATCGTCATTATATGATAGTACTTAACCATTTCCATTTAAACCTTGTCATTGAGTTGCTAGTCTTTCCTGTGTTTTGGTTAATCATTAAGACCTTAAAAGTAGATTTCAAAGCATTGAACTATGGTTTTAGAAAGTCATTTTCAAAGTACTTTTTATTGCTTATAGATATATCAATGTTATCTTATGCCCTCCTTCTCCAATATATTACCTTTTTTGTGCAACAGAGCCCTGGAGGAAGAGATTGGCATGTTTATCTCGTGGTGACTTATGCTTTACTCTTTCTTGCGACCCTTGTTTATATCAATGCGACCTTCAGTGAGAGGCTAAAAGAAGAAGTCCTACTCCAAAAAGATAGGCAAATGAGTGATTTGGCTCATTATAGTCAACAAATCGAGAGACTCTATACTGATCTTCGTCGATTTAGGCATGATTACCTAAATGTTTTGTCTAGTATCAAATATGGCATTGACTCCAAAGATATAGCTATCATTTCTGATATCTACGATAACATTCTTGAAAAAACAAAGACTCGGATTGAGGGAAAACAGTACGAAATTGCCAACTTGATTAATATTAAAGATGAAGCCGTTAAAGGTGTCTTGGCTAGTAAAATCTTGGAAGCACAGGGACAGTCTATTACCGTTCACCTTGAGGTCAGCGACGTCTTTGAAGTATCGAGGATGGAATTGTTGGATTTCATAACGGTGCTGTCCATCTTCTTGGATAATGCTATTGAGGGGAGTTTGGATAGCAGTACTAAAGAAGTGAACATTGCTCTTATCAGTGGAGAGACGAAGGTAGTAATAGTGGAGAATACCATTGCTCAAGAATCTATCAATACAGTCGGTATCTTTAAACTTGGCCGCTCAAGTAAAGGAGAGGGACGTGGTATAGGTCTGTCCACTGTTCGAGAGATTTTAGGGAAGTACCCTAATTGTTCTTTGTCAACACAATCTAAAGACTATCGTTTTAAACAGACGCTAAAAATAGAAGATGTGGTTTGATTATGACGAAAAAACGACTGTTTATGACTTCAATGAAAAATTTAGCTTTCTAGATATTATAATAACCTCGTAAATTATCAGAAAAGGAATCTCACTCATGAAAAATACAAGTAAACTCATTGGTATTCTATCAGCTCTTATTGTAGTTATCCTCGCTGTCTTCTTAGTGACTAAGTTTAATAGTCATGAGTCGGCGCGTGTTAGCACAAGTAGTAGCCCAGCCAAAACGGTTAAGAAGTCATCTTCAAGCTCAAGTAAGGCTGTTAAGAAGGATAAGAAATCAGTTCAATCATCATCTTCAGCAGTCACAAATGAAGAAAATGACAATCAGGCCTCAGCAGTAGCACCTAAAGTTTCCTCTCAAGAACAAGCTCAAGCAGGCGCTACAGATGGTGGACAAGCGGCTCAAGCTACAACACCAACTTCTCAAGTTGGAGGAGTTGAGGGAGGTCGAGGTGCTTGGACAGCTACTTCTGGAACATTGACACTTGATGAGGAAACGCCTATTTATGCTGCGCCAGATAAAGACAGTGGAGCTGTTTCTAAACTTCCTGCAGGGGATGTTGATTGGGACAAATATGAAATTTTACCTGATGGAAACTGGTATAGTTTTGTTAAGGATGGTCAACGATACTACATTTCATATTCAGATGTAGGACATTGATAAAAGGTTCAAAAATGAAACATGATGGCATTTAAAGCGGTCGTGTTTTTACTTTATTTTCCATTTTTTTGGAAAAACAACGAATATATAAGTATAATCAGTCATTTTCCGATTATGACAAAAATTGGACAGTTTATGATTTAGGTGTGAACAAGTCAAATAAATTTGGTATACTAATGGACAAGTGAGAAATATTAAGTAATATTCTGTAAAATACTTGTAATATTTGTCACCTAATGTTACAATCAATCGGTAACAACAATTTGATAGAGAGAAATACTAATATGAAACGAGAAAAATTTTTACACGAACAACAACGTTTTTCCATTCGTAAATATTCATTTGGAGCAGCATCAGTTCTTTTAGGAGCAAGTTTGGTCTTTGCAGGTCAAGCTTTGGCTGATGAGCATCATGAGGTTTCAACATTTTCAGATGCTACTTTGCGTGCTACCTCAGATAGTGATGCTGTGACAGCAGCTGATATTTTCAGTGGTGTAGCGACCGATGGGGTAGTATCAAGCGAGAAAGCTAGCCAAGTCTCAACAACTAGCCAAACCGCTAGTGAAACTGCTACTAGCGAGGCTAGAAGTGAAGTGAGTGCTAGTACCTCACAAGCAGCAGATAAAATTTCTGAATCAACAACTGCTAGCTCAGAAGCGACAAGGAACACAAATGCTTCATCTGAAACAGCCACTAACCTTGATGTATCTGCCTTAACGAGAGCAGCTGTCAATACTAGTTTGGTGAGCCAACCAGCTACAACTACAGACAGCGACCTTCCAAGTCAAGGAACTTATGTCTACAAGGAACGTACAGAGATTAAGAATCAACCCAAGGTGTCTGCCAAGGCTGAATTTTATGTAAATCCAGGAGACAGCGTCCTTTACGATCAAGTCGTGACGGCTGACGGCTACCAATGGATTAGCTACAAATCATACTCTGGCGTGCGTCGTTATGCGCCAGTGAAACCAGTGGCAGCTGGTAGTGGTAACGGTAATAGTGGTAATGGGGATGGTAAGCCTTCTAATGGCACTCAAGCCACAACAGGTGTTTTGGATATCCCAGCAACAGGAACTTATTACTTTACACGTGACACAGATATTAAGAAAGAACCAAAAGCAGACCTCAAACCTACTTTTGTTTTCGGCAAGGGTGACCATGTCATCTATGATAAAGTTTTGACAGCTGATAATCACCAATGGATTTCTTACCTTGGTTATGACTATGTTCGCTATTATGCAGATGTTGCGACTTTGACACCTGCTAAAGCTGAAACACCAACTGTTAAACCAACAGAGACTAATCAAGCAAAACCAGAAGTTACTGGTGCTGAAAAGCTTCCAGCAAGCGGCACTTATAATGTGACACGTAGCTTGAATGTTAAAAACGAACCTAAAGCTTCTGCAGAAACACTTTATACCTTGGAAAAAGGCTACAAAGTGAACTATGACAAGGTCTTGACTGCGGATAACCATCAATGGATTTCTTACATCAGTTACAGTGGTACACGTCGTTATGTGGATATTGCGACCTTGAAAGCTACTGAGTCTAAACCACAAGAAAACCGTGTTTCTGGTAACCTTACCATTAACAACCAAACCTCTAACGGCTTCGATGTTGTGGTTACCAATGTTTCAGGTGGCGGCAAGACAGTCCAAGAAGTCCGTGTCCCAATTTGGTCAGATAAAGATGGTCAAGATGACCTCACTTGGTATCATGCTGATAAACAGTCAGACGGTAGCTATAAGGTTCATGTAGATAAAGCCAGCCACAAGGGCGATGCTGGTACCTATTCTGTCCATCTTTACTACATGTTGGATGGTAAGCGAACTTATATTAGCGAAACTACAGCCAAAGTCCCTGAAACTCAAGTAACAGGAAAATTGACGATTACCAACCAAACCTCTAATGGCTTTGATGTTGTCGTTACCAATGTTTCAGGTGGTGGCAAAGAAGTTAAAGAAGTCCGTGTCCCAATCTGGTCAGATAAGAATGGCCAAGACGACCTTACTTGGTATCATGCCGACAAACAATCAGACGGTAGCTATAAGGTTCATGTAGATAAAGCCAGCCACAAGGGCGATGCCGGTACCTATTCTGTGCATCTTTACTATATGTTGGATGGTAAGCGAACTTATATTACCGAAACTACAGCCACAGTCCCTGAAACTCAAGTCACAGGAAAATTGACGATTACCAACCAAACGTCTAATGGCTTTGATGTTGTCGTTACCAATGTTTCAGGTGGTGGCAAAGAAGTTAAAGAAGTCCGTGTTCCAATCTGGTCAGATAAGAATGGTCAAGACGACCTTACATGGTATCATGCCGACAAACAATCAGACGGTAGCTACAAGGTTCATGTAGATACAGCCAGCCATAAGGGTGATGCTGGTACCTATTCTGTGCATCTTTACTACATTTTGGATGGTAAGCGAACTTATATTACCGAAACTACAGCCACAGTCCCTGAAACTCAAGTCACAGGAAAATTGACTATCACCAACCAAACGTCTAATGGCTTTGATGTTGTTGTAACTAATGTTTCAGGTGGTGGCAAAGAAGTTAAAGAAGTCCGTGTCCCAATCTGGTCAGATAAGAATGGCCAAGACGATCTCACTTGGTATCATGCTGATAAACAATCAGACGGTAGCTATAAGGTTCATGTAGATACAGCCAGCCATAAGGGTGATGCGGGTACTTATTCTGTGCATCTTTACTATATGTTGGATGGTAAGAGAACCTATATCACAGAAACTACAGCTACAGTCCCTCAAATCACTGAAACTCAAGTGACAGGGAAATTGACCAATAACGGTTCTTACTACAGTGTTCGTGGTAAATACGATGATATTATCATTGTCAATAAGAAGCATGGTCTTTCTAAGGACTACAATCCAGGTGAAAACCCAACAGCTAAGGCAGCCTTTGTTCGCCTTCGTGATGATATGATTAATCAAGGGTTGAATGTTGGACGTTCATACAGTGGTTTCCGTTCTTACGATTATCAAAAGACTCTTTACGACAACTACGTAAGCCGTGATGGTCAAGCAGCTGCGGACCGTTACTCAGCTCGTCCTGGGTTCAGCGAACACCAAACTGGTTTGGTCTTTGATTTGACTGATAAATCAGGTAACTTGCTTGAGGATGCACGAGCTAGTCAATGGCTTAAAGACAATGCACATAACTATGGCTTTATCGTGCGTTTCCAAGCAGGTAAAGAAGCTTCAACCGGCTACATGCCAGAAGCGTGGCATATCCGCTATGTGGGTAAAGAAGCTAAAGACATCCACGATTCAGGATTGAGCTTGGAAGAGTACTTTGGTATCGAAGGTGGCGATTATGCTACTAGCAGCAAACCTGCTGAAAGCAAACCAGCCACTACAGGTGCCATCAACCTTCCAGCAACAGGCACTTATACCTTCACAGGTCGTGCGTCAATTAAGGCAGAAGCTAAGGTTTCAAGCCCAGAATTGGCCTACTATGATAAAGGTATGAGCGTTAACTACGATAAGGTTTTGACAGCCGATGGTCATCAATGGCTCTCATATGTAACAGCAAGCGGTGCCCGTCGTTACGTTGATATTGCAACAGTTAAAGCTACAGAAACTAAACCAGAAGTTAAACCAGTTGCTAAACCAGCGGATAAACCAAGTCTTCCAGAATCAGGCACTTATACCTTCACAGGTCGTACGTCAATTAAGGCAGAAGCTAAGGTTTCAAGCCCAGAGTTGGCCTACTATGATAAGGGTATGAGCGTTAACTACGACAAGGTTTTGACAGCCGATGGTCGTCAATGGCTTTCATACGTGACAACAAGTGGTGCTCGTCGTTATGTTGATATTGCAGCAGCCAAGGCAGACTCTAAGCCAGCAAGTCAACCAGAAGTTAAACCAGTTGCTAAACCAGCGGATAAACCAAGTCTTCCAGAATCAGGCACTTATACCTTCACAGGTCGTGCGTCAATCAAGGCAGAAGCCAAGGTTTCAAGCCCAGAATTGGCCTACTATGATAAAGGTATGAGCGTTAACTACGATAAGGTTTTGACAGCCGATGGTCATCAATGGCTTTCATACATGACAGCAGGCGGTGCCCGTCGTTACGTTGATATTGCAGCGGCTAAGCCAGAAGCAAGTCAACCAGCCGCAAAACCAAGTCTCCCAGAGTCAGGTCGTTATACCTTCACAGGTCGTGCGTCAATCAAGGCAGAAGCTAAGGTTTCGAGTCCAGAGTTGGCCTACTATGACAAAGGCATGAGTGTTAACTATGACAAAGTTTTGACAGCCGATGGTCACACATGGCTCTCATACATGACAGTGAGCGGTGCTCGCCGTTACGTTGATATTGCTTAATGAAGTATTGAATCAGGTTGGACAATGTGTCCAGCCTTTTTTGATAGCCTTTCTTTATCATGAGATTGAATTTTTCAATTTTTGTGACGTCTTTTGGAGTGCTATAATGGTTAATATAGAATCGAGGTTACTATGAAAATCGCATTGGTACAGATGGATGTTGCCCACGGACAGCCTGTGGAAAATAAAAAGCACGTGAAAGAGATGTTGGAAAGGGCGCTTGATGACAATCCCGATGTCATTGTGCTCCCTGAAATGTGGAATACTGGCTATGCTTTAGATGAACTGGATGGGCTTGCAGATAAGGAAGGTTTGAACTCTCAAGAACTCTTGTCTCATTTTGCGAGGAAACATGCTGTGGCTATTATCGGAGGGTCCGTTGCTATTGAGAAGGATGGCAAATTCTACAACACGACCTACGTCTACAATAAGTCTGGGGACCTAATCAATACCTACAGCAAGGTCCATCTCTTTGGCCTCATGGCAGAGGACCAGTATATGTCTGCTGGGTCTTCGGAGTCTGTATTTGAGCTTGATGGTGTGACAGCTGCTAGTGTCATTTGTTATGATATTCGTTTTCCTGAATGGGTGCGGACACAGATGGCGCAAGGGGCCAAGGTACTTTTTGTGGTAGCGCAGTGGCCAGAACCTCGTGTGCAACAATGGGAGATTTTGTTAAAGGCGCGTGCGGTTGAAAATCAAGCTTTTGTAGTTGCTGTTAATCGTGTCGGAACAGGATCAGACGATGTCTTTTCAGGGCATTCTATGGTTATCGATCCACTTGGAAATGTGGTCTTGCAATCCAAGGAGCATGAGGAGGGCATTTTTACGGCCGATATTAATCTTGAAGAGGTAGATAAGGTTCGAGGTCAGATTCCTGTTTTTGAGGATCGTCGCACGGACTTGTATCATTAAGGAGCGTTTATGTTATTTGAAGAATCTGACTTATTGAAGGCATTGCCAGAACAGTTTTTTGCAGGTTTGGTTGCTAAAGTTAATGCCAAGGTAGCGGAAGGAGTAGATGTGATCAATCTCGGTCAAGGCAATCCCGACCAACCGACTTATGACCATATTGTTGAGGCGCTGTGCCTTTCAGCGAAAAATCCTGCTAGCCATAAGTATTCACAGTTTCGAGGCAATCGTCCTTTTAAGGAAGCAGCTGCTAGTTTTTACAAGAAACATTATGGGGTTGATTTGGATGCGGAGCGTGAGATTTGTGTCATGGGTGGAGCTAAAATTGGACTAGTGGAATTGCCCCTAGCTTTGATGAATCCTGGAGACCTCTTGCTCTTGCCTGACCCAGGTTATCCAGATTACTTGTCAGGAGTGAGTTTAGGCCGTGTGACCTATGAAACCTTCCCTTTGACGGCTGAAAATGATTTCTTGCCAGATCTGGATGCCATTCCAGAGGAGACAGCTCGCCGTGCTAAGTTTATCTATATCAATTATCCGAATAATCCTACGGGGGCTGTGGCGACTAAGGCCTTTTATGAAAAGTTAGTTGCTTGGGCGAAAACTTACGAAGTAGGAGTGGTGAGTGATTTAGCCTATGGAGCTTTGGGTTATCAGGGCTATGAGAATCCTAGCTTCTTGTCAACACCTGGTGCTAAAGATGTGGGCATTGAGTTCTATACTTTCTCGAAAACTTTCAATATGGCTGGTTGGCGTCTGGCCTTTGCGGCTGGGAATGAGCAAATGATTGAAGCCTTAAATCTGATTCAAGACCATCTTTTTGTGGGAATCTTTCCTGCCTTGCAGGAGGCTGGGATTGCAGCTCTCTTAGACCCTAAATCTGAGGAGGCTGTTGCTCAACTGAATGCGACTTATGATAGACGTCGAGATGCTTTTGTCCAGGCAGCTGCTAAGATTGGCTGGCAGGCCTTTCCATCCAGGGGTTCTTTCTATGCTTGGATGCCTGTGCCAGAGGGGTACACCAGTGAGAGTTTTGCGGATCTTTTACTTGAGAAGGTCCATGTTGCTGTGGCACCAGGTAAAGGATTTGGTCCTGCGGGTGATGCTTATGTTCGTATTGGGCTTTTGGTAGAGCCAGAGCGTCTAGTCGAAGCAGTCAATCGTATTGCTAACTTGCATTTATTTAATAACTAGATAGCAATCATGAAAACAAGTAGTTGAAAAAGACTGCTTGTTTTTTCATATTAATTACAATTTTTCCTTGACAAATGAATAAAAATGCAATAAACTAGTTACATATTTATACAAAAGGAGTGCATAAATGAAAGTTTCAATCGTTGGTATCACTGGTTATAGTGGTTTAGAGTTAGTTAAAATTTTGAATAATCATAAAAAAGTGGAACTTGTTTCTATTCACGCAACCAAGGAAGTGGGCCGACGATTGTCTGATGTGTATCCCTATCTGACAGGTGTTTGTGACTTAGACATTGAAGCTTACAATGCGGAAAAGATTATGAAAAAGGCGGATTTGGTTTTCTTTGCCACACCTTCAGGAGTCGCTAGTTCGCTAGCAGAGGAATTTGTTCTGGCTGATTTTCCTATTATTGATCTGTCTGGGGATCATCGCTTGCCGGCAGATGTTTATCAAGAATGGTATAAAAAATCACCTGCCAAGCAGAGTGTTTTGAATAAATTTACATACGCATTATCAGAATATACAGATGTAAAGGGTAAGAAATTTATTGCCAATCCTGGATGCTATGCAACAGCGACGGAGTTGGCACTGATTCCTTTGGTTGCTACTGGTCTGATTGAGACGGATAGTGTTATTGTGGATGCCAAGTCTGGTTTAACTGGTGCGGGTAAAGCTTTGAGTGAGTCTAGTCATTTTGTCAATGTTCATGATAATTACGTGACTTATAAACTTAATCATCATCAGCATATTCCTGAAATTGTTCAAACCTTGCAGGGCTTTAATCCGGAAATGCCTGAGATTCAGTTTTCAACGTCGCTTTTACCCGTTAATCGTGGAATCATGGCTACGGTTTATTGTAAGTTGAAGAAGGACGTGACTGTAGCTGATGTAGCTTCAGCATTCACAAAGGCTTATAGTGATAAACCCTTTGTACGTGTGCAAGACAGTTTGCCAGAACTACACAACGTTATTGGATCGAATTTTACAGATATTGGCTTTGCCTATAATGAGAAAACCAATGTTCTGACAGTTATTTCAGTGATTGATAATTTGATTAAGGGTGCTGCTGGTCAAGCGGTTCAAAATCTCAACCTTATGCAGGGGTGGGATGAGACAGAAGGTTTGCTTCTGACACCGTCATACTTGTAGATGTAAGCATAGAGTTAGGAGAAAAAATATGAAAGTCATAGATGGAACAATTGCTAGTCCGCTGGGATTCTCAGCAGACGGGCTACATGCAGGATTTAAAAAGAGAAAAATGGATTTTGGTTGGATTGTCTCTGAAAAACCAGCCAGTGTGGCAGGGGTCTACACGACTAATAAGGTTATCGCAGCTCCTCTGATTGTGACCAAGACCTCAGTTAAAAAGGCTGGGAAAATGAAGGCCATCGTTGTTAACTCAGGTGTAGCCAATTCTTGTACAGGGACTCAAGGATTGGAGGATGCTTACACCATGCAGGAGTGGACCGCTGAAAAGTTAGGTGTTGAACCAGATTTGGTTGGTGTGGCTTCTACAGGGGTTATCGGTGAGTTGCTACCAATGGATACCTTGAAAAATGGTCTTTCCAAGTTGGTGGTCAATGGGAATACTGATGATTTTGCTAAGGCGATTTTGACGACAGATACAGCAACTAAGACTATTGCTGTGACGGAGACTTTTGGTCGTGATGTTGTCACTATGTCTGGTGTCGCTAAGGGTTCAGGCATGATTCACCCGAATATGGCAACCATGCTTGGGTTTATTACTTGTGATGCTAATATTTCTAGTGACACCCTTCAATTAGCTTTGAGCCAAAATGTGGAAAAGACCTTTAATCAGATTACAGTTGATGGGGATACATCAACTAATGATATGGTTCTTGTCATGTCAAATGGTTGCACGCTCAATGAAGAGATTCTGCCAGGTACACCAGAATTTGATAAATTTTCAAAAATGCTTAATTTCGTGATGCAAGAATTGGCTAAGAAAATTGCCAAGGACGGTGAAGGTGCCAATAAGCTCATCCAAGTTGATGTGATCAATGCTCCTAATGCTCTTGATGCTCGTATGATGGCAAAATCTGTTGTCGGTTCAAGTCTGGTCAAAACAGCCATTTTTGGTGAAGATCCTAACTGGGGGCGTATTCTAGCTGCTGTTGGCTATGCCGGTGTGGACGTTCCTGTGGACAATGTTGATATTATGCTTGGCGGTCTGCCAGTCATGTTAGCCTCTAGTCCTGTGACCTTTGATGATGAGGAAATGAAAGACATCATGCATGAGGATGAAGTGACCATTACGGTAGATCTTCATGCTGGACATGAAAAAGGAACCGCTTGGGGTTGTGATCTTTCTTACGATTACGTTAAGATTAATGCCCTCTATCACACTTAGACTATCTAAGGAAAAGGAGTTAACTGATGACTACTGAATATATTGTAATTAAGATTGGTGGAGTAGCCAGTAAACAGCTAACTCCTGAGATATTGACCAAACTGTCAGAATGGCAGCAGGCTAGTCAAAAAATAATCATCATCCATGGGGGTGGTTTTGCTATTAATCAGCTGATGGAGGAGAATCATATTCCAATTCACAAGGTCAATGGTCTTCGTGTGACGAGTCAGTCAGATATGGCCTTGATTAAAGAAGCCTTGGTTGACATAGTTGGGAAAAACTTGGCAGGTCAGTTAACACAGGCGGGTTTGCCAGCCTATCAGCTTGTAGATGAATTGCCAGACCTTGTTCATGCTGATTTTTTGGATCAAGAGACTTATGGCTTTGTGGGTGAGGTCAAAAACATCGCCAATCAGACCTTAGTAGCACTCCTTGCTCAAGGTAAGATCCCCTTGATTCCTAGTTTGGGTTACAGTGAGCAGGGTGATTTGCTCAATATCAATGCGGATTACCTTGCTAGAGCTGTGGCAATTAGTCTAGGTGCCAAAAAACTTATCCTTATGACAGATGTCAAGGGAGCTTTAGAAAATGGTCAGGTTTTGGAGCATCTGAATTTTGTGGACGTTCAGAAAAAAATAGAGTCATGCGTGATAACTGGGGGCATGATTCCTAAAATTCAAAGCGCTGTTCAGACAGTTCAAGCCGGTGTTGAGCAGGTCATCATTGGTGATAACCTGACAGATGGTACCATAATCAAGGAGTAAGAGATGACAAAACTATTTTCAAACTATAAGCGGGCAGCGATTGATTTTGCTTCGGCACAGGGCAATTATTTGACTGATACAACTGGCAAGACCTACTTGGATTTTTCATCAGGTATCGGGGTAACTAACCTGGGCTATCATCCCCATGTCAATCAGGCTTTGACAGAGCAGGTGGGTAAGATTTTGCACCAGCCTAATCTTTATCACAATCAGTTGCAAGAAGATGTTGCTGGACTTTTAATTGGTGACAAGGACTATCTAGCCTTTTTCTGTAATAGTGGTGCAGAGGCCAATGAAGCAGCCATAAAAATCGCCCGAAAGGCATCGGGTAAACAAGAAATCATTACCTTCCAAAATTCCTTCCATGGTCGAACGTTTGGATCCATGTCTGCCACTGGTCAGGATAAAATCAAACAAGGCTTTGGTGAAGGTGTGCCCCACTTTAGCTATGCTATTTTCAATGACATAGATAGTGTCAAGGCCCTAGCTAGTGACGAAACAGCGGCTATTATGTTGGAGTTGGTTCAAGGGGAATCAGGTGTTCAACCTGCTGATAAGGACTTTGTTAAGGCTTTGGCTGACTTTTGTAAGGAGACGGGTATTTATCTTATTGTAGATGAGGTTCAGACAGGACTTGGTCGTACTGGTAAGCTTTATGCTTATGAGCACTACGATATTGAACCAGATATCTTTACTCTGGCAAAAGGTTTGGCAAATGGGGTGCCAGTTGGTGCCATGCTTGCTAAGTCATCTCTTGGAGAAGCCTTCTCTTACGGAAGTCACGGCTCTACCTTTGGAGGAAATAAACTGGCTATGGCGGCGGCCAAAGCTACGCTTGAAGTTATGTTGGTCCCAAGTTTTCTAGATACTGCCCTTGAAAATGGAAACCAGCTACAAGCAAAATTGCAGGCAGTTTTATCTGATAAAGAGACGGTTACCACTGTACGTGGCTTGGGATATATGATTGGGATTGAGACTACTGGCAATTTAGGAGAATTGGTCCAGTCGGCTCGAGATAAGGGGTTAATTGTCTTAACTGCAGGGACAAACGTGATTCGTCTTTTGCCACCAATCACCCTAAGTGATGCTGAAATTGACAAGGGTGTGGCTATCCTATCAGAAATATTTGACTAGAACATAAAAATCACTTGATTCTTGAATCAAGTGATTTCTTTTACTCATTGTCAGTATCAATCTCGCTGAGAAGTCCTTTAGCTGTTGTTGTTGGCAGAATACGGACACGATTAAGTGAGAGAAGACCATCCTTGGCACTGGCTAGCCCTTCGTTGGTTGTTAGTCCTAACTTGTAAGTTTTCTTAGCTAGGTCAAGTGTCGTTTGATTGTAGCGACCTGATGGGTAGGCAATGGTATTGACCTTGGTATTGAGTTTATTTTCAAGGAAGTCAATAGAATCCGATAATTCAACCTTTTGTGTCGCCTTATCAGTGGTTGACAAATCGGGGTGGTTAACCGTATGAGACTGGAAGCTCATACCGTGAGCCATCATTTCTTTCATCTGTTTGACGGTAAGATTTCCAGCATTTCCTTTCTTAACAAAGCCAGTGATCACATTGTTGGTTGCCTTAGCCTTGTATTTTTTGAGAATAGGGTAGGCGATAGTATAGAAATCTTCGTTACCATCATCAAAGGTCAGCCAGACAACCTTCTTAGCAGGTAGGGCGTTTTCAGTGAAGGCTTTGTAGGCTTCTTCAGGCGTTAGGAAATAGTAACCTGCCTTCGCCAAGGCCTTGATTTGCGCTTCAAAATTGTCCGGAGCAACAATGAGGTTGGCGTTAGAGGCCTCAGATGGATCCATAACGTGAACCGCATGGTACATGAGGATAGGGATTTGGACAGGGTCATCATAGGTTTTCCACTTAGCTGTACTCTTAGATTGACTGGTCTGAGCCTGTTGTTGCTTGCTTTTCGACTGATTTGGTCGGTTAAGCATAAAGACTGCTAGTAAGCCAAGAAGGACAATATTTAGGAAAAGCAGAAGAAGGTTCAGTTTCTTTCTGTTAGCTTGAGTTGTTTTTTTCTTTTGAGAAGTCATTGTATCCCCTTTCAAATAGGTCTAGCTATTATTCTAACAAAAATGGGATGGAAATGCACAGAATTTTCAGTAAAAAGAATACTTGCCTCCTTAAATGGCAACAATATTCTGTCAATTCCGATAGAAATGTGGTACAATTAAAAAAATGTATGTTTTTAAGGAGAAATCGTAAATGTCTATTAAAATTGGATTGCTTGGCTTTGGTACAGTAGCTAGCGGTATTCCTTTCCTCTTGAAGGAAAATGGTGAAAAGGTTCTTGCAGCCTCACGTGACCAACTCGAAATTGCCAAAGTTTTGGTTAAAGATGACGAGGAAAAAAATCGTCTTATCGCTGCCGGAAACGACTACAATTTTGTCACAAATGTTGACGAAATCCTTAACGATGAAGAGATTCAAATCGTTGTTGAATTGATGGGTCGTATCGAGCCAGCTCGTACCTTCATCACAAAAGCACTTGAAGCAGGTAAAAACGTTGTTTCTGCCAATAAAGACTTGATTGCCACTCATGGAAAAGAGTTGATTTCTCTAGCCCAAGATAAGGGAGTGGCTTTCTACTATGAAGCTGCCGTTGCTGGTGGTATTCCAATTTTGCGTACTTTGGCTAACTCTTTGACGTCTGACAAGGTGACACGTATCCTTGGTGTGCTTAACGGAACATCTAACTTTATGATGACTAAGATGGTTGACGAAGGTTGGTCATATGAGGACGCTCTTAAGACTGCCCAAGAACTTGGTTATGCTGAAAGTGATCCAACCAACGACGTTGAAGGTATTGACGCTGCTTATAAAGCTGTTATCCTTAGTCAATTTGGTTTTGGTGCCACAATTGATTTCGACGATGTGACTCATAAGGGGATTACAAACATCTCTACTGATGATGTAGCTGTCGCTCAAGAATTGGGTTATGTCATCAAATTGGTTGGTGATGTGCGTGAAGTAGAATCAGGTATCTCAGCAGAAGTGTCCCCAACATTCTTGCCAAAAAATCACCCACTTGCTAGCGTCAACGATGTCATGAATGCAGTCTTTGTTGAATCTATCGGTATCGGAGAATCAATGTACTACGGTCCAGGTGCTGGTCAAAAACCAACAGCAACATCTGTTTTGGCAGACATTATCCGTATTGCTCGTCGTCTTTCAGATGGCAATGTTGGTAAACCATTTAACGAGTTCCGTCGTGACTTGCCATTGGCTAATCCAGCAGATGTTAAGAGCAACTACTACTTTGCCCTTGATACGCCAGATGAAAAAGGTAAAATCCTTCACTTGTCTGAAATCTTTAACTCAGAAGATATTTCATTTGAGCAAGTCTTGCAACAAAAAGCAAATGGTACTACAGCTCGTATCGTTGTGATTACGCATGCTATGTCTAAGACACAACTCAAAGCTGTTACTGAAAAACTTGAAGCAGCAGAAGACTTCACTGTTGTCAATACATTGAAAGTTTTGTCTAACTAATTGATAAGCCCATACTGGTGCGTATAAGAAAGGTGTTCAAGGAGAAAAGTCGCTGATGGCTTTCCTCCTTTTGGTGTATTATTATGAAAATTACTGTTCCAGCAACATCTGCCAATATTGGTCCAGGTTTTGACTCTGTGGGTGTTGCCGTTTCTAAATATTTGACAGTCGAGGTGCTTGAACCAGCGGATGCATGGTATATCGAACATGAATTGGGAGATATTCCTTCAGATGAAAATAACCTCCTCATTTCAACTGCCTTGCAAGTGAAGTCTGATTTGCAGCCTCATAAATTAGTGATGACATCAGATATTCCCTTGGCGCGTGGTCTCGGTTCTTCAAGTTCTGTTATTGTCGCAGGAATCGAGTTGGCCAATCAATTGGCAGACTTGAAGCTCTCAGACGATGATAAACTTGATATTGCGACCAAGATTGAAGGTCACCCGGACAATGTTGCTCCAGCTATTTTTGGGAATCTTGTTGTGGCATCTTATGTGGACGAACATGTTAATAGCATCGTTACAGATTTTCCAGAGTGTGCTTTTGTAGCCTTCATTCCTAGCTATGAACTCAAGACGTCTGATTCACGTGGGGTGCTTCCAAGTGACTTGTCTTACAAAGAAGCTGTAGCTGCATCATCTATTGCCAACGTTGCCATTGCTGCCCTCTTTGCAGGTGATTTAGTTAAGGCGGGACGTGCTATCCAAGGAGATATGTTCCACGAACGCTACCGTCAAAAACTGGTTAAAGAATTTGCGACTATTAAGGAGTTGTCAGGCCAATACGGTGCCTATGCGACCTATCTCTCAGGCGCTGGCCCAACAGTTATGACCTTGACGCCAAAGAATCAGGCTGAGGCACTTAAAACTGCAATAGATGGTCTTGGTTTAGATGGTGAAACCTTCATCCTATCTGTGGATAAAGCAGGTGTTGTCGTTGACTAGAAAAAATCAAGGGCTACTCTTTGGTCTAGCAACCTATATTCAATGGGGATTTTTATCCCTTTTTTGGAAGCTTTTAGCAGGTGTTTCGGCTTATAACACCTTTTCATGGCGAATTGTTTTTACTGTAGTGACTATGTTGGTTTATGCCCTGGTTGCTAAGCAAAATGCCCGTTTTAAAGATGAGCTAGTCGAACTTTGGCAGGATAAGAAAGTCTTACTTCGCATGCTACTTGCTAGTTTTCTCATAGCAGCTAACTGGTTGATTTATATCTATGCTGTGGGTCATGGGCAAGCGACGCAGGCTAGCCTGGGTTATTACATTATGCCTATTGTTTCTATCCTGTTTGCCCTTATTTTTCTTCGTGAATCTCTAAGCAGAACCATGTGGGTAGCAGTAGTCTTAGCTTTTATTGGGGTCTTGGTTCTTGTTGTCAATACAGGAAAACTTCCCATGGTTTCTTTGGGGCTAGCCCTGAGCTTTGGTTTTTACGGTCTCATCAAAAAAGGGGTTAAGCTCTCCAGTGACGTAGCCATGCTAGTAGAAAGTGGTTTGCTACTACCTTTTGTAGCTATCTATCTCATATTTTTTTCTCCAGAAGCATTTTCTTCCTATTCGAGCTTAGAGATGTTTCTTCTAGCCATCTCAGGTGTGGTGACTGCTGTTCCTTTACTTTGCTTCTCGGAAGCAGTCAAAAGGGCACCGCTTAACCTTATCGGTTTCATCCAGTATCTTAATCCTACGATTCAACTTCTCGTAGCTATTCTCATTTTTGGTGAGACGGTCAGCTTTGGAGAATTGAAAGGCTTCCTCCTTATATGGATAGCCATCCTAGTCTTTGTAACTGGCCAAATAGTAACATTTCGTAGAAGTTCCTGATAGCCATCGGGAACTTTTTATAATGTCGACCAAAAATGAGCCAAGTTTATCTGACAATTTTAGAACTTTAAGATATAATAGTAGTATTAGATTAAAATAGCGGAGAATTTTATGCGAAAAATGAAAAAGCTAGTGAGCTATCTGCTTTTGCTCGCTATCCCAGTTGCCATCGCTGCAGGCCTGTTTATCTTTAACGGATCAGGTTATCGTTTGTCAGAACAAGATGCAGCAGACATTGCTTATAAAAATGCAGGTGTCAAAACTTCTGAGATTTCTCAATCAACAGTTTCAAAATCACGTTCTGGGCTTCACGGAAGTTATGAGATTAGTTTCACAACGTCAGACAACCATTTTGAGTATACGATTGACGGTCAGTCAGGATCTATTTTGAAACATAAGAGTGACCATCCAACATCTAAGGATGAGGATGATACTCAAAAAAGTGAGGAGCCTAAAGACGAGACTCAACCTAGCGAAAACAAGGAAGAGACAGCAGTATCTAAAGAAGCTGCGCAAACGACAGCTCTTAACCATGCTGGCCTAGCTGAAGGTTCTGTGACCAACTTGAAAACGGACTTGAAGACTGAAGGAGACGGTAAAGTCTACAATATCAGCTTTGATTATGCTGCTAGCGGTCTACGTTATAAATACGCGGTAAATGCGGATTCAGGAGCTATCGTAGCCTATACGACTGAGTATCTCACAGGGGCTGCGACTCCTGCTCAGTAGGTCGCAGATAGAGTGAAAAGCTCTCCTTATTATTGAGGAAAATCCTTGCAATTTCTCTGAAATGGTGTAAACTTAAAGTGAAAACGGTAACAGTAGCTGTAAAAGTTGCCGTAGAATCAAGGAGGCTTTGACCATGAAAGAATTCCAGGCATTTAAAGACACGCTTAGCAATAAGGCTCTCAAAGCCATTTACGAAGAAAGTAAATTGGAAGTTCAAGATGAAACAACCGAAGGTACAGAAGCCTTCTCACTAGCCTTGGCAACCCAAATGGCTATCAATCTACTTGAAAGCTATGAAAAATGGCTAAAAGAAGAAAGAGCTAAGGAAGAAAAATAAGATACAATCCTTGTCGGCAGACAGGGATTTTTCTTATGAAAATAAAAAGTGAAGCATTGTATTTACGTTTCAAGGTGGAATCTGAAATCTGACTTTTTGCGATAACATCTTCCCCACAATTTCATTTGTCTTGAGATTAAAAATGTGATAGAATAAGACCATTCAGAGGTGCTTTGAAGCCCATTTGTCACAGGAAGCGGTGGTACTGAGAAATCCGCACAAATGTCAAAGCTGGTTGCTGATGGTCAATTTGAATCAAAAAAGCTGTGAGTGGTTACCACTCAAAACTGGGTGGTACCGCGGATACACATTCGTCCCTGTCATAGTTATGGCAGGGATTTTCTATATCTTTTAAAGAACCAAGACCGAAGGTCGCAGGTGGATTTAGAGATATTGATGCAGACGGAGCGAAAGCGAGGTCTACGTTCCTATCCAAGGAGGGTGACATGAAGCAATCTTTTGAGACCAGTAAATTGTATTATGGTTTTCCCATTTTTATCTTGGGTTACCAGGACCAGGCACATGGTTATAATGTGACGACTTGTAGTTCTTCCTATAGTCTAGGAGATTGGCTTGTTATAGGGGTCGGTAGCGAGGAAAATGCGGCAGACCAGATTAAGCATTATCAGAAGTTCACAGTGAATATTCCTGATGAAAACCTCATGCTTGAGATGGAACAGGCTGGTTTTATTAGTCATCGTGAAAAGATTGCTAAACTTGGCATAGATTTCCAACCTTCTAAGCTGACACAAGCACCTATTTTGGATGCTTGTCCAGTCGTTTTGGATTGTAAGGTAGACAGAATTATTGAGGAAGATGGTATCTGTCATATTTTCGCTAAGATTGTAGATCGCCTGGCTGAATCTGATTTGTTAGATGACAAGGGACATTTAAAAAATGACCGTTTTGCGCCGACTTACTTTATGGGGGACGGCCATCAGCGTGTTTATCGTTATCTAGATGACCGAGTCAATCCCATGGGAAGCTTCATCAAGAAAGCGAGGAAGAAGTATGGCAAGAGCTGAATTGCCAGAACGAATCGAAACGGAGCGTCTTCTTTTACGAGTCCGAACAGTGGCGGATGCAGAAGATATCCATGCTTACGCTAGTCTTCCAGAAGTTTCTTACCCAGCAGGCTTTCCACCCGTTAAGACCTTGGAAGACGAAATCTATTACCTAGAGCATATCCTTCCCAATCGCAATGAAAAGGACAACCTTCCAGCTGGTTATGGCATTGTGGTCAAAGGAACCGATAAGGTTATTGGCTCTGTTGACTTCAACCATCGCCACGAAGATGATGTGCTTGAAATTGGCTATACTTTGCACCCAGACTATTGGGGTCGAGGCTATGTGCCAGAAGCAGCGCGTGCTTTGATTGATTTAGCTTTTACAGAACTAAACCTACACAAGATAGAATTGTCTTGCTTTGGTTACAACCTTCAAAGTCAACGAGTCGCTGAGAAACTTGGCTTCACCCTTGAAGCTCGTATCCGTGACCGTAAAGATGCCCAAGGCAATCGTTGTGATGATTTGAGATACGGCTTGCTGAAGAGTGAATGGGATATGAAATTATTAAAAGACTAGATTGGAGTTTTTATGTTTAAAAGATTCCTCGATGATATTTTCATTAAACTTATTTTAATAATGATATTTTTAGTAATGATTGCTTTTTTGGGGAAAGGTACAATTGTAGCAAATATATCACTGTTTCTTCTTGTTATTGTTTCTTGTTTATATATAAGGAGTTGTTTTCAAACAAATCAGCTAGATCGAAATAATAATTATGTAAAAATTATATTGATTATTAGAGAGTTTATACAGCTTTTCCCATATATTTTTATACAAATAGGAATTTCACAAATATTGTCTTTTTTAATTACTACTGAGACGATAAAACTCCTTGGAATAATGTATCAAAACATTATTATATATAAATTGTTGTTGTCTGTTATGGCAATAGTTTTAGGTTTGAATTTTTTAAAATTTATAAAATTTATAACAATATTTTTATTCTTAATATATTTTTTAGTTGTGTTTATAGGTGCTTTTGATGTTAAATGGTGGGCTGCTGTAACGGGGCTACTAGCACTGTGGCATTATATTAATTCAAAAGATTTCATCAGATTCCTTCGAAATGGCAAAGACATTACGAGAATTCCTACAAAATTAGAATACATATGGCAAAGAAATAGATTATTTGCGACCATTGCTACTATAATATTTTATATTTCACTAATTATTTCTTCATTTTTTGAAAAAGAATGTATGACATTTTATGAAAGGAGTGTCCCAAGAATATATTCGTTAACAGGTTTAATAGTATTTTTATCAATTATTTATCTTTTTCTACGTGTCTATTTTGCCTTTTCGAAGGACAACTCTTCAAATAGTAAATTTGGAAGATTTATTTTATGGATTGGTATGAAATCAAGATTAGATAGATTGATTAATATAATTAATTTTTATAAAATATCAATGAAATAGAGGAGAACACACATGTCTAAAGAACTTTCACCTAAATACAATCCAGCCGAGGTTGAGGCTGGTCGTTACCAAAAATGGCTTGATGAGGATGTTTTCAAGCCTTCAGGCGATAAAAAGGCTAAGCCTTATTCAATCGTCATTCCACCACCAAACGTAACTGGTAAACTTCACCTTGGTCACGCTTGGGATACAACTTTGCAAGATATCATTATCCGCCAAAAACGTATGCAAGGTTTCGATACACTTTGGCTTCCAGGTATGGACCACGCAGGTATTGCTACTCAAGCCAAGGTTGAAGCGCGTTTGGCTGAAGACGGCATCTCTCGTTATGACCTTGGTCGTGAAAAATTCCTCGATAAAGTCTGGGAATGGAAAGATGAGTATGCCTCAACTATCAAGCAACAATGGGGTAAGATGGGTCTCTCTGTAGACTACTCTCGTGAGCGTTTCACTCTTGATGAAGGTCTTTCAAAAGCGGTTCGTAAAGTCTTTGTAGAGCTTTATAAGAAAGGGTGGATTTACCGTGGTGAATTTATCATCAACTGGGATCCAAAAGCTCGTACAGCCCTTTCTGATATCGAGGTTATTCACAAGGATGTTGAAGGTGCCTTCTACCACATGAACTACATGTTGGAAGACGGTTCACGTGCCCTTGAAGTAGCAACAACTCGTCCTGAGACTATGTTTGGGGATACTGCCGTAGCGGTTAACCCAAATGATGACCGTTATAAAGACTTGATTGGTAAAAATGTTATCTTACCAATCTTGAACAAGCCAATCCCAATCGTTGGGGACGAACACGCAGACCCTGAGTTTGGTACCGGTGTGGTTAAAATCACACCTGCCCATGACCCTAATGACTTCTTGGTTGGTCAACGTCATAATTTGCCACAAGTCAACGTTATGAACGATGATGGTACTATGAATGAATTGGCTGGCGAATTCAACGGTATGGACCGCTTTGAAGCACGTAAGGCTGTTGTTAAGAAATTGGAAGAAATCGGTGCCCTTGTCGAAATTGAGAAAATGACTCACTCAGTTGGTCACTCAGAGCGTACAGGTGTGCCCGTTGAGCCACGTTTGTCTACACAATGGTTCGTTAAGATGGATCAATTGGCGAAAAATGCCATTGCCAACCAAGACACAGATGATAAGGTTGATTTCTACCCACCTCGTTTCAACGATACCTTCCTTCAATGGATGGAAAATATTCACGACTGGGTAATCTCTCGTCAGCTCTGGTGGGGTCACCAAATCCCTGCTTGGTACAATGCTGAGGGTGAAATGTACGTTGGCGAAGAAGCACCAGAAGGTGACGGATGGAAACAAGACGAAGATGTATTGGATACTTGGTTCAGTTCTGCCCTCTGGCCATTCTCAACTATGGGTTGGCCTGATGTGGAAGCAGAAGACTTCAAACGTTACTTCCCAACGTCAACCTTGGTAACAGGTTACGATATCATCTTCTTCTGGGTGTCTCGTATGATCTTCCAATCATTGGAATTCACAGGACGTCAACCATTTAAGAATGTCCTTATCCACGGTCTTATCCGTGACGAGCAAGGACGTAAGATGTCTAAGTCACTCGGTAACGGTATTGACCCCATGGATGTTATTGAGAAATACGGTGCTGATGCCCTCCGTTGGTTCCTTTCAAACGGTTCTGCACCAGGTCAAGACGTGCGTTTCTCTTACGAGAAAATGGATGCGTCTTGGAACTTCATTAACAAGATTTGGAACATCTCTCGTTACATCCTCATGAACAATGAAGGATTGACCTTGGATGTAGCGCGTGAAAATGTAGCTAAAGTGGCTGCTGGTCAAGCAGGTAATGTCACAGACCGTTGGATTCTCCACAACCTCAATGAAACCATTGGAAAAGTTACTGAGAACTTTGACAAGTTCGAATTTGGTGTGGCTGGTCACATCCTCTACAACTTCATCTGGGATGAGTTTGCGGACTGGTATGTTGAGTTGACTAAGGAAGTGCTTTACAGCGACAATGAGGACGAAAAAGTCATCACTCGTTCGGTTCTTCTTTACACCTTGGATCAAATCTTGCGTCTCCTTCACCCAATCATGCCATTCGTGACTGAGGAAATCTACGGTCAAATCTCTGAAGAAACGATTGTGACTGCGGAATACCCAGTGGTTCGTCCAGAGTTTGAAAATGAAGAAGCTGCAGCTGGCGTTGAATCTCTTAAAGACGTGATTCGCTCAGTACGTAACTCACGTGCAGAAGTGAACGTAGCACCAAGCAAGCCAATCACTATCTTGATCAAGACAAGCGACAGTAAGCTCGATGCTTTCTTTAATGATAATGTCAACTACATCAAACGCTTCACAAACCCAGAACACTTGGAAATTGCAGCAGATGTCGAAGTGCCTGACTTGGTTATGTCAAGCATCATCACAGGCGCAGAAATCTATTTACCACTCGCTGACCTTCTTAATGTCGAAGAAGAATTGGCTCGTCTTGAAAAAGAATTAGCCAAATGGCAAAAAGAACTGGATATGGTCGGTAAGAAGCTTTCTAACGAACGCTTCGTAGCCAATGCCAAACCAGAAGTCGTCCAAAAAGAACGCGACAAACAAGAAGATTACCAAGCTAAATACGATGCGACAGTCGTACGTATTGAAGAAATGAAGAAATTGGTTAAATAAAGAAACTGGTGAAATAAAGAAAGAGACACGGTAGAAGGCCGTGTTTTTTAAGCTCTTTGTCAACTGTGGTGCTTCTCAAAAAAATTCTTGTGATGTATCGTAATTTAAATATAACAAAAAAGTCATCATATGATGACTTTTTCAGTGGCTCTAACAAAAGCCTGCGTTTATTTCAAGCAGTGAATAGTAAACAGTATTTTTTAACTAAGAACGTCTAAGAAGCTTTTTAAGTCCTTGAATAAGTTTGTATTTTAAAGGTTGTGGGTAATAGCGGAAGGTTCCCATCTTACGAACAATATAACCGTTAAAGTTTTGTTTAAATCGTAGAACTCCATCAGAGCCGTCAAACACACCTGTGATTCCAAGGAAATTATAACTCATAATATTTCTTCTTAAAGTGCAATTCATGGCATGATACTGAATTAAGAAAGCAGCAGAGAATTTTTGAAATTCTGTGTAGGAACCTCCAAAGAGATATGTGGCCTGATCTTTCGTATATAGTATTAAAGCACAGGCAAGAAGTATCTTCTCTGTATTAATTTTTTGTTTGAGCTCTGAAATGATCTGTTTTTGTTTATTCAATTTTTGAGCTTGTTGCTCATACTGTTTGCTCTTAGGGTTCAGTGAGGTAAGTTTACTATTTATGTGATCTAAGCTTTTTTCAAAATCTAACTCTGCTACCAAGAAATCAGCGTTATCACCAAATGCATCATATAAATCTGTATAATAATCTAAACTTTTATCTTCAAATCCTTGCCTTCTTCCGGTTTCTTCTATAATCTTTTTGAATTCTGGAATTTCTCCTTTATTTATTTTGCGAACAATAACATTATAGTCGAGAGCAGTTTTGATGTTTCTGATGCTATTTTTGTTAAATGATTTTAATAAAGATTTTTCATCAAAGCCCTCAAGGTTTTTCAAATAATGCCAAGTTGGCTCCCCTTCAGGATAGCCTACCTGTAAACCATCAAATTTGTAGCCAAGATCTGTTAGTGTAGAAATTAGTTCTGTTTTCTCAGGTTCAATAGGCTTTCCATCAATTTCAAATGTCTGATAAATGTCATCTGGCTTTACAACCAATTCTAAAGCTCCCTGTTTCTTAGCAAAAAGTTGTAATTCATGGTAAAAACTCTTTAAATCGGATTCATTTGTATACGATGGACCACTATTAATTTCTATTCGGACTCCTCCAGTCAAATGCTTCATGAAAGCAATAGCGGCAACGGTAATTTCATTATTGCTTTTCCAACCTAGATATTTAGTCTCGAATCCTCTTTTTTTTAGGAGATTAGACATTGATACTGTTTGCATGAACGAATGTTCTTTACATTTTTCTATGAAAGATGTAAACTCATCCTCTTTCAAAATTGTAAGACTCATTTTATTTCCTTTCGATTACAAGTAAAATAGTTATATAAGTTATTATAACAAAAATAAATCCAGATGCTTCAAACTATCTATATTTCAAAGTGACTATAGTCAGAGAATGCTAAAGTCTAGTAATCTTACATTAATATAAAACTAGGTACAGTGAGGTTCCAGATTCTATCGTTGATAACGAAAGGAAGATAGCATCGGGTCATGTGTTTTGTATGATAGAAGAAGATTTAGGACAAAAGAAGTTGTTAAATTGGACGAGTTACCGTTTTGTACACGTCATTTTATGAAAAATACAAAGTCTCTATGAGGTGATATTATTATTCTTGGAATATGAAATAAAGGTTGGGTAAGTCGTTTAATATCTGATAATGTTAGTGTTTGTTTTATCCAAGGAGAGTAGCCACGTCAATGGTAATTATTGATAAAGTAAACATTTGATATGGAGCGATACTAATATTAAAAAGTGTCGGAGTAGTATTTTCTACTTTTGGAGTCAGTAGGACTTTCTAAAGAGAAAGTGGAGCAAAAACGCTCCCCTTCAGCTTTCTTTAAGCAACCCAAGCTATACTATGACCATCCTAATAAGTATTGCTGAATATGGTTCAGTAGAACTCACGACCTCTGACACTGAGTCAGAGAGTGAAACTTTCTTTTTTTCATAAATCTCCCAAACAAGTCTAACCTACCATAGTTAGGCTTGTTTTTTTTGAAATAAGCAGAAAGTTTTTCATTAAAAGTAAACGCTTGTGTAAGTAAAATGAAAACGTTAGGCAAAGTCAGTGAAAACGTCTAAAAAACCGTCAATTCATTGACTTTCGTGGAAAATAGGACTAAAATAGCAGGGTAAAAATAATTAAAAAGGAGAATTCTACTATGAATCTAACTATCTTAGCCCTCGGTTTGGCCGTTATGGGTGTATCTGTTGGTGAGGGTATCCTCGTTGCCAATATCGCTAAAGCTGCAGCTCGCCAACCTGAGATGTTTAGCAAACTTCAAACATTGATGTTTACTGGTGTTGCCTTTATCGAAGGTACCTTCTTCGTATTGTTTGCCCTTAGCTACATTGTCTAATAGACAAATAAAAGATGAAGGAGGGATGAGCAGTGGAAACTACAAGTAATCCAACCGTCTCATTATTTGGGATTGATTTTGACTTGACTGTCCTTGCCATGTCTCTCTTGACAGTAATTATCGTTTTTGGAGTGGTTTTCTGGTCAAGTCGTAAGATGACCATTAAACCAAAGGGAAAACAAAATGTGCTTGAGTTCATCTATGAGTTTGTGAACAGTACCATTTCTCAAAATCTTGGGAAATTCACGAAGAATTATAGTTTGCTCTTGTTTGTAATTTTCACCTTTGTTTTTACAGCAAACAACTTAGGTTTGCTTGTGTCTGTAAAAAGTGAGCATTACAATTTTTGGACTTCTCCAACATCGAACTTCGGTGTTACTATCACTCTTTCTTTGATTATTACCCTCATTAGTCATATTGAGGGGATCCGTAAAAAAGGGTTTAAAGGCTATCTAAAGGGCTACCTTTCACCATACCCAGCTATGCTCCCAATGAACATTTTGGAACAATTAACAAACCTTGCTTCATTGGCCTTGCGTTTGTTTGGTAACATTTATTCTGGTGAGGTACTTACTGGCTTGATTCTTCAATTGGTAACATGGTCTGCCTTTGCAGCACCTGTATCCTTTGCTTTGAACCTTGTCTGGGTTGCCTTTTCAGCCTTTATCGGCTTTATCCAAGCCTATGTCTTTATTATCCTAAGTTCAAACTATATTGGTGATAAAGTCAACGAAGAATAATTAAGAAAGGGAGAAATGAAATGTCATTACTGATTAATAGTACGACACTTGGTAATATCATTATCACACTCGGCTCAGTTTTTCTCTTGTATTACCTCATCCGTAAATTCGCATGGGATCAAATTACAGGAATCTTTGCTGCTCGTGAAAAGAAAATTGCCACAGATATTGATAGTGCTGAAAATGCTCGTCAAGAAGCAGAAAGCTTGGCACAAAAACGTCAAGATGAGTTAGCAGGTGCTCGCACTGAGGCAGCTCAAATTATTGATGGGGCCAAGGAAACTGGTAAAACTCAAGAATCAAAAATCATTGCAGAAGCACATGATGAAGCTAAACGCTTGAAAGAAAAAGCAAATCAAGACATCGCCCAAAGCCGTGTGGAAGCACTTGCTGGCGTTAAAGGTGAAGTTGCAGACTTAACTGTCCTCTTGGCAGAAAAAGTTATGAAACAAAGCCTTGATGCAAAAGCGCAATCTGACTTGATTGATAGCTATCTTGATCAATTAGGAGATGCTTAATGGATAAGAAAACACAAGCTCTTGTTGAGCAGTATGCCAGAAGCCTGGTAGAAGTCGCTTTTGAACAAGACGCCGTGTCAACAATCCAAGAAGAAGTAAGGCAAATCCTAGCAGTTTTTGCTGAAACAAATCTAAAAACCTTCTTGTCGCAGGAAAATGTGACAAGTGAAGCTAAAAAAGAAAGTTTGAGCTTGTTTCAAGAGTCTTGTTCAGTGTATATGAACAATTTTCTTGAGGTAATCTTACTCAATGACCGTGCCAACATTCTCTATGATGTGTTGAAATTGGTCCTTGAGCTCTTTGATCAAGAAGACAATACTTACGATGTTACAGTGACATCAGCAAGTCCCTTGTCTGAGGAACAAAAAGCCCGACTTTTGGCGATTGTTTCACAAAAATTTGAGATTAAGACACGTCGTTTAGTAGAAAAAATTGATGAGGACCTCATCGGAGGATTCGTCATCAAAGCAAAAAATAAGGTTGTTGACACGTCAATTCGCAGTCAATTGCAAACCTTTAAAACGAATTTGAAATAGAAAGTGGTGTGACTTTTGGCAATTAACGCACAAGAAATTAGCGCTTTAATTAAAAAGCAAATTGAAAACTTCCAGCCAAACTTTGACGTCACTGAAACTGGTGTCGTTACCTATATCGGTGACGGTATCGCACGTGCTCGTGGTCTTGATAATGCCATGAGTGGTGAGTTGCTCGAATTTGAAAATGGTGCCTATGGTATGGCCCAAAACCTTGAAACTAATGATGTCGGTATCATTATCTTGGGGGATTTCGTAGCAATTCGTGAAGGCGATATTGTTAAACGTACTGGAAAAATCATGGAAGTTCCAGTTGGTGAAGCCCTTATTGGTCGTGTAGTAAACCCACTTGGGCAACCAGTTGATGGTCTTGGTGACATCGAAACAACAGGTTTCCGTCCAGTTGAAACGCCTGCTCCAGGTGTTATGCAACGTAAATCAGTTTCTGAGCCATTGCAAACTGGTCTTAAGGCGATTGATGCCTTGGTTCCAATTGGACGTGGTCAACGTGAGTTGGTCATCGGAGACCGCCAAACTGGTAAAACTTCAGTAGCCATTGATGCAATCTTGAACCAAAAAGGTCAAGATATGATCTGTATCTATGTGGCTATTGGTCAAAAAGAATCAACAGTTCGTACACAAGTAGAAACTCTCCGTAAACATGGTGCTCTTGATTACACAATCGTTGTGACTGCCTCAGCATCACAACCATCACCATTGCTTTACATCGCACCTTACGCTGGTGTTGCAATGGCTGAAGAGTTCATGTATAACGGAAAACACGTCTTGATTGTTTATGATGATTTGTCTAAACAAGCCGTGGCCTACCGTGAACTTTCATTGCTTCTCCGTCGTCCACCAGGTCGTGAAGCCTACCCAGGGGATGTCTTCTATCTCCACTCACGTCTTTTGGAACGTTCAGCTAAAGTTTCAGATGATCTTGGTGGTGGTTCAATTACTGCCTTGCCAATCATCCAAACGCAAGCCGGAGATATCTCAGCTTATATCGCAACAAACGTTATCTCAATCACAGATGGACAAATCTTCTTGCAAGAAAACTTGTTTAACTCAGGTATTCGTCCAGCCATTGATGCGGGTTCTTCCGTATCACGTGTAGGTGGATCAGCACAAATTAAAGCGATGAAGAAGGTTGCTGGTACACTTCGTCTTGACTTGGCTTCATATCGTGAACTTGAAGCCTTTACGCAATTTGGTTCAGATTTGGATGCTGCGACTCAAGCGAAATTGAACCGTGGTCGTCGTACAATCGAAGTTTTGAAACAACCGCTTCATAAACCACTTCCAGTTGAGAAACAAGTTGTTATCCTTTACGCTTTGACACACGGTTTCTTGGATAGTGTTCCGGTTGATCAAATCTTGGATTTTGAAGAAGCACTCTATGACTACTTTGATAGTCACCATGAGGATATCTTTGAAACTATTCGTACAACTAAGGATCTTCCTGAGGAATCTGTACTTAATGAAGCTATCCAAGCTTTCAAAGATCAGTCAGAATACAAATAGAAATAGGGAGGACAGCATATGGCAGGCTCTCTAAGAGAAATCCAAGCAAAAATTGCTTCAACTAAGAAAACGAGTCAAATCACAGGAGCCATGCAAATGGTTTCTGCCTCAAAATTGACACGTTCTGAGCAAGCTGCTAAAGATTTCCAAATCTATGCCTCAAAAATTAGACAGATCACAACAGATCTTCTACATTCAGAATTGATTAATGGTTCGTCAAATCCAATGTTGGATGCACGCCCAGTTCGTAAGACAGGTTACATTGTCATTACTTCAGATAAAGGACTTGTTGGAGGTTATAACTCAACAATTCTTAAAGCTGTGTTGGACATGATTAAACGTGACCATGATTCTGAAGATGAATATGCTATCATTTCTATTGGTGGAACAGGTTCAGATTTCTTCAAGGCTCGTAACATGAATGTTGCTTTTGAACTTCGTGGCCTTGAAGATCAACCTAGTTTTGAACAAGTCGGAAAAATCATTTCTAAAGCTGTAGGAATGTATCAAAATGAACTTTTTGATGAACTCTATGTGTGCTATAACCACCATGTTAACAGTTTGTCTAGCGAAGTTCGTGTGGAACAAATGCTTCCTATCGCTGATTTGGATCCCAATGAATCAGAAGGTCATGTGTTGACCAAGTTTGAATTGGAACCAGATCGTGACACTATTTTGGATCAACTCTTACCACAATATGCGGAGAGTCTTATCTACGGTGCTATCGTAGATGCCAAAACAGCTGAGCACGCAGCGGGTATGACTGCAATGCAGACAGCCACTGATAATGCTAAGAATGTGATTAACGATTTGACAATCCAATATAACCGTGCGCGTCAAGCTGCCATCACTCAGGAAATTACTGAAATTGTTGGTGGTGCAAGTGCACTTGAATAGCTAGAGATTTGTCTTAATTAGACACACATGAAAAAGGGATGATTGTCATCCAAAAAACTATCATAAGGAGAAAACAATGAGCTCAGGCAAAATTGCTCAGGTTGTTGGTCCTGTTGTAGACGTAGCGTTTGCAGCCGGTGATAAACTCCCTGAGATTAACAATGCATTGGTCGTTTATACTGATGAACAAAAGTCTAAACGTATCGTGCTCGAAGTAGCTCTTGAACTTGGAGAAGGTGTGGTTCGTACCATTGCCATGGAATCTACTGATGGATTGACTCGTGGACTAGAAGTTCTGGACACTGGTCGTCCAATCAGCGTTCCTGTTGGTAAAGATACCCTTGGACGTGTCTTTAACGTTCTTGGTGATACCATTGACTTGGAAGCACCTTTTGCAGAAGATGCAGAGCGTGAACCAATTCACAAAAAAGCACCAACTTTCGATGAATTGTCAACATCTACTGAAATCCTTGAAACAGGGATTAAAGTTATCGACTTGCTTGCCCCTTACCTTAAAGGTGGTAAAGTCGGACTCTTTGGTGGTGCCGGTGTTGGTAAAACCGTTCTTATTCAAGAGTTGATTCACAACATTGCCCAAGAGCACGGTGGTATTTCCGTGTTTACAGGTGTTGGTGAACGTACACGTGAAGGTAATGACCTTTACTGGGAAATGAAAGAATCTGGCGTTATTGAGAAAACAGCCATGGTCTTCGGTCAAATGAACGAACCACCTGGAGCACGTATGCGTGTTGCTCTTACTGGTTTGACAATTGCGGAATACTTCCGTGATGTCGAAGGTCAAGACGTGCTTCTCTTCATCGATAACATCTTCCGTTTCACTCAAGCAGGTTCTGAGGTTTCTGCCCTTCTTGGTCGTATGCCATCAGCCGTTGGTTACCAACCTACACTTGCTACTGAAATGGGTCAATTGCAAGAACGTATCACATCAACTAAAAAAGGTTCTGTTACATCAATCCAAGCCATCTACGTTCCAGCCGATGACTATACTGACCCAGCGCCAGCTACAGCATTTGCTCACTTGGATTCAACAACCAACCTTGAACGTAAGTTGACACAAATGGGTATTTACCCAGCCGTTGACCCATTGGCATCAAGCTCACGTGCCCTTTCACCTGAAATTGTTGGTGAAGAACACTATGCTGTTGCGACTGAAGTTCAACGTGTGCTTCAACGTTACCGTGAATTGCAAGATATTATCGCTATCCTTGGTATGGATGAATTGTCAGACGAAGAAAAAACATTGGTTGGACGTGCTCGTCGTATCCAATTCTTCTTGTCACAAAACTTTAACGTTGCTGAACAGTTTACAGGTCAACCAGGTTCTTATGTTCCAGTTGCTGAAACCGTTCGTAGCTTTAAAGAAATCCTTGAAGGTAAATATGACAATCTTCCAGAAGATGCCTTCCGTAGCGTAGGTCCAATTGAGGATGTAGTAGCTAAAGCTAAAGCTATGGGCTACTAATGAGGTGAAGATATGGCACAAATGACCGTACAAGTGGTAACTCCGGATGGTCTGAAATATGATCACCATGCCAGCTTTATCCACGCGGTTACTAAAGATGGTCAAATTGGTATTTTGCCAGGCCATATTAACTTGATTGCGCCACTTGAAGTGGATGAACTCAAGGTTCGTCGTGTGGATGACGAGAGTCACGTCGATTGGATTGCCGTAAACGGTGGTATCATCGAAGTTAAAGATGATTTTATTACTATCGTTGCCGATTCAGCAGAACGTGAACGCGACATTGACGTTTCTCGTGCCGAACGTGCCAAGCAACGTGCCGAACGTGACTTGGAAGAAGCGACTAAATCTGACCGTATTGATGAAGTTCAACGTGCTCAGGTTGCTCTCCGTCGAGCACTTAATCGTATCAGTGTCGGTACAAAATAAGACAAAAAAAACGAGACTTTGGTCCCGTTTTTTATTTGTCGTAAAAGAAAACATGAGAAGTAGCAAAGTTATCAAAGAAAGCTCATTGTAAAACCTATCTGAAGGTAAGATAAAAAATCAGATTTCCAGTCCTGAAAACGGTTAATTTAGCTTTTGCTTTAGTTTAAGGTATCAAAGTGTTATAATATAAGCTGTTAGCTTTATATTTTAAGAGAAAATGTAGAGTAACGTAATAGAAAGTATGAGTTTTTTAAAGATATGAAAATTGAAAAGAAGCATCTTTTAGATTACACCATCTTGATACCTTATTTAATCTTATCCATAGTTGGTTTAATAGTAGTGTATTCAACAACAAGTGCTCGTTTAGTAGCCTTGGGAGCCAATCCCTTCGCATCTGTTATAAACCAAGGAGCCTTTTGGTTGGTATCCTTGTTCTCTATTTTTTTCATCTACCGACTGAAATTGAACTTTCTCAGGAAAGATAAGCTTTTGGGTGTTGTTATTGCCTTTGAGATTTTACTTTTGGTCATTGCCAAATTTTTCACTAGGGAAATTAATGGTGCCAATGGTTGGATTGTGCTTGGTCCCTTGTCTTTCCAACCAGCGGAGTACCTTAAGATCATTGTTGTCTGGTTTTTGGCACACACTTTTTCAAAAAAACAGTCTGCTATAGAACGTTATGACTATCAAGCCTTGACGAAGAATAGATGGATTCCTAGAAATGGTAAGGAACTTAATGACTGGCGTGTTTATTTGCTTGTAATGATTGGTTTGGTTGCTATCCAACCTGACTTGGGTAATGCGGCTATCATTGTATTGACTACGATAGTTATGTTTTCAATTTCTGGTGTTGGCTACCGTTGGTTCACGGCCTTATTTGCCGGCATTGTAGGGATTTCATCAGCCTTCCTTGGTTTAATTGCCTTGGTTGGGGTTCAAACCATGGCTAAGGTACCTATCTTCGGTTATGTTGCCAAGCGTTTCGCAGCATATTTTAATCCGTTCAAGGATTTGACTGGATCTGGTCTCCAGCTATCTCATTCCTACTATGCTATGAGTAATGGGGGCTGGTTCGGTCTTGGACTTGGAAATTCGATTGAAAAAACTGGTTATCTCCCAGAAGCTACAACAGACTTTGTGTTTTCAATTGCAATTGAAGAGTTAGGTCTTATCGGAGCTGGCTTGATTCTGGCCCTCCTCTTTTTCCTCATTCTTCGTATTATGATTGTGGGAGTAAAGGCACGAAATCCTTTTAACTCTATGATGGCATTGGGTGTAGGTGCCTTAATGCTAATGCAGGTCTTCGTTAACATCGGAGGAATCTCAGGGCTAATTCCATCAACAGGGGTTACCTTCCCCTTCCTTTCGCAAGGAGGTAACTCTCTTTTAGTGACTTCAGTTGGGATAGCCTTTGTCTTGAACATCGCTGCTAATGAAAAGCGTGATAATATTGTTCAAGCGATTGAGGATGAGTTATCTCAGACTCAAGAATTGGAAAATCAAGATGAAAAAATCGTACCTTTAAGAAGAAGTCGTTAATACGGCTTCTTCTTTCGTTAGATGGTGTTAGGCGGTAGTATGAAGATAGTGAAAGCTAATAGGAGCAGTAGAAATAGAATTATTGAAAGGAATATTTGTAATTACTCTAAAGAAAAACTGAAAACTATATAAAATACTTGCAATTCTATGACATTTTGATAGAATAGTAGAGTAAAGTTAGACTGTATTGCCTACTGTCTATCTATAAAATATATTTTATTGGAGGCTTTTCCTAAATGGCAAAAGAAAAATACGATCGTAGTAAACCACACGTTAACATTGGTACAATCGGACACGTTGACCACGGTAAAACTACTTTGACAGCTGCAATCACAACTGTATTGGCTCGTCGTCTTCCTAGCGCAGTTAACACACCAAAAGACTACGCTTCAATCGACGCTGCTCCAGAAGAACGTGAACGCGGTATCACAATCAACACTGCACACGTTGAGTATGAAACTGAAAAACGTCACTACGCTCACATCGACGCACCAGGACACGCGGACTACGTTAAAAACATGATCACTGGTGCCGCTCAAATGGACGGTGCGATCCTTGTAGTAGCATCTACTGACGGACCAATGCCACAAACTCGTGAGCACATCCTTCTTTCACGTCAGGTTGGTGTTAAACACCTTATCGTCTTCATGAACAAAGTTGACTTGGTTGACGATGAAGAATTGCTTGAATTGGTTGAAATGGAAATCCGTGACCTTCTTTCAGAATACGATTTCCCAGGTGATGACATTCCAGTTATCCAAGGTTCAGCTCTTAAAGCTCTTGAAGGTGATTCTAAATACGAAGACATCATCATGGACTTGATGAACACTGTTGACGAATACATTCCAGAACCAGAACGTGACACTGACAAACCATTGTTGCTTCCAGTCGAAGACGTATTCTCAATCACTGGTCGTGGTACTGTTGCTTCAGGACGTATCGACCGTGGTGTTGTTCGTGTCAATGACGAAGTTGAAATCGTTGGTCTTAAAGAAGAAATCCAAAAAGCAGTTGTTACTGGTGTTGAAATGTTCCGTAAACAACTTGACGAAGGTATTGCCGGAGATAACGTCGGTGTCCTTCTTCGTGGTATCCAACGTGATGAAATCGAACGTGGTCAAGTATTGGCTGCACCTGGTTCAATCAACCCACACACTAAATTCAAAGGTGAAGTTTACATCCTTTCTAAAGAAGAAGGTGGACGTCACACTCCATTCTTCAACAACTACCGTCCACAGTTCTACTTCCGTACAACTGACGTAACAGGTTCAATCGAACTTCCTGCAGGTACTGAAATGGTTATGCCTGGTGATAACGTGACTATCGACGTTGAGTTGATCCACCCAATCGCCGTTGAACAAGGTACAACATTCTCTATCCGTGAAGGTGGACGTACTGTTGGTTCAGGTATCGTATCTGAAATCGAAGCTTAATTAATATTAAGTTCCCAATACAATTATTCGTCAGACAATAATTGAGAGAGTCGAGTTTACTCGGCTCTTTTTGGTGTTTAAAAATAATTGTGATTCTATACTTTTAAACTGTTTAAGGTGCTTAAGCTAAGTTTTGATAGTGATAAAAAGTCATAAAGGAAGTCGAGTTTTCGGAATTTTCCTAAAATCCTAGTAATAGTAAGGGATTTGTGATAAAATAAACGAGTAAATAAATAAAAGAAGAGGTATGTGAAATGTCACGTAAACCATTTATCGCTGGTAACTGGAAAATGAACAAAAATCCAGAAGAAGCAAAAGCATTCGTTGAAGCTGTAGCATCAAAACTTCCTTCATCAGATCTTGTTGAAGCTGGTATCGCAGCTCCTGCAGTTGACTTGACAGCTGTACTTGCCGCTGCTAAAGGTTCAAACCTTAAAGTTGCTGCACAAAACACTTACTTTGAAAATGCTGGTGCCTTCACTGGTGAAACTAGCCCACAAGTTTTGAAAGAAATCGGTACTGACTACGTTGTTATCGGTCACTCAGAACGTCGTGACTACTTCCACGAAACTGATGAAGACATCAACAAAAAAGCAAAAGCAATCTTTGCTAACGGTATGCTTCCAATCATCTGTTGTGGTGAATCACTTGAAACTTACGAAGCTGGTAAAGCAGCAGAATTCGTAGGTGCTCAAGTTTCAGCTGCTCTTGCTGGATTGACTGCAGAACAAGTAGCTTCAACAGTAATCGCATACGAACCAATCTGGGCTATCGGTACTGGTAAATCAGCTTCACAAGACGACGCACAAAAAATGTGTAAAGTTGTTCGTGACGTTGTAGCTGCTGACTTTGGTCAAGAAGTTGCTGACAAAGTACGTGTTCAATACGGTGGATCAGTTAAACCTGAAAACGTTGCTGAATACATGGCTTGTCCAGACGTTGACGGAGCTCTTGTTGGTGGTGCATCACTTGAAGCTGAAAGCTTCTTGGCATTGCTTGACTTCGTTAAATAATTTTACATAAAGTCGGGGTTTCCCTCGGCTTTTTTGTTTTTTGATGAATAGATTTAATAATTACTTGGGATAAGACAAATGCTATTGGTTTGTAAAAACGAACGCTTTAGGTCCTGTATTTTATAGGTTTAGGGTCTCACAAATAGAATTGGACTGCCCAAAGAGATAGATAATATGCTATAATTAAAATAGTATAACTAGAGCTCAGACGCTAATAGTCTGTATGCTCCGCATTTTTTCCCAAAAAAGGAGAGTTAGAATCATGACTTTTGATGCAATTGACCAAATGGCGGTCAGCACTATTCGTTCGCTTTCGATCGAGGCAATTCAAGCCGCGAATTCTGGGCACCCAGGTCTTCCTATGGGTGCAGCGCCAATGGCTTATGTGCTTTGGAACCATGTGATGAATGTCAATCCAAAGACTAGCCGTAACTGGACAAACCGTGACCGTTTTGTTCTTTCTGCTGGTCATGGTTCTGCCTTGCTTTATAGTCTATTGCACCTTTCTGGCTATGATGTGACAATGGACGACTTGAAGAATTTCCGTCAATGGGGCTCTAAGACTCCAGGTCACCCTGAAGTTAACCATACTGATGGTGTTGAAGCAACATCAGGTCCTCTTGGTCAAGGGATTGCTAATGCTGTAGGTATGGCAATGGCTGAAGCACACTTGGCAGCTAAATTTAACAAACCTGGTTTTGATATTGTTGACCATTATACTTATGCCCTCCATGGCGATGGTTGTTTGATGGAAGGTGTTTCTCAAGAAGCTGCCAGTCTTGCTGGTCACCTTAAACTTGGTAAGTTGGTGCTTCTTTACGATTCAAATGATATCTCACTTGATGGACCAACTTCAATGGCTTTCACAGAAGATGTTAAGGCAAAGTTTGAAGCTTATGGTTGGCAACACATTCTTGTCAAAGATGGTAATGATTTGGAAGCTATTGCTAAAGCCATCGAAGAAGCTAAGGCTGAGACAGATAAACCATCTATCATTGAAGTTAAGACAATCATTGGTTATGGAGCTGAAGGGCAAGGAACATCAGCTGTCCACGGTGCTCCAATTGGTCAAGATGGCATTGATCACGCAAAAGGTGTTTACGGTTATGATGCACCGGCATTTACAGTTCCAGATGAAGTTGCTCGTCGTTTTGAAGCTGGTATTAAATTCCGTGGTGAAGCTGCTGAAAATGCTTGGCAAACTAAATTTGCAGAATATGAAACTGCTTACCCAGAATTGGCTGCTGAATACAAGTTTGCCTTTGCAAATGAACCTGTACACGTTAACTTGAATGCTCATGAATTGGGTTCAGCAGTAGCTAGCCGTGTATCAAGCCAACAAGCTATCCAACAGATTTCTGAACAAGTTCCTTCATTCTGGGGAGGTTCAGCAGACCTTTCAGCTTCTAACAATACTATGGTTAAGGCTGAGTCTGATTTCCAAGCAGACAACTATGCTGGACGTAATATTTGGTTTGGTGTGCGTGAGTTTGCTATGGCTGCAGCGATGAATGGTATTGCTCTTCATGGTGGTACTCGTGTTTATGGTGGTACCTTCTTCGTCTTCTCAAACTACTTGCTTCCAGCAGTACGTATGGCAGCTCTTCAAAACCTGCCAGTAACTTATGTAATGACACACGACTCAGTAGCAGTTGGTGAAGATGGACCTACTCACGAACCAATCGAACAATTGGCAAGTGTGCGTTCAATGCCTTACCTTAACGTTATCCGTCCTGCAGATGGTAATGAAACTAATGCTGCATGGAAACGTGCCTTGGCTGAGACTGAACGTCCAACAATGCTAGTCTTGACGCGTCAAAACTTGCCAGTCCTTGATGGTACTGCTGAAAATGCTGAAACTGGTGTCAATAAAGGAGCTTACATCATCTCAGAAGCAAAAGGTGATCTTGATGGTATCATCATTGCCACTGGTTCTGAAGTGAAATTGGCTCTTGATACGCAGGCTGCTCTTGAAGCTGAAGGTGTGCATGTTCGTGTTGTTTCAATGCCATCACAAAACCTCTTTGATGAACAAGATGCCGCATATAAAGAAGAAGTCCTTCCAGCAGCTGTGACAAAACGTTTGGCTATCGAAGCTGGAACTAGCTTTGGTTGGGGCAAATACGTTGGTCTTGCAGGTAAAACACTTACTATTGATACTTGGGGTGCCTCAGCACCTGGTGACCGTATCTTTAAAGAATATGGTTTCACTGTTGAAAATGCAAGTCAACTTTACAAATCATTGTAAGAAAAGAAAGAGCTTGGTTCGTCCAAGTTCTTTTTTCTAAATATCATACAGAACTTGACTTTTTAGGACATAGTGCTAGAATGACTGTGTCAGCCGATTTAGCTCAGTTGGTAGAGCAACGCACTCGTAACGCGTAGGTCACAGGTTCGAAACCTGCAATCGGCATGGTCAGAAGTATTCAGATAGAAAAAGGGGTTTTTAGAAACCTCTGTTTTCTTTTGTCCTAGATTGTTCATTTAAGCTAAAATTTGATAAAATAGAAGGTGAAAAAATAAAAAAGGAAGTATCATGTCAAAAGGGTTATTAATCTCAATCGAAGGGCCAGATGGTGCTGGAAAGACCACAGTTTTGGAGGCGCTTTTACCTCGTCTTAGAGAAGCCTATCCAGCCAAAGTCGTGACGACACGTGAACCAGGCGGAGTAGCTATTGCAGAGCAAATCCGTGAGGTTATTTTGGATGTAGATAATACGGCTATGGATGCTAAGACAGAGCTCTTACTCTATATTGCGGCTCGCCGTCAACATCTGGTTGAGAAGGTTTTGCCAGAGCTTGAAAAAGGCAATATGGTCATCATGGATCGTTTTATTGATTCATCAGTTGCTTATCAAGGTACTGGCCGTGGCTTGAATCAGGATGAGATTGCCTGGTTAAATGCCTATGCGACTGATGGTTATAAACCTGATGTGACCCTATTGTTTGATGTGGATTCTGAGACTGGTTTGGCCCGCATTGCAGCCAGCGGTGAACGTGAAGTCAATCGGTTGGATTTAGAGAAGCTTGACTTGCATCAGCGTGTACGTCAAGGTTATTTAGATTTAGCACAGGCTGAACCAGAACGTATCAAGCTAATCGATGCCTCACAGGCTTTTGAAGATGTTGTAGAGGACGCTTGGAAAGTAATTAAAGGCTATTTATAAGGAGCAAGATGAAGTTAGCTGAAAGTCAAAGCAAACTATTTGAAGAGTTTTCACAAATTATCAGGGAAAATCGTTTGAGTCATGCTTATTTGTTTTCGGGTGATTTTGGAAGTCTCGACATGGCTATTTGGCTAGCACAGAGTCGATTTTGTGTGACTCCTGAGAATGGTCTACCTTGTGGTCATTGTCGTCCCTGTCGCTTGATTGCACAGGGGGACTTTTCTGATGTTAAATTAGTAGAGCCACAAGGACAGATTATTAAGACGGACACGATTCGTCAGTTGACCAGAGAGTTTAGTCAATCGAGTTTTGAGGGACAGGCTCAGGTGTTTATCATTCGTGATGCAGATAAGATGCATGTCAATGCTACCAATAGTCTATTAAAGTTTATTGAAGAACCTCAAAGTCAGATTTATATTTTTCTTTTGACAGCTGATGATAGTCGTATTTTACCGACGATTAAAAGTCGAGCTCAACTCTTTTATTTTCCTAAGAATCGGGCTTATCTGGAAGAATTGCTGCAGAAGGAAGGCTTGTTGCTGACACAAGCCAAAGTGTTGGCGGATTTTGCTAAAGATGATGTTCAGGCTTTAGACTTAGCTAAGGATAATAGGATTCTTGATCTGATTAATACAGTAGAGCGTTTCACACAGTCCCTGCTATCTAATCAGGACCTGCTTTATTTGGATGTTGCAAAACTGGCTGTCCAGTGTAGTGAAAAGTCGGAACAAGAGATGGTCTGGGCTTTTTTAACTTATCAATTGGGGAAGGATATACAAAATCCACAAGCAAGACGATGGTTAGGCTTAGTTTATGAGGCACGAAAAATGTGGCTAGCTAATGTCAGCTTTCAAAATGCGATGGAGTATATGGTATTATCATGACAGAAGTCATTGGAATAAAATTTGAAGAAACTGGAGCAGTAGAATATGTTGTTCCTGATAAAAATTATGCCAAAGATGACTTTGTAGTCGTTTTGGAGAAAAAAGATAAACGCCTAGCCCAGGTTGTCATGGAAAACACTGATTTTCCTGAGGTTAGTTTGCCTGCGGATTTGAATCGGGTTGAAGGATTGGCAGGGGAGAAAGATTTCGCTAGATATGATGAAAATCTTTTGAAGGCTGAAAAGAGTATGGGAGTAGTGGCTGATTTGATTGCTCAAAATCAGCTAGAAATGAAGGTCGTTGATATTGTCTTTCCGCTAAATTGCTCTTATGTGCTAATCAGTTTTGTTGCTGAAAAACGGGTAGATTTTCGTCAATTGCTCAAAGATCTGGCTTCTTACTTTAAGACACGTATTGAGTTGCGCCAAATTTCAAGTCGTGAGGAATCAAAGATTTATGGTGGCTTAGGACCTTGTGGGCGGGCACTTTGTTGTTCTAGTTTTTTGGGTGAATTCCCACCAGTATCAATTAAGATGGCTAAAAACCAAAGTTTATCTTTGAATTCTGGTAAGATGAATGGGGTCTGTGGTCGACTTATGTGTTGTCTCAGTTATGAAGATGACTTTTACCGAGATAGCAAGGCTAGTTATCCTGACTTGGGTGATGACATTGAAACCAAGGATGGCACAGGTCAGGTTGTTGCCATTGATGTAATTGCAGGGACCATTAAGGTTGTATTTGAAAAAGGGCGTGCGCCCCTAACTTATGGAGTGGAGGAAGTTCAGCTAAATGGAAAAGCGTGAATTGTATGATAAATTCGAGGAATTATCACAAAATTTGATGTCGATGTTGGCAGAAGTGGAAGCGATTAAGGCGAACTTCTCAGGGATTCTTGATGAAAATACGGCCCTAAAGTTGGAAAACGACAAGTTGCGTGAGCACTTGAGTCAAGTGGTTCAAGAGGAGACAGGGACTAAAATGTCTCATGGTAAGGTAAATCTCGAGGCTATTTACGATGATGGATTCCATATTTGTCCAGATTTTTATGGCCAACGTCGTGATAATAATGAAGCTTGTGGCTTCTGTGCAGAATTGTTGTACGGAGACTAAGCATGCGGATTCAAAAGAGTTTTAAGGGGCAATCTAGCTACGGTACCCTCTATCTGGTTCCCACACCTATTGGGAATTTGCAGGATATGACTTTTCGTAGTGTGCAAATCCTGAAAGAGGTGGATCTTATTTGTGCGGAGGACACGCGCAATACGGGTCTCTTGCTCAAGCATTTTGAGATTGAAACGAAGCAGTATTCTTTTCATGAGCACAATGCTTATGAGAAAATTCCAGATTTACTGGAGCGCTTGAAGTCAGGTCTTTCTTTGGCTCAGGTTTCTGATGCGGGGATGCCTTCTATTTCGGATCCTGGGCATGATTTGGTCAAAGCCGCCATTGCAGAGGATATTCCAGTGGTGGCCTTACCGGGAGCATCGGCTGGTATTACAGCCTTGATTGCCAGTGGTTTAGCACCCCAACCTCATATTTTTTATGGCTTCCTACCCCGTAAAAAAGGACAGCAGATTGATTTCTTCAAGGAAAAACTGTCTTATCCTGAGACACAGATTTTTTACGAGTCACCTTACCGTGTGGCGGACACCCTTGAAAATATGCATGCGGTCTATGGCAACCGTCAAGTAACTTTAGTTCGAGAATTGACCAAGCTTTATGAAGAGTACCAACGAGGATCTATTTCAGAAGTTTTAGATTATATTGCTAGTAATCCTCTCAAGGGTGAATGTTTACTGATTGTGGCTGGAGCTTCTGAAAATGATAAGGAAGAAAATCTAACATCAAATGTTACCCCGGTAGAGGCTGTAGAAGCTTTAATTGCCTCTGGAATGAAACCTAATCAGGCTATAAAAACCGTTGCTAAAGAGCGAAAAATGAATAGACAAGAGCTTTATAACCTTTTTCATGGGGTTTAAGAGGCTCTTTTTTTGTGGCAACACAAGATGTTAGAAAAGAAAGAATTATCAAAAAATTCCGTAAATACACTTGTTTGTCTCATGGTTTTGTGTTATATTATCTGACATAAAATATTTTACGCATTGGAGTGGTTTCATGGATACAGGTAGCAGTGCCTTTATATTGATTTGTTCTGCCATGGTTTGTTTGATGACACCGGCCTTGGCCTTCTTCTATGGTGGGCTTGGACGTCGTAAGAATGTTATCAATACCATGATGATGTCTGTTCTTCCCTTAGCTATAGCTTCTCTCTTGTGGATTGTTGTTGGCTACTCGCTTTCTTTTGGCGGTCATGGGAATTTCTTCGGTAATTTCAGTCACCTTTTTTTAAATGGTGTGTCTGAAACGGCCTCAAGCCGTGGTTTAACCATTTCTGATATGCTGTTTGCTGCTTTTCAGATGATGTTTTCGATTATCTGTGTGGCGATATTGACGGGTTCAGTGGTAGGACGGATGCGCTTTACACCTTTAGCCATTTTTGTTATTTTTTGGTTACTTTTTGTCTATTATCCATTTGCACATATGGTTTGGGATGAAGGGCTCCTTGCAAAATGGGGGACGATTGACTTTGCAGGTGGTGATGTGGTTCATATTACCTCAGGTGTATCAGCCCTAGTTTTGGCAATCGTTGTTGGTAAACGTCGTGATTTTGGCATTTTAGAACACCGTCCTCATAATGTTCCTTTTGTCCTATTGGGAGCGGGTCTCTTATGGTTTGGTTGGTTTGGCTTTAATGCAGGATCAGCCTTGGCTGCTAATGGTTTGGCAGTTCACGCGCTAGTAACCACTCATGTGTCAGCTGCTGCAGCCATGTTTTCATGGTTGGCAATTGAAAAACATGTCACAGGACATCCATCCTTGGTTGGTGGTTCAACCGGTTTGGTAGCAGGTCTAGTTGCAATCACACCTGGAGCTGGTTTTGTTTCAATTTGGAGTGCTATTCTAATTGGTCTTATGGTTAGTCCGATTTGTTTCTATGCTATTTCAGTCTTGAAGAAACGTTTTGCCTATGATGATGCTTTGGATGCTTTTGGTTGCCATGGTGTTGGAGGTATCTTTGGTGGTTTTGCCACTGCGATTTTTACGACACCAGATTTAGCCCTAGATAAGGCCAATATTGGCTTGATTTATGGAAAGGCGCATCTGTTTATTGTGACATTTTTGGCTATTATTTTTACAGCTATTTGGTCTGCTCTTGTGACCTATGGTATTATTAAAGTAATTGCTCATTATATGCCTTTACGTGTTAGTGACCGTGATGAAGCTATTGGTCTTGATGACTGTGAACACAAGGAAACAGCCTATCCAACCTTTATGGGCTTAGATTCGTAGGAGAATACAGATGAAAAAAGTAGAAGCGATTATTCGTTCGGATAAATTAGAAGATTTGAAAAACGCCTTGACTGGTAGTGGCTTGGCCAAAGGGATGACTGTGAGTCAAGTACTAGGTTATGGTAATCAACGTGGCTTTGCAGAGTTTGTTCGTGGACAGCGCATTGTTCCTACCTTATTAGCTAAGGTTAAGGTTGAGATTGTAGTCAAGGACATGGCAGTTGACGAAGTTGTTGAAGCTATTCGTAGTGCCGTGGCGACAGGAGAAGTTGGTGATGGGAAGATTTTTATCGTTCCTATTGATGATGTTATCCGTATTCGTACTGGTGAACGTGGTGGAGACGCCATTTAATATAATGAAGGCTTAAACCGGTTGGTTTGGGTCTTTTTTAGTGAATTTTGATATACTTAGAGGAGTTAGTATGATTGAGGGGGTGACCGATTGGCAAAAGGAAAAAAGAAAAGCAACACGAAAGCTAGACCTAAGAAAACTAAAAAGAAAAAGAAGTCTTTCTTGCTCTTTCCTAAATTTTTCCAGAAGTGGAGTCTGATTTTTATTGGCCTATTTGCCTTATTGGGACTCCTTGCTAGTTTGAATTTTCCAAGGTTGACCATGGAAAAGAACATGACATCTACGGATGAGACCACGGTTGCTTTTATTGCCGAGATTGGCGAGACGTCCCGCTATTTGGCGGCTAGAAACGATCTTTATGCATCTGTCATGATTGCTCAGGCCATCTTGGAATCTGACTCTGGACAATCTACTTTGAGTCAGAAGCCGTCCTATAACTTTTTTGGAATTAAGGGGGACTACAATGGTCAAAGTGTAACCCTACCAACCTGGGAGGATGATGGTAAGGGCAATCCTTACTATATTGATGCAGCTTTTCGTTCTTATGGCTCTGTGGAAAATTCTTTACAGGACTATGTGGACTTTCTTGAGGGGAGCTACTATGTAGGGGTGCACCGTTCCAAGACAAAGAGTTATAAAGATGCCACAGCTGCCCTAACAGGGGTCTACGCTACGGATACAACCTATGGAGACAAATTAAACAGCATCATTGAACAATACCAGTTAACCATTTATGACACTTATTAGGAAGGTGAGAGCGACAATGAGTGATTTAGATAAAACAGTTGATTTTATTAAAGAAATAGAGAAATTGAAGTCCGTAACAAGATTTAATAGAACCCTTGATGGAAGATTTGAAAATAGTGCCGAGCATTCTTGGCAGGGTGCGATAGCTTCAATTGTTCTTCAAGATTATTATCCTGAAAAATTGAATATGGAAAAGGTCATTTCTATGTTACTGATTCATGATCTAGGTGAGATCTATGCTGGAGATACTTGGGTTTTTGACGATAAAAAAAAGGTTCACTCTCATGATAGAGAGCTAGAATCTATTAAAAAAACAATGAGCATCCTTCCAGAAGAAAAATATTTGAATATGAAAGAATCTTGGCTAGAATTTGAAAAAGGGCAGAGTGCTGAGGCAAGATATGCAAGAGTCATTGACGCATTGGTACCACTAATAAATCACTTGGAAGTGTCAGAATGTAATTATAATCCAGATAATATTAGTTCAGACATGGTATTAGAAAAGAAAAAATTTATAAAAAGTGAGTCTGAAGAGTTATGGAAGCTGACGGAAGAGTTGGTTAAGAAAAGTGTAGAAAAGGGCTTGTATTTGTAATATCAATAGGCCCCCTACGGAATGGTTTATAGACAACATGATGTGTCGATTCGGCACGTCTTTTTTGATTTTTATGTGTTATAATGGAGGTAGTTACATTAGGAATTGAGATGCACACCTCGATGGATTTTTGCACTCCCTTGAAAGAGAGAAGGTTAGATAGTATGATTAAATTGATAGCAATAGATATGGATGGGACGCTTTTAGATAGCCAAAAAGAGATTCCTGAAGAGAATATTAAGGCTATTCAAGAAGCGGCTGAAGCAGGCATTAAAATCGTACTTTGTACAGGTCGCCCACGTTCGGGGATTCTTCCTCATTTTGAGAAATTGGGGCTTAGTGAAGAAGAGTACATTATCATGAACAATGGTTGCTCTACTTATGAAACTAAAAATTGGACCTTGCTTCAATCTGAAAGTTTATCTCGCCCTGAAATGGAAGAACTCTTGCAGGCTTGCGAAGACTTCCCAGAGGTGGCCCTAACCTTGACTGGAGAAAAGACTTACTATGTTGTGGGCGATGAGGTACCTGAGCTTGTAGCATATGATGCTGGCACTGTCTTCACAGAAGCGAAAGCTAGGAGTTTGGAAGATATCTTTGCGGAAGGGCAAGTGATTTTCCAAGCCATGTATATGGCAGATTCTGAACCTTTGGACGCCTTCCAAAATACTGTGCAAGATCGACTTGATCAGAGCTATAGCACAGTTCGTAGTCAAGACTATATCTTTGAAATTATGCCGCAAGGGGCAACTAAGGCCAGTGGACTTAAGCATTTGGCGGAAAAACTTGACATTAACCCAGATCAAATCATGGCTCTAGGTGATGCTGCTAATGACCTTGAAATGCTTCAATTCGTCGGTCAAAGCGTTGCCATGGGTAATGCGAGTGACGACATTAAGGCTTTGTGTAAGTATGTGACTTTGACAAATGACGAGGCAGGTGTGGCACACGCCATTCGTACTTGGGCTCTATAAGAAAAAGACCTTTAGCTTTATTGTTTGCTAAAGGTTTTTCGATTTCTGATAATGGCAATGAGAGTAGTAAGTGTGATAGTGACATCAGTGATGGCAGCTGGGTAAGCCTGAATGGTCAAATCATAAATTAGCCAAAGTAACATATTTTCAATAATGACCCAGCGAAGCCACTGAAGGTTTGGTGTGGCAGCAATAGCTAGGCTATAAGAAACTGAGGAGATGATAGGTAAATAACCAATAATCCCAAGTTGATTGAGATAGGTTCCGACGATGATTTGAATAATGATGAGGATGGTCAAGATAGTCTTGGTCATCTTCTTTTTGACCATCAGGCTATTACGTATGATGGAAATACTAATGGTTAAAGCACCGGTATAGCCTCCGAGAAGCAGGTTGGCAATAGCAGTAAAAATATAGTCGGTAATTTGCCAGACGAGCATGTTATTTTTTGATTTTGCAAAAGAGGATATAGCGACACATAGGGCACCTATGGCTGAGAATACTTGTGCTAGAAGATAGAATGTCATGGTATAACTTTCAATTTTTTGTCTCTATTGTATCACAAGGATTCAAGATATTTTCATCTCTATTTTAGAATTTACAAGTCTAATATGTTAGCGTTTACATTAGAAAATGATATAATGAAAATGTAGAAGATATTTTTCCCTTAAAAGTAGAGAGAACCTGATGTTTCCTTATAACATAGGCCCTATCTTTACTTTTTATGAAAGACTAGAAATGAGGAAATGATTATGAAAAACAAATTTTCCCAAGCAATTGTGCTTTCAATGGTTACCCTTTCCTCAATGGCTTTGCTGACGGCCTGTTCCAGCCATAAGGAATCGAGTTCAGCAGATAAGACGCCTAAGAGCAGCCAGGTGACCTCATCAAGTAGAGTTAAATCATCCAATAAAGATAGTGGTAAGACCAGCAAGTCTAGTACTAAAGTCAAGGAGTCTTCTGGTTCAAATACTGAATCTTCAAGTGCACCAAGTAGCAAAAAGTCTTCTGCACCAAGTTCAAGCAGTAGTCAGGCTCAGTCATCATCTTCAAATAGTTCATCAGTTCCCTCAAGCAGTCAGTCACAGGCTCCTAAATCTTCAAACGAGAATCAATCTTCAGCGAGTCAATCCCAAGCGCCAAAGAGCTCAAGTGATAGTCAAGCTTCAAGTAGTCAATCTAGCAGTCAAGCTCAAGCTAAAACGGATACGCAAGTGACCACTGTGGATATGGATGTGAGTGCGGTAGCGCGTGGTCAGTTTGATAGTATTGCCGGAACTTGGAAGTCTAGTGATGGCAGCCGTCTGGTCTTTAACAACACTAGCCTAATAGGAGATATAACTGCACAAGGCCAAGCGACAGTTCATAATTATGTACACCCGAAAGATGATTATCAAGAGGGCTCAGGTAAGTATGATGCTACCCTCTCAAGAGATAGGGGGGACACCTCTGGTATCGTTGGAGATATTAGCTTTGTCTCTAAAAAAGCAGCTATTTCTGGTCCAAGTTATGAACAAGATACCATTCAAGTAACCAGTACTGGTGGAACAAAAGTCTACTTTAAAGAATCAGATAATGTGACGCTACCTAAAGACGTGACAGTTACTGACAATCAACTTCCAATTGATGGTGGTATATCAGAATCTGGTAGCTACACGCTTACCAAACGTACGGCTGTCAAAAATACGCCTAGTGATACAGCTCCAGTAGAATTTTACTTAGAAGCAGGCGATAAGATTAACTTCGATTTGAAGGTTACGCAAGACGGTCATAGTTGGATTTCTTACATCAGCTATAGTGGTGTTCGCCGTTATGTTCAAGTGGATTAATTGAGATATCTAGAAAGGTCAGATTTTCTTCTGATCTTTCTATTATTTTGTGGAAAAAGTCTTGTCTATTCTCTGATAAATCGATACAATAGAAAGGTCGGTTTTACCGAAAAATTTTAAATAATGAGGACAAAAATGTGTCAGTAAATTGGCAAGATATTGCGTTTTCTTTCCTCGGTGGTTTGGGGCTTTTCCTCTTCAGTATCAAGTACATGGGAGATGGTCTTCAACAAGCAGCCGGAGATAAGTTGCGTTTTTACATCGATAAGTATACCAGCAACCCGTTTTTAGGGGTTTTGATTGGTATTGTCATGACGGCCTTGATTCAGTCGAGTTCAGGGGTTACCGTTATTGTCGTCGGTCTGGTTTCGGCAGGGCTTTTAAGTCTTCGTCAGGCTATTGGTATTGTCATGGGGGCAAATATCGGTACAACCGTAACTTCCTTCATGATTGGTTTCAAGCTTGGTGACTATGCCCTTCCAGTGATTTTCCTGGGGGCTGCGCTTCTCTTCTTTACAAGCAATAAGAAGCTCAATAACCTAGGTCGTATCTTGTTTGGTGTAGGGGGAATTTTCTTTGCCCTTAACCTTATGGGAGATGCGGTAGAACCTTTGAAGTCAGTTACAGCCTTTAAGGACTACTTGGCAACCTTGGGTGATCGCCCAGTCATGGGGGTTATCATCGGTGCTGGCTTGACCATGTTGATTCAATCGTCAGCAGCGACCATCGGTATTCTTCAGAGTCTCTACTCAGGTGGTTTGCTTGATCTGCAAGGTGCCCTTCCAATCCTCTTTGGGGATAATATCGGGACGACTATCACAGCGGTTCTAGCTGCTCTTGGTTCAAACATTGCAGCTAAACGTGTGGCAGGGGCTCACGTACTGTTCAACGTCATTGGGACGGTCTTGTGTTTGATTCTCTTGGTACCATTCACAGCCTTGATTCAATGGTTTAAGTCTGTGCTTGGTTTGACACCTGAGATGACTATCGCCTTTGCTCACGGTACTTTTAACATCGCAAATACTATTGTTCAATTCCCATTCATCGGACTCTTGGCTTACCTTGTGACTAAGATTATTCCTGGTGAAGATGAGATTAACAAGTACGAAGCACTTTACTTGGACCGTTTGCTTATCACACAAGCACCAGCTATCGCCCTTGGTAATGCTAAGAAAGAATTGGTGCACTTGGCATCGTACGCCATCCAGTCTTTGGAAGCTTCCTATGCTTTCTTTGCTAAGGGAGATGAAAAATACTTCGATAAGGTTGAGAAGTATGAAACAGCAGTTAATAGTATTGACGAAGAGTTGACAACTTATTTGATTGACATCTCTAACGAATCTCTAAGCGTTTCTGAAAATGAAGTGTTGGCAAGTGTGCTTGACTCTGTTCGTGACTTGGAGCGTATTGGTGACCTTGCAGTTGCAAGTGCAAACCTTTCACAACACATTCATAGTAAGGGAATTGAATTCTCTGATACTGCCAAGGCTGAGCTTGCGGATGTTTACAACCGTACTCACCGCATCGCCCTTGATAGTATTCGTGTGGTTGTAGATGATGACAAGGTACTTGCAGGTCAAGTCATCCTTCGTCATGAAGAGTTGGAAAAACTTGAAAAACAATTGCGTAAAATACATACCAAACGTCTTAACAATGGTGAATGTACTGCGCAAGCAGGTATCAACTATGTTGATTACCTCTCACATTACACACGTATCGCAGACCATGCGATTAATCTTGTTGAAAAGGTTACAGAGGGTGTGATTTAATAGAGAAAGCCGAGAAAAATTCTCGGCTTTTTTGATATAATGAAAGCGTATTAAGAATATAGAAAAATGATGAGAGGTGGTCCTATGACCTATTATATTTCAGCCAAACGTTTTTACTTTGAGAATAAAATCAAGGAAGGTGGCTACCTAGAGGTTGTGGATGGTCATTTCGGTGACTGGACAGAAAAGGTACCAGAAGGTGCAGAAGTACTGGATTACAGTAATTATCAGATTGCTCCGGGTCTTGTAGATACTCATATTCATGGATTTGCGGGTTATGATGTCATGGATAATTCTGAGGAAAGTCTTCTAGGTATGAGTCAAGCCTTACTTTCAGCAGGTGTGACCTCTTTCTTACCGACAGCTCTAACAGCGCCATTTGAAGAGTTAAAAGCTATTTGCCAAACAACAGCTAATACGGTTGGTAAGGAAACTGGTGCCAAAATTCAAGGGCTCTTCTTTGAAGGACCTTATTTTACTGAAACCTATAAGGGAGCTCAAAATCCTAAATACATGGGCAATCCAAGTGTGGAACAATTGAAGGCATGGCAGGAGGCAGCTCAAGGAAAATTGATTAAATTGGCTCTTGCTCCTGAACGTGAGGGAGTAGCTGAATTTATCCAAGAAGCAACCAAGCAAGGCGTAACTATTGCTCTAGGTCATTCCAATGCCACATATGAAGAAGCGATGGCAGCAGTGGCAGCTGGGGCGTCCGTTTGGGTCCACGTCTACAATGGGATGCGTGGTTTTACCCACCGTGAGCCTGGTATGGTTGGTGCAGCCTTTGATAGTCCAGAAACGATTGGTGAGTTGATCGCAGATGGTCATCACGTGGTTCCTGCAGCCTGTAAGGTTCTTATCAAGCAAAAGACACCTCGAGGAGTTGCCCTTATTACAGACTGTATGTCGGCGGGAGGACGTCCTGATGGCGACTATATGCTGGGTGAACTTCCTGTTATTGTTGAAAATGGGACTGCCCGCCTCAAAGAAGGCGGTAACCTAGCTGGATCTATCCTACAACTTAAAGATGGTGCCAAACATGTGGTTGATTGGGGACTTGTGACGGTTGCTCAAGCTCTGCAAATGGCAACTAGTGTTCCAGCTAAATCGGTTGGACTTGAAAATACTTGCGGAAGCCTAAAAGTAGGTCTACCAGCTGATTTTATCGTACTAGATGATTCCTTGGACTTACAGGCAACATATGTTGATGGGCAAAAAGGTTGGGAAAAATAAGAGAATAAGTAGCACTTTCTTATGAAGGTGCTGTTTTTAATTGATTTTTACAAAGGTGTTAGAGTAGTGTAAAATAGAAATACTTTATATTTTACAGGAGGTAATATGTCAAAACGTATTTGGAGCATTGCCCTGGCCTATGTCGGTGTAATGATTGGCGCAGGGGTATCTTCAGGGCAGGACCTCTTACAGTATTTTGTTAGTTTTGGAGCCTGGGGACTGATAGGTGTCATAGTTCTAGGAGTTTTGCATGTTGGCTTTGGGCGACTCATGATTGCTTTGGGAAGTTATTACCGCTCAGACGATCACTCAGTAGTCCTGGCAGAAATCAGTCATCCTGTTATCTACCGTATTTTGGATATCGCTTTGATTATCACTTGTTTCCTGTTTGGCTTTGTGATGACAGCGGGGGCAGGGGCTAACCTAAACCAACAGTTCGGCTTTCCGATTTGGGTAGGTGCCTTCCTGTGTACAGCTCTGACTATCTTTGTGAGTTTCCTAGATTTCAAAAAAATCATTGGTGTTATTGGAGTTTTTACCCCTATGATTTTGGTTATGATTGCCATGATATTCGTGACCAATGTTTTAGGGCGTCACTGGGATTTTGCTGAGATGGATAAGGTGTCGCAAACCATTCAATCTCCTTTTCCGAGTATTTGGCTGTCTGTGGTTAACTATTTCGCCGTTTGTGTCATGTCAGCCATAGCCATGGCCTTTGTCATGGGTGGCTCTATTCTCAAAATCAATGAAGCTGAAAAGAGTGGGGCCTGGGGAGGATTCATGGTTGGTGTGATTTTCTTCGTCACGACCTTGATTCTCTTTGCTAACAGTGATAAGAGTGCTAGCTCGGATGTTCCAATGTTGGCTATTGCTAAGAAAGTGAACCCTATCTTTGCGACGCTCTATGCCTTGGTCATCTTTGGCTTGATTTTTAATACCGTCTTTAGTCTTTACTATGCCCTTGGGAAACGTTTCTCAGCAGGTAGTGATAAGCGCTTCAAGTTGTTTGTGGTTGCATTTGCCCTAGCTGGCTTCGCTATTTCCTTCATGGGCTTCCGTCAATTGGTAGCGGTTATGTATCCTATTATCGGTTATCTGGGAATGCTGATGTTGGTCGTGCTAGTTGTGGCTAGCTACCGCGAAAAAGCCAAAATTCGTAAGGAAAAGGAAATTCGAAATCATCTCTTGTCCATCGTTGAGAAGTCTTATGATCCCAATCAGGACTTAACCCATCAGGACAAGAAAAAGGCCGAAGAACTTCGAGATGCCTCGATTATTGATAATGATATTCTCCATGAGGATGCTCATGCCCATGTTCGTCAGGAAATGGGAATCAGTAAGAAGGATTAGAATTTTATTTTACAAGTTTCTCTATTTCTGCTATAATACTGACAAGAAAGAAGGGCTTATGGCGTTTTTCTAGCGAGCTTGGGATAGTGAAAGCCAAGTAGAGCAAAGTAAGCAAGTGGCGCTTTCTCTCAGCAAAGAGCTGAAGACAAACAGATAAAATGAAGTAATAAATTAGGGTGGAACCGCGTTTCTGACGCCCCTAGTCGCAAGGCTTGGGTGTTGAAATTCGGTTCTTTTTGAATTCATCTAATGCCTAAGTAGAAAGGAGTACAATGCTTAAAGGATCTTGTTTATGTAAAGCAGTGACTTACACTCTAGATGAGGAATTATCTGAATTAGTTTTCTGCCACTGTTCATTCTGTCGGAAAGCAACTGCGTCTGCCTATACAGTTAATGCTAAAGTTAGCAGTAAAAATCTAGTATTGCATGGAAAAGAAAAGCTTGTTACGTATAGTTCTTCTCCAGGAAAACAGCGTTATTACTGCCAGAACTGTCATAGTCAAATTTTCACTGTTCAAGAAAATATACCAGAAGTCTGTGCTTTGAAATTAGGTACAATAGATGAATGCGATCAGAATTTACAAACTATTCCCAAACGTCATATTTTTCAGGATCCAGCTTTTTCTTGGTTGCTTGATAAATAAACCTAAAAAGATAATATAAATTAAAGGAGTAAATAATGTCTAAAAAACTAACCTTCCACTGCGTCAGTGGCAGAGACCTCCTTACAGTCGGACTGCCCCACGCTCAGCACTAGGGTGCCTGAGCTAGACGCAGTACTAACTCGTCCTGCCTCGTATAATCGACGAGGCAGACTCGTGTCGCAAGAAATCATTTTTAATCAAGGAGTATTCAATGTCTAAGAAATTAACATTTCAAGAAATTATTTTGACTTTGCAACAATACTGGAATGACCAGGGTTGTATGCTCATGCAGGCTTATGATAACGAAAAAGGTGCGGGAACCATGAGTCCTTACACCTTCCTTCGTGCCATTGGTCCTGAGCCATGGAATGCGGCTTATGTAGAGCCATCTCGTCGTCCAGCAGATGGTCGTTACGGGGAAAACCCAAACCGCCTTTACCAACACCACCAATTCCAAGTGGTTATGAAACCTTCTCCATCAAACATCCAAGAGCTCTACCTTGAGTCATTGGAAAAATTGGGCATCAATCCTTTGGAACACGATATTCGTTTCGTTGAAGATAACTGGGAAAACCCATCAACTGGTTCAGCTGGTCTTGGTTGGGAAGTTTGGCTTGACGGTATGGAAATCACTCAGTTCACCTACTTCCAACAAGTTGGTGGATTGGCAACTGGTCCGGTAACTTCTGAGGTCACTTACGGTTTGGAACGTTTGGCTTCTTACATCCAAGAAGTAGATTCTGTTTACGATATTGAGTGGGCTCCAGGCGTTAAATACGGGGAAATCTTCCTTCAACCAGAATACGAACACTCAAAATACAGCTTTGAAGTTTCTGACCAAGACATGCTTCTTGAAAACTTCGAAAAATTTGAAAAAGAAGCAGGACGTGCTTTGGAATTGGGTCTTGTTCACCCTGCCTATGACTACGTTTTGAAATGTTCACATACTTTTAACTTGCTAGATGCTCGTGGCGCTGTTTCTGTTACAGAACGTGCCGGTTACATTGCCCGCATCCGTAACTTGGCCCGTGTCGTTGCTAAAACCTTCGTCGCAGAACGCAAAAAACTCGGATATCCACTTCTCGACGAAGCCACACGCGCCAAACTCCTAGCAGAAGAGGAAGAATAATAAGCGTTACAAGAATGGAAAATGGGCAAACAAAGTGAGCCCACATGGCTACCCAGAGGCAAGTCGAAGACTTGCTAAAGGGATAGGCGCCGCTGTACTGGTATATGGGGATTTTTGAAACGTTAGGTTCAAAAATCAGTTAGCTAAATCCACTTTGATGAGACTGTTGGAAATCTATGTCAAGGAGACACCAGATTTCCATACAGCCTCACAAAGTTAGTTAGCAACGTCCCCAGTACCTAAGGCGCCTATCAAAAAAGAATTTTGTAAAGGAAGAAACATGACAAAAAACTTATTAGTAGAACTTGGACTTGAAGAGTTGCCAGCCTACGTTGTCACACCAAGTGAAAAACAACTCGGGGAGAAAATGGCAGCCTTCTTGGATGATAACCGTCTCTCATACGAAAGCATTCAAACCTTCTCAACACCACGCCGTTTGGCAGTCCGTGTGATTGGTTTGGCTGATCAACAATCCGATTTGACCGAAGATTTTAAAGGCCCTTCTAAGAAAATCGCTTTGGATGCAGAAGGTAACTTCTCAAAAGCTGCGCAAGGATTTGTCCGTGGGAAAGGCTTGACTGTTGACGATATCGAATTCCGTGAAGTCAAAGGTGAAGAGTACGTTTATGTTACTAAACACGAAGCTGGAAAACCTGCTAAAGAAGTTTTGGTTGGCGTTCCAGAAGTGCTTGCTTCATTGACTTTCCCTGTCAGCATGCACTGGGCTAACAACACATTTGAATACATTCGCCCAGTTCACACCTTGACAGTTCTTTTGGGCGACGAAGCGCTTGACCTTGACTTCTTGGATATCAAGTCAGGTCGTGTGAGTCGTGGACATCGTTTCCTTGGACATGAAGTGGAAATTACCAATGCGGATTCTTATGAGGAAGACCTTCGTACTGTTTACGTGATTGCGGATAGCAAAGAACGTGAAAACATGATTCGTGAGCAAATCAAAGCTATCGAAGCAGAACAAGGTGTTCAAGTCCAAATCGAAGAAGGACTTTTGAATGAAGTCTTGAACTTGGTCGAATACCCAACTGCATTTATGGGAAGTTTCGATACTAAGTATTTGGACGTTCCAGAAGAAGTCTTGGTGACCTCAATGGAAACCCACCAACGTTACTTTGTTGTACGTGACCTTGATGGTAAGTTGAAACCAAACTTCATCTCAGTCCGTAACGGTAACGCCGAGCACTTGGAAAATGTTGTTCGAGGAAATGAAAAAGTCTTGGTGGCCCGTCTTGAAGATGGTGAATTCTTCTGGCGTGAAGACCAAAAGCTTAAGATTGAAGACCTCGTTGCTAAATTGGCTAACGTGACTTTCCATGAAAAAATCGGTTCTCTCTCAGAACACATGGCGCGTGCTGGTGTCATTGCCGCGTCATTGGCTGAGCAAGCTGGTTTGACTGCCGAAGAAACTGCAGCCGTAGCGCGTGCAGCTGAAATTTACAAATTTGACCTCTTGACTGGTATGGTCGGAGAGTTCGATGAATTGCAAGGAATCATGGGTGAAAAATACGCCCTCCTTGCTGGTGAGGATGCTGCGGTTGCGACAGCTATCCGTGAGCATTACCTTCCTGATTCAGCAGACGGAGCTCTTCCAGAGACTAAGGTTGGTGCTATCCTTGCGCTTGCAGATAAATTGGATACTCTCCTTTCCTTCTTCTCAGTTGGCTTGATTCCATCAGGTTCAAATGACCCTTATGCGCTTCGTCGTGCAACACAAGGGATTGTTCGTATCTTGGATGCTTTTGGTTGGCACATCCCTATGGATGAGTTGATCGACAGCCTTTACGCCCTTTCATTTGATAGTCTTTCTTATGACAATCAAGCAGAAGTCATCAACTTCATCAAAGCGCGTGTGGATAAGATGATGGGACGCACATCTAAAGATATCAAGGAAGCCGTTCTTGCTGGTTCAAACTTTGTCGTGGCAGATATGCTTGAAGCAGCTGACGCCCTCTCAGAAGCTGCTAAGGCTGATGGTTACAAGGCAGCTGTTGAATCACTCTCACGTGCCTTCAACTTGGCAGAAAAAGCAGATGCTTCAGTAGCAGTCGATGCAAGTCTCTTTGAAAATGACCAAGAAAAAGCCCTTTCTAAAGCGATTGAAGAGCTTGAATTGACTGGTTCAGCTAGTGACAAATTGGCTCAGCTCTTTGCTCTTAGCCCAGTCATCGATGCCTTCTTTGACAATACCATGGTTATGGCAGAAGATGAGGCTGTTAAAAACAACCGTTTGGCCCTTCTTTCGGGTCTTGTGGCTAAAGCCAAAGCTGTTGCAGCCTTTAATCAATTGAATACAAAATAAGTACCTGTTGACAGGTAGAAAGTAGGTCTTATTATGACACCTGAAAAAATTGCTCGTATCAATGAGCTTGCCAAAAAGAAAAAAACAGAAGGCTTGACACCAGAAGAAGAGGTAGAACAAGCAAAACTTCGTGAAGAATACATTGAGGGTTATCGTCGCTCAGTTCGTCACCACATCGAAGGAATTAAAGTGGTTGACGAAGAAGGTAACGATGTGACACCTGAAAAACTACGTCAAGTCCAACGTGAAAAAGGCTTGCATGGTCGTAGCCTTGATGATCCTGAATCATAATAACTAGTAACAAGGGTTTGGAAGTTTTCCAAGCCCTTGTTTTGAAGTATAAAATTCTGAATATTCTGTATAATATTGACCGATTATTTCAAAAATGGTACAATATAAGTTATGTTAAAAATTGCAGGACTCAATAAGTCTTGCTTAATAGAATTGGAGTGAAAAAAATGTCGCAAAAGCAACATCATAAAGACGACGACAACCAGACTGAGAATGGGATGGTGCGTGGTCTTCAAAACCGTCACGTCCAGCTGATTGCCATCGCTGGTACAATCGGTACAGGTCTCTTCCTTGGGGCAGGGCGTTCCCTTTCCCTAACAGGACCTTCAATCATACTTGTTTATATGCTGACAGGTGTCTTCATGTACCTCATGATGCGAGCTATCGGTGAGATGCTCTACATGGACCCGGACCAACATACCTTTATTAATTTTATTACGAAATACCTTGGTAAAGGCTGGGGATTCTTCTCAGGTTGGTCTTACTGGGTATCACTGGTATTTCTTGGTATGGCAGAAATTACGGCTGTATCGAACTATGTGCAGTTTTGGTTTCCAAGTTGGCCTGCCTGGCAGATTCAGATTGTCTTCTTGATTATCCTGAGTTCGGTTAACTTGATTGCGGTTAAGATCTTCGGGGAAGTTGAGTTTTGGTTTGGGATGATCAAGATTGTCACCATTCTTGCCTTGATAGCTACAGGGATATTTATGGTAGCAACTAACTTTGAAACGCCAGCTGGACATGCTAGTCTTAACAATATCACACAAGGTTTCCAGATGTTCCCTAAAGGTTGGGTGAGCTTTGTCATGACCTTCCAAATGGTCTTCTTTGCCTACCAAGCCATCGAATTTGTAGGGATTACAACATCTGAGACAGCAAATCCACGTAAGGTTTTACCAAAGGCAATTAAGGAAATTCCGATTCGTATTGTCATTTTCTATGTGGGTGCCCTCATTGCCATCATGGCTATCTTCCCATGGCAAAAACTTCCAGTTAATGAATCACCCTTCGTAACGGTCTTCCAAATGGTTGGTATCAAGTGGGCAGCGGCTTTCATTAACTTTGTCGTTTTGACAGCAGCAGCCTCTTCTTTGAATTCAACACTTTATTCAACTGGCCGTCACCTTTTCCAAATCGCTAGGGAAACACCAAACAGTAAGGTTATGAAATCTTTGAAACTTGATACCTTGGCCCGTAATGGTATTCCTTCACGTGCTATCATTGTTTCAGCCATTGTAGTTTGTGTTTCAGCCTTCATCAACGTCTTACCTGGTGTATCTGACGCCTTCGCTTTGATTACCGCATCTTCATCGGGTGTCTACATTGCCATCTATATTTTGACCATGCTTGCTCATCTCAAGTACCGTAAGTCTCAAGAGTTTATGGCAGATGGCTTCCTTATGCCAGCCTATAAGATTCTTAATCCATTGACTATCCTTTTCTTCATCTTCGTCTTTGTTTGTCTCTTCTTGCAAAAGTCAACAGTTGTCGGAGCTATCGGAGCAGCCATCTGGATTGTAGTGTTTAGTATCTACAGTAATTGGAAACACAGTAAATAAGTCGATTTAGCTCACCTTTATGGTGGGCTTTTTTAGTTGCCAAAAAAGGACACAAGGTGTCCCAATTGTTATCTATGCAATACTTTCTTGGCTTCCATGGTGAAAGAAACCACTTAAGAGGCCCTTACTACGATGGAAAATAGCAGGCTTGTGATCGTTGTGCGAACGACCATTAACATCAAGTTTAGCCCATTCAAGAGCCTGGTGGGCATTTCGGTCTGAGACTGTAGATGTCCCAATATAGCTGTAGATGCCTGCCTGAGCGAGAATAAAACCTTGCAGTTGGCGAATATGTTCATCATTGAGTGTTTCGGAAAAATGAATCTTAACTGTCTTATAAGTTAATGCTTGGACAGACTCAACGATAGGTGAGTCTGCTAAGAGGTGCAAAAGTTCTTGATGCTTAGTAAAGGACTTATCATAGTCCATTGGAAGAATTATAGTATGGGTAATCCAATCTTCCAAGTTGGCTTTAGCCTTTTTACTAAGACCTCTTGCTGTGATACTGAGGTTATCTATATTGAAAGGAAGTTGGTCGATGTGAGCAGTATTTGAACCATATACCTTTCTGAAAAGCGGTGTACTTGATAGAATATGTCCAGTAGGAGAAATAATAGCTAAGGCAGTTTCCTTGGTTTGGTAACCAAGCTCGTGGCATTCCATGCTAGCGTATGTATCTTTAAATTCAATAATTGCACTTGTTTTCATCGTGTAACTCTCTTTCTGTTAGTTTATAAACTAACAATAGTTTATCATGACTTATTATCTTGGTCAAGATTTTACCTCAAAAAACAAAAAATATTTTTGTAAGGGCTTGCAAAAATATTTGAACTCTGATATTATATAACCATAGCAAAAGGATTGTTACTGGTCAGCAGGCAAAACCTAGATAAATACGAAAAACTAATGGGAGTAGTGTATACTCACCCTAATTGGTTCTTGGTATTTATTTAGGTTTTTTTCGTTGAAAAAGCCTCGAAAGAACTAAAATCCTAGAAAAGAAAGGAGCCCTTATGGCTAAATATACTGAATTAGCTGAAGACATTCTCAAACACGTTGGTGGTAAGCAAAATGTCAATAGCTTAAAACATTGTGTGACACGTTTGCGCTTTGATTTGAAAGATGAGTCTAAAGCAGATGATGACTACCTTAAGAACCGTGACGGTGTTGTTACTGTTGTTAAGGCAGGTGGTCAATATCAGGTGGTTATCGGTAACCATGTCCCTGATGTTTATGCGGAGGTTCTCCAAGTTGGCGGTCTTCCAGCAGGTGGTAGTCTTGATATTGATGAAGGTGATGCGCCTAAAGGGAATCTCTTTGACCGCTTTGTATCTTTGGTTTCAAGTATTTTCCAACCTTTCCTTGGACCTTTAGCTGCAGCGGGGATTATCAAAGGGATAGTTGCTATCATGGCAGCTTGTGGCTTGTCAGCTGCAACGAGTCCTATGTATGTCATCTTTAATGCAGCAGGAGATGGTTTCTTCCAGTTCTTGCCAATCTTAATTGCTTTGACATCTGCTCGTCGTTTCAAGGTTAATGAGTTTACAGCTATTGCGATTGCAGCGGCACTTGTTTATCCTGATATTGCTACGCTGGTGACTGCTCTTCAGAAAGCTGGTCAAGGTCATGCTCTAGGAGTTATTCCATTTGCACTTCCTGCAGGAGGTTACCTCTCAACAGTAATGCCTTCTATCTTGGCCATCTGGGTAGCTTCTCACATTCAAAAATTCTTTACTAAGATTATCCCAGATGTCATTAAAGTCTTTGCGGTACCTTTCTTTACATTACTCATTACTGTCCCATTGACATTCTTGGTGGTAGGACCAGTTGCTAATACTTTCTCTGATGGATTGACAAGCCTTTTCCAAGCAATCATGAACTTTAGTCCGATTGTCTTTGGTCTTATACTCGGTATCTCGTGGCAAGTCTTGGTTATGTTCGGAATGCACTGGGCGCTTGTTCCCCTTGCTATCCTAGATGTGGCAACAAACGGAAGTTCTATTATTCTTTCGGCAGCTATTCTTCCATGTTTCACGCAAACAGGTGTGTTGGGAGCTATCATGCTTAAAACGAAAGAAGAAAAAGTCCGTACCATCTCTATGCCAGCCTTCATTTCATCTATTTTTGGGGTTACAGAACCTGCTATCTATGGGGTAACCCTTCCAATGAAAACGCCATTCTACATTTCATGTGGTGTTTCAGGACTTATGGGGGCTGCCATGATGGCCCTAGATATTAAGACGTATTCAATAGGTGGTCTGGGTGTCTTTGTCTTCCCAAGCCTTATTGGGCCTGACGGTAACCTTTCTAAAGTTATCTTTGCCATTATTATTGCCATTGTGGGTGGTGTTCTTGCCTTCCTCATCCAACTTTTTGTCCGAGTACCAAATCTATACGGTGGTGGGGCAGCTAAGGTTGAGGAAAAAGCTGAAGAAGCTGCACCCGCTCCTAAGGAAATTCAACAAGAAATTATTGCAAGCCCACTTATCGGGAATGTTGTCCCACTTGACCAAGTTCCTGACCAAGTCTTTGCCTCAGGAGCTATGGGTAAAGGTATCGCTATTGACCCTACTGATGGGGTAGTTGTCGCACCAGCTAAGGCAACTGTTAATTTAGTCTTCCCTACTGGTCATGCGATTGGTTTGACAACTGAAAATGGTGCAGAGCTTCTCATTCATATTGGTATGGACACTGTTTCTCTTGCTGGTAAAGGTTTCAAGACCTATGTGGAAGCAGGTGAAGTCGTAGAAGCAGGACAGAAACTTATAGAATTTGACCTAGCAACTATCCGAGATGCTAAATTACCAGTTATCACGCCAGTCATTGTGACCAATACAGCTGACTTTAATGATGTCTTAACGACTAAAGAAGCTCGTGTTAACACTGGCGACTATCTCCTCACTGCTGTTAAATAAAAAAGAAATCCGAGAATCAACTTCTCGGATTTTTGTTTATTTGAATTTGTAGTCTTTCACAACTTCAACGGAATTAACCGTTACATTTTCTTTTGGTTTGCTGTTGTCATCGACTTCAAGGTTTGCAATGGTATCAACGACATCCATGCCTTTGATGACTTGTCCAAAGACAGTATATTTGGTATCACCAGCTGGGTAACCACCTTTTTTGTAGGCGTCAATGATAGGTTTTGGATAGCCAGCATTTCCTAGTTGCTTGCTTTGATCGTCCTTGTTTTGAACAATGTAGAATTGGCTGCCATTTGAATTCTTAGCACCAGTATTGGCCATAGCAAGTGCGCCACGGATGTTGTAGAGGAATGGTGTAGGCTCAACAGCGAAACCTTTCTTCCAGATAGATTCTCCGCCAGTACCGTCACCCTTAGGGTCACCACTTTGAATCATGAAGTCCTTGATGACACGGTGGAAGGTAAGACCATCATAGTATTTGTCCTTGGCATGTTTCAAGAAGTTTTCAGAAGCCTTTGGAGCAAGTGTAGGGAAGAGTTTGACTGTGATATCACCCTTTGAAGTGTGGAGGATAACTTCAGCTTCGTCCTTACCGACCTTGTCAGACAACTGTGGAAAGGCATCTTTTCCAGATTTTTGGGCTTTTTCTAATTGTTTAGTGAATATCTTATTATCAACATAAGCATCTCCACGAACGACGCGTGCGATGTTCTCACGAAAGGCAAAACCTAGGCCTGCGATAACAAGTACAATAATTAATGGAATGTACTTTTTAATGTTTTTCATATATAACTCCTTTGGTGCATTATACCTACTATTGTAGCAGAAAAAAACCTTTTGGGAAACGGTTAACAGAGGTCTTTAAATATGGTAGAATGGAACTATCAACAAGAAAATGAACATGGGACTAGATATAGGGAAAGGTTGCCTCAGGCTAAAAAGTGAGGGCTGACTTTTGGAAGGACGCATGCTACTTGCTCTTATCAGAGATAGGTGTCTAAATTCTAACTATAGAAAACTTCGCTAAGCTGAAGGGGCCTCTTGTTTGGATTTCTTGAAAAAAGGAGATTTTTATGTCAACTAAAGCAGAATGGGCTGAACTCTTTGAGTCGGTACACGGGCGTAAGCCTAGCCCCCAAGAATTTTTGGATGCTAAAGCAGCTGACTTTGATACAAGTGCTTTGGCTGCTCAAGCAGCATCTGTAGAAGCACCAGCTAATGAACCTGTCGCTGAAGAAGTAGCTCCAGAACCAGTTGCTACTGAAGAAGTCACAGAACAAGATGACATCGCAGATGTAGCTGAAACAGCTGAGGATGCCGTCGCAGAACAAGCAAGCAGTGAATCACCATTTGGTGCAGAAGCTTTCTCAGAAGCACCTGTGCAACAACCAACACCACAATTTGATTCAAGCATGTTTGAAAAGGCACCTATCTCATCAGCTCAAGGATTTGGAACAGTTCCTAATCCAGCAGCAGCTGGCTCAGCAGATAAACCTCTTTTCAATCTTATCTTGCCAATCGTTGCGATTGCACTTTCAGTAATCTTTGCAGTCTTGGCATGGTTTGTAGGTCCTGCTTGGCTCTTCATCATCTTGACAGTCCTCGCAGTTGCGGTGGCAGTTGTTTCACTTGTCTTTAGCCTTAAATCAAGCAAGAAATTGCTTTCAATCATTGCAACAGGTGTTGCTGGTCTCATGCTCTTTGTGTCTATTGGTGGTTTGATTTTCCAAATCTCTCAAAACGCTAGTGATAACACAAGCTCAAGCAAGACATCAAAAGTTGCTGATAAAGACGATGATGCTGACAAGAAAAATGATGACAGCGATTCAAAATCTGACTCTAAATCTGATTCAAAAGGTGATAGCACTGACGTCAACGATTACATTGACAAAAATGCTAAATTTGACTGGAATGAATCTAAGTTCCAGAAATTGAAAGTCGGTAAAGATACCGTTAAGTCTATCATCAAGACTTATGGTAAGGCTTCTGATGCACAAATCTCTGGCGATGAGATGAAGTTGAACTACTCTGGTAAAGACTATGGTGAAAGTGTTTACCTAACCTTTACGAAACAATATGATGGTACATTTATCTTGTCATATGCTTCAGGTAGATTCCCTCAAGATAAGGTAGAAGTTGATAAGTCTTATAAAGCTGACTGGACAAAAGAACAGTTTGATGCTCTCAATAAGGGGGATTACACTGATCCATCAAACGGTACAAAACTTGAAGATGTCGTTAAGGATCACCCTAAAGCTTCAAGTGCAGAATACACGATTTCAACATCTCGTCAAGGTGAATTCAAAAAAGAAATGACTATTTCTTATAGTGATTATAAGGCTGAAGATGGCAAACTCAAGAGTGTTTACTTGTCATTTGATACCAAAGAAGGTGAAGATACATTCTACCTTACTTATAAATCAGGTCCAGATGAGGATTAATTAAGGGACAGGAGGGGAAACCTTCCTTTTTTTTCTTGATAAAAGGAGAAAGCTATTGAAATTCTTAAATTATACATTCGAGCAAAGTCAGTCTCTTGTCACTAAGGAGACCGTAGAAAAGCTCAATCAAAAAGGAAGCTGGAAACGATTTATTGGCTTGTTAATCACTTCAATTGTTATTTATTTCTTCTCCATTGCTATGCCCATGTTTATAAAAGGATTGACAGTTGATCAAAATCCAACATTTTCTTGGATTCAGTGGCCAGTCATTCTCTTGTATGTAGTCATGTATCTGATCTATCTTTTCTTTTCAATAAAGTACAGAAGAAGCCCGATGAAACTAAAATTCTGCACCTACTTTTATATGGTCGTCTTACTCGCTATCTTTACAGTATGTGCTGGTATAATGATGATGACACGACGAAATATTGTCAGTATACTATCGGGGGCTATGTTTCTTCTGTCCATTTATTATTTGATTCGAACGGTTCCCCGTAAACTGAGAGAAGCCGTTCAAAATCAGACAGAGTTTAGCCCTATGGTAGCTCTTGTAACCGAAAAAATTTCAGATGGCTTGGTCTTTTTAGGAGGAACGGGGATTACAGCTGGACTGGTACTGTTTGACCGCTCTACCGGGAGCGACATCAGAGGGAGTATTGATGCAGTTTTGATGCCCCTAATGCCTGCTATTTTTGTCTTTGCGACTTATGTCTTTTCCATTGATTTGCTACGAGGCTATTACCTCTTCAAATACTCCGAGCGATATAGAGAGCAGTTTGGCTACTCAGCTAAGGACTGGTATGGCGAGAAGTCGAAGGAGTATAGGAGGATGCAGGGGTAAGGTGCATAGAGAAGACCAACAGGTTTTGAAGTTAATTATAAGATTGATGGAAACGTAATAAAGATGATTAAAGTTAATGAAAGTGTAACTACAAAAGTAGAAGCTTCAAAAATATGAAGGTCGTAGTCCAACGTTTTGGTCTCGAAGACAAACAAAAGTTTATGAAAATATAGACTTTAAAATAGTACAGCTTAATTATTATAAAATTTCACTGTCTTTAGATTCTAATGTACTGCCATTTCGTACTTTTAAGAGGTAATATTCTCCTCGTTGCGTAATGACTTGGAGCGTTGCATCCTAGTTTCTAAGGACGTTGCGCATATTTTACTATTCGTTGCGTGCTTTTAGTCATGGGTCTTGATAAATTTAAAGTAACAAATCTGAGGAGGTATTCTTAATGTTACAATTTATTAAGAAAAACAAAACTAATTTTATATGGGTGCTTGCTTTTGGATTAATGGGGTTGATACTGAAACCTTTAGTTAATTTATTGGTCAGTTTATCAAACAAATATCCGTGGGTTACGAGAATGTTATTGTTTCTATTACTCGTTGCTACTTACTTTATTTATAAACTTCCTCTCTATATAATATTAATAGCAATTTTGTTGATAGAGCCTTTTATCGAAGAATAGAAATAAGCTAGGGGTATTAAAATGGACATTGCTACGTTGATTAAAGAATATAGAACTAAAACAGGTATGACTCAGCAAGAACTTGCAGATAAAGTATTTGTTACTCGTCAGACGATTTCTAAATGGGAATTAGGAAAAAGTGAACCTGATAATGTTTCACTGGAACTATTATTTAAAGAGATGAATATTGAAAAAGAATCTCAAAAAGGCATTAAAGCTAATTTAATTAGCAGAAAAAATATTTTACTTACAATCATTGCCGTTTTATTCTCTCCATCGATACTTATCATTAGACTATTGGTACTTAAAATAGGCAAGATAGAAAATAAAAGATTAGTCATTTTGATCAATACCTTTCTCTTTATAATAATTGGCATTTATCTGAAGAGTTTAAAGGATAATGTATACTTTGGTTTCTTGGGAATCATTGCAATTGCTTATAGCCTTTATAGTTTTTATAAGCTTAGTTTGGAGATTAAAAAAGACTAGATACATAGCTATACATTTAAATATAAAAAACTAGTCTTACTAATACTAGACTGTATATATGTGCAAGATTTCTAAAGGATGAAGTTATGTCAGTAATCTACTCAAAAGTAAAAATGTCAAATAATATTTTTGAAGCTTGTAAATTGGTAAGAAACTTTATGACTATACCAATTAGTGAGATAAAAAATAGGATTCAAAAGGGAGAAGTTTTATTAGAATGTAATTATCTAGATTTAGAGGAATTGATAAAAATGAGGACCCTCCTAGAAAGTCTTGAAACATTAGGTGCTCAAATATATTTATATGAAGGAGATTACGAGGTAAGTATGGAATTCCTTAGTAATACAATCGAGTCATATAAGGGTATTGCTGAAGATAGAGAAAAGATAGATGAATTGATGTTTTCTGATGAGTAATAAATAAACCATAATGTGAACTGCCCCCAAAAAGTGTGATAGAGAAAATCTAACTTTTGGGTGCAGTTTCTTTTCTTCTTCCATCCATTTTCATGAGATGGCTTGTCACTTAAGCACCTAAGGTAGTCTCAAAAAATTCTCTCTTATATCCGATTTTATTTTCATAAGACGAGATTAAAGTATGATAAAATAAAGAAAAAGAGATAAAGGAGTCAGCTATGGCAACTAGAGAAGAATGGGTGCGTCACTTTGAGGACGTCAATGGACGTAAACCAAGTCCTGAGGAGTTTATGGAAGCTAAGAAAGAGGGTTTTGTCATTGCTTCGGAGGAACCAAGTGCCCAAGTGTCTGAGCAGGTTGAGGCTAAGCAGGTGGATAGTTCTGAAGCTACTGAAGAGGTGACAGCTGACTCAGTAGCAGATACGCAACCAGAAGAGGCTCAGGTGGCATTAGAGGAGGAAGCTCCTAAGCCAATGCCTGAGTTGAATATGGAGAAAGAGCAAGAAAAAGAAACTCCAAAGGCAAGTCAGATACCTTTGGAAAACCCTTATTACAAACCAAAAGTAACCAAGAATAATGCTTTTGTTAATATTGCTTTGCCGATTATTATCCTAGTTTTGGGGATTCTATTCGTCATTTTGTCTTGGACGCTTCCTTTCGGTTTTGTCTTTACTTTCCTTGCTTTCTTCCTTATCATTCTAGCTATTGTGACTTTGGTTTTGAGTCTGAAGTCGACACGCAAGGCACTTTCTATTATTGCCCTAGTCATGTCAATCATCTTCTTCATGACTTCGCTTGCTGGAGCAGGCTATCAAGCAGTGAAATTTGTCATGAACCATGCTGAGCAGTTCCAAAGTGATGGTCACGATAGAGCTTATCTGTACATCGATGAGAATTATAAGTTTGACTGGACTGAGGATCAGTTTAAGGAGTTGAAGGTTGGTACTTTGACATTGGATGAGGTCTTGGACGCTCACGGTAAGGCGACTGATGCCGAGTATAGTGATGCTTACGAGGAAGATAAACCAGATTTGCTAGACCTTACCTATAGAAAAGAAAACACAGATGGAAACAACTATGTTCGTTTGACTTTTGAGAATAAAGGCGATGTCTATGTTTTGAAATCTGCCTCAGCAACCTTTAACTATGATAAGGTTAAAAAAGTTGATGATTATCATAGCAACTGGACAAAAGATGACTATGAAAAGTTGGCTGTAGGTACACAAGCTGATTTGCTTAAGGGTACACGACTTTCTGAGGTGGTTGAAAAACACCCAGAGGCTAGCTTCACTTATCATGAAATGAGACAAACCGAACAGGGCGATCTCACTCAGTCAGTGAGTCTTAGCTACCGTGATTATAATCCAGAAAATGGTAAGGTAGATACTGTTCGTTTGACCTTCGACTATGACAAACGTGAAAACGAGTACTTCTTGACAGATAAATCAGACGAATAGGACTACTTTGTTAGTCATTCAAGCTCAGGGATACCTGGGCTTTTTAGTATCAACAAAAGAGGATAAAATCTGGTATAATAGAATTGATTGATTTTTCAAGAAAGAAGTGTCACAGATGAACATACAACAACTACGTTATGTCGTAGCCATTGCCAACAGCGGAACCTTCCGTGAGGCAGCCAGCAAGCTCTTTGTGAGCCAGCCTAGCCTATCAGTGGCTATCAAGGATTTGGAGCAGGAGCTGAATTTTCAAATTTTCACCCGTACAACGACGGGGGCTGTCTTGACCAGTCAGGGTATGACCTTTTATGAGCGTGCGCTTGAGGTGGTATGCAGTTTTGATAGTTTTGAAAATCGCTATCTCAATGCTTCTGAAAAGGGTAACCAGTATTCGATTGCCAGCCAGCACTATGACTTTTTGCCACCTTTGATTACGACTTTTTCAGAGCGTTACCCTGATTACAAGGATTTCCGTATCTTTGAGTCTACGACCATTCAGATTTTGGATGAGGTAGCCAAGGGACACAGTGAGATTGGGATTATCTATTTGAATCGTCAAAATAGCAAGGGAATCCAGCAAAATATGGACAAGCTTGGGCTTGAGGCTATTGATTTGATTCCGTTTAAGACGCACATTTATCTCCGTAAGGGGCATCCTCTGGCTAAAAAAGAAAGTCTGGTCATGGAAGACTTGGCGGCCTTGCCTACGGTGCGTTTCACTCAGGAGAAGGACGAGTACCTTTACTATTCTGAGAACTTTGTGGATACGTCAGATTCGTCTCTTATGTTTAACGTGACAGACCGTGCGACTTTGAACGGTATCTTGGAACGTACGGATGCTTATGCGACGGGGTCTGGCTTCTTGGATGCACAAAGTGTGAATGGGATTACGGTGATTCCGCTTGAGGATAATTTGGATAACAAGATGGTTTATGTCCGTCGTAAGGGGATTAACTTGTCGTCTTGTGCTCTCAAGTTTGTCAATGTTATGTTTGACTACTTTGATACATACAAACCATAGGAGGATTTATGCGTAAGGTTGCGATTCCTTTGGCTATTCTAGCTCTGATTGGTTTGGATCAGTGGGTCAAGCATTGGGTTGTGGCAAATATTGCCCTTAACCAAGTTATCAAGGCTATTCCTGGACTTTTCAGCTTAACCTATCTACAGAACCGTGGTGCTGCCTTTTCGATTTTACAGGATCAGAAATATTTCTTTGTGATTTTGACGGTTCTAGTGATTGGTGCGGCTCTGGTTTATCTGGTTAAGAATTATCAGAAGAGTCTTTGGCTGGTGCTATCTTTGGTGTTGATTATCTCAGGTGGTATTGGTAACTTTATTGACCGTCTGCACTTGGGTTACGTGGTTGATATGGTTCAGCTTGATTTTATTGATTTTGCGATATTTAACGTGGCAGACTCCTATCTAACGGTGGGCGTGCTGCTCTTGATTTTAATCTTATGGAAAGAGGAAAATGGAAGTCATCATTAAAGAGGCGGGAAACCGCCTGGACAAGGCCCTGGCAGATTTGACAGAATTGTCACGTAGTCAGGCCAATGAAGCAATCAAGGCTGGGACAGTCTTGGTTAATGGTAAGTCGGCAAAGGCCAAGTATGCGGTTAAAGAGGGTGATGTCATCACCTATGAATTGCCAGAAGAAGAGGTCTTGGAGTACAAGGCCGAGGATATTCCTTTGGATATTATCTACGAAGATGCGGATGTGGCAGTGGTCAACAAACCTCAAGGTATGGTGGTCCATCCCTCAGCTGGTCACACGTCTGGTACCTTGGTCAATGCCCTGATGTATCATGTCAAGGACCTCTCGTCTATCAATGGTGTGGTTCGTCCAGGAATTGTCCACCGTATCGATAAGGACACGTCAGGTCTCCTTATGATTGCTAAGAATGATAAGGCTCACAATGCTTTGGCGGCGGAGCTTAAGGATAAGAAGTCCCTTCGTAAGTATGTGGCTATCGTGCATGGCAATCTGCCTAACGATCGAGGTGTGATTGAGGCTCCGATTGGGCGCTCAGACAAGGATCGCAAGAAGCAGGCGATTACAGCTAAAGGGAAACCGGCAGTTACACGATTTACCGTTCTTGAACGTTTTGGCAACTATACCTTGGTAGAGTTGCAACTGGAAACAGGTCGCACGCACCAGATTCGTGTGCACATGGCTTATATCGGTCACCCGGTGGCGGGAGATCCTCTTTATGGGCCACGCAAGACCCTCAAGGGCCATGGCCAATTTCTACATGCCAAGACCCTTGGTTTCACGCATCCTACGACTGGAGAATTGGTCGAATTTACAGCGGAAGAACCTGCTATTTTCAAGGAAACCTTGGAGAAGTTGAGAGAAGTTTAACAGTCCTAAATTGTCAAATTAAGTTAGACTTTTCAAGTAACTCAGAAAAACTTGGTATGGTGTTTGATAATTCAAAGACTTCCTAGGAATTCTATTTCTTTTATCAGCTATAGCTGATAAATAATTTTGAGAAATATTCGTAAAATCCATTTGTTTCGGTAGCGTGCAGGAATCATCTTTTTCTCTTTGAATAAAAGCCATTTCTACAAAAATAGAAAAGTTTGACAAAAATTTGGAGGTGTGTGATGAAAACTTTTGTACGAGCATTTATAATGACTGTTACTTACTTTTTACCCCTTTTTCTCCTCTCAACAGTTGTATCGGGTGAGACAGTTACGAGTTACTTGCTTGCAGGGGTACTGACGGTGCTAGCCTATCTAGGACTGGTCTGGCTTTATCTGACATTTTGGGATAAAAAACCATGGTCAGTCATGAAATTACGGGTAGACCATCAGGCTATCAAAGGCTTTGTCCTAGCAGCTTCTTGGACTGTTATAATTGTCGTAGCTAGTTGTGTAGGCGCTATTTTTCTAGGCGATGTGGACAAGTCAGCAGCTAGCTGGTCAGTTGCTAACCTTGTGAAAGCTTTTGTATCGGCCTTTTTGATTCAAGGCTTTCCTGAAGAATTAGTCTTTCGGGGCTATATTTTTCAGACCCTTCATCTCAAGCCCGCCCATAAGATGCTGGCGTCAGCTGCTTTATTTGCGGCAATCCATCTAGTACATCTTACATCAGGATGGGGATTTGGGCTCTTAACGACGGCTATGGCATTTTCCTTCGGTCTATTTGCAGCGATTCTACGTGATCGCTATCAGACGACTTGGGCAGCAGTGGCTGTGCATGGAGGAATTCACATGACTCGTAAAATGTTTGAATTGGCTGGCTATGGGTTTGGGAATTCTCATTTTATGCTAGCGGGAGCAGGCTTCTTGTTGTGCTCCATCTATTTACTCTGGCGGTGGTATCGTCCAGTGGCGGATGTCTAGCTTAATTTTACAAATTGGGAGTTATTAAACGGATAGTCTTTCTTGGGAGAGGCGTCTGTTTTTTTCTTGTAAAAGAGTCTGAAATTTGCTATAATTTACCTAATTAAATAAGTCCTTTAATCACTGTCCAGAGAGGCAGGCAAGGAGCCATGAGAAGTGTACGGGTGAACTGTACTCATATTTTTGTGTATCTCCTTGTTTTCGAGGGGATTTTTTTGTATTTAGAAAGGTTCTTTTATGAAGAAAAAAGAGATCGTCGATGACGTAACCATGAAACGTGCCATTACACGTATCACTTATGAGATTATTGAGCGTAACAAAAATCTTGACAAGATTGTCTTGGCTGGTATTAAGACACGTGGTGTTTATATTGCTCAGCGTATCCAAGAGCGCTTGAAACAGTTGGAAAACCTTGATGTGCCATTGATTGAGCTTGATACTAAGGCTTTCCGTGATGATGTTAAGGCTGAACAAGACACATCTGTTTTCCCTATTGAAATTGATGGAACAGATGTTATCCTTGTGGATGATGTGCTTTACACAGGTCGTACGATTCGTGCAGCTATTGATAATATCGTTAGCCATGGACGTCCAGCGCGTGTTGGTTTGGCTGTCTTGGTTGACCGTGGTCACCGTGAATTGCCAATCCGTGCGGACTATGTTGGTAAAAATATCCCAACAAGTGAGTCAGAAGAAATCGAAGTTTTGGTGACAGAAGTTGATGGCAAAGATAGCGTCAACATTATTGATCCAAGCTAAGTTGGCTGACAGATAGGGTGAAACGCCCTTTGTATCTTGTTAATTGAACACGGGACTCATTTCTTAGGAAAAAAGATAAGTCTCCTAGCACTCTTTGGAGTGCGTTGTCGACTTCCTATTTTTCTACAGAAATGTTTGGCTAAGCCAAAACGTCCCTTTGTATCTTATTTAACTGAACACGCCCTAAGCCTTGTGCAAAAAAGATAAATACTCTTAGGAGCTGGTGCTCCGTCATCGTATTTCCTATTTTTGCTTTAGGCTTTATACGGGCTTTGTATCTTGTTAATTGAACACGGGACTCATTTCTTAGGAAAAAAGATAAGTCTCCTAGCACTCTTTGGAGTGCCTTGTCGACTTCCTATTTTTCTACAGAAATGTTTGGCTAAGCCAAAACGTCCCTTTGTATCTTGTTTTTAAGGAGTCCTTTGATATCGTGAATAACGTAAAATATGATGTGAATGATATGCCAAAACCTGGTTTATTGGTTGGTTTGTCATTCCAGCACTTGTTTGCCATGTTTGGTGCGACGGTGCTTGTACCGATTTTGGTTGGGATTGATCCCGCTATTGCTCTTTTCTCATCTGGTTTGGGAACTTTGGCTCACTTGACGGTGACTAAGTACAAGATTCCAGCTTACATGGGGTCTAGTTTCGCCTATATTGCAGCCATGCAGATGCTTATGAAGACTGACGGTATCGCAGCGGTAGCTCAAGGTGCCATGGCTGGTGGTTTGGTCTACTTGATTGTTGCCTTGATTGTTAAGTATGCGGGGAATGCTTGGATTGATAAGGTCCTTCCGCCAATCGTGGTTGGTCCTATTATCATTGTTATCGGTTTGAGTCTTGCGGCTAATGCAGTCAAGGATGCGACAATGGTTAATGATACCTATAGTGTCTTCAGTCTTGTGATTTCTATGGTGACTCTCTTTGCCGTCATCCTCTTTAACATGTATGGTAAGAAAATCATCGGTGTTATCCCAATTTTGCTTGGTTTAATCGTGGGTTATATTTTTTCAGTGGTTCTTGGTTGGTTGACAGGACATGAGTTTGTTCAATTTTCAAAAGTTGCGGCTGCTCATTGGTTCCAAGTTCCAAGTTTTGACATTCCATTTGTGAATTATGACTTCAAACTCTATCCAAGTGCGATTTTAACCATGGCTCCGATTGCTTTTGTGACAATGACCGAACACTTTGGCCATGTCATGGTTTTGAATAGTTTAACTGGACGTGATTACTTTAAAGATCCAGGTCTTGACCGTACCCTCACTGGTGATGGTTTGGCACAGATTATCGCTGGTTTCTTTGGAGCTCCGCCAGTAACTTCTTATGGTGAAAATATTGGAGTTATGGCCCTCAGTAAGGTCTACTCAGTTTACGTTATTGCGGGCGCAGCAGTGATTGCGGTCTTGATGAGTTTTATCGGTAAGGTATCTGCTCTCTTGAGTTCTATCCCAACAGCTGTTTTGGGTGGAATTTCTATTGCCCTCTTTGGGGTTATCGCTGCTAGCGGTTTGAAAATTTTAGTTGAACATAAGATTGATTTTGATAATAAAAAGAATCTCTTGATTGCTAGTGTTATCTTGGTATCTGGTATCGGTGGTTTGATGATTGACCTTGGTGGTCTTCAAATCACGGGTGTGGCAAGTTCAACCATTCTTGGAATCTTACTTTACCAAATCTTGCCAGATCCTCATAAAGGTAGCAAGGACTAGTCAATCATTTAAAAAGGAAAAACTATGGCGATTGCAGATGGAAAAGTGTCACTGAAGCATTTGGTGACCATGGAAACCCTCACGAATGAAGAGGTCTTGGGCCTAATTCGTCGAGGTGGAGATTTTAAAAATGGCAGAGCTGATTTCCAGCTGGATCGACAGTATTTCGCTGCCAATCTCTTTTTTGAAAATTCAACACGAACACACAAGTCCTTCGAAGTGGCTGAGAAAAAACTTGGCTTGGATGTGATTGAGTTCGATGCTGGAACTAGCTCGGTGAATAAGGGTGAGACCCTCTATGATACGATTTTGACCATGTCTGCCTTGGGCGTTGACATCTGTGTGGTTCGCCACTCGGAAGTTGATTACTACAAGCAGTTGATTGATAGTAGGACTATTCAGACCTCTATTGTTAATGGTGGTGATGGTTCAGGGCAACACCCAAGTCAGTGTTTGCTTGACTTGATGACCATTTACGAAGAGTTCGGAACCTTTGAAAATCTAAAGATTTGTATTGCAGGTGATATTACGCATTCGCGTGTCGCTAAGTCCAATATGCAGATTCTCAAGCGTTTGGGTGCTCAGCTTTATTTTGCTGGTCCTGCAGAGTGGTACTCGAATGAGTTCGATGTCTATGGTCAGCATGTGGCTATTGACGACGTCATTGAGGACTTGGATGTGCTCATGTTGCTTCGTGTTCAGCACGAACGTCATGGGGACGATAAAGGATTTTCAAAAGAAGACTACCATGCTTTCTATGGTTTGACTGAAGAACGTTATGCCAAGTTAGCTGATCAGGCGATTATCATGCATCCTGCTCCGGTTAATCGTGATGTGGAGATTGCTGATAGCCTGGTTGAGGCGCCTAAGGCTCGTATCGTTGCTCAGATGCAAAACGGGGTCTTTGTCCGTATGGCAATTATTGAAGCTATTTTAAATGGCAAAGCGTAAACTACGTTAACCGATTCCTGAGAGAATCAGACGAAAAAGAACATGGGCTAAATCTTTGAAAAGAGACAAATCTTCCTAGAGGCTAGAGCTTCTTTGTTAGATTTGATTTTCATTCAGATGTTTAACGCCCTTTGTATCTTAGTGAAAGGAACAATTTACTATAATGGCAAAACGTTTACTTATTTTGGAAGACGGCACTATTTTTGAGGGTCAGGCCTTCGGTGCTGATGTGGATGTGACGGGTGAAATCGTCTTTAATACTGGTATGACAGGTTATCAAGAATCTATCACAGACCAGTCTTACAATGGTCAAATTTTGACTTTTACTTATCCACTTGTTGGTAACTACGGTGTTAACCGTGACGACTATGAGTCAATTAAGCCAACGACCAAGGGTGTTGTTGTGTCAGAGGCTAGCCGTCGTGCCAGCAACTGGCGTAACCAAATGACCTTGGATGAGTTTTTGAAAGCAAAAAACATCCCTGGTATCTCTGGTATTGATACACGTGCCTTGACTAAGATTATCCGTCAACACGGTACCATGAAAGCGACTTTGGCTAATCCTGGTGACAGTATCGAGCACTTGCAAGATCAATTGCGTGCGACTGTTTTGCCAACCAACAATATTGAGCAGGTATCAACTAAGACAGCCTACCCAGCACCAGGTGTTGGTAAAAATATTGTTTTGGTTGACTTCGGTCTCAAGCACTCTATCTTGCGTGAGTTTTCAAAACGTGACTGTAACGTGACTGTTGTGCCACATGATATCACTGCTGAAGAAATTCTCCATCTTAATCCAGATGGTGTGATGTTGTCAAATGGTCCAGGTAACCCTGAAGATGTACCGTATGCACTTGATATGATTCGTGGCATTCAAGGCAAAATTCCAATTTTTGGTATTTGTATGGGTCACCAGTTGTTCAGTTTGGCGAATGGTGCCAAGGCCTACAAGATGAAGTTTGGTCACCGTGGATTTAACCATGCGGTTCGTGAAATTGCGACTGGTCGTGTTGACTTCACCAGCCAAAACCATGGTTATGCCATTGACCGTGAGACGCTTCCAGATTGCCTCATGGTAACACACGAAGAAATTAACGATAAGTCAGTTGAAGGTGTTCGTCACCGTGACTTCCCTGCATTCTCAGTGCAATTCCACCCAGATGCAGCACCTGGTCCACACGATGCTAGCTATCTCTTCGATGAGTTCTTGGAATTGATTGATGCTTTCCAAGCTGAAAAAGCACGTCGTTAATTGCAACTGTCTAGTGACTATAGTGGGGTGTGACTCTTGTTCGCCCCAGTCTACTACCTTATTTAATGACAACCAGAGAGTTGTCAAATAGAAAGGAGAAGATACAGGTTCACGGAAGTGAACACGCCCTAAGGACTGTGTGAAAAAGATAAACGGTGACTAGACACTTAGGCGTCGTCGTCACGTTTCCTATTTTCACTGGGTCCTTAACGGGCTTTGTATCATAAATTATGCCTAAACGTTCTGATATTAAAAAAATTATGGTTATCGGGTCTGGTCCTATCATCATTGGTCAGGCTGCTGAGTTCGACTACGCTGGTACGCAAGCCTGCTTGGCCTTGAAAGAAGAAGGCTACAGTGTTGTTCTTGTTAACTCTAACCCTGCGACTATCATGACTGATAAAGAAATCGCAGACAAGGTTTACATTGAACCAATTACGCTTGAGTTTGTCACACGTATTCTTCGTAAAGAGCGTCCTGATGCCCTCTTGCCAACTCTTGGTGGACAGACTGGTTTGAACATGGCAATGGAATTGTCAAAAGCTGGTATTCTTGAAGAGCTTGGAGTAGAGCTTTTGGGAACAAAATTGTCTGCCATTGACCAAGCCGAAGACCGTGACCTCTTCAAACAATTGATGGAAGATTTGGAACAACCAATTCCAGAATCAGAGATTGTAAATACGGTTGAAGAAGCAGTTGCCTTTGCGTCAGAGATTGGCTACCCAGTTATCGTTCGTCCAGCCTTTACCCTTGGTGGTACTGGTGGAGGTATGTGTGCCAACGAAGAAGAACTTCGTGAAATCGCTGAAAATGGATTGAAATTGTCACCAGTAACCCAATGTTTGATTGAACGTTCTATCGCTGGTTTCAAAGAAATCGAATACGAAGTTATGCGTGATGCCGCAGACAATGCTCTTGTGGTATGTAACATGGAAAACTTTGACCCAGTTGGTATCCACACAGGGGACTCAATCGTATTTGCCCCAACGCAAACCTTGTCAGATATTGAAAACCAAATGCTTCGTGATGCCAGCTTGAAGATTATTCGTGCCCTTAAAATTGAGGGTGGTTGTAACGTACAGTTGGCTCTTGACCCTAATAGCTTCAAGTACTATGTTATCGAAGTAAACCCACGTGTGTCTCGTTCATCAGCCCTTGCCTCAAAAGCAACTGGTTACCCAATCGCCAAATTGGCAGCCAAGATTGCTGTTGGTTTGACACTTGATGAAATGATTAACCCAGTCACTGGTACAACTTACGCTATGTTTGAGCCAGCTCTTGACTATGTGGTTGCTAAGATTCCGCGTTTCCCATTTGATAAATTTGAACACGGGGAACGTCGTCTTGGTACTCAAATGAAAGCAACTGGTGAAGTTATGGCTATCGGTCGTAACATCGAAGAGTCACTTCTTAAAGCCTGCCGTTCACTTGAAATCGGTGTTTACCACAATGAAATGCTTGAGCTTGCGGACGTCACAGACGACGCCTTGGTTGAAAAGATTGTCAAAGCTCAAGACGACCGTCTCTTCTACCTTTCTGAAGCCATCCGTCGTGGTTATACTATTGAAGAATTGTCAGAGTTGACTAAGATTGATATCTTCTTCCTCGACAAATTGCTCCATATCTTTGAATTGGAACAAGAATTGGCTACTCACGTAGGTGATGTTGATGTTTTGAAAGAAGCTAAACGTAACGGTTTCTCTGATCGTAAGATTGCTGATCTTTGGAATCAAACAGCTGACCAAGTTCGTGCGACACGTTTGGAAAATAACATTGTTCCTGTTTACAAGATGGTTGATACTTGTGCGGCTGAGTTCGAGTCATCAACACCATATTTCTACTCAACTTACGAGTGGGAAAATGAATCAATCAAATCTGATAAAGAATCTGTCATCGTTCTTGGCTCAGGACCTATCCGTATCGGACAAGGGGTTGAGTTCGACTATGCGACAGTTCACTCTGTGAAAGCTATCCAGGCTGCAGGTTACGAAGCCATCATCATGAACTCTAACCCTGAGACGGTTTCAACAGACTTCTCAGTATCAGATAAACTTTACTTCGAACCATTGACCTTCGAAGACGTGATGAACGTTATCGAATTGGAACAACCTAAGGGTGTCGTGGTTCAGTTTGGTGGTCAAACGGCCATCAACTTGGCAGAGCCATTGTCTAAAGCTGGTGTGAAAATCTTGGGAACACAGGTTGCTGACCTTGACCGTGCCGAAGACCGTGACCTTTTTGAACAAGCCCTTAAAGACCTCGATATCCCACAACCACCAGGACAAACAGCGACAAATGAAGAAGAAGCGGTTGAAGCAGCTCGTAAGATTGGCTTCCCAGTTCTTGTTCGTCCATCATACGTTTTGGGTGGACGTGCCATGGAAATCGTTGAAAATGAAGATGACCTTCGTTCTTACATGCGTACAGCCGTTAAGGCAAGTCCGGACCATCCAGTCCTTGTTGATAGCTATATCATTGGACGTGAGTGTGAAGTGGATGCCATCTCTGATGGTAAGGATGTCTTGATTCCAGGTATTATGGAACACATCGAACGTGCTGGGGTTCACTCAGGGGACTCAATGGCGGTTTACCCACCACAAACTCTTTCTAAGAAAATCCAAGAGACTATCGTTGATTACACGAAACGTTTGGCTATCGGTCTTAACTGTATCGGTATGATGAACATCCAGTTCGTTATTAAGGACGAAACGGTCTATGTTATCGAGGTTAACCCACGTGCCAGCCGTACAGTACCATTCTTGTCTAAGGTGACTGATATCCCAATGGCTCAAGTTGCTACAAACTTGATTCTTGGTAAATCATTGGCTGAGCAAGGTTACAAAGATGGTCTTTATCCAGAAAGTAGCCATGTCCATGTCAAAGCACCAGTCTTCTCATTCACAAAATTGGCTAAGGTAGATAGCCTCCTTGGACCTGAAATGAAATCAACTGGTGAAGTTATGGGTACAGATGCGACTCTTGAAAAAGCGCTCTATAAAGCCTTTGAAGCATCTTACCTCCACTTGCCAACCTTTGGTAATGTCATCTTTACTATTCATGATGATACGAAAGAAGAAGCCCTTGATTTGGCTCGTCGTTTCGATGCTATCGGTTACGGTATCTACGCCACTGAAGGAACAGCTAAGTTCTTGAATGAACATGGAGTTCACGCAACGCTTGTTAACAAATTAGGTGAAAATGACGACAATGACATTCCAGCCCTTGTTCGTACAGGTAAAGCGCAAGCTATTATCAATACGGTTGGTAACAAACGTACTTATGACGAGGATGGAGCAGCTATCCGTAGTTCAGCTATTGAAGCAGGAATTCCACTCTTCACAGCCCTTGATACAGCAGATGCTATGGTGCGTGTGCTTGAAAGCCGTAGCTTTACAACAGAAGCTATCTAATTTTAAAACAGAGTCTCAGCATTGCTGGGACTTTTTTTATTGAAGACACAGTTTTCTTTTGAGACTTTTCTTGGGTGATGGCGGACGTCAGCGATCTTCTTCGAAGTTCCATGACTAAGTTTTGAGCCGAAAGTCTCAAAACTTCCGAACGTCTGAAACGATTAGTTTCAGACGTTTTCATCACTGCCAAAAGTCTCGGTCTAAGCTGACTAGGTTCGCAAAATCTATTTCATATTTAAAAATAGTTTAATTATGTTCTGAGTCTCAGCCTTGCTGGGGCTTTTTCTTACACAAATGTAAGCTAACAAGTTAAAAATGAAAGCTAAGACGATGGTTTTGTTTCCTAAGATTCTGCTATACTAGAAACATGATTATTACGACATCTTTACGTGAAAATGAGACCTTGATTGCGCGTGCCCAAGAATTAGCTAGCGAACTAGGAGCTGACTATCAGCCGCGACGCAAGTTGTCTTTATCCAAATGTCTGGAACGATTTGGCCCCTTTTATCTTCTATATAAAGACAGATTGTCTTTTGTCAATTCGGATGCTAGTGAGTTGACCTTCCATCCAGATACGGCTGCTCTCAGGATTAAGGCCCCCCATGACGCTTTAGTCAGTCTTTTAGGTAAGTCTCCCAAATCTATTCTTGACACGACCATGGGTTTGGCTTCTGATAGCTTAGTGATGGCAGCAGTGGGAAATCAGGTGACTGCCCTTGAGAGTCAAGATGTGATTTTTCAGGTGGTTTCTCGTGGTCTTGCCTCTTATCAGACGGATGATAAGCAGCTTGAAAAAGCCATGCGTTCTATTAAAGCTATTAAGAGCGATAGCTTGTCTTTTTTGAAAGCTAAAGCTGACAATTCCTTTGATATCATCTATGCCGATCCTATGTTTTCAGAAATCATCAAGGAATCGGAAAATCTAGAGGCTATCAAGCCTCTGGCCAATGGTAGCCGTCTGACAGAAGAATGGCTAAAAGAATCTAAACGTGTTGCACGGGAAAAAATTATCATCAAGGCACATTTTCGAGATACCGTTTTTGAAGAACTTGGTTTTGAACGCCAGGTTCGGCCCAATCAAAAGTTGCATTATGGTGTCATGGATGTAAGAGAGGGTCATTGACAGTGGAAATTAAAAGTATTACAATTGTTTTATCCATGTAGTACAAATAGAAAAGAGAGATTTATGCGAAAGAAAATCAGTCCAAAGTTATTTAAAAATAAAAAAAGAGTTTGGATCATTGGAGGAATTGGCTTCCTTGTCCTTTTGGTCCTAGGCTTTAACCTTTTTGCAGGTGGTGGCAAGAATGATAAGGCTTCTGAGTCCCCTACAGCAAGTAAGGTAACTAAGGGGCAGCTAGCCTCGTCGACCCTTCTGACTGGCATGGTGAAGGCTCAGTCGGAACAGTATGTTTATTTTGACAATACCATTGGACGCAATGCCACTGTGACAGTCTCTGTTGGTGAGGAAGTTAGCGTCGGTCAGCAACTGGTCCAATACGATAGCACCTCAGCCCAAGCGGCTTATGATACGGCTAGTCGTGCCTACAATAAGGCAGTTCGTGACCGTAATTATTTCCAACAGTATGGGACGGCTCCTGCGGCTTCAGCACAAACAAGTAGTGATTCGGATGAGGATGATTCGACAACTATCGTTAGCCCTCAGCAGCGTCAGCAAACCGAGGCAAGTAATTACCAAACCTTGCAAGATTATAATGATGCCATTGCCAATGCAGCATCAGAGCTAGAAAAGGCACAAGATGTTCTCAACCAAACAGTCATTGTTTCAGATGCTAATGGGACAGTCGTAGAAGTCGCGGACTCTGTGGACCCTGCTTCAAAAGAGAGCCAAACCCTAGTTCATGTGACAAGTGAAGGCCAATTTGAGATTCAAGGGACCTTAACAGAATATGACATTCCAAATATTTCAGTAGGTCAGAAGGTTAAGATTACTTCTAAAGTCTACCCAGATCAAACTTGGACAGGTAAAGTCAGCTACGTTTCCAATTATCCTAAGCAAAATGCCAGTCAGTCAACGGGGACATCTGGCAATTCAGGTCAGTCAGGTTCCCAGTATGAATATAAGGTTCAGTTGACCAGTCCTATCGGCAAACTTAAGCAAGGTTTTAATGTATCTCTTGAAGTGACAAAGGATGATGATGCCTTGTTAGTTCCAGTAACTGCTGTGAGCAAGAAAGGCTCTGACAACTATGTCTGGGTTTACGATGACGAGACTCAGAAAATCAAGCAAGTTAAGGTCAAACTTGGTAATGCAGATGGCAAGCAACAAGAAATTGCATCAGGACTTAAAGAGGGTCAAAAGGTCATCACCAAGGCCGAAAAATCCTTTAAGGATGGCGAGACCTTAAAGGATGTGACGGATGCTGATAGCAAAAAATCAAAAGACACTAGTGGAGAAGAGGTGAAGTCTAGTGACTAAGCCAGCTCTTATGGTTTTAAAAGGCATCACCAAGTCTTTCAAAAATGGTCAAGAGTCCTTGCAGGTACTCAAGGGTATTGATTTATCGGTTGAAGAAGGTGACTTTGTGGCTATCATGGGTCCTTCTGGTTCAGGGAAATCAACCCTCATGAATATTATCGGACTCCTTGATCAACCGACTACAGGTTCCTATCAACTTGAGGGGGAAGATGTGGATGACCTCTCCGAAAATCGATTAGCCAAGGTGCGAAATGACCAGATTGGCTTTATCTTTCAACAATTTTTTCTCTTGCCAAAGTTAAGTGCCCAAAAGAATGTAGAGCTTCCCTTGATTTATGCAGGGAAATCTCCACGTGAACGTAAGCAAAGGGCACAACAATTCTTGGAAAAAGTTGGCTTGTCAGACCGTAGCCATCACCTACCATCGGAGCTGTCTGGTGGACAAAAGCAGAGGGTGGCTATTGCGCGTGCCCTATCTAATGACCCAGCAATCATTTTGGCGGACGAGCCTACGGGTGCTCTTGATACCAAGACGGGGATGCAGATTATGGAGCTCTTAACCCAGCTGAATCGTGAAGGAAAGACTATCATCATGGTTACCCATGAGCCAGAGATTGCAGACTATGCCCGACGTAAGATTGTCATCCGTGATGGGGAGATTACCCAGGATACAACTGATAGCGTTCGGATTGACTAGGAGGTAAGAATGGAAAATTGGAAATTTGCTCTTAGTTCTATTCGTTCACACAAGATGAGGTCCTTCCTGACCATGTTGGGAATCATCATTGGTGTTGCCGCGGTAGTACTTATCATGGGGCTAGGAAATGGAATGCGTCAGAGTGTTACCGATAGTGTGACTGGTGACAAGGATACAGTTCAAGTCTACTATGAAGCCAAGGGTGAGGAGCTAGATCCTGCTTATGCAGATTTGGCACAACCTACCAAACCGGTTAAAGAAGTTTGGTTAGAGCAAGTGGCTAAGCAGACGCCAGGTATCGATAGTTATTTTGTGACCAACAGCCTAACTTCCTCGATCTCCCTCCAAAAAAAGACCGTGAAGAATGTTAATATCACAGGTGCCAGTCAGGGCTACTTTAAAGCCAAAAAGTTAGAAATGTTGACAGGACGTTCCTTGCAAGACAATGATTATAAAAACTTTTCACGAGTTATTGTCATTGATCAGATGGTGGCTAAAAAACTCTTTGAGACGAATGAGGATGCCCTTAACCAAGTGGTTACTATTGGGAACAATGATTATCGTGTGATTGGTGTTTATAAGAATAAAGACACAGCAATCGGTGCCTACGGCGAAATTGGAACAGCTCTTGTGGCCAATACCCAGCTAGCGGCTGAAAATAACACTGACGCTATTGGTCAAATTTTTTTCCATGTGACCGATGTGAAAAATAGTAGTAGCGTTGCTAAGGATGCTGCTAAACGCTTGACCCAGTTGTCCCAAGATGACAATGGAGAGTACAAGGCGGCAGATATGAGTTCAGCCTTAGATCAGGTCAACACGATCTTTGGAACCATAACCACTGTTGTTGGTGCCATTGCTGGGATTTCATTATTAGTTGGTGGGATTGGTGTTATGAATATCATGCTGGTTTCGGTAACTGAGCGGACACGAGAGATTGGCCTTCGTAAAGCTTTAGGCGCCACACGTCGTAAAATCTTGACTCAGTTTTTAATTGAATCGATGGTCCTTACCATCCTGGGTGGTTTGATTGGTCTAGGTTTTGCGGCCCTTGTAGTTGGACCAATTGGGAGTGCAATGGATCTTAAAGCAACGGTCTCTCTTGGCGTAGCCATGGGAAGCATAGCCTTCTCAGCAAGCGTAGGAATCATTTTTGGCCTCCTGCCGGCTAATAAGGCTTCAAAACTCGACCCTATCGAAGCTCTTAGATATGATTAGAAATGACCTCTTGAAATCTTTGGATTTTAAGAGGTTTTATGGTGTTCAAAAAAAGATAGAGAAAAAATCAAAAAAAGTTGTATTTTTTTCTTGACGTCTGATATAGGTCATGGTATTATATATGAGGTTTGAAAAAACTGACCTAAGACAGTTGGGGAGCTAGACTCGTAAACATCCAACCGAGGCACAAAACGTAACTATTTTTTTGTAACGTATTGTACTTTCGTGTCTAGGTTTAGGTACGTTTTTTTTGTGCCTAGCCCAAAAATAAAAACGGAGGTAAAACTACTAATGAGTGAAGCTATTATTGCTAAGAAAGCTGAACAGGTTGCTATCGTCGCTGAGAAAATGAAAGCAGCAGCATCTATCGTTGTTGTTGACTCTCGTGGACTTACAGTTGACCAAGATACAGTTCTTCGTCGTAATCTTCGTGAATCAGGCGTTGAATTTAAAGTTATCAAAAACTCTATCTTGAGCCGTGCAGCTGAAGAAGCAGGTCTTGAAGACCTTAAAGAACTTTTTGTTGGTCCATCTGCAGTAGCATTCTCAAACGAAGATGTTATCGCACCAGCAAAAGTTATTAGCGAATTTGCTAAAGACGCAGAAGCTCTTGAAATCAAAGGTGGTGTTGTTGACGGCGCGTTCACTTCAGTCGAAGAAATCAACGCTCTTGCATCACTTCCAAACAAAGAAGGTATGCTTTCTATGCTCCTTTCTGTACTTCAAGCGCCAGTGCGCAACGTTGCATACGCTGTCAAAGCGGTTGCAGAAAGCAAAGAAGACGGTGCTGCATAAGCCCATCTTCACAACTCGTAGCCTAAGCTACGTTTAAAACACTATATTAAAAAACACATTTGGAGGAAATCACAATGGCATTGAACATTGAAAACATTATTGCTGAAATTAAAGAAGCTTCAATCCTTGAATTGAACGACCTTGTAAAAGCTATCGAAGAAGAGTTTGGCGTAACTGCTGCTGCTCCTGTAGCTGCTGCTGCAGCTGGTGCTGCTGACGCTGGTGCTGCTAAAGATTCATTCGACGTTGAATTGACATCTGCAGGCGACAAAAAAGTTGGCGTTATCAAAGTTGTACGTGAAATCACAGGCGAAGGTCTTAAAGAAGCTAAAGCTATCGTTGACGGTGCACCATCAGTTATTAAAGAAGGTGTTGCTGCAGCTGAAGCTGAAGAAATCAAAGCTAAACTTGAAGAAGCAGGAGCTTCAGTTACTCTTAAATAATAAGGTAACGACTCAAGTCGCTTAAAAAAGAAAACCAGGGCATCAGCTCTGGTTTTTTATTGCGATAAGCGATTGATAGAAACTGATAAATTGATTTGGTTTCCTGCCAAAAATCCTGCCAAAAATTCTTTGGCAGTTTTTTTGTTTTTCTATTTTAGACTGATTTTGTTTGTTTTTAATATGAGCTGTAATTATCACATATTGGTTTTTACTAATATAAAATATTTTGGATCATATCTAAATGTTAAGTAAGTATGTCTTACTCCAGCGCCATTTCGAATAAATAATTTTAAGTAAGAGTAATCCTCATTATGTTCTATATTTATGATTTTTCCTCTTGCAATAACTGTATTTCTTCTCCTATTTTTTATTTGGGAATTGACATGATTCATCATTTATTATCTCCTTATTTTCAATTTTTCTAAATATATTATGTTTGATATTAGTCGTAGAAAAATACGAGAACTAACCTTTTTATAAATTTTCATTTTCAATAGTCAATTCTTCACAACGAAAATCTGATTCATTATCTGTTTTACCATCATATCCAAATAGCAAAGTAGGGGGTGGATCACGCCTTTCACCCTCTAAGTAATCTCGTTCGTATTGTGCAAGTTTTTCATTTAATTCTGTATCATGACGAATAATATTATAAAGACTATCGTTTTAAACAGACACTAAAAATAGAAGATGTTGTCCTTTTATGACGAAAAAACTACAGTTTATGACTTCAATGAAACTTTAGTTGTCTTTATATTATACTAATCTTGTAAATCATAAGAAAAGGAACGTCAATCATGAAAACAACAACTAAACTCATTGGTATCCTATCAGCTCTTATTGTAGTTATCCTCGCTATCTTCTTAGTGACTAAGTTTAACAGTCATGAGTCGGCGCGTGTTAGCTCAAGTAGTAGCTCAGTCAGGACGGTTAAGAAATCATCTTCAAGCTCAAGTAAAGCTGTTAAGAAGGATAAGAAAGCAGCTCAATCATCATCTTCAGCAGTTTCAAGTAAAGAAAATGACAACCAGGCTTCAGCAGTAGTACCTAAAGCTTCTTCTCAAGAACAAGCTCAAGCAGGTACCACAGATGGTGGGCAAGTGGCTGAAGCAACAACACCAGCTTCTCAAGTTGGAGGAGTTGAAGGTGGTCGAGGTGCTTGGACAGCTACTTCTGGAACATTGACACTTGATGAGGAAACCCCTGTATATGCTGCACCAGATAAAGACAGTGAGGTTGTTTCTAAAATGCCTGCAGGTGATGTTGATTGGGATAAATATGAAATTTTACCTGATGGAAACTGGTATAGTTTTGTCAAAGATGGGCAACGTTATTATATTTCATATTCAGATGTAGGGCATTGATAAATGATTAAGAAGTCTTTATAAACCACTTTTCAAGTCTATCAAGGCTTTAAGAAAAACATGAAATAAAAAAGACAGTAACTATTCTGAAGTTACTGTCTTATTTTGGTCTTACGAAAACCACTAGCTATTCTAGTGGTCCCAAAAATTATTAAGCTATGTAGCAAAAAATACTAGAAACAGACTATTCAAATGCAAAACCTAAGTCGATTAAAGAGGTTAAAATTAAAAGTCGAGACTTACTTACAAAATCTTATGGTTTGAGAAAAGAGATGATTTGCACTACGAGTGGTAATCGTAGATTTAGGGTATTTTTCCAATATGCTATTTACATTATGTAACCCAAGACCTCTTCCTTTCCCTTTACTAGAGTACCCCCTAGCAAAAATATGACTAACATCCACTTTTTCTGATTTTATACTATTTTCAACGATAAGTACCAATGAATCATCATTATTTATGAAAACAACAGTCATTCTAGGACTTGTGGCTTTAATGGTGGCTTCAATGGCATTATCACAAAGGACAGAAAGAACAGTTATGAAATCTAGTAATTCTATCCTAAAATTACTAACAGGTTCTTCAATCTCAACAGAAATTGAAATTCCCCTATTTTGTGCCTCAAGTAATTTAGCGGAAAGAATACTTTTGATAGCATCATTCTTAATATTACTAAGTTTAGCAATATCAAACTTACTATCATAGAATTGGGTTCCACTATCTCTAAGTACGCCATTGTATACAGTTTTAATAGCTTCAATATCTTGATTATCAATTCCTAATTTTAGACTGGTCAAAATATTAATGTAGTCATGACGGAAACTTCTAATTTCCTCATAAAGTGATTCAACATGATGACTATAGATAGCTAGTTCATTTAGTTGAGTATCTTTTTGATCAATTATTTCCTTCTCTAGTTTTTCTTTTGAAATTGCATTGAGATAGAGTAGCATTACAAAAAACAGAACAATATAAAAGTTATTAATATGTCCTCTCCAGTTATCTGCATCAGCTAATTTGTCTCTATAAATAACAAGTAAAGAAACTAAGAGCATATATACAAACATAGAGATGTTGATCAGTAATAATAAATACTTGAAATAGTAACGCTTGAAACCTTCTTTTATTTCGTCAAAATCTAACCTAAGAGATTTTACTATGAGTAAATGGAGAGGGAAAACCAGTAATTGAATTAAGATATCATACCAACTTAGTTTGACTTCATTGAAGACAGAGACTCCTAGTAGAGGGAAAACGTAGAATGCTAACATTCTACCTAGCAAGCTTTCAACGATAACGGGGTACAAGCCATAAAAAATATCAAGTGTTTTACTACCATACTTATTTTGATATATATTATAAGCAATAAAGATAAAAAAGAAAGCAAAGTACCCAACAGGAGGACATATGATGAGGAGTAGAACATACAAAAATGGACCAATAATACACCACAAAGGTTTGATTGGTTGGTTACTAACCTGTTGAAACAGTAACAATGCTACTAATATCTTAGAATAGAACAGCAATAAATTTATAACTATATCCATAGAAACACCTTAGCTTTTCAGAGATTTAACTTTTTCTAGGAGGCCCTTATATTTCGTACGCGAAATGGGACATTCATTATTATTTTCAAACATTACCATTTTCTCTTCTTTATTGATCTTAACGATATTTTCAGGATTAACGATAAATGAACGATGGCATCGAAATAGGCGGTCATCAGCTCGTTCAACTTCTGAAATACTGGCGTAGAACTCCATGCGTTCTTCTTTAGTATGCAAAATAACTTTATGTATTGTTGGAGATGTTTCAAAAAATAAGATATTGTTAAAAGGAACTTGAACGTGAGCCGTAGCTGTTTCAAAAGTAAAAGAATCTTGGGCAATAGTGGCACCCATTTTATCCATGGTATATTCAATTGCTAAATGAACACGTTCATAAAACTTTTCATCATCCAAAGCTTTATCAATAAAATCTAGTGCAGCAACTCTATATTTAAAAGTGACTGGCATAAATTCTGAATGTGTTGTTACAAAAACAATTGTTGCATTAGGGTCTTTTTTCCGAATTTCTTTTGCAATGTCTAGCCCCTTTTTTTCTTCTCCTTTAATTTCAATATCTAAAAAGAAAAGTTGATGAGAACCTCTTTCGGTAATCGCATCAAGTAACTGGCTAGGTTTTCCAAAAATCTCAGGTCCTTTACATTTTAGAGATTTTTTTGCAATAACATCCTTAATAACAGTCTCTATTCGTGTTTGTTGTAAAAATTCGTCTTCTAAAATAAAAATATTTAACAATTAGTGTACTCTCCATTCGATAAAATATTTAGTACTGTAGTAAAAGACATTGAAGTCTTTTTCCAGTATGAAAATATATTTGTTTTGTTTTTTTAGGACGTCTAAATAAAAATCCATGTTTCTTTGCAAATACAGATAATTTTCCCTAACATGCAGTACACATATAAGTATGGAAACTTTTAAGTAATGATAGTAAAACCGGTATATCGTAACAGTTCTAGAAACTATTATATCGGTATACTTTTACTGAAAATGACAAAAAATGAACCGTTTATGATATATGACAAATTAAATGGTATAACCAAGCTATAATAAAAATAGGAATTGGAGGTGAAGTATGTTCAATATTGTGAGGCACTTTTGGTTGTTGATAACTGTTAAAAAGTATATTAAAAAATATAAGTTAAAAGTTAAAGTTAACAATCATTTTAATTCTATAAGGATTACTACAGCAACTAACACTCTTTATTTTATCACATTTACAAAGAATTGTAATTATGGAAAAAAGTTAAAAAAATTAGGAGGAGTAACGTTTATGCACAAATTATTTTATTGACAGCGAATATTGATTATAACAAAATATTTAATGAACATCTCGAACTATTAGGTGTCATTGATATCAAAAAGTCATTAGCGAATACCTCTAATGAAATTAGTGATTATCTAGATTATTTTTTTAATATCGAAAAGGTGCACTAACCTCCATGTACATGTAAACTGTACTTGAGGTTATTTTTTTATCATCAGATTAAATAGTTTTTCGATGTTTTATCGTAATAAACGTTTTGTTTAGGTAGTGTAAAATAAGTTATGTAAACTTAAAAAGGAATAAATACGTTATATTAGAGTTGCAATACCTTACTAGAAAGAGATTTATTCCTATGGTTCAGTTTACCACAGAATTACTTAACTTCTTAGCCCAAAAGAGGTATAGCGGTATATCAAAAAAGTCCCCCTAAAGTGTTATATTAGATAAGGTTTCCCGACCACTAACTAATATACAAAAGGAGGACCCCTGATGAGACAGGATAATAATAGTTTAGCACATACTACATGGAATTGTAAGTATCATATTGTTTTCGCACCGAAATATAGACGTCAGATAATCTATGGGAAATACAAAGCAAGTATAGGTCAAATCTTACGATTATTATGTGAAAGAAAAGGTGTTGAAATACATGAAGCAGAAGCTTGCCCAGATCATATTCACATGTTGGTGAGTATACCACCGAAACTAAGTATTTCTTCATTTATGGGATATTTAAAGGGCAAAAGTAGCTTAATGATATTTGATCGACACGCTAATTTAAAGTATAAATATGGGAATCGCAAATTTTGGTGTCGAGGGTTTTATGTTGATACGGTTGGACGAAATCAGAAACGAATTGAAGAATATATTCGTAATCAATTACAAGAAGACGTGATAGCAGATCAGCTAAGTCTATTTGAGGAGTACGATCCGTTTACAGGTGAGAAGAATAAAAGAAAGTAATCTTAAAGAGACCCGCTAGACGGGTCAGCTAGCAAAGGTGGTGCTGAAGGGAAACCATTCGGTAGGCCTTTAGGCCTCGGCCGGTAGCAGAGGCTTTCAGCCGAAGAGCAAGCCACCCGTTCTCACGGGTGGTTTTGACTTTTGCGTTTCGGAGGTAATTATGCAAAAGGAAGAACAGTCATCACGTCAAATCGTGAAGAGCCATATCATGACCATCATGGGAGTTGATAATCTAAAAGCAACTCAACTGGTAAATGAAATGGAACAAACAGGTTTAATCTGATTTGATGAATTCGGGAATTTTGGAATTTTAGTCTTGGAGGGATAATCATGAAACGTATTACTGCTAATCAATTTCAGACATCAGAGCGTTATTATAAACTCCCAAAAGTCTTGTTTAAAGATTACGCTAAAAAATACGGTCACGAGAACTTTACCATGAGAAACTGGGCAGATTTTCAATACTATAAGGATAAGACGTTGGATTTGGTGATTGCGGTCACAACAGCGAAGTTTACCCTTTTTAATATCCAATCGGTGATTGATTTGACGCAAAAAGACTCTATGGACTTGAAAACGTGGGGCACTCAGAAGACTATGGTCTATCTTGTTATTCCAGATAATGATACTACCTTTCGTTTTCTATCTGCTTTATTTTTCTCTATGGTTTTCTCCACTTTGACCAGACAGGCTGATGTGGACTTTAAAGGGCAACTGCCTATCCATGTTAGAAGCTATCTGGATGAGTTTGCTAATGTCGGAGAAATCCCAGACTTCGCCGAACAAACCTCAACAGTTAGCTCTTGGAATATGAGTCTAGTACCAATCTTGCAAAATATCGCCCAACTCTTTCTCATTTACTGGGAAGGAAATAGTGGTGATAAACTACTTGAACGTCAGACACGAGCCAGTGAGTGGTATTACCAAATTGAAAAAGACTTTAGTCAACCCAACGGCGGGACAGCACAAAGTGATCTAAAAGCACTTGAAGCTGTACGAGGAGACCTTTTTGAAAACTCTATTCCAGGAGGTGGTGATGGTATGGGTTACGCTTACGGCCAATGTACTTGGGGAGTCACAGCCCGTATTAACCAACTGGGTCTAAAACTCAAAGGAAAAAACGGTGAGAAGATTCCAATTATCAGTACCATGGGCAATGGCCAAGATTGGGTACGAACAGCCGCAAGTCTCGGTGGGGAGACAGGGACAAGTCCACAAGCAGGAGCTATTATTTCCTTTGCGGGAGGAGGACATGGCACACCAGCAGAATACGGACATGTGGCTTTCATCGAAAAACTCTACCCAAATGGCTCATTCCTTATCTCCGAAACCAATTACAATGGCAATCCAAATCATACCTTCCGTAAATTATCTGGAGTGGATAGTAACTTGAGTTTTGCGTATACGACGAAATAAAAAAGGATATGCTAACAATGACTTGATTTGTTAGCATATTGTTTTGGAGGTGGTGATATGGATTTGTTAGAGAAACCCGTTTATAATTATATTAAAAATAATCATGGAGTAATAACTTTTCGTGATATGGAAGAGCTTAACTTTTCTTATCAATAACTGAATCAATTAGTCTCAAAAGGGAAAGTGGAATCAATTGAAAAAGGTATCTATCATCTGCCAGATACCTATATCGATGACTATTTTAGTTTACAGTACCGTTTTCCAAAAGGAATTTATTCCTTAGAAACAGCACTTTGGTTACATGGTCTGTCCCTTACCATTCCATTTGAGCCTGTGATGACTTTTCCTTTCGGGACAAATACGAGGCCAATGAAAGAGGCTGGTGTCAAGCCAATTGTCGCTAGAAAGTATCATGAAATCGGTATTATTAGACTGGAGCGACAGGCTGGACAGTTTATCTCAGTATATGATATGGAACGAACATTAGTGGTGTGTTTGAGAACAGCTTATCATGTCGATATTCAAGTTATTGCTCCAGCTTTTCAAGCTTACTTTAAAAAAGGAGCTGTTGATTATGCCAAGTTGTATCACTATGCACAACTATTTAAAGTAACCGAAAAACTACAATCATATGTGGAGGTCTTGTCGTGAAATTTTCAAATGCTAATAGTTTCAAAGCTAAAATCAAGAATATTGCAAAAGAAAAAGGGATCTCTTTCTCAAAAGATTAGTCAAATATTTGAAGAATACGGTGCGAATATGTTGGATGTATTCGGTTGTTATATGTATAAATTAAACAATCGTGTTATAATGAAACCATATAGAATTTTAAGTTTTCTCAAAAACTTTTTATAACTAAGAACACATAAGGAGGTAAAATGGTGAAGCATTCTAAAAGAACGAAAGTTTTTCAGCTTTCACTCGTCATCATATTTATTTTAGTCTTGTTAGGGCTCTTTGTTCCCCAGCAGTTTCAAAATATTAGTTCTTACTTAAAAAATCTCTTAACAACTAGTGTTGGCTGGTTTTACTTGTTATTGGTTACGGGGATTTTAATTTTTTGTGTCTTTTTAATTGTAAGTCCGATAGGGCAGATTCGCTTGGGTAATCCCACGAGTCGGCCAGAGCATTCGACGACGTCATGGATTGCCATGATGTTTTCTGCTGGAATGGGGATTGGTCTGGTCTTTTATGGGGCAGCAGAGCCTTTGAGTCACTTTGCTATCTCGACGCCCAATGCAGAAATAGGCAGTGCGGATGCTCTCGCAGATGCTTTTCGTTTTACTTTTTTTCACTGGGGATTTCATGCTTGGGCGGTCTATGCCCTGGTGGGATTGTCTTTGGCTTATTTTGGCTTTCGTAAACGGGAGAAATATCAGCTCTCAGTCGTCTTTAAGCCTCTTTTTGGAAAATATGCGGACGGACCAATAGCAACCATTATCGATACCATCACCATTATTGCGACAGTGATTGGGGTAGCGACAACGCTCGGCTTTGGTGCCTCACAAATCAATGGTGGTCTCTCCTATGTCTTTGGTATTCCTAATAATAGTCTTGTGCAAGTCATCATTATCATCATTGCGACAATTCTTTTTATTATTTCTGCCTTATCAGGTTTAGGAAAGGGTGTTAAAATCCTATCTAATACAAACTTGATTTTAGCTATTGTCTTGCTTGCTGGAGTCATAGTTTTGGGGCCAACGGTTAAGATATTTGACACCATGACAGACTCTATCGGCCTTTATTTTCAAAACTTCTTCCGTATGAGTTTTCGGGCGGCGGCTTTTGATGAGACCAAGCGGGCTTGGATTAACCAATGGACCATTTTTTACTGGGCATGGTGGATTTCCTGGTCACCTTTTGTGGGCGTCTTTATTGCCCGTATCTCAAAAGGTCGGACTATTCGCGAATTTTTGACAGTAGTGCTTTTGGCACCAACAGTCCTTAGTTTTATCTGGTTTTCTGCTTTTGGTACCTTATCTACTTCACTACAAGATTCGGGGGTTGATTTGATACGTTTTGCCACAGAAGAAATTCTTTTTGCCTCTTTTAATGAATATCCTCTGGGAAGTGTCCTTTCACTCCTGGCAATTATTTTAGTTTTAACCTTCTTTGTGACCTCGGCGGATTCTGCCACCTATGTTTTGGCCATGTTGTCTGAAGATGGCAATCTAAATCCAAGTAATCGTAAAAAGGTGGTTTGGGGTGTCATGCTGGCCTTGATTGCTATTGCACTCATGTTTTCTGGTGGATTGACAGCTTTACAAAACACGCTCATTATTGTCGCTTTTCCATTTTCCATAGTACTAGTGTTGATGATGTGGTCGCTTATGAAAGAGTTATATCACGAAAAAGAGCAAATGGGACTCGCCATTACACCAGACCGGTATCCTGAGAAGAATCAACCGTTTAAATCTTATGAGGAAAATTAGGAGGATGGCATGGAGTTAAGAGTGCTTCGTTATTTTATTACTATTGCTGAGGAGGGGAGTATCTCCAAGGCAGCTGAGAAGCTGATGATTACTCAGCCGACACTCAGTCGTCAGTTAAAAGATTTATAGCAGGAACTTGGTGAACCTCTTTTTATCCGTGAACATAAACAAATGATTCTCACAGAAGCTGGACATTTCCTCAAGGATAGAGCAGTGGATATCCTAGAGTTAAGTATGCAGACCGAGGAGGAATTTGAGCGTCGCAGACAGGCTCTATTTTCTGGACAGAAAGCTATCGGTTGCATTGAATCTGAGAGTAGCCAGTTGTTGGGTGGAATAATTGAGGATTTGCTTATCGATTATCCGCATGTGAATTTTCAGCTTTATAGTGGAACAAGTGATGATATTCAGGATAAGTTGGATAAAGGGATTTTGGATTTCGGTATACTTTTAACCCCAGTTAATGTAGATTGGTATCAAAGTCATTTTTTGCCTGTGAAGGAGCGATGGGGAGTCTTGGTAGGTAGCCATTCCCATCTGGCCAAATTTCCAAGAGTGACTGTCACAGATATGGAAAACATCCCAGTGATTTTCCCAAACCGAAAGGAAATCAAGGATTTTTTGATTCCTTGGGCTAGAGGTCATCAAGATAACATGGTGGTTATCGGTAGTAGTAATCTGGCTTTCAATGCAATTCCTCTGGTGGAACATGAAATCGGGGCTCTAGTCTGTATTGAGGGAGCTGTCAAAAACAGAATCAATGCTGAGGTAACTTTTGTCCCTATGGAGCCTTCTCTCTACTCTGAGATGATATTAGTCTGGAAGGAAAGTCGCTATCTTTCTCTTGTGGCACAAGAATTTTTAAAGCGGATTAAAGTTTATTATCCAGCAGAGTTATTCTAAAGAAATAATAAGGTAACGACTCAAGTCGCTTAAAAAAGAAAACCAGGGCATAAGCTCTGGTTTTTCTATTGCTTTTAATATTTTCATTTGTTAGAATGTAGGTAATGTGCGTGCTTGTCACGCCCTTTTTCTGTGCTTTTTAAGTCTCTAGCAGTTGTACATAACTAGAAAAGCTCTAAAGGCATGGTAAATGCTAAAAAGAAAAGGAGAAATTTATGGCTTATATTTGGTATTATCTCAGGCGTTATCCTAAGTGGCTGGCGATGAATTTTACGGCGGCCATTTTATTTGTTATTGCTAACCTGGGTCTGCCGACGGTTCTTGCCAGAATGATTGATGAGGGAATAAACCGTGGTGATGTTGATAAGCTTTACGCTTATGCTTGGGTCATGTTTGGTGTAGTTTTGACTGGGATTGTTGGTCGTATACTTCTGTCCTATGCGGTTGGTAAATTGACCACTACTATGGTGCAAGTCATGCGTAATGACATTTATGCTAAGCTTCAGGAGTATTCCCACCACGAGTATGAGCAGATAGGGGTATCCTCTTTGGTGACTCGTATTACATCAGATGCTTTTGTGCTTATGCAGTTTGCGGATCAGGTTCTTAAGCTAGGTGTTATCACTCCTTTGATGATGGTTTCCAGTGTCTTTTTGATTTTGACGACAAGTCCATCTTTGGCTTGGATTGTGGCCATCTCCTTGCCTTTCCTAGCCGTAGTAGTCTGGTATGTGGCGGTAAAAACGCGTCCGCTTTCTGAAAAGCAACAGGCAACTCTCGACAAGATTAACCAGTATGCTCGTGAAAATCTGACTGGACTTCGTGTCATTCGTGCTTTCGCTAGAGAAGATTTTCAAGAGAAGAAGTTCGCTTCTGAAAATGCTGTCTATGCGGATAATTCAAACAAACTTTTTAAATTGACTGGTTTGACCGAGCCACTTTTTGTGCAAATCATCATTGCCATGATTGTGGCTATTGTTTGGTTTGCCCTAGAGCCATTAGGTTCTGGAACTTTGGCAATTGGGGACTTGGTTGCCTTTATTGAGTACAGTTTCCATGCACTATTGTCCTTCCTCTTCTTAGCTAATCTCTTTACCATGTATCCTCGTACGGCAGTATCTAGTGAACGTCTGCAGGAAATTATGGACATGCCTATTTCTATCAATCCAAATGAAGATGGGGTGACAGAGACTGAAACTAAGGGATATTTGGAATTTGATAATGTGACCTTCGCCTATCCTGGTGAGACGGAGAGTCCTGTCCTACACAATATTTCTTTCAAGGCAAAACCTGGTGAAACCATTGCCTTTATTGGGTCTACGGGTTCAGGAAAATCATCACTTGTACAGTTGATTCCACGCTTTTATGATGTCACACTTGGACGCATTCTTGTTGATGGTGTAGATGTTCGTGACTACAATCTTAAGGCTCTTCGTCGTAAGATTGGCTTTATTCCACAAAAAGCCCTACTCTTTACAGGGACTATCGGTGAAAATATCCGTTATGGTAAGGAAAATGCCAGTCATGAAGAATTGAATCAAGCTACTGATGTGGCTCAAGCCAAGGAATTTATCGAAAGTAAGGAAGAACGCTATGATTCTCACTTGGCTGAGGGTGGCAGCAACCTTTCTGGGGGACAGAAGCAGCGTTTGTCAATTGCACGTGCGGTGGTTAAACGTCCTGATCTCTATATCTTTGATGATTCCTTCTCTGCCTTGGACTACAAGACTGATGCGACCTTGCGCCGTCGTCTAAAAGAAGTGACTCAAGATGCGACAGTCCTGATTGTAGCCCAACGTGTGGGAACTATCATGGATGCTGATCAAATCATTGTTTTGGATGAAGGTGAAATCGTTGGTCGTGGCCGTCATGAAGAGCTTATGGAAAGCAATGACATTTACCGTGAAATTGCTAATTCACAATTGAATCAAAAGAGTCTTACGGAAGACTAGAAGGGGGTCAAAATGAAGAATAATAAAAAGAAAACAAATCATTCCTCAAGTTTTGGCCGTCTTTGGTCATACTTGCAGGTTTATCGTTTCCCACTTTACCTAGCTATTTTCCTGAAAATTGTTAGTGTCATTATGAGTGTTCTCGAACCTGTGGTCATTGGTTTAGCCATTACCGAGTTGACTAAAAATACACTGAACATCATTAAGGGGGTAGAAGGGGCTCATATCAACGTGCCCTACGTTGGGTTAGTTTTGGTCTTTTACCTCTTGCGTGGTCTCATTTATGAGTTGGCTGTCTACTATTCTAACTATTTCATGACCAATGCTGTGCAAGCAACGGTTCAGGATATGCGAAATGAGATGACTGAGAAAATCAATCGTACCTCAGTGTCATACTTTGATAAGCATCAATTTGGAGACCTTTTGGGTCGCTTTACGAGTGACGTTGAGACAGTTTCGAATGCCTTGCAGCAGTCCTTCTTGCAGGTTGTCAATGCCGTCTTTACTCTAGCCTTGGTTATTGGGACAGTGCTTTACCTTAATCTTCAATTGGGAGCTATAGTTGTCGTCACTATTCCCATTACTTACTTTGGCGCTCGCTTCATTATGAGTAAGTCTCAACCTTACTTTAAGCAGCAGGCTGATGCCCTAGGTACTCTTAACGGTTTTGTTCAGGAAAATCTGACTGGTTTCAATGTGCTTAAACTTTTTGGCCGTGAGGATAAATCTTTAGACGACTTTAAAGAGATTACGGAAGACCTTCAGAAGGTAGGTTTTAAGGCCAATTTCATTTCAGGCCTCATGATGCCTGTACTTAATGGTTTATCTGACTTGACCTATCTAATTGTCGCTGTTCTAGGTGGTTTGCAAGTTTTGGCTGGTCGCTTGACGATTGGTAATATGCAGGCCTTTGTTCAGTACGTTTGGCAGATTAATCAACCTATTCAGAACTTGACTCAGTTAGCTGGACAATTGCAGAGTGCTAAGTCTTCTTTGGACCGTATTTTCCAACTGATGGATGAACCAGACGAGGCTAATGATGCTACTGAAGTGCTTGAAGGAGATTTGACCGGTCGGGTTAGCTTTAAGCATGTAGACTTCCAGTATGTGGCTGATAAACCTTTGATTCGTGACTTTAATCTTGAAGTCAATCCTGGCGAAATGGTCGCTATTGTCGGCCCAACTGGTGCCGGAAAATCAACGATTATCAATCTTCTCATGCGTTTCTATGATGTGACTGCAGGTTCTATCTCGGTTGATGGTCATGATATTCGTAACTTATCACGTCAGGATTATCGTAAACAGTTTGGTATGGTACTTCAGGATGCTTGGCTCTTTGAAGGAACTATCAAGGAAAATCTTCGCTTTGGTAATCTTGAGGCAACTGACGAAGAAATTGTTGAAGCCGCTAAGGCTGCCAATGTGGACCACTTTATCCGTACGCTACCTGGCGGTTACAACATGGAAATGAACCAGGAATCAAGTAACATTTCACTGGGACAAAAGCAACTTTTGACCATTGCGCGTGCGCTTTTGGCTGATCCGAAAATTTTGATTTTGGACGAGGCAACCTCATCAGTTGATACCCGTTTGGAACTCTTGATTCAAAAGGCTATGAAGACTCTCATGCAGGGTCGAACAAGCTTTGTCATCGCTCACCGTTTATCAACTATCCAAGAAGCAGACAAGATTTTGGTCCTTAAAGATGGTCAAATCATCGAACAAGGGAACCATGAATCCCTTCTTGCAGATAAAGGCTTCTATTACGATTTGTATAATAGCCAGTTTGCAGAGAAATAAATAAAATAATCCACCAGTTATGAACTGATGGATTTTTGCTGATTTTAACGAGCAATAAAAGAGACTTCCCCAGTGAGAGAAGTCTCAAAATTAATATTTATTTCTCAGCAGGTCGTGTGACGAACATGGCATCTCCGAAACTGAAGAAGCGGTAGCGTTCTTGGACGGCGTGTTTATAGGCATCAAGGACGAATTCACGACCAGCAAAGGCTGAAACCAACATGACCAGAGTTGATTTTGGAAGGTGGAAGTTGGTTGAGAAGGCGTCTACTACTGTGAATTGGTAGCCTGGTTTGATAAAGATATTGGTCCAGCCTGAGTCGGCTTGGAGTTGACCATCGTATTTATTGCCGATTGTTTCTAGTGTTCGGATAGAGGTTGTTCCCACTGCAATGATGCGTCCTCCAGCGGCTTTGACGCTATTGAGAGTATCGGCAGCGTCTTGGCTGAGGGTGTAAAATTCTGAGTGCATCTCATGTTCGTCGACATTATCGACAGAAACAGGTCGGAAGGTTCCCAGTCCAACGTGAAGGGTGAGGTAGACCAATTTTACGCCTTTAGCTTCAATCTTTTGAAGTAATTCAGGAGTGAAATGGAGACCAGCTGTTGGAGCAGCGGCAGAGCCATTTTCCTTAGCATAGACTGTTTGGTAACGGTCGCGGTCTTCCAATTTTTCATGGATATAAGGTGGCAATGGCATCTCGCCCAAGCTTTCCAAAACTTCAAGGAAGATACCGTCGTAGCTAAATTCTACGATACGGCCACCGTGATCTAGTTCCTCAGTGACAGTGGCAGTCAAGCGTCCATCCCCAAAACTGACTTTAGCACCTACTTTAAGGCGTTTGGCTGGCTTAGCCAAAACTTCCCATTGATCGCCTTGGGTATTTTTCAAAAGGAGAAATTCCACATGGCCGTGGGTATCAGGCTTTTCACCGTAGAGGCGGGCAGGAAGCACGCGCGTATTGTTCATGACCAAGGCATCGCCAGGGTTAAGCTGGTCGATGATATGGTCGAAGTGGGTATCAGTCATTTCCTTGGTTACAGGATCAATGACCAAGAGTTTAGAAGCATCACGTTGTTCCAATGGGGTTTGGGCAATCAGTTCCTCTGGTAGTTCAAAATCAAAATCGTTTGTATTCATTTGTTTCCTCGTTTAAAAATTTTCAGCCTTTTTATTATAGCACGATATAGGGCGACCGTCATTAAAGGAGTCGAGTGAAAGCGCTTGACAAAAAGGTTAAAAAAAGAGATAATAAAGAAAATGGTATATACCAATATCGAGGTGAATAGAATGAAAAAGATTTTAGTTAAGAATCAAGTTGAGGGAGGCCAAGTTGCCTTTGATCTTCTTAAAGAGAGCCTTGCAGCGGGTGCTCAAACATTGGGCTTGGCGACAGGTAGTTCACCTATCGCCCTTTACCAAGAGATGGTTGAAAGCGACGTGGATTTTTCGGAACTTTACAGCGTCAATTTGGATGAGTACGTTGGACTGGCACCAGACCATGAGCAGAGCTATCATGCCTTTATGAAGGCTCAACTCTTTGATGCCAAGCCATTCAAGGAAAGCTTCTTGCCTGACGGCATGGCTGAGGACTTGGATCAGGCGGCTAAGGATTACGATGACGTCTTGGCACAACATGCCATTGATTTGCAAATCCTAGGAATTGGAAGTAATGGGCATATTGGTTTTAATGAGCCAGGTACGCCTTTTGATAGTCAAACTCATGTGGTCGACTTGACTGACAGCACCATTGAAGCCAATAGCCGTTTCTTTGCCAGTCGTGATCAAGTCCCTACAAAGGCTATTTCGATGGGGATTGCTTCTATTATGGCTGCTAAGAAGATTATCTTGTTTGCCTATGGCGACAAGAAGGCAGATGCCATTTTCAAGATGGTCAAGGGTCCGGTGACAGAGGAAGTCCCAGCTAGTGTCTTGCAAAATCATCCTGATGTGACTCTTATCCTAGATGAGGCAGCCGCTGCGAAATTGTAATACTATCTTTTGAAAAACAATCTTACGAAACTCAGGTTGAGCCATTTGGCGCTCAACCTTTTTCTTTTGTGAAAAGTTACTTCCAAGCAAATCAATTGCCTAGCTCTCTTTGATAGCGCTATAATAGTTAAGTTGACTTTGACTATCAAACAACAGATATAGATATCTCATAAAGAAAGAGGACATACAATGGCAAAACCTATTCGAGTATTGCTTTATTATAAATACCTTCCCATCGAAAATGCTGAGCAATTTGCGGCTGACCACTTGGCCTTCTGTAAGTCAATCGGCCTCAAAGGACGTATCCTAGTCGCTGACGAGGGAATCAATGGAACGGTTTCTGGTGACTATGAAACCACTCAAAAATACATGGACTACGTTCACAGCCTTCCAGGGATGGAGGACCTTTGGTTCAAGATTGATGAGGAAGAGGAGCAAGCTTTCAAGAAGATGTTTGTTCGCTACAAGAAGGAAATCGTTCACCTTGGCTTAGAGGATGATAACTTTGACAGCGACATCAATCCGCTTGAAACAACGGGTGCCTACTTGTCACCAAAAGAGTTTAAAGACGCCCTTTTAGATGAGGACACAGTTGTCCTTGACACACGTAATGACTATGAGTATGACCTTGGTCACTTCCGTGGAGCCATTCGTCCAGACATTCGCAACTTCCGTGAATTGCCACAATGGGTCCGTGACCATAAAGAAGAGTTCATGGACAAGCGCGTGGTTGTGTACTGTACTGGTGGTGTCCGCTGTGAGAAATTCTCAGGTTGGATGGTCCGTGAAGGCTACAAAGATGTTGGTCAATTGCACGGTGGAATTGCCACTTACGGAAAAGATCCAGAGGTTCAAGGAGAGCTTTGGGATGGTAAGATGTATGTCTTTGACGAGCGTATTGCCGTTGATATCAACCATGTAGACCCTGTCGTTGTCGGTAAGGATTGGTTCGATGGGACGCCTTGCGAACGCTATGTCAACTGCGGTAACCCATTCTGTAACCGTCGTATCCTTGCCTCAGAGGAAAATGAAGATAAATACCTCCGTGGCTGCTCACATGAATGCCGTGTTCACCCACGCAACCGTTATGTCTCTGAAAATGGTTTGAACCAAGAAGAAGTTGTCGAACGTCTTGCGGCAATTGGTGAGATCTTGGATGTAACGCCTGCTTAAGTTTAAATAGTGAAGAAGCTGAGAGGAATCTCGGCTTTTTGTTTTGCAATTTATTTCTAACATAATGCCATTACATAATGATTGCAGAGGCAGTTGCATGCTTAGTCTATAGCTCCTTCTTTAACAAGGGTGTCATCACCTCTAATTACTTATATCATTTTGTTCCCTTTGTCTTTTTGGTGAATTGGGCTCTCACAGCACTGGGAAGATATGAGAGAAGACGTCTTGAAAAACAGCTGGACGATTTGGAGAATGAAGAATAAATAGTGATAGAATCAGACCGTTCTTTTTGGTCTGATTTTTTTGTGTTATAATGGGTCCTAAAACTAAGGAGGTCACGTATGCTACTAACTGAATTTGATGATAATAGACAAGCGATTATCAATCCACAAGACTTACACGAACCAATTGAAGGATTTCCCAAAGTTGTCATCTCTTGCTTTTCAAGAGTAACTTTTGCTCGCCTCCTTGAGAATTATGACCATGAGGTCATTGCAAGAACCTCTATGGCTAATTTTGAAGTCGTGGTCTATGGAATCACTATTGGAGACCAACAGATTGGTGCCTTTAATGCACCAGTTGGGGCTGCTTCCTGTGTGGGGATTATTGAGGACCTAATTCAATTTGGGATGGAAAAACTCGTTCTTTTTGGGACCTGTGGAGTTTTAGATCGAGATATCGAAGCGACCTCCATCATCATTCCAACAGCTGCTCTTCGCGACGAGGGGACCAGTTACCACTATCTTCCAGCTAGTGATGAAGTGGAAGTAAACAAGAAAACCCTTCCGCTCTTCCAAGCCTTTCTGGAAAGCCACAAGGTTTCCTATCAGTCAGGAAAAGTGTGGACGACAGATGCACCGTACCGGGAAACCATCGACAAGATGAAGCGACGAAAGGAAGCAGGAGCCATCTGTGTGGATATGGAATGTTCAGCAGTGGCAGCTTTAGCAGCTTATAGAGGCTTTGAGCTCTGCTATTTCTTCTACGCGGCAGACCACCTCTCGGAAGAAAAATGGGATATCCGAACCTTATCTAGTCATGAGGATTTAGATGAAAAGGACAAGGTAGCTTTATTAGCTTTGGAGTTTGCGTGTGACTGGAGTACACCTTAAAAATTCTACTTTTTAAACTTCTTATTTGTAATCATTCTAAATAACTGCTATAATACTTTTTAGAATCATTCTAAATAAGGAGTAAGAGAATTGGAAGATAAGAATTTTGCAGAACGTTTGAATATTTTGAGAGCTGGTGTTTTGGGTGCCAATGATGGTATCATTTCCATTGCGGGAGTGGTTATCGGTGTGGCCAGTGCGACATCAAACATCTGGTTCATCTTGATTTCTGCCTTGTCAGCGATTTTTGCCGGTGCCTTTTCGATGGCAGGTGGCGAATATGTCAGTGTGTCAACGCAAAAAGATACTGAAGAAGCTGCTATCGCTAAGGAACAAGCCCTCTTGGACCGCTCTCCTGAGGCAGCTAGAGAGAGTTTGTATCAAACCTTCCTCAGTCAGGGGGATTGTGAAACAGCAGCTGAAGTTAAGGTTAATCAAGCCTTCAATAAGAATCCGATTAAGGTCTTAGTTGAAGAAAAATATGGGGTGGATTTGGATGAAATTACTAATCCATGGCATGCTGCTGTATCTAGTTTCCTGGCTTTTTCAGTTGGTTCCTTGCCACCAGCCCTAGCTATCATGTTGTTCCCAGAGCCTTACCGTATTCCTGTAACAGTGGTCGTGGTTGCTCTTACCTTGCTTTTGACTGGTTATATCAGTGCTAAGCTCGGAAAAGCACCTGTAAAACAAGCGATGTTGCGTAACTTGACAGTAGGACTCTTGACCATGCTTGTGACTTTCTTGGTCGGGCATGTCTTCCATGTAAATGTGTAAGTGTTAATAATGGATAAGTCTATCTTTTAAGGTAGACTTTTTGTTTTATCCAGCGTTCTTTTGACATTTTTCTTCTGTCCTTCTTTTTTAGTCTGCTAGACCAGGCTTATCCGTGGTACAATAAGGTTATGCGTTTAGACAAATTATTAGGACAGGCAGGCTATGGTTCCCGCAATCAGGTCAAGAAGCTCATTCGTAGTCGTCAAGTTTATGTAGACGGTGTCTTGGCGGATCGAGATAATCTTAATGTGGATGCTAGTCTTCAAACTATCACGGTTTCTGGTAAGGAACTGGAGCATACGCCAGAAGTTTACTATCTCATGAATAAGCCAGCAGGTGTAGTGTCAGCTCGAAAGGACAAGGAACACCAAACAGTCATTGATTTGATAAAGCCTGAAGATCAGCGAGAGGGCCTTTATCCTGTGGGGCGTTTGGATAGAGATACGGAAGGCCTGGTGCTGATTACTAACAATGGTCCCTTGGGATTTGCCATGCTTCACCCACGTTATCATGTGGCTAAGACTTATTATGTCGAGGTCAATGATGTTCTTGGGCCTGATGCACCTGCATTTTTTGAGTCTGGTGTTGTTTTTGAAGATGGTACTATTTGTCAATCAGCTCAGCTGGAAATTCTAAGTTCTGCAAGTGACAAGAGCTGTGCTCGAATTACGATTTCTGAAGGCAAGTTTCATCAAGTGAAAAAGATGTTTTTGGCTTATGGCGTCAAGGTAACCTATCTTAAGCGTATTTCTTTTGGAGAGTTTAAGCTTGATGAAGGGTTAGCAGTAGGATCCTACCGAGCGTTAACGGAAGCGGAAAAAGCAATCTTACGTACTTATCTTGGCTAGCAGCCCTATGTGGCTTAAAGTGCGATAGTAACTTTCAATCTCATGATAGGTTCCCTCTATCATGAGACTTAATACTGTAAGGCTCATAATGGCGGCCTTTTCTAGGGGTATAAGTAAAACTTATGACATTCCATAAGTTTTTTTAATTTCTCAAGCCTTGTTTCTGGTGGTATGATGGTATCAATTCGATTGAGAACTGAAGTAAGTCAGGAGCAATGACCAAGTCTAATCAGAGAGGGAGGTTCATTATGACAGAAGCATTTTACAATCATTTAGCAAAGACGCGTCATCAGATTCACCAACATCCAGAGGTTTCTGAGGAGGAGCATGAGACGACAGTCTTTTTGAAAGCTTATTTGAAAAATTTAGGTATTGAGCCTTTAAATTATCCCTTGAAGACAGGACTCATCGCTGAGATTGGGTCAGGTCATCCTATTATTGCCTTGCGTGCTGATATTGATGCCCTACCGATTAAGGAAAAGACAGGACTTCCTTATGCTAGCGACAATGGTGCCATGCATGCTTGTGGTCATGATTTTCACCAGACCTCTCTGATTGGAGCTGCTCATCTTTTAAAAGAAAGAGAAGCAGAGCTTAAGGGGACCGTTCGATTAATTTTTCAACCGGCTGAGGAAAATTTCCAAGGGGCCTATCAGGTCATTGAAGCGGGCGGTATTGAGGGTGTATCAGCTATTATCGGTTATCACAATAATCCTCACTTGAAACCTGGTCAGATTGGTCTTCGTTCAGGTGCTATTATGGCAGGAGTGGAGCAGTTTAGGGTTGATGTCAAGGGTGTTTCGTCCCATGCGGCCCGTCCTGATTTGGGTGTGGATACAGTCTTGGTTACTACGACTATCATTAATAATTTACAGCAAATTGTGGCTCGGACGGTATCGCCCTTTGAATCAGCTGTATTGTCAGTCACTCATATCGAAGTTGGAAATACCTGGAATGTTCTTCCGGCAGCCGGCTTTTTCGAAGGAACGATTCGAACCTTTGAGCCTAAGGTTCGGGAAGATGTCATTGCTCGCTTTGAAAAAGTTGTTCAGGCGACAGCAGACCAGTTTGGTGCTGAGGTAGAGATAAGCTGGGGCAATTCACCTTACGTGACCTACAATGACCATACTCTCACACCACTCATCTTTGAAAATTCTAAAGCCTTCGCAGAAGTGATTGAAACGCTGCCATCAACAGGGGGCGAAGACTTTGCGGCCTATCAAAAGGAAATACCAGGAGTCTTTGCCTTTGTTGGCTCAAATGGTGAAGAAAATGCACCAGACTGGCACCATGATGATTTCCTTGTGAAAGATGAGGCCTTGCCAGTAGCTGTGAATTACTATGTGGAAAACGCCCTTTTTCTACTTGACTATTTTAAGGAGAAAGGCAAATGACCATTCCCTTAATCGGTATTACCAGTAATGAAAAACCTGTTAGGGAGTTGAGAGTTTCACCGACGCGCCATTTATAGGTGTTCAGTAGCATCCTGAGTTTCTCTTGGGACATAAGCTCTTAAAAGACCAAGGACTCTTTGATTATTTTGAATAAAGCTTAAGGACAAGGACTTTAAATTGGTACTACTTTTGATATTGAAAAGGAGGACGTGCTTAAGGAGAAAAAATCTTTTGATCATTTAGTTTACACTTAAGAACCCAGCCGATTGGTTGGGTTCTTTTGTCGTATTTTAGAAGCAAGATTTCAGGACTTAGAAAGGGAGGGAAGATTTTTCACTTGCTATTTTTGAGTTTTTTAGATAAAATGAAAGCGTTATCATTTCAAAAATAGATAGGGAGTGGTCAAGTCATCTTTTTGATGGTTGACCTTATAACTTCCGAATAAGGAGAAACGTATGTTAATTGGTATTCCAAAAGAAATCAAAAATAACGAGAACCGTGTGGCTCTAACGCCTGCTGGTGTGCAAAGTCTTGTAGCTAGGGGACATGTCGTGTTAATCGAAACAAATGCAGGCCTTGGCTCTGGTTTTGCGGATGCAGATTATGCCAATCAAGGTGCTAAAATCGTTGCAACTGCTGCAGAAGCCTGGGCAGCTGAGCTTGTGGTTAAGGTGAAAGAACCTCTTGCAGCAGAATATGGCTTCCTTCGTGAGGATCTTTTACTCTTTACCTACTTGCACATGGCAGCAGCTCCAGAATTGGCAGATGCTATGGTCAATGCTAAGACAACAGGTGTGGCCTATGAAACAGTACGTGGTCAAGAAGGTCACCTACCACTTTTGGTTCCAATGAGTGAAGTTGCAGGACGTATGGCCGTTCAAATCGGTGCTCACTTCTTGACCAAACAAGAGGGTGGCTCTGGCGTTCTCCTAGGTGGGGTACCTGGTGTTCCTAAAGGGAAAGTGACTATTATCGGTGGTGGTGTCGTAGGGACACATGCGGCCCGTATCGCACTTGGACTTGGGGCTCAAGTGACTATTCTTGATATCAGTGCCAAACGTTTGTCTGTCCTTGAGGAAGTCTTTGGTAGCCAAATTCAAACACTTATGTCAAATCCGCTCAATATTGAAGCGAGTGTTCGTGATGCTGATGTGGTTATCGGTGCTGTTCTTATCCCAGGTGCTAAAGCACCGAAACTTGTTACTAACGATATGGTTAAACAAATGCGTCCAGGTTCTGTTATTGTTGACGTTGCCGTTGACCAAGGTGGGGTTGTTGAAACTGCGGATCGCGTGACCACTCACGATGAGCCCGTTTATGAAACACATGGTGTCCTTCACTATGCCGTTGCAAATATCCCAGGAGCTGTGGCACGTACATCAACCATTGCCCTTACCAATGTCACTTTGCCTTATATCGAAGCCCTTGCAGGAAAAGGATTCAGAAAAGCCATTAACGACGACGAAGGTCTTCGTCAAGGGGTTACAACCTACCAAGGTCATATTACTAGCAAACCGGTTGCAAAGGGCTTAGACAGAGAGTATACATCAATTGATGAATTGGCATAAATAGATTATTTAGCATAAACAAAGAGGAGTCGCACCATGATTTGGTTGACTCTTTTTTTGTGGTCTGAGACAAGAAATGCTACAAAGCCGAAACTGTTAGAATTTTTCTAATTTTGCTCTTATTTTATGCTATAATGAGTAGACATATTAAGGGCAGTAATGAGTATCTATAAGGTATTTTATTCATGTTTGCCATTAGGAGGTTTTATCGTGGCCAACCATATTCGTGTGATCACAGTAATTATTTTCTCTCAGCTTGTCGTTCTTTATTTTGGTTTTCGTATGGATGTCTCTTTGACCGAACTGCTAACTACAGTAGCTGTGGCATCTCTGGTTGAGATTATTTATCATGTGAAGTTTGTTCGTAAGATAGGAGCCAATATTTCTTTTGAGACTTTTTGGAAAAACTGTGACCAACTTTTTAGAAAAAATGCTGTGCTGTTGGCTATTTTACTTTGTGATCTGCTTATTTTTAAAGGTGGGGATTTCTTGGCCTTCATTCTTTGGCAAGTTACCTTTGTTGTCTTGGTAAGTATTATCATCATGGCATCAAATAATGCCCCGGACGCATGATACTACTTAAATCTTACAATGAAAGTGTGTAGATAATGTTTACCATTCAAAGAAATCATTTGTCGGACCCAGGTGTAGACTATGTCACTTTTGGTAAGGGAGACAAAACTCTTATTATCATTACGGGATTAAGTTTGCAACGATTAGGTGATATGTCCAACCTTGCCATTTACTCGCTATTTTATCGATACGCTAAGGAGTATACGGTCTATATTTTTGATAGAAGGGACCACATCGAAGAAGGCATTACTATTGAGGATATGGCGGATGACCTTTATCAGTCCTTGCAAGAATTACATATTGATAATGCTCCTATCATAGGCATATCACAGGGAGGTATGATTGCTCAGCTATTTGCTATCAAGTATCCTCAAAAGGTGAAAAAGCTAGTATTAGCTCTGACATTCTCTCGAAATAATGATATCAGTAGAGAAACCATTGGAGGCTGGATTGAAATGGTAGAAAATGGTGAGATAGCTAAGCTCAATAAGGATTCAATGTGTAAAACATTTTCGTCACCTGTTTTAAAGAAATTATATGTGATTAATAAACTATTCTTGAAGACTGTGAGTGTTGAAAAACAAGAACGATTTGTCCGTTTAGCCAACTCTATTCTTGAGTTTGACTGCTATAAGTCGCTTGATAAAATCACTTGTCCGACCCTTGTTCTGGGAGCCAAAAACGATTTAGTTCTGGGTGTGGGTGGTGCAAGGGAACTTGCAAATAGCATTCCAAAAGCCTCCTATTATGAGTTTAGCAAACAGGGGCACGCGGCCTTTATTGAAAGTAATCAATTTAATAAAATGATATTAGAATTTCTGCGAAAGAATGCTTAGGCAGCAAACTCATAAAAATAAATCTAACCACTTACTCTCTCTAAAAAAATCAAAAAAAATAGTAAAAAAGTTATTTATTCATTTTAGATTCATCTTTCTTAGCTAAAATAAAATCATCAAGAGAAACTTGATAAGTTAATAAAAAAGAAAGTTGGAACATATCATGAAAAAAACAATTAAACAAAAAACAGTTATCACACTTGCATCACTTGGTCTCGCATGTAGTTCAGTAGTAGTGTTTGCTAATACTGCTAAAGCTACTAAAAGTACTGGGTCAACTACCCAATCAAGTTTGACGGTAGACCAAGCCAAAGAAAAAGCTCTCAATGAATCAAAAAGTGGTCAGGTAATCGGTTATGAGCAAGAGGCTAAGTTTGGAAAAACTGTTTTTGAAATTACTATTCTTGATGGTCAAAATGAGAAGGAGTACAAAATTGATGGTCAGACAGGGGATGTCTTGAAGTCTAAAACGAAAGACTTGACCAAGGATAAGGATGATAAGCAATTGATTAATGCTAGTTATAAGATTGATTTAGCTGGTGCTGAAAGTCAGGTTAAATCTAAATATCCTAAGTCTACTATTGAAAAATTGCAATTAGATGTTGAGAATAATACACTTGTCTATGACGTTAGTCTAACTGAGGGCAAGAAAGAGATTGATCTTGAACTTGATGCTAATACAGGCCAAATTGTAGAAGAAGACATTGAAACAGAAAAAGATTAATTTTAGTTATTAAAAATCTAAATCTCGACTAGTCCTTTACTAGCCGAGATTTTTCATACGAACATGATATAATATGGGATAAGAGAGTGAGAGTAGATGTCTATGAAAATATTAGTAATTGAAGATGAAGTTGACTTGAACCGAAGCATAGTGAAATTATTAAAGACACAAAAATACAGTGTTGATTCGGCTTATGATGGTCAAGAGGCATTGGATTACATCAAAGTTTCACAGTATGATGTGATTATTTCAGATATTATGATGCCTAAATTAGATGGTTTGGGGGTATTGTCCTACTTGAGAAATCATCATATTAAGACACCGATTTTGTTGTTAACGGCAAAAGATACACTAGAAGACAAGGTGACGGGTTTGGATGCTGGTGCAGATGACTATCTCGTAAAACCTTTTGAATTCGATGAATTGTTAGCTAGAATTCGTGTCATGCTTCGAAGAGATAATAGGGAAAATCTAACCAGTAGTGTGGTTTTTGGAGACTATTGTCTAGATTTTGTGAAAAAAACGTTGACTCAAAATGGCCAGCTGATTGACTTAACCTCTAAGGAATTTGAACTTCTTGAATGCCTGGTTAGACACCCGAATATTGTTTTAAGTCGGGAGCAAATTAGAGAGCATATTTGGGATTTTGATTATGTGGGAGAATCGAATATCATTGATGTGCTAGTCAAGAATATTCGAAAGAAATTGGGGAATCCGTCAATTATTCAGACAAAGAGGGGCATGGGCTATGTTTTCAAAAATGAAGAATCAGACTAAACAACTCTCTATAATTTCGAAGGTAACACTTTGGTATACAGTGTTTGTCTCCTTACTATTCATTGTCATGTTTGTAGCCTCTTTTATCATATCAGGAACTTGGTCTGACTATGAATCACGAAGTGAGTTGGAACAAGAAACGGTAGAATTGTCTACGGATCTTGATGATTTTGAATCCTTTGATGATGGTATCTATTTTGCACTCTACAATCAAAATAAGGAGTTTGAAAAAGGGGCACTCCCAAGTGATTTTGATGCGAATGCTTCCTTTAAGTCTGGTAAATTATCTACCTATAGCAGTTCACAAATGAACTATTATTATTACGATGTTTATAATGCCAAGAAAGGAAAGTGGATTCGTGGTGTGCGAACCGCATCTGGACTGAGTAAGGAATTAACCTTGTTTTTAATTTCGATAGCTATTCTTGCTCCCATTTCAATTCTTGGTATGGCATGGGTAGGACGTCGAATTTTAAAACGTGCATTTGTGCCAATTAAAGATGTGACTCAGATGGCGGAAGAGATTACAGAAAGTAGAGACTACACTAAACGTGTTTCCTCTTCTTATAAGCTGTCTTATGTTGAAACGACACGATTGACCAAAGTTTTTAATGACATGATATCATCGGTCCAGTCGACTTTTGAGAAAGAAAAGCGGTTTAATCAAAATGTTTCTCATGAACTTAGAACACCACTTTCTGTCATCTTGTCTGAAAGTGAGTTTGGTTCGAAATATGCTGATAGTCTGGAAGAATCCAAAGAATCCCATACTATCATAAACCGTCAGGCGAAATTAATGAAAAATATGACGGAGCAAATTTTGGAGTTGTCTAAAACTCAGAAGCTTAATTGGAATGATTTAGAAAGATTATCGTTGTCAAGCCTGATATCAGAATATTGCCAGGCACAAGAAAGAAAGTGGGCAGAATCAGCTATTGATTTTAAAGTAGCTATTGAACCCAATTTATGGATAAAGGGTGAGAAGTTACTTGTCATCCGAATGCTAGATAATCTGCTGAGTAATGCTATGAAATTTACTCGTACTAGTATTTCCATTACTCTTGAAAGGGTGGACAATCAGGCTCTTTTAAAAGTGGCAGATGATGGTATTGGTATCTCAGAAGACCAGCTCAATAAAATCTGGGACCGTTTTTATCAGGTCGAAGATTCTCGAAACAAATCGCTCAATAGTGGTGTTGGGTTAGGTTTATCCTTTGTCAAAGATATTGCAGAGTTACACCGGGCAGAACTTGATATTCAGTCTAAAGAAGATGTTGGGAGTAGCTTTATGATTCGTTTCCCTCTATGTGATTAGGAAAATGGGGTGAGTCTAAAAAGTAGTTATTTCTAGCTAGACTATTTTAAAGTCTTACAGTTTAGCTTCTATATTGAACTAGGGGGAGGTTACTAAACTTCCCCTTTTTGATTTACGGATCAGATATGTGCAGTCTGAAAAATTAAATGATAGAATGGCAATAGATAGGAGGATACAGAAATGTTAAACTATGATTTGATTGTTATCGGTTTCGGTAAAGCCGGTAAAACTCTGGCTGCTAAGATGAATGCAGCTGGTAAGAAAGTTGCTGTCATCGAGCGCAGTAAAGCGATGTATGGTGGTACTTGCATTAATATTGCGTGTATCCCAACCAAGACTATGATTGTTGCGGCTGAGAAGGGCTGGTCATTTGACGACACCATGAAGGAACGTGGTGCAGTGACTGGTCGTCTTAATGCTAAGAATTATAAAATGTTGGCAGACAATGGCGTTGATGTCATTGATGCAGAGGCACATTTTGTGTCAAATAAGGTTATTGAAGTAGTGGCTGGTGATGACCGCCAAGAGCTTACAGCTGAGACTATTGTTATCAATACTGGTGCTGTATCTAATGTCTTGCCTATTCCTGGCTTGACAACAACTGAGCATGTCTACGATTCAACTGGTATTCAAACCCTTGAAGCCTTGCCAAAACGTCTGGGTGTCCTAGGTGGTGGTAATATCGGTCTTGAATTTGCTGGCCTTTTTAACCGTTTGGGAAGCCAAGTGACTGTCTTGGATGCTGCGACTAGCTTCTTGCCACGTGTGGAGCCATCTATTGCTAAGTTGGCCAAGGAATACATGGAAGAGGACGGCATTGTCTTTGAGCAAGGTGTTAAAACTTCTGAAGTTAAGAATGACGGTGATGAAGTTGTCGTTGTTACTGACAAAGGTGAGTTTCGTTTTGATGCTCTCCTCTATGCGACAGGACGCAAGCCTAATATCGAACCCCTTCACTTGGAAAATACAGATATTGCCTTGACAGAACGTGGCGGTATTCAGGTTAATAAGCATTTAGAAACAAGTGTTCCTGGTGTCTTTGCGGTGGGTGATGTTAATGGTGGTCTCCAATTCACTTACATTTCACTAGATGATTTCCGTATTGTCTTTAATTACTTGACAGGGGATGGTAGCTATAACCTTGAAACACGTGGAGCAGTTCCAACTGCCATGTTCCTCAACCCACCTTTGGCACAAGTTGGTCTTACTGAAGATCAAGCCAGAGCAGCAGGTGGACCAGTTGCTGTCAAGGAACTTCCAGTTGCTGGCATGCCTCGTGGTCATGTTAATGGCGATTTGCGTGGTGCCTTCAAAGCTGTGGTAAATCCTGAAACTAAGGAAATTTTGGGAGTGACCCTCTTTGGTCAAGAATCTCATGAAATTATCAATCTAATTACCCTAGCGATGAATCATCACATTCCATACACAGATTTGGCTAAACAAATCTTTACTCACCCAACTATGGCTGAAAACCTAAACGATTTGTTTGCGATTTAAAATGAAAAGAGCCGAAAGGCTCTTTTTTTGAAAACATATCTCTAATACAAAGCGACACTCTAGGTTAGATGTCGCTTTTTTTGCGCTTTGATGATAAGATAGAAGTGACATAGGAAAATTCCTTAGATTGGTGCTCTTTGTCTCCTTTGAATGCTTGATTGACCTTGAGTCACCACTAGAATCTGTATGAAAAATCTAGAAAGACACTCGCCTGCAAATTCGTCTGTGAGTGTGTGTAATTTATGACTAAGAAAGTAGGAGTGGGCAAGGCTCACAGTAAGATTATTTTGATGGGGGAGCACTCGGTCGTTTATGGTCATCCTGCCCTTGCCCTCCCTCTTAAGGATATTGAGGTTGTCTGTCAGATTCAGGCGGCTGAGACTCCTTTGACGCTCAAGGCTCAAGATCCCTTGACGACAGCGATTTTTTCAGCGCTTAATTATCTGGAAATCAAGAATCAGCCTATCAGCTATGCTATTAAGTCTAGTGTTCCTGAAAAGCGTGGCATGGGGTCGTCTGCGGCTGTAGCCATTGCGGCTATTCGTGCGGTCTTTGATTATTTTGATCAGGAGCTTAGCCAGGAGACCTTGGAAATGCTAGTTCATCAGGCGGAGACCATTGCCCATAGTAAACCTAGTGGTTTAGATGCAAAGACCTGCTTGAGTGACAAAGCCATTAGCTTTACGCGTAATATCGGTTTCAAGGAAATCGAGGTCAATTTAGGTGCCTATCTGGTCATTGCTGATACGGGTATCCATGGAAATACCCGTGAGGCTGTGGAAAAGGTTGAGGCTATTGGTTTAGATGCCTTGTCAGATCTCAACCAACTGGGCGAATTAAGTAAGAAGGCAGAACACGCCCTCGAAGCTAAGGACCAAAATACTCTTGGACAGCTCATGTCTCAAGCCCATAATCACCTTAAATCTTTAGGGGTGTCTTGTGATTTGTCGGATTTTCTAGTAGCAACTGCTCTGGAGCAAGGTGCACTGGGAGCCAAGATGTCAGGTGGAGGACTTGGTGGCTGTATTATTGCACTGACAAGTACTAAAGACCAAGCCCGAACGATTGCTAAAAAACTTCAAGAAAAAGGAGCCGTAAACACGTGGATAGAAAGCCTGTAAGCGTCAAATCGTACGCAAATATTGCTATTGTCAAATACTGGGGTAAGGCGGATGCGGAGCGTATGATTCCTTCAACCAGTAGTATCTCACTGACTTTGGAAAATATGTATACGGAAACCAAGTTATCTTTTCTGCCTGAGGATGCGACTGGTGATGTCATGTATATAGATGATGAGCTCCAAGGGGAAAAAGAAACAACCAAGGCCAGCAAGGTTTTAGATCTCTTCCGTACTAATCCAAACCAACATGTCAAGATTGAAACTTGGAACAACATGCCAACAGCAGCGGGTCTATCATCAAGTTCCTCAGGACTTTCTGCCCTAGTTAAAGCAGCCAACGAGCTCTTCCAAGTCGGAAAAACGCAGTCTGAATTGGCTCAAATTGCCAAGTTTGCTTCAGGTTCGTCATCACGGTCCTTCTTTGGACCATTGGCAGCTTGGGACAAGGATAGCGGTGAAGTTTACCAAGTGGAAACAGACCTCAAATTGGCTATGATTATGCTGGTTTTGACAGATCAAAAGAAACCCGTATCAAGCCGTGACGGTATGAAATTGTGTACCGAAACATCGACTTCTTTCCCAGAGTGGATTAAACAGTCTGAGCAGGATTACAAGGATATGTTAGACTACCTCAAGGCTAATGATTTCCAAGCGGTCGGTGAGCTCACTGAAGCTAATGCTCTTCGTATGCATCAAACAACAAGTACGGCTAACCCACCATTTTCATATCTAACGGAAGCCTCTTATCAGGCTATGGACAAGGTTAGGGCTCTCCGTGCCTCTGGTGAGCAGTGTTACTTTACTATGGATGCAGGACCAAATGTTAAGGTGCTCTGTCTGGAAGAAGACCTAGACCGCCTAGCAGACCACTTCCGTAAGGACTATCAGGTCATTGTTTCACGCACCAAGGAGTTACCAGATGCCTAAGCAGTCGGTCAATCAGGTCACAGTAAAAACAGGTGGGAAACTCTACATTGCTGGAGAATACTCAGTCTTAACAGCTGGGCAGACAGCCCTAATCCAATTTATTCCCATTTTCATGTCAGCAGAGGTCAAGAAAGCACAAACTACCCAGTTGTCCTCAGACATGTTTGACTATAGTGTTAGTCGTGAGCCAGACGCAAATTACGCCCTCATTCAAGAGGCCTTGAATACTTTTGAGGCCTTTTGTGGTGAGAAGTTACCCGCTCTGGACCTTTCCATCACTGGAAAGTTGGAACGAGATGGGGTTAAATTTGGTATCGGTTCTTCGGGTTCTGTTGTGGTATTGACCCTCAATGCCTTGGCAGCAGCCCTTCAGAAAGACTTATCCAAAGACATTCTCTTTAAATTAGCTAGCTACACCCTCCTCAAGCAAGGAGATAATGGTTCTATGGGAGATTTAGCTTGTATCGTATACGAGGATCTGATTTCCTATCGTTCTTTTGACCGTGAAAAAATAGCAGAGCTTATAGACCAAATAACTCTATCAGAGCTTTTGGATAAAGACTGGGACTATCGTATCAGTCCTGTAGTGCCAGTTCTCCAAGCTCACTTTTTGGTGGGGTGGACCAAGCAAGCTGCTATTTCAAAAGACATGGTTAAGATGGCCAAATCTCGTATATCAAGCAAGTATCTAAGTGAAACTGAAGCGGCTGTTCAAGCTGCTATCAAGGCTCTGGAAACAGGAGATAAGAACTTGCTTAAGAGCAGCCTTCAAACTGTCAGTGACCAGTTGGAATCACTTAGTCCAGATATTTATGTGGCCAAGCTGAAAAAACTCAAAGAAGCTGAGCAAGGCCTAGATGCCATTGCTAAGTCCTCTGGAGCAGGAGGTGGAGACTGTGGTATCGCCTTTGCCTTTGACCAAGCTAGCCGAGCTGCTCTAGTCGAGCGTTGGCAACAGGAAGGTATAGAGCTTTTGTATGAGGTTTAGGGGTCAGCTAAGTAGACATTATCACGCAAGAAAGTAAAGAAATAACCTATGACAAATCGTAAAGACGATCACATCCGTTATGCCCTTAAGTACCAGTCGCCCTACAATAGTTTTGACGATATGGAACTTATCCACAAGTCTCTACCGACTTATGATTTAGATCAGATTGACTTGTCCACACATTTTGCGGGACGAGCTTGGGATTTTCCCTTTTATATCAATGCCATGACAGGTGGTTCCGCCAAGGGTGGTGCTGTTAATCGAAAATTAGCTGAGGTGGCCAGCCGCACAGGTATTCTCATGGTGACGGGTTCCTACAGTGCTGCTCTAAAGGGAGAAGAACCAGAATCATTTGACTATCGCCAAGAGTTTCCAGACATAGACCTAGCGACTAATATCGGTGTGGATAAGTCTGTGGACCTGGGCATTAAGACGGTGGAAACTATGAACCCAGTCTTTTTACAGCTCCATGTTAATCTTATGCAGGAGCTTCTCATGCCTGAGGGAGAGCGTATTTTCCATACCTGGAAGGAAAATGTGGCGGCTTATGCACAGAAAATAGAGGTTCCTCTTGTGCTTAAGGAGGTCGGCTTTGGTATGGATGTGGAAACCATTCGTTACGCCATGTCTCAGGGCATCAAAACTGTGGATATCTCAGGTCGTGGTGGAACTAGCTTTGCCTATATTGAAAATAGTCGAGGCGGCAACCGTGATTACCTAAATGACTGGGGACAAAGTACGGTTCAGACCCTCCTGCAAGCCCAAGATCTTCGTGAAGATGTGGAAATCTTAGCCTCTGGTGGCGTGCGCAATCCACTTGATATGGTTAAATGTCTGGTCTTAGGAGCAAAAGGTGTAGGCCTCTCACGAACTGTCCTTGAATTGGTGGAACGTTACCCTGTGGATAAGGTTGTGGCTATCGTTAATGGCTGGAAGGATGACCTTCGTCTCATCATGTGTGCCCTTGATTGTCGAACTGTTGATGAGCTCAAGTCTGTGGATTACATCTTACATGGTAAGCTACAAGGGACTTATATCAAGCAAAGAAAGTAGGAAAGAGCCAAGTGCTCTTTTTTAATTTTTAAAGATGGTAAAACAATTTCTCTAGGCGATGATATTATGGAGACATGATTTTAACACCGGTCAAGGATAAATAATGACATTCTTGATTTGACTTGTTTCTAGCGAGCAAAGCGAGCACTTAACGAGACTTTCCGCTGTGAGAAAAGTTCTAGAAATACAAGTATTTCTAGAACTCGGAATTTTTGAGAGTAAAACAGTTTGGGGAACTGTTTTAGCCTGAGCCTAGAAATTAAAAAGTGAAGGGGCTCAAAAATTAGTCATGGAGCTTCGAAGAAGTTCGCTGACGTCCGCACTCACTTAAGGAAAGTCTAAAAAAATCCATTTTACAAAAGAATATCTTACAAAAAAGAGCGGAAGCTCTTTTTTTATTACCCACTCAAGCAAAAAGTAACTTTTCCCCTTGACAAGTTACCGCCTTAGGAGTATTATTTTCAGTGAAATACGGTAGGTGAGGCTACCACAAGGATACGGATGACTACCGCAAAGCAGTGGAGACACTACTCGTTGGTCAACAGTCCTGATCGTCAAGGTCAAGACTAAGCTCATTTCATCGCCTTGCGGAGCTAAAGCTTGAACGGTCCATTTTTTGACAGAATCTATTAAAAAATCAACCTCGAGTTTATAGAGTCTTACCTGTATATGGGTAGGACTCTTTTCTTTTGTCTGAGGTCCACCCACTATGTAAAAAAATGAAAGGAGAAACCTATGAGACTAATCGACGATCACCCCGAACCGCACCTAACCAGTCAATCGCTGATTAGTGTCTTAGGGACTCCATAAGTGATTGGCTCCTGATTAAATAAGGAGATTCCAATGTCAACAAATAAAGAAAGACTTATTGCTGCTCTTCAAGAGCCACTTGAAACAACCCTTACTCGCTACAAGACTCATTTGGATGGCTTGAAGGAAGACCAAGTAGAAGAAAACCGTGACCTTTATGGGGAAAATGTCATAACCAAAGGACAAGAGGATTCTATCATCAAAAAGATTTATGAATCTATCATCAATCCCTTTACTGTCATTCTCTTAGTCATTGCTCTGGTTTCCTTTATCACCAATGTCTGGCTTGCTAAACCGGGTGAAGAAGACCCAACGACTTCTATCATCATTGTCACTCTAGTTTTGATATCTGGTGGTATCCGTTTTATTCAAGAACTTCGTAGCGACAAGGCTGCCAGTAATTTGTCTCGCATGATTGTCAATACAGCAACAGTACTTCGAGATGGCAGTGAGCAAGAAATCCCAATTGATGAAATTGTGGTTGGTGATGTGGTCAAACTAAGTGCGGGAGATATGATTCCGGCTGATGTGGTCTTACTAGATTCTCGTGATTTCTTTGTTCAACAGTCTGGCTTGACAGGTGAAAGTGATGCTGTGGAAAAAGCTTGTCTGGCTAAAGCAGATGGTCAAAATCTAGAGAGCCTGCTTGAAAGTGAGAGCCTTGCTTTCATGGGAACTAATGTTATCTCTGGTCGTGCAACAGCCTTGGTTTTAGTTGTTGGTGATGAAACCATGATGGGAGCAATTGAGCAGACCATCAATACTTATGACGAACCAACTTCATTTGAACGTGAGATGAATTCCATTTCTTGGCTCTTGATTCGACTCATGTTGGTTATGGTTCCTGTTGTTTTTGTGATTAACGGTTTAACAGATGGGGACTGGCTTGAAGCCGGCGTCTTTGCCCTTAGTGTGGGAGTCGGTTTGACCCCAGAAATGTTGCCGATGATTATCACAGCCAGTCTTGCCAAGGGTTCTATCATTATGGCCAAGGAAAAGGTGGTCATCAAAAAACTTAATGCTATTCAAGACCTAGGGGCTATCGACATCCTTTGTACGGATAAGACAGGAACCCTGACTCAGGATGAAATCGTTCTTGAGTACCCTCTTGATATCCATGGTGACCTTGACCTATCAGTACTTCGGAGAGCCTATCTTAATTCTTATTTCCAAACTGGCTTAAAAAATCTTATGGACCGTGCCATTATTAGCCGAACTGAAAGAGAAGCTAAGAAACATGACATCGTTCGTGACCTTGACCAGACCTTCCACAAGATTGATGAGCTACCTTTTGATTTTGAACGTCGTCGCATGAGTGTCATTGTTCAAGACACTGATGGATTTGTTAGCATGGTGACAAAAGGTGCCCTTGAAGAAATGCTCTCTGTTTCTAACTATGTGGAATACAAGGGAGACATTATCCCATTGACTGACGATGTTCGTGAGGAAGTCCTTGCGGAAGTTGCACAGTTGAATGAACAAGGTTTGCGTGTTCTCGGTGTTAGCTACAAATCACAGCTTAATGAAAATGACGTCTTTAGTGTCGAAGATGAAAGTGATATGATTTTGACGGGATATCTTGCCTTCCTTGACCCACCAAAACCATCAGCAGCACCTGCTATCAAGGCTTTGGCGGAATATGGTGTGACCACAAAAATTTTGACTGGAGACAATGATAAGGTGACACAGGCTGTCTGTGAAAAAGTTGGTCTAGATGTGACGCACATTCTACTTGGAAGTGATCTTGATACCATGTCAGATCAAGATTTGGCTAAGGCTGTGGAAACGACAACAGTCTTTGCTAAGTTATCCCCAGACCAAAAGGCACGAATTATCCTAAGCCTTAAGGAAAATGGGCATAAGGTAGGCTATATGGGTGATGGTATCAACGATGCCCCATCCATGAAGGTGTCAGATGTGGGGATTTCTGTGGATACAGCTGTTGATATCGCCAAAGAAACTGCAGATGTTATCTTGCTTGATAAGGATTTAATGGTCTTGGAAAAAGGTTTGGTTGAAGGACGGAAGGTCTATGCTAATATGACCAAATATATCAAGATGACCGTTTCTTCAAATTTCGGGAATATCTTTTCTCTCCTCTTTGCCAGCATTTTCTTACCATTCCTACCAATGGCACCTGTGCATTTGATTGTCCTAAATCTTGTCTATGATATCTCTTGTATCGCCCTTCCATTTGACAATGTGGACAAGGAATTTCTTAAAGAGCCACATATCTGGGAAGCTAAATCAATCATGCGTTTCATGGCTTGGATAGGACCTATTTCGTCCGTATTTGATATTTTGACATATATCTTGCTCTATTTCATCATTGTGCCAATGATTTTGGGGCATGGCTATGTTCATGGTTCACCAGAAGCAGCAGCCTTTATCATTATTTTCCAAACAGGTTGGTTTATCGAATCTATGTGGTCTCAAACCATGGTTATCCACATGTTACGTTCACCAAAACTACCATTTATTCAAAGTCACCCAGCACTATCAGTTGTTGTGACAACCTTATTTGCTGCTTTCTTTGTGACTTCTCTTCCATACAGTCCATTGGCTAGTCTCTTAAAACTCAGCCATCTAAACGGTCTCTATTTCATTCTCTTGTTTATCATCATTACTTTATATATGCTTAGTGTTACCTTTGTGAAGCATATCTATATTAAGAAATACAAAGAATGGTTATAGGATAACTATTCTTAGAAAAAGAGCGTCAGCTCTTTTTTCATTACCTTTCATTCTGCCAAAACCTTTTCATTTATGGTATAATAGGGCGATTATAGATAATCAGAGGCCCTAAAAAACGTCAGTTATGAGGACATATTTTCTAAGAAATGAGAGACTATGTTTTCAAGGCCCCTTTCTTTCGTAGGCTATCCCAGTGGGAGGTGGAGGCCCTGAGATTTGGGGCTCAAGGCTAAGACCGCCTCGAAGGAAACCATCACAAAAAAATCTTAAGAAGGAAAAAGAAAATGAGTAATTACGCTATTATACTTGCTGCGGGTAAAGGAACTCGCATGAAATCAGATCTTCCAAAAGTATTGCACAAGGTTTCAGGCATCACTATGCTTGAGCATGTTTTCCGTGCAGTTTCAGCTATCGAACCAGCTAAAAACGTTACTGTTATTGGTCACAAGGCTGAGCTTGTTCGTGAGGTTTTGGACGGTCAATCTGCCTTCACTATGCAAACTGAGCAGTTGGGGACTGGTCACGCAGTAATGATGGCTGAAGATGAGTTGGCTGGACTTGAAGGGCAAACGCTTGTTATCGCCGGTGACACGCCTTTGATTACTGGTGAAAGCCTTAAAAACCTTATTGATTTCCATGTTAATCACAAAAATGTTGCGACTATCTTGACTGCAACTGCCGACAATCCATTTGGTTATGGTCGTATTATCCGTAACGAAAATGGCGAAGTGACTAAGATTGTTGAGCAAAAAGATGCCAACGAGTTTGAACAACAGGTTAAAGAAATCAATACAGGGACTTACGTTTTTGATAATAAACGCCTCTTCGAAGCACTTAAAAATATCAACACTAACAACGCTCAAGGGGAATACTATTTGACTGATGTTATTTCTATTTTCCGTGAGAATGGTGAAAAAGTAGGTGCCTTCACTCTTCGTGACTTTGAAGAAAGTCTCGGGGTTAACGACCGTGTTGCCTTGGCTACGGCAGAAGATGTTATGCGTCGTCGCATCAACCAAGCTCACATGGTTAATGGTGTTACTTTCCAAAATCCAAACGCCACTTATATCGATGTGGATGTGGAAATTGAGCCAGACGTTGTCATTGAAGCTAATGTGACACTTAAAGGTAAAACTAAGATTGGTGCAGAGTCAGTGCTTACCAATGGGACTTATATTGTTGATTCAACTATCGGTGCCAATACTGTTATCACTAACTCTATGATTGAGCATTCAGTGGTTGAAAAAGGTGTTACCGTTGGTCCATTTGCCCATGTTCGTCCAGATTCAACCCTCAAAAAAGATGTTCATATCGGTAACTTCGTCGAGGTTAAGGGTTCTACTATCGGTGAAAATACCAAGGCTGGTCACTTGACCTACATTGGTAATGCGGAAGTTGGTTCTGACGTTAACTTTGGTGCAGGGACAATCACTGTAAACTATGATGGTCAACATAAATTCAAGACCCAAATTGCTAACAACGTCTTTATCGGAAGCAATTCAACTTTGATTGCACCGCTTGAAATCGGGGACAATGCACTTACAGCAGCTGGTTCAACCATTACAGAGAATGTTCCAGCTGACAGCGTAGCCATTGGACGTGGCCGTCAGGTCAATAAAGAAGGTTATGCTACTAAGAAGCCTCATCATCCAAGCCAACATAAGTAGGCTTAAGCCTATCTAAGTCTTACTTCTATTGGAGAGATGATTTAGATTGGGGTTATAGATTAAAGGAGTCAAGTCATGGAGTTTGAAGAAAAAACACTCAAACGTGAGTCAAAATTTAAGGGACATATTTTTGAAGTTGCAGTAGACGAGGTCCTCTTGCCAGACGGTAAGACGGCTGGTCGTGAGCTCATCTTCCACAAGGGAGCAGTAGCTGTTTTAGCGGTTACCCCAGAAGGAAAAATCATTATCGTCAAACAATACCGCAAGGCTATTGAGGCGGTTTCCTACGAGATTCCTGCGGGTAAACTGGAAGTTGGTGAGGCTGGTGAAGAGATGGCTGCAGCAGCGCGTGAACTTGAAGAGGAGACCCAGTATAAGGGTGAACTTAAATTGATTCATGAGTTTTACACAGCCATTGGTTTCTGTAATGAAAAAATCAAGCTCTATGTGGCTACAAACCTCAAGCCTGTTGAAAATCCACGCCCACTTGACGAAGATGAGTTTCTTGAAATCTATGAGTTGACTTATGAGGAATGTATGGAACTTGTAGCTTCGGGGGCTATTCAAGATGCTAAAACCATCATCGCTCTCCAATACTATGCACTTCATTTTGGAGGAAAATAAGTTATGAGTAAGCCACTTTTGACTGACGATGTCATTGAGCAGGCTAAGCGTGGGGAAATCGATTTAGAGGAACATCCTTATTATGAGGACTATGATCAAGAGTTCTATGATGAGGACTATGAAGCTAATTATCAGCCCTCTGCTTACAAGAGCCGTCGGATTGAGAATGCTAAACGCAATCAATTCCAGCACAAGCTTAATCGCATCCTCTTTTGGGTTGTCGTCCTCTTGATTATTCTCTTCATTGCTGTCTTTTATTTCTAATAAGTCTATGAGTCAGATAGCTCTGTCTACTGATTCAGACAAGATTACAAGCTGAAAAGGAACTATATGAAAATTGGAATTATCGCTGCCATGGAGCAGGAGTTAGTGCTTCTAGTGGAGCAATTGGAAAATAAGGTTGAAGAAACTGTTCTTGGCAATACCTACTACACAGGACGCTTGGGAAAACACGACGTCGTTTTGGTGCAATCAGGTGTTGGTAAGGTTATGTCAGCCATGTCTGTGGCTGTTCTGGCCGACCACTTTGGCGTTGATGCCCTCATTAACACTGGTTCTGCAGGAGCAGTAGCACCTGGGCTCAAAATTGGAGATGTCGTTGTGGCATCAAAATTGGCCTATCACGATGTTGACTTGACAGCATTTGGCTATGATTATGGCCAAATGTCTATGCAGCCACTTTACTTTGAAAGTGACCCTAGCTTTGTAGAGACTTTTGAAAAGGTTTTGGCTCAAGCCTCTATCGACTCTAAAATTGGTCTTATTGCGACTGGTGATAGCTTTATTGCAGGTCAGGATAAGATTGATGCTATTAAAGGGCACTTTCCAGAAGTCTTAGCCGTGGAAATGGAAGGAGCAGCCATTGCTCAAGCTGCACACAGTGTCAAGAAACCTTTCATCGTTGTTCGTGCTATGAGTGATACAGCAGCCCATGACGCTAATATTACTTTTGACGAATTCATTATTCAGGCGGGGAAACAATCAGCTGCTATCTTAGTGGAGTTTCTCAAAGAGCTTGCCTAAAATACTTTAAATGAGTATTTATGCTCATTTTCTTAATTAATTTAAAGACGACTGCTATTCCTTTAAGAATGGCAGTTTTTTTCTTCCTTTAGACAAGATAATCTTCTCATTTTTCGAAGAGAAAATCTGAATTTTAGTATTTTTTAGACAAAATTTGAATTAAAATTATGACAATAAAATGAGAAAGAAAAACAATATTAAAAGAGAGACTCCGAAAGAAAGCCTATAATATAAGGGTTTAAAAATTTCACTATCTATTGATATCTTAGAAATCTTTACAAAACCTCCAAAGGGGTAAATAATTTTCTTGCAAAGTTCTGAAAATAGTGTATAATTCTGGTTGAAAAGGGTTACAAAAATGTTAAGATTTGTAAAAATGGGAGGATAGAATCATGAATAACCTATTCGGTGATTCGAGGCAGCGTTTCTCCATCCGTAAGTTTACGGTGGGCGTTGCTTCGGTCTTACTTTCGTCTGCAGTTTTTGGTGTAAGTACCGCTAATGCAGAACAAGCTGAAGAGCCTACGGGACAGCCAGCTACGAGTGTACTTGAGGAAGCCAGTGAGTCTGATGGTGGGGGCCAAAGGACAAACACTAGTTCTTCAAGTCAAGAAGTGACAGCTGAACCTACTGCTCAGGCAGAAAGTACAAGTGCTATCTCAGTGACTGCTATTTCTAGTGAAGTTGCGCGTCAAGAGCAAACGGTTGCAAGTTCTGAGCAAACGCGTTCATCACAAGATAAGACTAGTGAGGGGCTAAGTGAGAAACCTGTTACAGTCAATGAAACACGAGAAGCTAGTGCTAGCGAACTTGCTGCAGCAAGTAATAGTAGTTCCACTTCATCTGATAATTTCGGACTTAAGGTTACCAATCTAAGTCGTCCAATTCCAGCGGATGTCAAGGTGACTAAGACAGGAACTGAAATTAATGTTCAAAATCCTGATGTGGAAATGGAATTTCCAAATGGAAATAGCAAGTATGCTACTAGCAAGGTTGTTTACCACAATATTCCTTTCCCTGATGATATGACCATCAATGAAGGGGATCAGGTCATTTTTAATTTGCCTGAGCAGTTGCGATTCCGTACTAGATACGATATTAATGTCTATAATCCAGACAATCAAATTGTAGGTCTGGCTCAAATTGATCCTGAGAAGAATCGTGTCACAACGACCTTTAATAACTATTTCCAAACACATCCCAACAATAAGCTCATGAGTTTGGAGTTGGATACCCTTTATTCTGAAGAAGTAGATGAAGGGGAACATCTTACTCTTGATTTTGAGGGACGTATCATTCATGTTTCAGTGGGTAAAGTGCAGTCACCTCCTCCAGATCAAGAGGTTATTTCTAAGTGGGGTAGTCAAGACAAGAATGATCCTACGCTTTTGAATTGGCAGATGCGTCTTAACTACTCACGTCGTGTTCTTAACAACTTGAGATTGATTGACACTTGGTCTGACAATCAACGATTTGTGGACGGTTCTTTGCAACTCCGCTACATTGATTCGGCAGATCCTTGGATTGACAAGGGATCAGCTATGGACCTGATTAAGAGTTTCTCTTATGACGACACCCATTTTGAGCTTAAACTCAATCAGTTGGACCGCATGGTTTATGTTTGGTATCAAACCCGTTTGACAAAACCTGTTGAAGAATCAACCAACCCTGTCAACCGTATTAAACTCCATGCGGATGTTGTTTCTGATTCTTACAAGTCAACCATTCGCTTAGTTGGAGGTCGTGGAGATGCCATCGGGGATAATCTCGCTCATTTCAATCTTGAACTTGAGAAGGACTTGGCAGGCAGAGACCTCAAGGACAAAGAATTTACCTTCAAACTGGTTGATGTGACGGATAGTGCCAATCCTGTTGACTTAGGGGAAACCACTAATGATGCCAAGGGTAAAATTGTCTTTTCAAATCTCTCACTTAGCAAGCCAGGCGTCTATCATTATCGTGTGACTGAAGTTCCAGGAAATGACGAAGATGTGGTATACGACAAACTCGAAGCCAATATCACTATTCAGGTTGTTCGTGAAACTGTAGATAACCAAGTTAAATTGGTTGCTAAGGTTGCCTATCCAGAAGACGTTATCTTTAACAATAAATTAGTAACACCAGCCAAGGCCAAAATTGCATTTGGTAAGGAATTGACCAAGGCAGGTGTTAAGCAAGGTCTAAAAGCAGATCAATTCCAATTTGTCCTTAAAGACCGTTTTGGAAAAGTCCTTGAGACTGTTGGAAATACAGCTGACGGTCAGGTTGCCTTTAGTGAGTTGACCTTTAACAAGGTAGGTACCTACAACTACACTGTTGAAGAACTTGCAGGTAAGGATGATGCAATTGTCTATGATACGATGAAAGCTGCTGTTTCTATCACGGTAACACGTGATGGTGATGCTCTTGTTTCAACCGTAGTTAATCCAAAAGACACTATCTTTAACAACAAGTTTGTGACTCCAGCTAAAGCTGCTATTCAGTTCAGTAAGGAATTGACTAAGGCAGGTGTTAACCAAACTTTGACTGCTAATGAGTTCCAATTTGTCCTCAAAGATAGTGCAGGCCATATTGTCGAAACTGTTGGAAATACAGCTGATGGTCGTGTTGCATTTAGTGAACTTCACTTTGATAAGGCAGGAACTTACACTTATACTGTTGAAGAAGTTAAGGGAACTAACGAAGATATCATCTATGATGGTATGAAAGCGACTGTCTGGATTACAGTGACCCGAGATGGCGATGCTTTGGTATCAACGGTCGCTAATCCAAAAGACACTGTCTTTAATAACTATGTGAAAGAAGTGCAACCAGCCAAGGCCAAATTCGAATTGACCAAGGTTCTTACGGGCCGTAACCTCAAAGATGGTGAATTTAGTTTCGTTCTTAAGGACGACAAGGGTAATGTTATCCAAACAGTGACCAATAATGCACAAGGAAACATTAGTTTTGAAAACATTGTCTATGACAAACCAGGTGTTTACTACTACACTGTTGAAGAAGTCAAGGGCAATGAAGCCGATGTGGTTTATGATAACATGGTAGCTAAATTCCAGGTGACTGTTACCAAGACTGTGGGTGAAAAGGAAAATCTGCTTGTAGCAGCAGTTCTCCTTCCTTTGGATACAGAATTTAACAATAGTTACATTCCTCCAAAACCTCCTACACCGCCAACACCACCAAGTGTCCCACCGACACCACCAGTGGTTCCGCCAACACCACCAACACCGCCTACTCCACCGGTGACGCCAAAACCAGCTAAGCCAGTTCAATCCTCTGAGAAATCAGGACCTCAACTTCCAGAGACTGGTCAAGCTAACGATACTGCCTTGCTTGCCCTCGGTGTGGCAGCAGAAATGGCAGCAGTCATGGGTGTAGCATATAGCCATCGTCGCCGTAAAGACGTTTAAGATGATGACCTAAAAGATCGAGAATGCTCGATCTTTTTTAGTGTTGGAATGCCTATCTCATTAAATGAGAAATCAAGATAAAGCCAACTGCAGGATGAAATTTCTACTAAATTAAGCTATAATGAAGAGTATGAAAGTTCTACTTTATCTTGAAGGAAAGTCGGTTCTTGAAAAATCAGGAATCGGACGGGCTCTCCACCATCAGATGCATGCCTTGGACTTGGCGGGGATTCCCTATACAACGGACATCTTGGGTGATTACGATGTCGTTCATATTAATACTTATGGTCCACGTAGTTTGATGTTGTTGCATGCTGCAAAACGCCGTGGCAAGAAGGTCATCATGCATGGTCATTCGACACGTGAAGACTTTGAGAATTCATTCATCGGTTCTAACCTTTTGGCCCCACTTTTTGGGAATTATTTGGCCCACATGTATCAAAAGGCCGATTACGTGATTACACCATCTGAGTATTCCAAAAAATTGATTCAGTCTTACGGAGTTACCACACCAATCATTGCTGTTTCAAATGGGATTGATCTAAAAAAATACGGTAAGGATCCACGTAAGGAAAAAGTTTTCCGAGACTACTTTGGTATCGAGGAAGGACAGCCAGTGGTTATTTGTGCGGGTCTTTATTTCCAACGCAAGGGAATTGAAGATTTCGTCAAGGTTGCCGAAAAGATGCCTCATGTTCGTTTCATTTGGTTAGGGAGTATCAGCAAATGGTTGATTCCTAAGAAGATTCGAGACATTGTCAATGGCAAGCACCCTGATAATGTCAGCTTCCCAGGTTACTTCAAGGGAGCTGTCTTCCAGGGAGCTATGAGTGGTGCTAATGCCTTCTTTTTTCCGTCCTATGAGGAAACCGAAGGAATCGTAGTGCTAGAGGCCTTTGCCAGTCACCAACATGTGGTTTTGCGTGATATTCCTGTTTATGAGGGCTGGGTTGATGACAACTCTGCCTCATTTGGGCATAACGTGGACGAATTTGTAGTAGCCTTGCAAGATATTATCGATGGTAAAGTGGACAAACGTGAAGAAGGTTACAAGGTTGCGGAAAGTCGCTCGATTGATGATGTCGCCCAAAAACTTGTTGAAGCCTACAAAGAAGTATTGGAGATTTAAATGCGTATCGGATTGTTTACAGATACCTATTTTCCACAGGTATCAGGTGTTGCGACTAGTATTCGCACACTGAAGACGCAGTTGGAAAAAATGGGGCATACAGTCTTTATCTTTACCACGACTGATAGAGATGTTGACCGCTATGAAGACTGGCAGATTGTCCGTATTCCCAGTGTGCCTTTCTTTGCTTTTAAGGATCGCCGAGTGGCTTATCGTGGCTTTTCTAAGGCTCTAGAGATTGCAAAACAGTACAAGCTTGATATTATTCACACGCAGACAGAGTTCTCCTTAGGGCTTCTAGGGATTGCCATTGCGCGTGAACTTAGGATTCCTGTTGTGCACACTTATCATACTCAGTATGAAGACTATGTCCGCTATATTGCCAAAGGTATGGTCATCCGTCCAAGTATGGTTAAGTACATTGTTCGTGGCTTTATGAGCGATCTGGATGGGGTTATCTGTCCGAGCGAGATTGTTTATGACCTTTTACTCAAGTACAAGATTGCTGCTGAAAAACGGGTCATTCCAACAGGCATTGAACTTGAGAAATTCCAGCGTCCAGAGATTACCGAAGAAGATGTAGCGGACTTGAGAGCCAAGCTTGGTATTGCTTCGGATGAAACCATGTTGTTGAGCTTGTCTCGTGTCTCTTATGAGAAAAATATCCAAGCAGTTCTGGCGGCTCTACCTTCGGTTTTAGAGGAAGACGATAAGGTTCGGTTAGTTGTTGCTGGCGATGGCCCTTACCTACCAGACCTGAAGTCTCAAGCCAAGAAACTTGGTATTCTGGATAAGGTGGTTTTCACAGGTATGATTGCACCTGGCGAAACAGCTCTTTACTATAAGGCTGCTGATTTCTTCATCTCGGCATCAACCAGTGAGACTCAGGGCTTGACCTATCTGGAAGCCTTGGCTAGCGGTACTCCGATTATTGCTCATGGAAATCCTTATTTGGATAATGTGATTACGGACCAGATGTTTGGAACGCTTTATTATCATGATAATGATTTAGCTGGGGCCATTTTGGAAGCATCCATTGCAACGCCAGAAAAAGACGAGACTAAGTGGGCCGACAAGCTTTATGAAATTTCTGCAGAAAACTTTGGAAAACGTGTCTATGAGTACTACTTGGACCTCACGATTTCTAAGGATTTCCACAATGATTTGAATGGTGAAGATAGTACCATGAAACGCTTGACGCGTATGGTGACTTACTTGCCAACCAAGGCTATTACCTTGCCTGTTAATGGTTCTGTTCGTATCCTCAAAGGATCAGCCAAACAGGTCAAGAAAATCAAAAATATCACGAAACTTTTGGATTAGGAAAGCTATCAGATTTTCCTAGTCAGATAAAATCTTAGAATTGATTAATAAAAGAGATAATTAGCTTGAAAAATTACAGTTTCATGCTATAATAACGCATAGAGACATATCAGTCATGGGAAATCTTTCAGAGAGCGTGTGTCGCTGGGAATCACGCAGAGGACATGATTGGGACTACTCGATTAACTTTTTATGCAAACATAAAACGGTGGCCACGTTAGAGCCAATCAGAGGTGTAGGGCAAACTCATTTTTTGTCGTACACGAACTAAGGTGGAACCACGTTGCGACGTCCTTTTGAGGATGTCGCTTTTTATGTTGTTCGGGATACTTTGAAATTTTTAGAACGTCGAGTATAGATAGAAAAGCTTTACTTTGTGACTAAATATTCTCTCTATTGATTACAAAAAGGACTGTTTAGAATGAAGTGGCACTATCTTTTTAGTTGAAGGAGAATATGATGGGGTTCAAATTTGAAGCTATCAAGGCCTACTTGATTGACCACGGTGTGGATGCTGGTCTTGCTGAGACTATGCACGCTATCTATGCTACCCAAAGACTTGGTGGAACAGCCAATGCCTATTTCCTAATTGTTTTTACAGAAACAGAGATTTTCATTATTTCTATTACACCTTTAGGAAAAATAGGAGATATTATCGCCAAATTTCCTGAAGAGACGATTAAGTCTTATCAGTTTAAAAAACGCTTGTTTATTGGTTATAAACTTCGCATTTTTCTAAATGATGGCAGGGAGCTAGACTTTAATGTCAACAAGATATTGATTGGAGCGGATTGGCATAAGACGGAATTGCAAAGCATCCTAGAAACAAATTATTACAACAAAAAGATTAAATAGAAAGGAAGAAGGGGCTCATCCTTTAGGGCTCTGACATCTTAATTATGATTAACATTACTTTCCCAGATGGCGCTGTTCGTGAATTCGAATCTGGCGTTACAACTTTTGAAATTGCACAATCTATCAGCAACTCTTTGGCTAAGAAAGCTCTTGCTGGTAAATTTAACGGCAAATTGATTGACACAACTCGTGCTATCACTGAAGATGGAAGCATCGAAATCGTGACACCTGATCACGAAGACGCTCTTCCAATCTTGCGTCACTCAGCGGCTCACTTGTTTGCCCAAGCAGCTCGTCGCCTTTTCCCAGATATTCATTTGGGTGTTGGTCCAGCCATCGAAGATGGTTTCTACTACGATACTGACAATGAAGCTGGTCAAATTTCTAACGAAGACCTTCCTCGTATCGAAGAAGAAATGAAGAAAATCGTTAAAGAAAACTTCCCATCAATCCGTGAAGAAGTGACTAAAGACGAAGCGCGTGAAATCTTCAAAAATGACCCATATAAATTGGAATTGATTGAAGAGCACTCAGAAGACGAAGGTGGTTTGACTATCTACCGTCAAGGTGAGTACGTTGACCTTTGCCGTGGCCCACACGTACCATCAACTGGTCGTATCCAAGTCTTCCATCTTTTGAATGTTGCAGGTGCTTACTGGCGTGGAAATAGCGATAATGCTATGATGCAACGTATCTACGGTACAGCTTGGTTCGATAAAAAAGATCTCAAGGCTTACCTTAAACGTCTTGAAGAAGCTAAAGAACGTGACCACCGTAAACTTGGTAAAGAACTTGATTTGTTCATGATTTCTCAAGAGGTTGGTCAAGGTCTTCCATTCTGGTTGCCAAATGGTGCGACAATCCGTCGTGTCTTGGAACGCTACATTGTTGATAAGGAAGTAGCAGCAGGATACCAACACGTCTACACTCCACCAATTGCTTCTGTAGAACTTTATAAAACTTCAGGTCACTGGGATCACTACCGTGAAGATATGTTCCCAACAATGGATATGGGAGATGGTGAAGCCTTTGTTCTTCGTCCAATGAACTGTCCTCACCACATCGAAGTTTACAAACACCATGTGCATTCTTACCGCGAATTGCCTATCCGTATCGCTGAAATTGGTATGATGCACCGTTATGAAAAATCAGGTGCCCTTACAGGACTTCAACGTGTGCGTGAAATGTCACTTAATGATGGTCATACTTTCGTAACACCTGAACAAATCAAAGATGAGTTCCAACGTACGCTTCAATTGATCATCGACGTATACGAAGATTTCAACTTGACTGACTATCGTTTCCGTTTGTCATACCGCGACCCTAAAGATACTCACAAATACTTCGACAATGACGAAATGTGGGAAAATGCTCAAAGCATGTTGAAATCAGCCATGGATGACATGGAACTCGACTACTTTGAAGCAGAAGGTGAAGCTGCCTTCTACGGTCCAAAACTTGATATCCAAGTGAAGACTGCCCTTGGTAATGAAGAAACACTTTCTACTATCCAATTGGACTTCTTGCTTCCAGAACGCTTTGACCTTAAATACATCGGAGCTGATGGGGAAGAACACCGTCCAGTTATGATTCACCGTGGGGTTATTTCAACAATGGAACGCTTTACAGCTATCCTTATTGAAAACTATAAAGGAGCCTTCCCAACTTGGTTGGCACCTCAACAAGTGACTGTTATTCCAGTTTCAAATGAAGCCCACACAGATTACGCTTGGGAAGTTGCTAAACAACTTCGTGACCGTGGTATCCGTGTTGAAGTGGATGAACGTAACGAGAAAATGCAATACAAGATTCGTGCGTCTCAAACACAAAAAATCCCTTACCAATTGATTGTTGGTGATAAGGAAATGGAAGACGGAACTGTTAACGTTCGTCGCTATGGACAAAAACAAACACACACTGAAGCTGTGTCAGAATTTGTAGAAAATATCCTTGCTGATATTGCTCGCAAATCACGCCCAGATGCCGAATAAATCAGAAAGTCGGTTAGCTAAGCTAGCTGACTTTTTAGTAGGATAAAGCATGCACGTTTTTAGGAAAAGACTTTTATTTCTGCTGGGAGCAGTCCTGCTCTTGTTACTGTCTAGCTTTACTTATCACAGATTATCCTTGCAAAGAGAGAAGGCTTCTCTCAACCCTATGGGGCAAATGGTGTCTGTTAATGGCCATGACATGAGCGTCTTTGTAAAGGGGGAGGGGCCACAAACTCTAGTTTTTCTTTCTGGTGCTGGAACAGCCTCTCCCATTCTAGATTTTAAAGACTTGTATGATGGGCTTTCGAAGCAGTATAAGATAGTCGTTGTTGAAAGGGCTGGCTATGGTTACAGTGAGGACACATCTAAGTCCCGAGATGTTTCTGAGGTTCTTTCAGAGACACGACAAGCCCTAGCCAAGGCACAAGTATCAGGTCCTTATATTATTCTTTCTCATTCGATGGCTTCCTTAGAAACGCTTTTGTGGCAAGAAAAATATCCAAGTGAAATACAGGCAGTCATCGGCTTAGATTGGTCTCTACCAGAGAGTTATTCGCAATTGAGAATGCATTCCCAGATTTTACGTATGGCTCGTTTAGGAAGTCAATTAGGTCTTTTAAGGTATATACCGAGTCGCTTATATGTGCCTAATGAAAATCTAAGTAGTAGTGATCGACGCCTCTATCAACGAATAGCTTATCGTCAAATACTGTCACAAGCTATGTTAAATGAGAGCCTATCTGTTGAGGAAAATGCTAAAAAGGTTGATGCTAAGATAAATTCACAAATCCCCACCTTACTTTTGGTTTCTAATGGAGAAGGCACGAGTTTTAGCAAGGAGGAGTGGCGAAATTATGCGGCCAGATTTGCAAAGGATCAGAAAAATATCGAACTGACTTTTTATGATGCCCCACATTATCTTTATCACTATCAGACCAAAGAGGTAGTTGCTAAGATAGAGGAGTTCATAAAAGGGACCACTGATTAAACTAACTTATGTTATTGAGGAGAGATGAGATGCTCATAGGCTCAAAAGCCTTTTCTAGCTTATGGAAGGAATGGCAAAAGGAATACCAGCCACTGCAGGTGCTGAAGTTATTGCTTGCTTATATAGAGATGCCAGAGGATCTATCTGGGGAGATAAAGGAGACTCAGCGTTTATTATCCTATTTTGACCCTGACTTGGCGCCTCATGATGCTTTCTGGAAGGATGTTGCCAGGTTAGTAGATTTGGCTTTTCCTGAGGACAGCTTATCTAAAAAATTCTCTATTGAGCGACAAATCCATCAGTTACGTTACCTGATTTCTAGTCAACAGGCCCAGTATGTGAGGACACATTATAAAAAAACAGGGATGACAGACAAAGAAGCTTTAGCTGTCTATCTCAGATGGAAACCTTTCACCATGTTTGATCAGGGGCGTCTGCACCAAAAGATTTCTTTCTGTGATGGCAAGGGGATTTATCCAGATGGAATTCCTAGTGTTAATTTAAAAATTCTTCTCTATAATCGGATTGAGTTTATTTTGGATAGTCAGGGAAATTTTCTCAATGAGGTCGATGCGGAGCAGGTGACTGAGAGTGGAGTGGTTAATGGTGCTAGTTTCAACTATGGCAATTTCAAGCGCCACTGGCAACTGGATGTGGAGCCGGTTCAACCACATGATCCTGCCTTTCGTAATCGGATGACCAAGGGTTTTCGATCACCCAACAAATTGAGAAAGAAGTGGGGCCGAAAAGAGCCTGAGTATTTTGACAGGTCTTTTTACAATCCAAATGGTATCTATGCTCAGTCACACAGATCTTTGGCTAATGATGTCAAACGTCAAGCCAGACTTTTTCTCGCCATGGTTTATGGCTTTAAACCAGTTCAGAAAAAGCAATCAAAGGAGGTTTATATGTCTAATCAACCACAAAACAATAAAGGGACAGCGGTTCTAGGATCACTAGTATTTATGGCCTTATACGCCCTAGGTATTTGGCACAATGCTGTCCGAGGAAATATTCCTTTCCTTATTCTATGGAGTGTTTTACTCTTAGTTAACGTCAGCTATTTGATTTTCCGCTTGAGAAAATAAAAAAAGAAAGTGATATGGACCTAAATGGTAAGAAATTTAGGTCTGTATCACTTTTTGTTTACATATGTCTATAAATTAAGGCAACTCTATTTCACTTAACCATTCAAAGATTTCATCATTACTATCAAAAGCAGAACCATTCTGACAGTGGAGGTCGCTTGAGTAGTTTTCTTTATCAAAAATGATTAATTTTTTCTCTTTTGACGGTATGGCTTCAAAATACTTAAATCCTAGTTGTTTATCGTAATACATATCATTAGTGGATAAAAGTACAAGAACAGGCCCTGAAATAGTTATCTCCTTAAATTCTTTACATCGTTTTATTAAAGAAGATAGTGAGGGTTCTCCAAAATTCCACTTTGCCTGTTCAACTTGCCAATTTAAAAACTTATTTCTTTGTATGTAAAACATAGCTAACTTTTCAAAAAAACTTGGTATCTCATCATCAATGAAACGATGGAATATTTGAGAGATACTATTTTTAAAGGATTCTAGGACACTTGGAAAATAATTATATAAAACAATACTATCAAATAAGTCATTTTTATTTCCTTGTGCGCGAGCCATTAGCAAACCGCCCAAGGATAGACCAATTCCGATAAAAGGTTTAGAAACTTGATTTTCGTAGTAATTAATTATGGCTTGGCAAACTTTTTCCCAATTAGGGATAAATGGAAGATGATGTTCTCTAAGGACAGAGGATTGACCTGGTCCCTCAAAAATGATGACATTATAACCTTCTTCGATTCCTGCAACAACATTTGTAAAGTAAAGTTCTTCTAACAAGGCATCGAAACCACCACAGATAAAGAATGTTCCTTTGCACGTTTTTGTCTTATGAGTGAAATAAAGAGAACGTAATGAGATATTCTCATATGGAATCATTTCCAAACGATAAGGGATTTCTAACATCTTGAGCCCCTCATAAAAATATTGAACTGATAATTGGTAGACGTCTATTTTTCTTTTATCCAAAGGGGAAAGAAAAAATTCAGAGGCTTGAAAATAACGACTGGCTCGCAAAAAAGCATGTCCTTGACTAATTTTAGAAGAATATCGTTGAGTACGTTTTAATAGTTTTTCAGCACCGTTTTTCCAGCCATGATACCAAGATTCGTAGTTGCCGTCTTTAATTTGTTGACAGATATTTTCAACCTCGGCAAAGTCACTTCCACCTTTAGGGCAGTACCACATGACACGTCGTGCTTCAAATTCGAATTCTTTTGTTTTAAAAAATACCATGCTTTACTCCTTTCGAAATGTAGTACAATAGTAACAGACTTTAATAATGAGAAAAAGAAGGTACCTAAAAGTAACATGGAAAACGAAATCTGTTTACGCAAGCTTGCTCAACCCTTGTTAGGGAAATGGGCTGTATTTATTATTTTAACTTTAGAAAATGAGACACTCCATTTTGCGGAACTTGAAAGAAGGTTGAAAACAATATCTAGAAAGGTTCTTGCTCAAAATCTTCGTGAGTTAGAGTCAATTAACATAATCAGTCGTGAAGGTGTAGCTAGTACGGGTTCTCCAGTTTATTACGGGTTAACCGATTTGGGAAAAGATTTCTTACCACTTTTATATCAAATAAAAAAGTGGATTAGAGACCATGATGACTTGCTTTCACGAGAATAAGGTCATTTTTGCTAATATTAAACATATAGTGGAGCTTCCTAGATTCCTGAAATCATCCACTGAACAATTTCATCTAAGGTCCGGTATTATTTAAGGAAATTTCAAAAATTTTATCTTCAATCTAAAAAGGTTTACCAATTGGCAAACCTTTTTTGTATCTTCAATTATAGCTTACCACTTGCTTTCTTCTGGGATAATAATCCAGCAAATGATGTAGAAAAGAAAACCTGTTCCAAATAAGAAGATCGCTGCAGCCCAAATAAGGCGAATAATGACAGGGTCAATGTCAAGATATTTAGCGATACCAGAACAAACACCGGCAATAATTTTGTTGTTTGGATCTCTTCTGAGTTCTTTTTTCATATGATTTACCTCCGTACTTCCTTATTATACCATAACACCTTGATGTCTTTGACTTTAAGGAAGCATAAAGTAGACAATCCCCATATATTGAAGAGCCGAAGCCAACATGATGAAGAGGTGCCAAATCATGTGGAAGTATGGTTTTTTCTTAGCATAGAAAGCTGCACCAACCGTGTATGACAATCCTCCAGCAAGCATGAGTCCCCAAAAGGCAGGTCCTGTCTTAGTGACGATAGCTGGAATAATGAAGATAACCAACCATCCCATCATCAGATAGAGGAAGAGGGAGAATTTTTCATTGATTTTTTTAGCAAAGATTTTGTAGAGAATACCAAAAATTGTTGTTCCCCATTGGAGGACGATGATGCTGTAGCCTAGCCATCCGCCAACCAGTGAGAGGGCAACAGGGGTGTAGCTTCCAGCAATGGCGATATAAATCATGCTGTGGTCAATAATTCTTAGAACCATCTTGTGGGGTGAGTTATAATCCATAGCATGATAGATGGCTGAACTCAAAAACATGAGGAAGAGACTGATGACAAAAACGGACATCCCGATGGCAGCAGTCATGCCGTAGCCGTTGTTGGCATGAACAGCAGTAATTGGCAATAAGACTAGCATGGCCATAGCTCCGACGGCGTGAGTCACGCTGTTAGCCACTTCCTCACCAAAGCTAAGTTTTTTACTGAGTTTGAGGTTGGGAGAAGTATTAAAAGTAGCAGTATTAGACATTGTTTCCTCCTTCAAGGTCGTTCAAAAGTTGATGGGTAGCTCGGTAGTATTGAAGCGTCTGACAGGCTGAGAGTATGACTTGCGGAGCCTCTTGGGGAAACTGACCATTCATACAGGCTACAAAGTCATTGTAGTAACTCTTTTGACTTTCAGCATCTGTTCGTAGGATTTCCAAGGTTTTAGCAATCTCAGAAATCTCAAAGACGGTCTTTAGACTAGTGATGACAATAAGTCTAGCTACCTGAGCAGCATTATATTTTTTCTTGATGGGTTTTGCGACATGGCCATGTTTGACATAATTATTGACCATAGAGGCGGTTAGCCCCTTGTCGTTTGGTCCCAAAGTGCTTTGGGTGACCTGATTGACATAGAGCAAAACCTGATCCAAATAGAGTTCAATCCCTGGTAATTCTTCCCAGAGAGGGTATTGTTGTGTTGTCAAATTATAAAAACCTCTTTATCTAGTTTTCATAACTAGATTATAACATTATAGAAATTCAAGTCAAGTCAGAACTTGTGAGATATGAAAAAGATGTTGAGATAAAATTTCCAACATCTTTATTTTTTATGTGATAAGGCAGAGTGATATTTTATTGCTTCATATTCTCTTTTTATGGGGTTCTGAGTTTCTCCAAAATTGCTTGTGCAGTTTCTTGGTTCATATGTTTGGCCTTGAGAAGTTCAGCCAAAACTTGAGGCATTTCTTCAGGACTGGCCCCAGCTAACAAAGCCAGGGATTTGGCTTGGAGTTTCATATGTCCTGCTTGTATTCCTGTTGAAGTCAGAGCTTTCAGAGCAGCCAAATTTTGTGCCAAACCAAGAGAGACGATGATACTGGCTAGGGTTTTGGCATCTGGATGATTAAGCAAATCATGGGCGATAGAAGCACTAGGGTTAAGTCCGATAGAACCGCCACGGGTTGCGATTGGCATGGGGAGGGATAATTCTCCAACTAGTTCCTTAGATTCCTGATTATAAGTCCATGTGGACAGACCTCGGTAGCTACCATCCTTGCTTGCATAGGCATGGCTACCGGCCTCAACTGCTCGCCAATCGTTTCCGGTCGCGATAACTAGGGCATCGATACCATTGAAAATTCCCTTATTATGGGTAGCTGCTCGGTAGGGGTCCACCTGAGCCAGTTGGCTGGCCATCTCCATTTTCTTAGCCAGGTCATGTGCCTCTTCCTTATTACGACTGAGGAAGCGTGTGCTAAGACGACAAGTCGCTGTCACAAGACTTTCAGTGGCTAGATTTGAGAGAATAGCCATGAGGCTTTGACCTTCTGACAGGTTTTCTAATTCTGGCACCAGGGCTTCCATCATGGTGTTGACCATATTGGCTCCCATGGCTTCTTGGGTATCAACGGCTAGATAGACAATGAGGAAGTCTCCTTTAGTCTCAGTCCAGAGCTTGCGAGGGCCGCCCCCACGCTTAACAATAGAAGGGTGAGCCTCTTTGGCAATCTCTATAAGGTCCTGACTGGCTGCTTGAATTTTGCTTGAAGCATTATCCTTATCAGGAACGTCAAAGAGGGCAACTTGGCCAATCATTTGACGGTCATGGATTGTAGTCGTGAAACCACCAGAACGCTTAATGAGCTTGCTAGCGTAGGAAGCAGCAGCCACAACTGAGGGTTCCTCGGTAACCATGGGAACCTGATAGGTCACACCATCTACCAATACATCTGGGCAAATGGCAAAGGGGAGTGTGAATCGACCAATGACATTTTCAGCCATCTGATTGGCTGTTTCAAGGGTGAGTTGTTGGTCCTTATCCAGAAGATCTTGATTTTCCTGAGACAAAAGAGCATTCGTTTTCAAATGCTCTTTACGTTCTTGCGGTGTCTTCTTGGAAAAACCAGTCCAAGAGAGTTTAGTCATATTAATGTCCTTTATAGATACGTTGGTGTTCAGAGATTTCAGCTAAACGGAAAGCTCCGGTTTGGTAATCAGCGAATTGAGTAGAACCAGTGTCATCCAACTGCGCCTCCTCATAGAAAAGTTTTTCATAATCAGCAACGCTTAATTGTTGACGTTTGGCAAAGGTATCTAGGCGGTCCGAACGAAGCAGGTCTTTGTAACCTTCAACCAGACGTCCTGAGAAAATTTCAGAGACAGCTCCAGAACCGTAAGAGAAGAAGCCAATCTTATCTCCGGCTTTAAGGTCTTGCGACTGTTCAAGCAAAGAAAGAAGTCCAAGATAGAGTGACCCTGTATAGATATTCCCAATTTGACGACTATAGGTAATTGAAGCATCGAAGTTATTTGTCAGACGCTCTTTGTTCTCTGGATTCAAATCTTTTGGAATAATCTTATTAAGTCCCTTAAGAGCTAGCTTAGGATAAGGAAGATGGAGACAAAAAGCAGCAAAATCAGCAAAGTTAGCCTGATGGCGTTCTTGATAAGCTACCCAAGTTGTCTTCAAACTGTCAAGGTACTGTTTGGTTGAATAGATGCCTTGAACATAAGGCGTTGAACTGTAGTTTGGACGCCAGAAGTCCATGACATCACGAGTTTGTGCCACATTATCATCAGCAAGTTCCAAAATACGTGGATTCTGACTGACTAGCATAGCTACAGCACCAGCTCCCTGAGTTGACTCCCCAGAAGATCCGACACCATAGCGGGCAATATCACTAGCGATAACCAGAACTTTGCTATCTGGGTGAGTTGCCACATGCAACTTAGCATAGTTAAGTCCAGCAGTTGCAGCGTAACAAGCTTCCTTCATTTCAAAAGAACGAGCAAAAGGCTGAATACCTAAAAGACTGTGGACATAGACAGCAGCAGCCTTAGACTGGTCAATGGAAGACTCAGTAGCTACGATGACCATATCGATAGCATTTTTGTCGTCGTCATTTAAAATATCAGCCGCCGCATCAGAGGCAAGCGTCACAATATCTTCTGTAATCGGCGTAATACTGGTTGCATCAAGCATCAGCCCCTTGCTGAATTTTTCAGGCTCCGCCCCACGGGCAAGAGCGAGATCAGCCATGTTTAGAACATATTGACTGGTCGCAAAACCAATCTTATCAATTCCAATAGACATATGATGTTTCCTTTTTTTCTTCATTGTAGAGTATCCAGAAGATACTAATCTATAGTGATTTTACCATAAAAGAGCGCTTTCGCCTTGAAAAAACTTTGATAGTTAGTTATATCTCATTTTTTGATAGGAACTAGGGGATTTTAAACGACTTACTTTGGGTATTGCCATAGCTTATATTTCTCATTTGCACTAGAATAAGGTAAAATTGAAGTGGCACTCTACTAGTTTTTTAGCTATGTTAGAAAAGTAAAATTGTTGTTATATATTGAAATCATTGCGAGCGTTAAGTGAGACTTTCCGCTGTGAGATAAGTGTCCGTAAATAAAGTGTTTTGTTTACAGACACTCGGAATTTTTGAGACCATAGGCTCAAAAATTAGTCTTGGAAGTTCGCAGACGTCCGTAATCACTTAAGGAAAGTCTCAAAAAATACTTTGTTTTCAATTGAATAAAGAGGAAAATCATGACAAAAGCAGACACTATATTTAAAGAAAATATCACTAAAATCATGGAAGAGGGTGTTTGGTCGGAGCAAGCACGTCCTAAATACAAGGATGGCACTACAGCCAATTCCAAATATATTACAGGGTCTTTTGCTGAATATGATTTGAGCAAGGGAGAGTTTCCTATTACCACTCTTCGTCCTATTGCTATCAAATCTGCTATCAAAGAAGTGCTTTGGATTTACCAAGACCAGTCAAATAGCCTAGATGTCCTTGAAGATAAGTATAATGTGCATTATTGGAATGACTGGGAAGTTGAAGGCGTACCTGCTAATAATGGGGACAAGCGTTCGATTGGTCAGCGTTATGGGGCGGTCGTTAAGAAGCACGATATTATTAACCGTTTGTTGGCTCAGTTGGAGGCTAATCCGTGGAATCGCCGTAATGTCATCTCCCTTTGGGATTACGAGGCCTTCGAGGAGACAGCAGGACTTCAGCCTTGTGCCTTCCAAACCATGTTTGACGTTCGTCGTGTGGGCGAGGACATTTATTTGGACGCCACTTTGACGCAACGTTCTAACGATATGCTGGTGGCTCATCATATTAATGCCATGCAGTATGTGGCTCTTCAGATGATGATTGCCAAGCACTTTGGTTGGAAAGTTGGTAAATTCTTTTATTTCATCAACAACCTCCATATCTATGACAATCAATTTGAGCAAGCCGAAGAACTGCTCAAACGTCAGCCCTCTGATTGCCAACCACGCTTGGTCCTCAATGTTCCTGATGGAACGAATTTCTTTGATATCAAACCAGAAGATTTTGAATTGGTTGACTATGAGCCTGTTAAACCTCAACTCAAATTTGACTTAGCAATTTAATAAATGCTTATGATTTAAGCCCATAAAGAGCTGGCAAAGTTTTTTCCAAGCTCTTTTTCTCTTTTTTTGTTAGAATGGATTGTAAACTTAAAAAGAAAAGGAAATACTGTGTCTAAACAACTCATTGCTATTTGGGCGGAAGCTCATAACCATGTTATTGGGAAGAATCACACCATGCCTTGGCACTTGCCTGCTGAACTGGCACATTTCAAGAAAACGACCATGGGCTCAGCAATTCTCATGGGACGTGTGACCTTTGATGGCATGAACCGTCGTTGCCTACCAGGACGTGAAACCTTGATTTTGACAAGAGACAAGGACTTCGACTGTGAGGGTGTGACGACCGTTACGAGTGTTGAGGAAGCTCTGGCTTGGTTCGAACAGCAAGATAAGGACCTCTATATTGCTGGTGGTGCTGGTGTCTACAAGGCTTTTGATGGACATTATGATGCACTCATCAAGACAACTATTGAGGCTGATTTAGAGGGAGACACGTATTTTCCACAACTAGATATGACGGCATTTAAAGAGGTATCACGTGACCGCGCGGTCAAGGATGATAAAAATGCCTACGACTTTAGCATAAGTCGCTATGAAAAAGAAGGAGACTAGGTTCATGCAACGTAGTGTTTTTGGGTTATTTACTGCATTATTGGGAGTGCTTTGTGTCCTCTCTGCCATTCCTGCCTTTCGCAAGAAACGTTATGGGTTAGCAGTTTTTCTCTTTTTAAATGCTTTTACTAACCTTGTCAATACTATTCACGCCTTCTATGGCACCCTATTTTAGAAAAGAGTGAGGAATAAATGGCTGGAAATCGTAATGAAGAAATGGTTTATTGTTCATTTTGTGGCAAAAACCAAGAAGAAGTAAAGAAAATTATCGCTGGGAATGGCGTCTTTATCTGTAACGAATGTGTGGCCTTGTCACAAGAAATTATTCGTGAGGAAATGGCAGAAGAAGTTTTGGCTGACTTGGCTGAAACTCCGAAGCCAAAAGAACTTTTAGATATTTTGAACAACTATGTCGTGGGGCAGGACCGTGCCAAACGTGCCTTGGCGGTAGCTGTTTACAATCACTATAAACGTATCAATTTCACAGAAAGTCGTGAAGACAATGATGTGGATTTGCAAAAATCAAATATTCTCATGATTGGACCAACTGGTTCAGGGAAGACTTTCTTGGCTCAGACCTTGGCTCGTAGCTTGAATGTTCCATTTGCGATTGCGGATGCAACATCATTGACAGAGGCAGGTTATGTGGGTGAGGACGTGGAAAATATCCTCCTCAAACTGATCCAAGCGGCAGACTTCAATATTGAACGTGCGGAACGTGGAATCATCTATGTTGACGAGATTGATAAGATTGCTAAAAAGGGTGAAAATGTATCAATCACTCGTGACGTTTCTGGTGAAGGGGTTCAACAAGCCCTCTTGAAGATTATCGAAGGAACAGTAGCTAGCGTTCCCCCTCAAGGTGGTCGTAAACACCCTAACCAAGAGATGATTCAAATTGATACTAAGAATATTCTCTTTATCGTTGGTGGTGCTTTTGATGGTATCGAAGATATCGTTAAGCAACGTCTTGGTGAGAAAATCATTGGTTTTGGTCAAAATAATAAGGCAATTGATGATGACTCATCATACATGCAAGAAATTGTGGCTGAAGATATTCAAAAATTCGGTCTTATCCCTGAGTTTATCGGACGTTTGCCAGTCCTTGCGGCCCTTGAACAGTTAACGGTTGACGACTTGGTTCGTATCTTGACAGAGCCTAGAAATGCCTTGGTTAAACAGTACCAAACCCTCTTGTCTTATGATGGGGTTGAACTGGAGTTTGACCAGGATGCTCTTGAAGCTATTGCAAGTAAGGCAATTGAACGTAAGACCGGTGCGCGTGGCCTTCGCTCTATCATTGAGGAAGTCATGATGGATGTCATGTTTGAGATTCCTAGCCAGGAAGATGTGACTAAGGTTCGTATTACAAAAGAAGCCGTTGACGGCACAGCTGCTCCAGTTTTGGAAACAGCATAAGGAGGTTCTATGGCTGAAGAACAAGTCCTAAATACGCACAATGCTGAGATTTTGCTCAGTGCGGCGAATAAGAGCCACTATCCCCAAGATGACCTCCCTGAGGTTGCCCTAGCAGGACGCTCGAATGTTGGTAAATCAAGCTTTATCAATACACTTCTTGGTCGTAAAAACCTAGCACGTACTTCTGGAAAACCAGGGAAAACTCAGTTGCTTAATTTCTACAATATTGACGATAAGCTTCGTTTTGTGGATGTGCCAGGTTACGGTTATGCCCGTGTGTCTAAAAAAGAACGTGCCAAATGGGGCAAAATGATTGAGGAGTACCTCGTGACTCGAGATAATCTTCGTGTCGTTGTTAGCTTGGTTGACCTCCGACATGAACCAACTCAAGACGATATCCAAATGTATGAATTTCTCAAGTATTATGAAATTCCGGTCATCGTTGTAGCGACTAAGGCTGACAAGATTCCTCGCGGAAAATGGAACAAGCACGAATCGATTATTAAGAAAAAACTCAATTTCGACAAAAATGACCATTTCATCGTTTTTTCATCTGTCACACGTGACGGCTATGACGAGGCATGGGATACGATTTTGGCAGAATTGTAAGAAAAGCTCGGAGAGATCCGAGTTTTTTCTTGCGATAGTTTTTGTCTATCTCTTTGATAGTTTCCACCTATTATCCAAGGGGATGATATTGTGATAAGCTTGTTTTATCACATATATTGGAGGAATCTATGGAAAACCATAATTATGAAAATGAAGGTCAGTTCCAACGGAAGATGACCTCACGCCACCTCTTTATGCTCTCGCTAGGTGGTGTCATTGGTACTGGTCTCTTTCTTAGCTCAGGCTATACGATTGCACAAGCAGGACCCCTTGGTGCGATCCTATCTTATCTTGTGGGGGCTATCGTTGTTTACTTGGTCATGCTTTCATTAGGTGAGTTAGCTGTTGCCATGCCAGTAACAGGATCTTTTCACACCTATGCCACTAAATTTATCAGTCCGGGAACCGGCTTTACGGTAGCTTGGCTTTATTGGATTTGTTGGACGGTAGCCTTGGGAACAGAATTTCTGGGTGCTGCCATGTTGATGCAACGTTGGTTTCCATCAGTTCCGGCTTGGATGTTTGCGGCATTCTTTGCCTTGGTGATTTTTGGAATTAATGCTCTGAGCGTAAGGTCTTTTGCGGAAGCGGAATCTTTCTTCTCTTCTATAAAGGTTATTGCTATCTTGGTTTTTATCATCCTAGGTCTGGGGGCTATGTTTGGTTTGGTCAGCTTTGATGGTCATCGTGAAGCTATTATGTTCAAGCATTTGACGGCTAATGGTCTCTTTCCAAATGGTGGTCTTGCCATTGTGTCAGTCATGTTAGCGGTTAACTACGCCTTTTCGGGAACAGAGTTAATCGGTATCGCAGCTGGTGAGACAGATAATCCTAAAGAGGCTGTTCCACGTGCTATTAAAACGACCATTGGACGCTTGGTTATCTTCTTTGTCTTGACCATTGTGGTATTGGCTTCGCTTCTTCCCATGAAAGAAGCAGGGGTATCTTCAGCACCTTTCGTTGATGTTTTTGACAAGATGGGGATTCCATTTGCGGCAGACATCATGAACTTTGTTATCCTGACAGCTATTCTTTCTGCTGGGAATTCGGGACTCTACGCTTCAAGCCGTATGCTTTGGTCTTTGGCCAATGAGGGAATGCTCAATAAAAAGCTAGTGAAAATTAATAAGCATGGTGTTCCAATGACAGCCCTTTTGATTTCCATGGCAGGAGCAGTTTTATCGCTCTTTTCAAGTATCTATGCTGCAGATACGGTTTATCTAGCTTTGGTATCAATCGCTGGTTTTGCAGTTGTTGTTGTCTGGCTCTCCATTCCTTTGGCACAAATCAACTTCCGTAAACAGTGGAATTTAGAACATTCTGATGATGAGTTGGATTACAAGACACCGTTTAACCCAATCCTACCTTATATCACAATTGTTCTCTTGGCCGTTTCTGTGCTTGGGATTGCTTGGGATAGTTCACAACGTGCGGGACTTTACTTCGGTATTCCTTTCATGATTTTCTGCTACCTCTATCACTACCTTCGCTTTAAAAAATGGTAAGGAGGCCTTGTATGGCAACATTTAAAGATTATTTGGAAAATAAATCTCCCCTTATCCTCCATGGGGCACTAGGAACAGAGATGGAAGCCCTGGGGCATGATATTTCAGGTAAGCTCTGGTCAGCTAAGTACCTTATTGAAAAGCCAGAAGTTATTCAAAAAATCCACGAAACCTATGTAGCCGCTGGGGCTGACTTGATTACCACATCGTCTTATCAGGCGACCTTGCCAGGCTTGATGGAGGCTGGACTTACTGAGAAAGAAGCGGAGCAGATTATTGTCTTGACAGTTCAGTTGGCAAAGAATGCACGTGATAAGGTATGGGCAGCATTAGATGAGACTGAGAAAGCAAAACGACCATATCCTTTGATTTCTGGAGATGTCGGTCCTTACGCAGCTTATTTGGCTAATGGTTCTGAGTATAGTGGTGATTATGGTCAAATTACTATCGAGGAGCTTAAGGATTTTCATCGGCCTAGGATTCAAATTCTCCTAGATCAAGGTGTGGACTTGCTAGCTTTGGAAACTATTCCAAATCGTTTAGAAGCACAAGCCTTGATTGAACTCCTGGCTGAAGAATTTCCAGAATCAGAAGCTTATCTCAGTTTTACAATCCAAGAATCAGCCACTATCAGTGATGGGACTTCTTTAGATGAGATTGCCAAGCTTGTTTCCCAGTCAGACCAAATCTTGGCCCTAGGAATCAACTGTAGTTCGCCTCTTCTTTATGATCAGGCTCTTGCTATTCTTAAAAATGCTGGAAAAGCCCTCATTACTTACCCAAACTCAGGTGAGGTTTATGATGGCAGTACGCAGACTTGGAAACCTAAGGATAAGGATGCTCTAACCTTAGTTGAACATAGTAAAGATTGGCATGCTCAGTTTGGAGTTAAGATTTTAGGTGGCTGCTGTCGCACACGTCCAAATGACATTAAAGCCTTATATACAGAGTTTAGAACCTAGTCAAATTTCTAATTATTTGTTATAATAGGAGACTGTAAGGCTATGAGCTCTACACATTATTAGTAGAAAATGAAGCCAGCGTTAAGCTGGTTTTTAAAATGAAGAGGAAAATATGACCTACGAACAAGAATTTCTAAAAGACTTCGAAGCCTGGGTTGTTACCCAAGTTAAAGTAAACGAAACGGCCTTGGCCGCTAGCAAGAAAATCTGGGAAGAAGACGGCGATGAACGTGCACGTGATGCAAGTTACCGCTATGAAGCTAAATTGGATGCTTACAATTTCCTAATTGGTAAGTTTGCCAACTATCGTGCTGGCAAAGGTTTCCATGATATGCCAGATGGCTTGTTCGGGGAACGTCACTATTAATAAAGGATGAAAAAGAAAATGGCGATACTACTTTATAGAAAGGTATCGTCTATCAAAATAGGAGAAAACTAAATATGGCTAAAGTAAAAAATAAAAAGAAAGCTTTTAAACACCGTTTGAAAAAACAAGGACTTTTCAATAATGTTAAAGCCCCTGTTCCACCCGTTGCGCCTGTTCCACCAGTGCCACCAGTAGCACCACAACCTGTTGCTGAAACTAAGACAGCTGCCAAGGAAGAAGTAGCAGCCAAAGACCTTAGTCTTGAAGCTTTCGCAGAACTTCCAGAAGTTGAAGGCCTTCGTTCAAACCTTGTAGAGACCCTCTATAATGAAGGTTTGACATCAGTAGCGGCTTTTGCGACTGTGACTGAAGAAGAAGTTCTTGCCCTCAAGGGAGTAGGGCCTGCGACAGTTAAAAAATTAAAAGAAAATGGTGTTAGCTTCAAAGCTTAAGCCTAAAAAAAATCCGAGGTGTAGCCTTCGGATTTTTATTATTTGTCTTGGGGCTGTCAGTTAGTTAGCAGAACAAGAAAACCACTAGCTTGGCTAGTGGTCAATAGTAATTAATTATTTATTTGGATTTTGTTTCGTTAAATTAAGTCCAAAAGGTACCAAGTTTTCTTGATGCCTGCGGATGCGTCCCATATTTTCAGTGTGGCGGAAGATGATAAGCAAAGCCATGATGGTAAGAACGCCAGTGAAAATAAGGTCATAGCCATCTAGTAAGAAATGGATGGCTGGAAACACAGCCAGCGTAATAAGTCCAACAATTGCTGCAGTGACACTTGAAAATGAAATCATGCTGGTTAAATAGAGTGTTAGGGCAAAGACCAAGAGTAGGAATACACAGTAGAGTGGGGCAAAACCAAGAAGCACTCCTGCACTTGTCGCAACGGCCTTCCCACCTTTAAATCCAGCAAAGATTGGAAAAACATGCCCGATAATGGCAAAGAAACCAATGACAAGAGGTGAAACTTCTGTGACACCAAGCCAGATAGGTAGAAGAACAGCCAAGGTACCCTTGAACATATCAACTAAAAATGTGATGGTACCAGCAGTCTTACCTAGAACACGAAAGGTATTGGTTGTTCCAGTATTTCCAGAGCCATGCTCACGAAGATTGGTATGGAAGAAAAGTTTCCCAATCCAGAGGCCGGTCTGAATGGAACCTAACAAGTAGGCGATTAGGATTAACAATAAGATTTTCATGAGATAATTATAGCATACAGCCTAGTAATTGACAAAGTCAGTCAGCCTTAAGATATCTTTTGGACTTTCTTGATTTCTTTTGCAAATTCTTCTGAAAACTTATAAAATAATAAGGATGAAAATTTTGGAGGTCACTCTTGGCTAAAAAAGAAATAAATGTAAATAATTATAATGATGATGCCATTCAGGTACTAGAAGGGTTGGATGCGGTTCGCAAGCGCCCAGGAATGTACATTGGCTCAACAGATGGAACAGGGCTTCACCACCTAGTTTGGGAGATTGTCGACAATGCGGTCGATGAAGCCCTTTCTGGTTTTGGTGATGTCATCGCTGTCACCCTAAATAAGGATGGTTCCGTTTCTGTTTCTGACTCTGGACGTGGGATGCCGACAGGTATGCATGCCATGGGTAAACCAACAGTTGAAGTTATTTTCACTGTTCTCCACGCGGGTGGTAAATTTGGACAGGGTGGTTATAAAACTTCTGGAGGTCTTCACGGTGTGGGTTCTTCAGTTGTTAATGCGCTGTCTAGCTGGCTTGAGGTAGAAATTACCCGTGACGGTAGTGTTTATCGCCAACGTTTTGAAAATGGTGGTCACCCTGTAACAGGGCTTGAAAAGATTGGTAAGGCGCCTAAGTCTAAGACAGGTACAAAAGTTACCTTTATGCCTGATGCGAGCATCTTTTCAACGACTGACTTCAAATTTAACACCATCTCAGAGCGTCTTAAAGAATCAGCCTTCCTTCTTAAGAATGTCACTATGACATTGACAGACTTGCGTGGCGAAGAAGAAGTTCGTGAAGAATTCCACTATGAAAATGGGGTTCAAGACTTTGTATCTTACTTGAATGAGGACAAGGAAACGCTGACACCAGTCATCTATATTGATGGAGACCAGCAGGAATTTCACCTAGAATTAGCCCTTCAGTACAACGATGGTTACTCTGATAATATCCTTTCCTTTGTCAATAATGTCCGCACTAAGGACGGAGGTACCCACGAGACGGGCTTCAAATCTGCCATTACCAAGGCCTTTAACGATTATGCACGTAAGACTGGCTTACTTAAAGAAAAGGATAAGAACCTCGAAGGGTCAGATTACCGTGAGGGCTTGTCAGCAGTTATCTCGCTCTTGGTTCCTGAGGAACACCTTCAGTTTGAAGGACAAACCAAGGACAAACTTGGATCTCCTTTAGCTCGACCTATTGTTGATGGTATCGTTTCAGAGTATCTGACTTATTTCCTTATGGAAAATGGGGATCTGGCTTCTAACTTGGTGCGTAAGGCTATCAAGGCCCGTGATGCCCGTGAAGCTGCCAGAAAAGCTCGTGATGCCAGTCGAAATGGCAAGAAAAATAAAAAAGACAAGGGGCTCTTGTCAGGGAAATTGACGCCAGCCCAGTCTAAAAATGCTAAGAAAAATGAGCTTTATCTGGTCGAAGGGGATTCTGCCGGCGGTTCAGCCAAACAAGGCCGTGATCGTAAATTCCAGGCCATCCTGCCCCTACGAGGTAAGGTCCTAAATACTGAGAAAGCCAAAATGGCAGATATTCTCAAAAATGAAGAAATCAATACCATGATTTACACCATTGGTGCAGGTGTTGGAGCTGACTTTAACCTTGACGATATCAACTACGACAAGATTATCATCATGACCGATGCCGATACCGATGGGGCTCACATCCAGACCTTGCTTCTTACTTTCTTCTATCGTTATATGCGTCCACTAGTGGAAGCAGGACACGTTTATATCGCTCTGCCTCCTCTTTACAAGATGTCCAAAGGTAAAGGCAAGAAGGAAGTTGTCGAATACGCTTGGACGGACGGCGAACTTGAAGAACTTCGTCAAAAATTTGGTCGTGGCGCTCTTCTTCAACGTTACAAGGGGCTTGGTGAAATGAATGCGGACCAGCTTTGGGAAACAACCATGGATCCTGAAACAAGAACGCTTATCCGAGTGACGATTGATGACTTAGCGCGTGCCGAACGTCGTGTCTCAGTCCTTATGGGAGATAAACCAGCACCACGCCGTCAATGGATTGAAGATAACGTTAAATTTACGCTTGAGGAAAGTGGTGCATTTTAGGTTGCAGACCAGAAGGGAAAGTAATAAGATAGAGTTAGGGAGAACGCTTACTATCAATAGATGCTTGGTTTTATAAAGAGATAAGTTATTTATTTTCTACATAGTTTATTAACTATTTGATGTGTCATTGACTAGAAATCAATGGAGGTAGAAAAATGGATTTTAATGTTATTGATTACCTGGTTTACCATGCAGATGTAGCTGTTCCTGCTATTATTCTTATGGTTATTGTTTCTACCATATACTTAATTTTTTATGGCATACGACCTATAAAAACACGCTTTTTTATCCTTTTTCTTCTATCTATAGTTTCCCTCATAATCTTCGTGGTGGATAATCCTCTCTATTCTTATTTTGGAAGTCCATACTCAGGTTTATTATTTGTGTTTTACTATATGTTGATCTTTTCAGTGTTTTATGTGCCATTCTCGCTAATAGCTTTTATAAAAAGTCTTCTACATTTAATACGCTTTCAAACCAAATATTCAATCTTACTAGTTATTAATAGTTTCTTTGCCACATTACTGGCTTTCCTCAATCTGCTCTTTTTACAAGGGTCTTTGGGATTTCTCCCTGCTTCATCTATGTACCTTATTTTTCTTCTCCTAGCGATAATTGGTATTGTTCAAACTATAATAGGAGGAAAGGAAAATGAAAAAAATAAAGACTATATTGCTAAGTCAGGAAAAGACAGTATGAGGTAAACCTATGTTATCTAAGGTATTAAGTTTTTTACTTTACTATCCTCAAGTGGTGTTTCCTGTATGTGCAGGGGCAATAGCTTATTTAAGCGTTTATAAAAAGAGACCACTAAAAACACGCTTTTTGACCCTTTCTATACTAGTACTGCTAACCTTTCTTCTATCTTTGATAGATAATCCCTTCTCACAGAGGACCTACTCGGGTTTGTTATTGGCTTTCTATTATGTCTATGTTTTTTCTCCTCTAAGTGTTGCTTGTAGTATCACAGCTCTTTTAAAAAGTATCTATCATTATAAGCTATTCCGTATGCCATTAGCTCTAGTTCTCGTGATCAATGGCTCCATAATGACCGGTCTAACAATCTTAAACCTTATTTTATTCTTTGGGGAACTTTCTACTTCATTGACACTATCTTGTGTATCTTTCATTTTAATTGCGATAAGTGCAATGCTTCAATTGGTGGTTGGCGAAATAGAAACCAAGAAGGTTAAAGCGATTCTGATACAGTTGCAAAGTCAAGGAAGGACATTGTAAACTGAGGAGTGATTACTGTTCATCTTTTATATTATTCCAATCACTATTTAAAATAAAAAAATAAAGAGAAATCTTAATGACCGATGCTGATACCGATGGAGCTCATATCCAGACCTTGTTACTTACTTTCTTTTATCGTTATATGCGTCCACTGGTTGAAGCAGGGCACGTCTATATCGCTCTGCCTCCCCTTTACAAGATGTCTAAAGGAAAAGGTAAGAAGGAAGTTGTCGAATATGCTTGGACTGATGGTGAGCTTGAAGAACTTCGTCAAAAGTTTGGTCGTGGCGCTCTTCTCCAACGTTACAAGGGGCTTGGTGAAATGAATGCGGACCAGCTTTGGGAAACCACCATGAATCCAGAAACCCGCACCTTGATCCGTGTTACCATTGATGACTTGGCGCGTGCAGAACGCCGCGTCTCAGTCCTAATGGGAGATAAACCAGCACCACGCCGTCAATGGATTGAAGATAATGTCAAGTTTACGCTGGAAGAGAGTGGGGAAATGTTGTTTTGAAAGAAGTACAGATAAAAGGAGAGAGATGAATGAAAAATAAGGTCTATTATGGAGAATATTCTTTAGAGCATTGGATTAAGTTGATTTTAAAGAAGAATATTGTATTACCTGATTATCAACGTTATTATGTTTGGAATCAAGAAAAAGTTAAAACACTAATTGAAAGTTTTAATAAAAAAGAATTTGTTCCCCCAGTTACTGTTGGAGCCTTTACTGATGAAGAAGGGAGAAAAAATTTAATTCTAGATGGGCAACAGCGTTTAACGTCTATATTTCTTGCTTATTTAAATTTATTTCCGAATCGTAAGTGTGAAGATTGGGCACCTAAAGATTTCATTCCTCTAGCTAATACCAATGATGATTCTGAAATTGATGAAGGTAATGATTATAAAGGAGTAGATTGGAATTTTAATAGACTTCTATCAATCGGAAGTTCAAAAGCAAGCATAAAAGAAAAGGTAAAGACGGAGCAATATATTACTCTAAATGTAGATATTGGAGAAGATTTTTTTAAAGATAATTATTTAGGTTTTTCATTTATTGTACCTAGTTATGATGGAGAAGAACGTAAAAAAGAGCAAATAAAGTTTTATTCTTCTGTTTTCCGTCATATAAACATTCAAGGGGAAGCATTGTCGAATGTAGAAAGCAGACGATCTTTATATTACTTGAATGATGCTTTAGAACCATTTTTTGATCCTGATATTTTTAAAAATATTAAATTAAATGATAAGAAGTTAGATTTTGTACGCTATCTAGCAATTTTGGATAGTTACAAAAAACAAGATTATAATATTTCTCAAGTTGCTGCGGGAAATGGAAATAAACTTGAACAGTTTTATACAGATTATGTTTATAAAATTGCTGAAGAATTTGATTTTGATTTTGATTTTGATAATAAAATTTCAATTCTTTCTAAAAACTTAGAATATGATTTTTTTCCAGAAAATTTCCCGTCAATTATTGATGCAGATATCTATATGTTTGGGTTAATTTATTTTTCTGTTTTTAAAGAGAAAAAACTTATTCTTGAGAAAAATAGTAATCTAAAAGCTGAGATTGTCAATAAAATATCTGAATTAAAAGATTTGAAGATTAAAGCTGGCCAAGAGTTTGAGGGCACTCTTTATTCTTATGAATATGACTATGAATATGGCTACTATCATCAGAAGAGCCCCAATGCTTTGAAGTATATTAGACTTAGATTAAAAGAATCCCTTGAGTTGTATAAGGAGTATTTTAGTGAGTAAGCATACAGATTTTATTTTAACTCCTATAACTACTATTTTGGAAGAAGCAGTTGCTGCAACTAATAGTATCGGTGATGGAATTGAAACCTACCCTTTGTGTGATTACATTTTACAAGCTACATTCTTAAAAATGACTGGTTTTCAAGAGCAAAAGATGAAATGCATTGCTTGGGAGTTGGGAACAAATGATTTTGAGTTTAGATATTGGTGGTTAGAAAAAGCTAACTTAGGAACTTATTCAGCATATGATCAGAAAAATAGTATTTATAAAGAATTTTGTCAGGTACTTAAGAGAATAAATATAGATTTTGGTATAAATGAAATCAATAAACAGATTTTATTAGAGAATACTACTCAAAAGATTGATGAAATATTTAAAGATTCAAACCTAATTTCTTGGGTTCGTGCCGATTTTTCTTATTTTGTATCAGATGATTGGATTGATACTGATCAATTTTTGAAAGATGAAAAAAATATGTTTGTGTCAATGCCAAACGAAAACAATAGACCTAAGAAGCCAGAGAAAAAAGAAGGAGATAGTGAGCAAGGATATGAAGATAAACTTAGGGACTATAATAAGAAATATACTATTTATATTAAAAATATAGAGCATAATTTAAAATGTAAGTATGAAAATATGTATAATCAACGTAATCGATTGGCACATAATACTTTATCTTATCAGCAAAACTTACCGACATTAACTAAATTAGTTAATGAAACTCAAGCATCCAGAAATTATTTTATTTGGTTTGGACTGTTAACTTTAATTGATAATATTTTTATAGAATTGTATCAACTATATCAAGACGGATTGGAAGATAAGCTTGATTATTAAAAATGAAAATAGAAATGACTTCATCCCACAGTAATAATCACCTTTCCCAGTTTTAAAACAAGAAATCTCACTTGAAGAATATCTTGTCTAGTGGGGAATAACTTAAAACACACATATGTGTTTTGAGTTATTGGAGTAAAATACGAATTTTTAGATATGTTCTGAATTTTTTTAGAGCAATCCTTACAGTATATTGATAAACTTCCTCATGACAATTTTGATCAAGTGGTTGATAAGTATGCGGATATGAATATTGCCCATCCTTTCCGTGAGGGGAATGGACGCGCCATGCGGATTTGGCTAAATTGTATGCTTCGTCAGAAGCTGGGTAAAGTGGTAGATTGGAACGCCATTGATAAGGATGAATACCTGAATGCCATGAAGCGTAGTGCAGTGTCGACTGGAGAACTCAAGTATCTCCTCCTGAATAATCAAACTGAAAACCTCACCCAGGCCTGTTTCTTCAGGGGACGCTTTATACTACTTGAAGGATATTGTCTTTACCAGACAAGGAAGTTATGAAGTTCAAGTAAAGGTGACGATCATCTTTTGTATGTAAACAATCGCTAAAACTTATTGGAGGTGCGGTATTGATTACGTTATTAATGTTGCCTTTTTTCCTTGTTCTCCTAGCCATTTTTGGAATTATATATGATTTAACGATCAATAAAGGTAGAAAAGAGTGTGCTCGCACAGTATCCTTGTTTATATTGAATATCCTCACTATTGGTATCTGTCTATTAGATCTACCAATGGAAAGTAAACCATACTCAGGAATAGGGTTTATCTTATTTTATTCACTTGCTTTCACCCCTTTGATGATTGTTTTCTCACTATATACCCTCTATAGGATTGGAAAACATTATAGGTATTTTAAGAGTAAGTTTGCTATAATACTCCTATTTAATGCTATTTATTAGTAAATACTTTTGTATTATGGAGAAGCTTTAAAATATACCATAGAAACGATATTAAATTGTTTTATTTTATTTTAATCGTTTTATGGATTTGCTCAACTATCCAATTGATAGTAGGCGAACTTGAGAAGAAAAGAATACGAGGCATCCAAAAACAAGAGGAGCTAGATAGTTATGAAAAATAACTTAATTAAAGATAGGTGCAGAAAATACAGAAGTCAAGAGCAAATGCTGAGGAGTTGTGAGGTAAGAAAGTTTGCAGAGGAGTGTTTAGATGACTATTCTTGAAACAGACCGTCTCATTATACGGGACTTGCAGGAATCTGATTTGCCGGCTTTGATCGCTATGAATCAGGATCCGGAGGTCATGCAGTATTTCCCAAAGCCATATAGTCAAGCGGAGTCCTTGCGGCTTTATCAGGGTATTCAAGATGAAGTTAAGGCTTATGGATACAGTCTTTGGGCTGTTGAAGAAAAGGACAGTCAGGAGTTTGTCGGCTTGGTAGGTCTGCACCATTCGGATTTACGGATTTTTGCTGGAAAAGAAGTTGTAGAAATCGGCTGGCGTCTGCGAAAAGAGTTTTGGAATCGTGGTTATGCGACGGAGGCTGCCCAAGCCTGTCTAGACTTCGCTTTCCAGCAAGCTGGCTTATCAGAAGTTTACTCTTTTACATCCTTACTCAATCTCCCTTCGCAAAAAATCATGCAAAAGCTAGGCATGGAATTTGTCAAAGAATTTGATAACGAAAAAGTTCCAGCAGGCAGTCCCCTTTATAGACATGTCCTCTACAGAATCAAAAGTTTTCACTAAAAAGGCAGATATTCCCATGAGAACTGAAACCGAGATGTTTGATGTGATTTTGCAAACCGCAAAAGTGCTACAGGTTGACGCTGTCGCTATGTCTGGTTCACGAACGGATACAAGAGCGCCAAAAGATGAATTTCAAGATTACGACGTGGTTTATGTCGTGGACGACTTAGATAATCTGACGAGTGACCTTTCTTGGCTGGACTCCTTTGGCAAACGTATCATTGAGCAACATAATGTCCTAGGCAACCGTCGACTTTATCTGATGCTCTTTGAAGATGGCAATCGCATCGATTTGACACTCTGTCCTAAAGAACATATCCAAGAGTGGGTGGACAGCGAGGCAGGTTTCAGAGTGCTAAAAGACGATAAAGGTTTGTTTAAAGCCTATCAGCCTAATTACAAGCGCTATTGGATTTGTCCACCTACCGAAGAGGAATTTGCTACATCCTGCAATGAATTTTGGTGGGTATCGACTTATGTCGTCAAAGGGATACGAAGAAATCAGCTTATCTATGCGACTGATCACCTCTATGGCATTTGCCAGCAAGAAGTCTTGAAGGTCTTGGCTTGGCAGGTCGCAAGTGATAGGGGAATAGTCGGTATCGGCAAGAACTACAAGTATCTTTTCCAGTATTTACCTACAGAGAAAGAGAAGAAATTCTCAAATCTGCTTGATTTTTCAAGTGTAGAAAAACTTACTCAGTCATTGTTTGCTACGATGCAATTTTTCCACCAAGAGGCTAAATCTCTTGCTCAAAAAATGGGATTTGACTACGATAAAGAAGTGGCTGAGAAGATGATTGAGTATGCTGAGGAGAGACTCGAAACAAATGAAACCATTACAAAATAATAAGATAACAAAATTTTTACTGATTAGTTTTCTCATTTCTTGGGGATTTGGTTGGGGATTACTTGTTTTCCTGACGCAAATGGGCCTCTTAAGTCTAACAAGTCCTCTGGGAGTCTTTCTCCATCTGCTAGGAGGTTTCGGTCCCACCATTGCAGCCATTTCTTGTTTGCCTCAAAAATCAATTAAAAGCATAGTTTCTTTTATCTTAGGGGACTCAAAGAAATATATTTTCTTATTTCTTGTACTAATTTTCGTGCAGGCGGGTGTTATTGCTTTCTCGTCTAAGGAGATTAATCCAGCTTTTCCACTAGGAAATTTATTTGTTATTTTTTTGAGTGCAGTCTGTGTTTATGGTGGAGAAGAAGAATTGGGATGGCGAGGCACCTTGCAACCAACTTTGGAAACTAGATTCTCCTTTTGGATTTCCAGTTTGATAACAGGTTGTATTTGGGCAGTATGGCATGTACCTTTATGGTTTGTGATTGGAAGTTCCCAAAGTAGGATGCCTTTTATATTATTCAGTCTATTTGCAATTTATCTCAGTATTCTCCTAGCTGCTGTTTTCAAAAAAACTAACTCGGTCCTCTTTTGCGCCATTTTTCACGGTCTAATTAATACCCTACTTAGCTTATTTGTTATTAAAATTAATCTTTTATTCATTCTAGGATTAGTAGGATTACTCTTCTTTTCTCACTACCTACAAAGAAACAGTTAAATTTATAAAATATAGATTTACTTTGCAACAAAACAATAAAAAGAGAATTATTATGTCTAATATTCAAAACATGTCCCTTGAGGACATCATGGGGGAGCGTTTTGGGCGCTACTCAAAGTACATTATTCAGGAGCGTGCGCTTCCTGATATTCGTGACGGTCTGAAACCCGTTCAACGTCGTATTCTTTATTCCATGAATAAGGATGGCAATACCCATGACAAGGGCTATCGTAAATCTGCCAAGTCGGTGGGTAACATTATGGGTAATTTCCACCCCCATGGTGACAGTTCCATTTATGATGCCATGGTCCGTATGTCTCAGGACTGGAAGAATCGTGAAATCTTGGTTGAGATGCACGGTAACAATGGTTCTATGGACGGTGATCCACCAGCGGCCATGCGTTATACCGAGGCACGCTTGTCAGAGATTGCTGGCTACCTTCTTCAAGATATCGATAAAAACACCGTTCCTTGGGCTTGGAACTTTGATGATACAGAGAAGGAACCAACTGTTTTACCTGCAGCCTTTCCAAACCTTTTGGTAAATGGGGCTACGGGGATTTCTGCTGGTTATGCCACAGACATTCCACCACATAATCTGGCAGAGGTCATCGATGCCGTTGTCTATATGATTGATCACCCCTCTGCTAAACTGGAAAAGTTGATGGAATTCTTGCCTGGCCCAGATTTCCCAACAGGAGCTATTATTCAGGGGAAAGATGAGATTCGTAAGGCTTACGAAACAGGTAAGGGCCGAGTAGTTGTGCGTTCGCGTACTGAAATTGAGCAACTTAAAGGTGGCAAGGAACAGATTATTGTTACTGAGATTCCTTACGATGTTAATAAGGCTGTCTTGGTTAAAAAAATTGATGATGTTCGAGTCAATAACAAGGTTCCAGGCATTGCAGAAGTTCGTGACGAGTCTGACCGTACAGGTTTGCGTATTGCTATCGAACTTAAGAAGGATGCTGACAGTCAAACCATTCTGAACTATCTTTTGAAATATACGGATCTTCAGGTCAACTATAATTTCAACATGGTGGCTATTGACAATTTCACCCCACGTCAAGTGGGCTTACAAAAGATTTTGTCTAGCTACATTGCCCACCGTCGTGATATTATCGTTGCTCGTTCAAAATTCGACAAGGAAAAAGCTGAAAAACGTCTTCATATTGTGGAAGGACTCATCCGTGTCATCTCTATTTTGGATGAAGTCATTGCCCTTATCCGAGCTTCTGAAAATAAAGCTGATGCTAAGGAAAATCTTAAAGTCAGCTATGATTTTTCAGAAGAACAAGCTGAAGCCATCGTGACCTTGCAACTTTATCGTTTAACAAATACGGATATTGTCACTCTCCAAAATGAGGAAGCCGATTTGCGTGAGCAGATTGCTACCTTGGCTGCCATCATTGGTGATGAGCGTACCATGTTTAATGTCATGAAACGTGAACTTCGTGATATTAAGAAGAAATTTGGAAACGACCGTCGTTCAGAGTTGCAAGCAGAAACCAAGACTATTGAAATTGATACTGCAAGTTTGATTGTTGAAGAAGAAACCTATGTCAGCATCACTCGTGGTGGTTATGTCAAACGTACTAGCCCACGTTCTTTTAATGCTTCGACGATTGAAGAAGTTGGAAAACGTGATGATGACGATTTAGTTCTAGTTCAGCAGGCTAAGACGACACAACATCTCTTGATTTTCACCAATCAGGCCAATGTGATTTATCGTCCAATTCATGAGTTGCCAGATATTCGTTGGAAGGATCTGGGAGAGCATTTATCACAAACCATCTCCAACTTATCTAAGGATGAAGAAGTGCTTTACGCCGAAATTCTGGATGATTTTGAAACAGGTACTTACCTAGCAGCTACCAAGCTAGGTCAGATTAAACGTTTCGAACGCAAGGAATTTACGCCATGGCGTACCTACAAGTCTAAGTCGGTTAAATACGCTAAACTCAAGGATGATAGTGATTTTATTGTCACAGTCACTCCAATTCAATTGGATGATATCATGATTATCACTCAAAGAGGTTATGCCCTTTGCTTTAGCGCGGACGAAGTTCCAGTAGTTGGGGCCAAGGCAGCAGGTGTTAAGGCAATCAATCTTAAAGACGATGATATCGTTCAGGCTGTTTTTGTGGCAAATACTCAAAGTTTCTACCTTCTAACACAAAGAGCCAGTCTCAAACGTGTGGCTACAGCTGATATCCCACAGGCTAAGCGAGCTGGTCGAGGTCTCCAAGTTCTTCGTGAGCTTAAGACGAAACCACATCGCGTCTTTACGGCTGGTCCAGTCTTTACAGAAAATTCTGGTGGTGAGATAGATCTTCTAGCAACACCAGCAGAGGAGACTCCTCAGACCTTGCTTGTGACAGCCACGACAGGTGAAACTGCAGAGGTTGATTTGTCCCTTCTAAATCTTTCAGATCGTACTAGCAATGGAAGTTTTATTGAAGGGTTAGCAGACAAAGAAGTCTTTTCTGCTAAGATTATTGAAAAATAATGATAAGAAAGCTTTGTTCTCTTACTAGAGAGCAGAGTTTTTTTCTTTAAGAGACTAAAGAACTGTTTTAAAAAGAATTGTCAGAATTTTGCAACACAACCTTGAAATTTTCAATGAAAAGGACTATACTAGAAAGCACATAGTAACAGAAAAGAGGACATACACATGACAGTTGATTTAGACTGGGAAAATCTAGGATTTAATTACCGTAAACTTCCATTCCGTTATATCTCATATTTCAAAGATGGCAAATGGGACGAGGGGCAATTGACTGAGGATGCAACTTTGCATATTTCAGAAGCATCTCCAGCCCTTCACTATGGTCAAGAAGCTTTTGAAGGACTCAAGGCTTACCGTACTAAAGATGGCTCTATTCAATTGTTCCGTCCAGATGAAAATGCCAAACGTTTGCAACGTACTGCTGATCGTCTTTTGATGCCAGAAGTTTCTATCGACAAATTTGTAGATGCATGTAAACAAGTTGTGCGTGCCAATGAAGAATACGTTCCACCATATGGTACAGGTGCTACACTTTATCTCCGTCCACTTTTGATTGGGGTTGGTGATATTATTGGTGTGCATCCAGCAGATGAGTATATCTTTACTATTTTTGCTATGCCAGTAGGTAACTACTTCAAGGGTGGTTTGGCTCCAACAAACTTCCTTATTCAAGATGATTATGACCGTGCTGCGCCACATGGTACAGGTGCTGCTAAGGTTGGTGGTAACTACGCAGCAAGTATGTTGCCAGGTAAGATTGCACATGACCGTAACTTCTCTGATGTTATCTACCTTGATCCAGCAACTCACACTAAGATTGAAGAAGTGGGTTCTGCAAACTTCTTTGGTATCACAGCTGATAACGAATTCATTACACCACTCAGCCCATCTATCTTGCCATCTATCACCAAGTTCTCATTGCTTTACTTGGCTGAAAATCGCTTCGGTATGAAAGCTATCCAAGGTGATGTTAAGATTTCTGAATTGGATAAATTTGTTGAAGCAGGTGCCTGCGGTACAGCTGCCGTTATCTCACCAATTGGTGGGGTACAACATGGTGATGACTTCCATGTCTTCTACTCAGAAACAGAAGTAGGTCCTGTAACACGTAAACTTTATGATGAGTTGACAGGTATCCAATTTGGTGATGTTGAAGCACCAGAAGGATGGATTGTCAAAGTTGACTAATTCCGAGTAATAAATGATTATTTTAAAGCCCCCAATTGTCAAGTCAGGTGCAACAAAGTTGTTTCTCTGATTAAGTGAGTATCTTTCAAGCTGTTTGAGCTAGCTCAAACAGCTTTTTTGCGGACTGATAGCCATGGATTCGTCTCGGTCTTTCATTGATATCCTTTGTATAGTCCTCTAAAAGATTCTGATTTAGTTCTTTGAGTGAGGATCCCTTTGTAATGAACTCTCTTAGTAAGCCATTGAAATTCTCATTTGTACCTCGTTTATAAGATGAATAGGTATGTGCAAAATAAACATCTAAGCCCTCTATCTCACTCAATGAAGAAAATTCGTTTCCATTATCTGCAGTTATGGACTTAATGGGATAAAGTTTCATATATTCTAAGACTGCTTGATTGACATACTCTGCTTTCTTTTCCACGAGTTTCTTTGTGACAGCATAGCGTGTTTGTCGTTCTACCAAGGTCAGAATAGAAGGTTCTCCTATTGTTTTTAAACCCAGAACAGAATCGATTTCCCAATCTCCAAAACGGGAACGATTATTGATTTCTTCTGGTCTTTCTTCAATTGACTTTCCTAGATGTTTCTTAGTAGAAGGACGCTTGGTAAATTTCTTACAAATCCGCACTGCTCTTGGCAAATCAATGACCTTAATCTCTAACAATCCTTGATGGATATAGTTATAGAGCGTCTTGGTTGAAGGAACAACTGCATCTACATGTTGGAGTCTATAGTTATGAACAAAGGTATCCACGCTATGCACCCTTGGTTTCTCTCTCATTGCTTCTGTAAATTCTCTCAGAAAGTCATCCGATACACAATCCAGTTTCAGATAATAGCTAGCTTCTCTAGCATGACGATAACGGCTATCGGCAACATCTGCATAATAGTGTTGGTAATAGACCTTCTGTCCATTTACTTTTTTCACTTGGGTTATGGAACCACGATTAATTTCACGAGTAATAGTAGAGCGATTTCTCCCTAGTCTACGAGCAATCTCAGCAGGTTTGAGTCCTACGCTTAAGTAAGCTTCAAATTCTCCTCGCTCAGCTTCAGATAAGTGTTTGTATGATTGATTTGTGGTAGAATAATTAGTGAACATGTTCATCTTCCTTTATACTGTTTTTCGCAACTCTAGTATATCAGATGAATATGTCTTTTTTGTTGCACTTCATTTTACAACAGGGCTTTAAAAGAATTTATGTTTCGCAACAAAAAATTAAAAAAAGCTTGACAAAAGAAAGCGGCTTCTTTATAATATGATTGTAAAGAGTTTAACGTTAGCTGAATAATTAAGTTGGGAGGTTACATCATGGGATTTTTAAAAAAATTATTCTCACGTAATGAAGTTAACTTGGGTATCGTATCTTATAGATACTCTGGTAAAAAATGGTACTGGTAAGGTATATCCTTGTGTGCAGATTGTTTTGGAGTAGCTGCTCATGGCTGCAGTTGAGAGGAAGGTAGCTGGTTCTCTTAACTGCTTTTTATTTTTATTAAAAGTCTAATCTATGAAAGAAACTCACAGTAAAGCTGAAACAATAATTGTTTCAATTAGTATGGTAGTATTAGCGGGGGTATTTGTTAATATTGGAAATGTTTTTGCTATCCTTTTCCGTATAGATAATCAGGTTTCTATTAACTTAGTTTTAATTTTTTCATCATTGATAGGGTTTGTAGCAATACCACTGTTGTTTTTATATTATTTAGAATTCAAGCTTATTAAACCTAAGTTTTATATTATTTCTGCTATTGTTTTATCGGTTCTTATTTTATTTATTTCGATTTTTATTTTTCAGTCCGAAGAGATAGTGCACGCATTAATTATAGCAACTTGTGAGGAATTTTTATTTAGAGTAATTATTTTAAGTGTATTATTATCTTGTTTTAAAAAACGAAGTGCTTTCGTTTTGGGTTCTCTGATATTTGCGATTCTTTTACATTTAAACGGTGATTTTTTGTTAAATTTCGTGATGAAGTTCCCAGCTAGCGTTATTTTATATATTTTAGCAGACCGTTTTGGTTTACAAAGTTCAATTGCATTTCATTGGTTTTATAATATTTGTGTTGGGAGTATCTTTGGATAAGGAGGAGATGTTATGTTGTTTTATATTATCATTGCGAGTATATTAAATATACTTTTAGTTATTATTGGGACAAAATTTTTATTAAGTTTAACCATTTTAGGATTTATTTTTATTATTTATCTTTTCCCGCTAATATTAAATTCGCTACTTTCCGCTTTAGCAGTTTTAAAAAAGAAAAAAAAATCACTTTATTGCTTGGTTTTTCCAACAATTTCTTTACTTGCTTATATTATTATAGGAGTTTTTTTGGAAAACTCAAGCTCATGGACTAAATTTATTGAGTACAATACAATTACAAGCGGAGAGATGTATATCAAGATAAATACTAGTTTAATTGAACCATCTCAAATTATATTTGTTGTTCTATTATACTTTTTGGTGGAATATATTATTTTAAAAATTTTAGAACGTATGATGAAGAAAAATGGCAATAATTGAAGTAAAAGGGTTAGGAAAAAAATATAAAGGTAATGATTTTTATTCTTTAGAAAATGCTAATTTTACGATTGAAGAGGGAGATATTGTAGGCCTGGTAGGTAAAAATGGTTCAGGGAAGAGTACTTTACTTAAAATATTAGCAAAATCTCAAAATCCTACAGAAGGGACTGTTTTTTTCAATGGTAAGGATATCTTTAAAGAAGATAATATTCTTAAAGATTTTGGAATCATGATAGAACCTGTATTTTTTCCACAAATTAGTGTTGAAGAAAATTTAAAATTATATCTTAAAATTCATAAGAAAGAACAGTATCAAGATAATATCGAAAAAACACTGAAATTAGTAGGACTATTGGAAGCTAAGGATAGAAAACCTATAAGCTTTTCTTTTGGTATGAAACAAAGAACTGCTTTAGCATTGGCTCTTGTTACTGAACCTCAATTTGTGTTGTTAGATGAGCCTTTTGTAGGTTTAGACCCTATTGGTGTTAAAAATTTATTGGAAATTTTAAAGCAGTGGTCAAAAGTTAATAAAACCTCAATGATAGTATCTAGTCACCAGTTAGCAGAGTTAGAGGATTTGTGTACACGTTATCTTTTTATTGAATCAGGGATGATTGACGATAAAATTAGCACGGAACAAAATAGTATTGTAATAGAGTTAAATGATATTTTAAAAGATGAAGATAGTCATGTGATAGAAAATCTTGTGAAAAGTTATAACCTAAAGTATAGTGAAAATCATATTGAAATTGATAACTCTGTAAATAATGAAGCATTAAATTATATCTTGGAACAACTTGCAGTTGCTAAGCTAATTAAAAATGTTTTATCAAAAAAGGATAGTTTGGAAAGATTATTTGTGGAGGAATAGAGATGAATTACTTAACATTACCTTTTTTTAAAGCATTGTTGAAGAAAAAAGAATCAAAAATTGCGTTAGCTTTTAGCTTTTTTCCAATGCTATTAATTGTTGTAGGATTATTTAGTACTAATTTTATGCAATTAAGTGCCCCAGTAGGGTCACTAAGCTTTTTAGAGTTCTTTAGTGCAGTTTTATCTACTCAATACCAAATGTTATTACCATTAGTAGTTTTTATTTACATTGGAAGTACGATTTTTAGAGATGAAATTACAAGTGGCATTATGTATCTTTACAAAGATATTAGTAGAAAAGTTATTTTAAATGCAAAGCTAGGAGCGATTTTATTGTTTCAAATATTGTATATAGTAATAACTTTCTTCTCATCATTGTTTACTTATTATGTTTATTTGGTTCATCAACCATATACGTCAGGTAAGTTTTTGCCTTCTCAAATTGATGATGTACAGTATACGATAGTCAGTATTTTAGGAACTATTTTGGTATTTTTGTTATGTTTATTAGTTGCCAGTTTGGCATCAATTATCTTAACCAACGGTTTCACGATGCTTGTAGGAATTATTTTTGCACTTTTTTCTTTTATAGCTCCGCATCTTGCTTCACTAAAATGCGTGTTTCCAAACGGTTATGTTAATGTGTTAGGTCATCTATCTTTTAATAATAGTATATTACTTCTTACGTTATTATTTGTGGTTTACTATGTAATTTTGTATGTTATCTCTTTACATTTGTATAATAGACTTGAGTATTAGTGAGTTGAGGTACTCTTATGAAGAGTAAAAAAAGTTCTTCAATATTATTTCAAATTAGATATTTTCTTATACCTGAACGATTTTTATTTATAATTGGATTGGTTCTAAGTATTATCGGTGCTTTGTCTACGCTCGCTTTGCCTTTGATTATGGGTACTCTAGCAGACCGTGATAGAATGAATTTTATTTTATTACATAAATCTATAATCCTTTTAGGAATAATAGCTATCTTTATAATTTATATTATTCAAGGATTAGCTGCATTTTTGTTAGGCAAGGTTGGAGCTAGGGTTATTAAGAATATGGAGAATGAGTTTGTTAATCATTGCTTGAATCTACCTATTTATCAGTTAAATAGATTTTCAGCAGGAGACCTTACGAGTCGTTTAACAAACGATATATCAGAAACCGCCAAAATTGTTACTACGACTATTCCTCAACTAATAATAAATGCTATTATCGTTTTAGGAACGAGCGTTATACTTGTATCAATAAATTTTCATCTTACTGTTATAGCCTTTTTAGCAACAGCATTAGCTAGTTTGCTTGTCATGCCTTTTAATAGGAAATTAGAGCGACTTTATAATTTACACCAGACATATTTAGGTGATGTTAGTGGAAGCTTTACTCAAAAGGTTTTAAATAATAAGTTGGTAAAGTCTTATTTAGGAGCAAAACAAGAAGTAAGTACATTTCAAGGTAAATTTAATAAGATTTACTATAATTTTGTTCGTATGGTTGCTACAGCCTCTGTTCTTAATACTTTGACATCTGGTTTATTAATCCTTTTGGTACTTAGTTTTTTGTTATATACTAGTTGGCAAGTGAATCAAGGTTTATTATCTATTGGTGAGATGGTGACTTTTATCTTATATATTATTCAAGTTATTAGTCCAATCACGAGTATTTTTTCTAGCATATCAGAATTTTTTGAAGTTAAAGGGACTTTAAGACGTATTACAGATATTTTAGCTATTAATATTGAAAATGATTCACCAGATTCGATAGATTTTAATATTTCAAAAGGAAATATTTCTCTAAATAATTTATCTTTTAGCTATGATGGTGTTACAAAAGTTTTAAATAATATCAATATAGAGTTACCTTCAAAAAAATTTATTGCTATAGTTGGTCCAAGTGGGTCAGGTAAAACGACCTTATTTTCCTTATTATTGAAATTTTTTAATGAATATGACGGAGATATTTTGATAGACGGTGTGCCACTAAAAAATATTTTTACAGATACTATTCGAAAACAAATTTCTTGTGTTTTTCAAGAAAGTGGTTTCTTTTCGGGAACTATTAAATCTAATTTGCTGTATGGAAAAAATAGTAACGTAGATGATATGAGTATTGAAAGTGCTTTGAAAAAGTCAGGTGCATATGATTTTGTTAATCACTTTTCTAATGGTTTAGATACAATTATTGGCGAGGGTGGAGTAGAACTTTCTGAGGGACAAAAACAAAGATTAAATATTGCCAGAGCTTTAATAAGTAATCCTAAGATTTTATTAATGGATGAAGCAACAGCAAATCTAGACACAATGACTGAAAGCCTTATTATCAATACTTTGTTAGAGATAAAAGGAACTATAACTACCATTGTTATTGCTCATCGTTTAAAAACTATTATTGAATCTGATTTAATTATTGTATTAGAAAATGATGGTACAGTAACTCATTTTGGAACACATCAACAGCTATTAAACTATAGCGAAACTTATAAAAAAATATATAGTGAAAGTTTATTTTAGATATTTGAATAATAGGTTGATTGTATGAGATTGTACTAGCATATTTAGTTGTGTTATATTATATAGTATAAAAAAATAAAGGTTGAAAAAATGATATAGTTCTGCAAAACTTATATGTAAAATTATTGATAAGCAAAGTTTGAACACGAGTTCTTGATACTGTTAAACCTTTATTTTTAAAGGTTGAGATTTCTTCTAAAAATACTGAGAAAAAAATAGTCAATAACATTGAAACCATTGATATTTCCGATTTAGAATACAATTTTGGTGATAAGAAAGTCTTCTCTAAACTCAATCTCAGCTTCATAAAAAATAAAAAATATGACATTATTGGTGAATCTGGAAGTGGAAAGTCAACATTAATAAATATTATCTTAGGAAATCTCAAGAATTATACTGGTCATGTAAAATACAACAATTTAGAGTTAAAAGAAATTGATGAAAATTCCATTGTTTCTCAAGTCGCATATATTAGTAATTCTACACATATTTACAATGACACACTTGAAAATAATTTAACACTGTGGTCTCAAGACATTACACAAAATGACATAAATAAAGCTTTGAAAGATGTCAATTTACTAGACTTACTGGGGCGTTTAAAGGAAAAGGTATCTAATGATCTACTTTCAGAAGGTCAAAAACAGAGAATTGGTATTGTAAGAGCATTATTAAAAGGTAGTAACATTATTATTATGGATGAAGCTACAGCCAATCTTGATAAGGCTAATGCTAATTTTATTGAAAATAATCTTTTAAAAAATACTGATATTACCCAGATTGAAGACAAAGTCCTCAGAAGTTATTCTTCTGGGGACTTTTCTTGCATCGAAAGAGTATAATAAAAGAGGCTCTTTTCTACCATTTGTCAAGTCTATCAAGGCTTTAAGTAAAAAAAGAGATAAGACAGTAGCTATTCTGAGGTTACTGTCTTATTTTTAACCCTTTTTTATCCATAAATGGGCATGCTAAAAAAACACCTCATCTGGTATTTTTTGAAACAAGGTGTTACAATAATACGGCATAGACAGCCTTATCGATTTTGGGTCAAAGAGTAATCGTAAAGTTTGTTATGCGTAATGAGGTAATACATTGTTCGAATGAGACGATGTATAGAGGCAATCGTATGTGGCTTAGTTGAAGCTATTGTCGATTGTCTTTTTCGTTTCTCATAAAAGTCAGCGATATGGCAGGGATTAGTATGACTAGCTGAAGCGATGTTGTGAATGCACTTGAACAAGATTTTTCTGGCATAGGGATTACCTCGTTTAGTGATGTGTTCCTTGGCGAGAAAGTTCCCAGATTCGTAGTGTCTCAGGTCAATGCCAATAAAAGCGTTGATTTGATTGGAAGACTGAAAGCGACGAATATCTCCCAATTCGCCAATGATAGATGTCGCTGTGGTTTCTGCGATGCCAGGAATTGATCGTAAGATGTCATACTCTGGTAAAGGCTGAGCTAGAGCTACCATGTCGTTTAAGACAACTTGTCTGCGTTCAGAAAGACGAAGCAATTCTTGAGCATAGTAACGAACCTCTTCAAGCATTGGAGAGGTATTCTTGACCGCACAAAAAGATTGTTTAGCGAGTTTTATAAGTTTATCAGTCAGGTAAGCAATACGCTTTTCAGAGATGCGTTTGGAGGTGGATTGACGGATAATCTCACACAAGTTACTTTGAGATAGGCTTAATACAAACTCTTTGCATGGAAAAGCCATCACTAGGTTCCAATATTGCTCTCCAGTAGGTGTGGATAATAGAGTTTCCAATTCAGGAAAGGTGACTTGTAGGACCTTGTGCAGACGGTTTTTAGTTCGAACAAGATCTTCTGTCATATTTTGATAGAAACGGCTTAAATCACGTAGGTGTTGATAAACTTCTTCCTGCACGTAAGTTGGTTTACGATTGTGTACAAGCTGAGATTTAGCCAACTTTTCAGCGTCAATTTTATCTGTTTTACGAACTCGCAGACTGTCCAATTGTTTCTTAGCTTCCAGTGGATTTAGCCGTGTGTAAGCGTAACTATATTCCTCGAGAAAGGCTTGAAGACGTCGAGAATAGACACCTGTAGCCTCAAATATAATCTCAGGGTTATGAACAGTTTTCAAGTCCCCCAATAGGCGATTGAAGCCAATGGCATCATTGAGTATGGTGTAGCCATGAACCTTCTCACCGTTGACTAAAATTGCCACCTCAGAACTTGTTTTACTGACATCAATTCCAAATACTGCACGCATGACATTACCTCTTTTGTCTTGAATAATTCCATGTTTTAGTGATTTTATTTTCAATACGCGACGTTTAGCGTCCTACATACTTTAATCAAACTCCACCTAAAACAAGGTGTCTTGCCAGTTTGTCAAGCGACGTCTAGCGCCATAGAGCCCTACGACTTTACAAGACACCACTACTTTAACATAAAGAAAAAGTAGTGAGTACTCTCTCCCGTCGGAGATTTCTTCACTACTAATCTTAGTATGTTTGTCAACTGTAGTGGGTGACGAAAAGCTAACATCTAGAGAGGACCAGATAGGTCTTCTCTTTTTGTATATTCAGAGTGATGAAAACACGCTTCCTAAAGTTGATAAAATTTTTAAAACCGAAGCCCAGACGTTTGATGTCTTTGATAAGCTTATTGGTCCCCTCCAATTTTGCATTTGAGTAATGTGTTTCTAGTGCATTTTTGATATATTGTTTATGTTTACGAAAAGTCCTAAAGACTGTTTTGAAGTAATGATTGACCTTGCTTATATTCTCCTCCATGAGTTCAAAAAACTCATCCCCGCTCTTCTCCTGAAAGTGAAAAAGCAAAAGCTGATAGAGGTTATAATAATTGGCGAGTTCTTCTGAGAAATTCAGTGTCTTCTCAACGACTTCATGTGGGTATAATGTTTGATGGAAGGTCTTTGAGTAAAAAGGAGAAAAGGTATTTGATGAGGTGCTCCTATGTTTCACAAAGATAATCCTGAATATAATCGCCGTCAAGTAGGTTTCTATACGCTTGACGAACTTGTACCTAAAGACCATCTTTTAAGAAAAGTTGAAGAAACGATTGATTTTTCTTTTATTTATGATGTTGTTGAGGATAGTTATTCTTCAGATCATGGTCGCCCTAGTCTAGACCCCGTTTTGTTAGTTAAGATTCCGTTGATTCAGTGTTTTTATGGAATTCGATCTATGCGCCAAACCATAAAGGATATCGAGGTGAATACGGCTTACCGATGGTTTCTCGGCTTATCTCTGGACGATAAGGTGCCCCATTTTACAACTTACGGTAAGAACTATAGCCGACGCTTTCAAAATAAAGAATTGTTAGCACACATTTTTAGTCATGTGCTTCACCAAGTTTTGGAGGCTGGGCTCATTGATTCCTCAGAAATCTTCATCGATGGGACACATATCAAGGCAGCTGCTAATAATCATAAGTACAAAAATGTTGTTGTTGATCAAAAAGCTAAATTCATGAGTGAACAACTGGATGTTGAGATTAATTTAGACAGGAAGAAACATGCAAAAAAGTGCTTAAAGCCCGCCAAAAAAGGCGAGGCTAAATCTAAGAAACAATCAACGACAGATCCAGATAGTGGTTGGTTTCACAAGGGAGAACACAAGGAAGTCTTCGCTTATAATGCCCAGGTAGCTTGTGATAAACATGGTTGGGCCTTGGCTTATACAGTTGAAGCAGGTAACATCCATGATAGTCAGGCCTTCCCTGCTCTTTTTGCCCAGCTAGAACCCTTCTCCCCTGAATTCATTATTGCGGATTCAGGCTACAAAACACCTAGTATTGCCAAGTTTCTTTTGGCAAAAGGGATTACACCAGTTTTCCCTTACACTAGGCCAAGAGGCAAAAGACACTTTCTACGTCCAAAAGACTTTGTCTATGACGAGCATTTTGACTGCTATCTTTGTCCAGAGAATCAGGTGTTAACTTATCGTACAACGACACGTGAAGGCTATAGAGAATATAAAAGCGATCCAAAAATTTGTAAGACCTGTCCCTTGTTGGCGATTTGTACTGAAAGTCGCCAGCACCAAAAAGTAGTTGTGCGTCATATTTGGAAAGAGGCCTTAGAAATCTGTGAAGATATCCGCCATCAAAGTGGGATGAAGGAACGGTATCAACACCGTAAAGAAACGATAGAACGGTTATTCGGAACAGCTAAAGAATATCATAACTTGCGTTATACCAGAGAAAAAGGAAAGTCCAAAATGGAAGATAAGGTTGGGCTTACTTTGGCGTGTCTAAATATCAAAAAATTGGTAAAAATGATGGTAGGAAAGACCTGTTATCTTCTCCCAATACGTCAATATTATTGGATTATGGGAGAATTAAGTATGAATATAAAAAAGACAAACATCAAAATCGATGTTTGTCTTCATTCTGAAGCTTGCTCTTGCAAGCTTTTTTCTTTTTCGGTAAAATTAAAGACATATACTAAGAAAGGATGGCTCGATTTAGGTATCGGGTATAAATCTATGAGTAAAAAAGACAAAAAAATTGAAATCCAAATCAAAGATGCCAAAGTCATTGTAAACAAAGCAAGCATCGAAGGTTTTGAACTTCTTGTTGGCAAGAAAGTGATTGGACAAATTGTGGAAATTGATGGTAAGTTTGCCGTTGTTGACAAGGAAAATGTTGCAGGTTTCCACAAAAAAATGGATGATGCAGTGGCTGCCATTATTGAATCATACAATCTTAATCATTAAAATCCAAAGCAAAGGCTTGCTTTGGTCAAGAAACTGTGATATACTATTTCTTGTTCTTAAGGAGAGATAGCGAAGAGGCTAAACGCGGCGGACTGTAAATCCGCTCCTTCGGGTTCGGGGGTTCGAATCCCTCTCTCTCCATGTCTAAGAAACTGAATCGGGATAGTCGATATCAAGTACTTAGATGTTTTTTTATAGCATTTTGCTATTGGGGTATAGCCAAGCGGTAAGGCAAGGGACTTTGACTCCCTCATGCGTTGGTTCGAATCCAGCTACCCCAGTAAAAGGTATCGGGTGCATTGGCACCGTCTATGTTAACCATTGTCTTTGCGGGTACCTTTAAAAATATATTGTTATCAAGGGTCAGAATTGGCTGGCTCTTGTTGGAGGATCTTTTTAGAATGAACGAATTTGAAGAATTGCTAAACAGTGTTAGCGAAGTTAACACAGGTGACGTTGTAACAGCTGAAGTTATCTCAGTAGATAATGATCAAGCAAATGTTGTTATCGAAGGAACTGGTATCGAAGGTGTTTTGACACGTCGTGAATTGACAAACGACCGTGACGCAAACGTTGCAGACCTTGTTAAAGTTGGTGAAACACTTGAAGTGCTTGTTCTTCGTCAAGTTGTTGGTAAAGATACTGATACTGTAACTTACCTTGTATCTAAAAAACGCTTGGAAGCTCGCAAAGCTTGGGATAAACTTGTTGGTCGTGAAGAAGAAGTTGTTACTGTTAAAGGAACACGCGCTGTTAAAGGCGGACTTTCAGTTGAATTTGAAGGTCTTCGTGGATTTATTCCAGCTTCAATGATCGATACTCGTTTTGTTCGTAACACTGAACAATTTGTAGGTCAAGAATTTGACGCTAAAATTAAAGAAGTTGATCCAGCTGAAAACCGTTTCATCCTTTCACGTCGTGAAGTTGTTGAAGCTGAAGCTGCAGAAGCACGTAAAGAAGTCTTCTCTAAACTTGAAGTTGGTTCAATCGTAACTGGTAAAGTTGCTCGTTTGACAAGCTTCGGTGCTTTCATCGACCTTGGTGGTGTTGACGGACTTGTTCACGTGACTGAATTGTCTCACGAACGTAACGTTTCACCTAAATCAGTTGTATCTGTAGGTGATGAAGTTGAAGTTAAAGTTCTTGCTATCGACGAAGAAGCAGGACGTGTATCACTTTCACTTAAAGCAACAACACCTGGACCATGGGATGGCGTTGAACAAAAACTTGCTGCTGGTGATGTAATCGAAGGTAAAGTTAAACGCTTGACTGACTTCGGTGCTTTCGTTGAAGTATTGCCAGGTATCGATGGACTTGTTCACATCTCTCAAATTTCACACAAACGTGTTGAAAATCCAAAAGATGTTCTTTCAGTAGGTCAAGACGTTACTGTTAAAGTTCTTGAAGTAAACGCTGATGCAGAACGTGTATCACTTTCTATCAAAGCTCTTGAAGAACGTCCAGCTAACGCTGAAGGCGAAAACAACGAAAAACGTCAATCACGTCCACGTCGTCCAAAACGTCAAGAAAAACGTGACTACGAACTTCCAGAAACTCAATCTGGATTCTCAATGGCGGATCTTTTCGGAGATATCGAATTGTAAGATAAAAAAGAGGCATGGAAACATGTCTTTTTTTCTATTTTAGAGTATGCTATAATAGTATACTGTTAGCACCCTTAGTGTAATGGATATCACGTAAGATTCCGGTTCTTGAGATAGGGGTTCGATTCCCTTAGGGTGCAAAAAGAAAAACGTTGAAAGATTTGTTCGCTCAACGTTTTTTTAGTTGCTAAGTTTTAGTGAAAGTATTCCAAAAAATCTTTCAGTATTGAATGGAAAGGCAGAGATACAGAAAAAAGCTATTAGCTTATCCTAAAATCAAAGTTGACTACTGTATTAGCGTCTCTATGGTGGATTTATTGGGGGAGACAGTTTGGCTAATCTTTTGCAATTTATTAAAAAATTTGCTATAATACTCAGTATCTCATATTGGGGTCGTTACGGATTCGACAGGCATTATGAGGCATATTCTGCGACTCGTGTGGCGACGTAAACGCTCAGTTAAATATAACTGCAAAAAATACTAATTCTTACGCTGTAGCAGCCTAAACACCTGCTCGCGTGACTTCTAGCAGATTGCTTATGTTTGTTTAGAGGTTTTATTGATTTATAAGCTACGTTTGACCATTGCCTAGCTGGTTGAAAAGAGATTTATAGGCTCGCAGATAGAAGGCTTGAGTTATGTGTCGTCTATCTGTTAAATGAAAGACATAACCTATGGTTGTAGACGAATATGTTGGCAGGTGTTTGGACGTGGGTTCGACTCCCACCGGCTCCATAAATACTTGAGGCGTCAGCCTTTTATTTGTGTATATAGGAATTTATTATGAAAAAACTTTTGTCTTTGACCGTTTTAGGTCTCTCACTTTTTACTCTAGCTGCTTGTGGAAAATCTTCGTCTAAAACTGAGTCGAAGGGATCTCTGGATAATGAGGCTTCAAAGATTTTAACTGTTAAGCATGGGAATGTTCGCCAGAACTTTGATAAAATCACCATGGCAAATGCTTCTCAAGAATTCTCAGGAGGCTCAAATCTTGATAGCTTGAAGGGCTGGTTTGGTGAACCCTCATCAACTGGTCAAGAGCAAGCAGGAGATGCTAAGCTTGATGTTTATAATTGGCAGTATGACAATGTTGTGGTTACAGCGAAACTCTTTAACAATAGCACTGTCGTTAAGTCAATTTCAAACTTTTCTTACGTCCGTGATCCCAAAATCACACTGAAGATGTATGAAAACCTCAAAAATGGAACTAGCTATGATGATGCTGTCAAAACGCTTGGCACACCGGATGTTTATTCAATCGCTGTCTCTTCAGATGCAACAATGACACAGGCTCTTTGGTCATCAAACCTTGTCGCTAAGAAGGGTGAAACAGGTAGCCTTACCCTTAACTTTAAAAATGGTGCCTTGGAAAACAAGTCACAAGCAAATTTGATTAACAAGTAATCACAGTAAAAAATGCCTTTCTAAATCAATGAAGGCATTTTTTTGTTATAATAAAAGGAGTGATTAAAATTGTGGAGATGTAATGACCAAAAAAAGACTATTTTTTATAGGGATAGCAGGTTTAATACTGGTGTTCTTATGGCCTCTTTTAAATAACTTCATCCCCTTAATCAAGGAATGGATCAACGCTAAGCATGATCAAGCCTTTTTAAGAGAAGTTTTTAAGCAGGCTAATTTCCAAAATGCACTTATCCTTATTAGTCTTATGATTCTGTCATCAGCTATTCCTGGAGTTTCAAGTTCTATTTTTTGTATTTTTATTGGGCTACTCTATGGTCCTTTGCTTGTGATTCCGATGAATATTATTGGTAATACTTTTGGAAATTTGACTAGTTTTGAAATTCTGAGAAGACTTGAAAAGCCAGAGAAGTCCAAACGTATGGAGAAACTCCTAAACTATATTGAAAACTTTAAGCATCGTTTTATTGGGATTTCTTTAGCCTTCTCTATTCCTTTTATACCATCAGCTCTGGTCAATTATGCTTGTGTTCAGATGAATTTACCCACAAGGACGAGGATTTTGGCAACCCTTATTGGAGTGACGCCAGTCTCGATTGTTTATGCAGTTAGTGGAGATTTGTTGCTTAATATCCGTCCGATTCGAATACCATTAGTGGCAGTACTTGCCATCTTGCTTTTTATCTCACTCGTCATTTACTTTATCCATTTTAGGAAGGAAAAAAATGAGCTTCATTCAAGTAACTAAAGAAGAATTTAACACACATGCGTTTGTCCATAGTCTTGGTTCATTGTAAAGAGAGATTAGAAATTAAGGAGGTAAGTTGATGAAACTTGCATTATTAGGGACAGGAATGATTGTGACAGAGGTTCTTCCTGTGTTAACAACTATTGAGGGCATCGAGCTTGAAGCTATCTTATCGACACCACGATCGCATGATAAGGCTGAGGCTTTAGCCAAACAATATGGCTTATCTCAGGCGACTAGTGATTATGAGGCAATTTTGTCCAATCCAGAAGTTGATACGATTTATGTGGGAACGCCCAACCATACCCACTATGATTATGCTAAGAAAGCACTTTTGGCTGGCAAGCATGTTATCTGTGAGAAACCCTTCACCCTTCATTTAGAAGAGTTTGAAGAGCTGGCTAAGCTTGCGCAAGAAAAAGAGCTTCTCTTGATGGAGGCTATTACCAATCAATATTTGGCTAATTTTACAGCGATTAAGGAAGCCTTGTCTGATATTGGGGATGTTAAGATTGTGAATATCAATTATTCTCAATATTCTTCACGTTACGATGCCTTTAAGCGAGGAGAGATTGCTCCTGCTTTCAATCCTGAAATGGGTGGGGGAGCACTTAGAGATTTGAATGTCTATAATATTCATCTTCTTGTTGGCCTTTTCGGTAAGCCTAATCGTGTGGAATATCTACCTAATGTGGAGCGAGGAGTGGATACGTCAGGGATTCTAGTTTTGGACTATGGTCACTTTAAGGCTGTTGCCATTGGAGCTAAAGACTGTATTGCGGAGATTCGTTCAACTATACAAGGTGATAAGGGCGCTATTACCATTTTTGGTGCAACCAATACTCTTCCTGAGATTGGAGTCACTCTCAATGGTCAGAAAGAGAGAATCGTCAATCTCAATAGTCTACAACATCGTATGCATGATGAATTTGTGGCTTTTGAAAAGATGGTGGCTACCAAGGATTTTGACAGTGTTGCCAAGCAGTTGGAACATAGTCGTCAGGTTATGGAAGTTCTGGATCAAGCTTCGAAAGCTTTGTAACGTACAAAAAAACAAGCAGTGGTATTAGCCATTGCTTGTTTTGTCTTATACAGTTGTTGGGAATGAAATCTCAATCAATTTGTCAGTGTGTACTGTTCTGAGTTTGTCCATCAAAACAATATCCTTGTCGATTTTTCGTTTGAGGAAGAATTCACGGATAACTTCTAATTCATTGTCTTTAACAGCACGGTGTTTATTTGAAATCAAGAGTTCATAATGCTTAGGTGCTTGTGTAAAGACAACATCAGTATTCCCAGCAGAGTAGGTCTCTACGAGAAAGGCATCCGTATTGTCTAGTTGGTTTTGAACGAGTTCTTGGTGTGTACGGGTCGTATTAATGAGTTTCATAGTTTCCTCCTAGGATTTGTCAGTTATTGTGTTAGTTTCTTTCCATTGTTCGATTCCCCATTTATGACTGCCACGTTTAAGTTTAGCAATGGCTTCATCAATTGGAAACCAGGCCAGGTTATTGAAATCTTCGAGAGGTTTGCCAATTTTTGAAAAATCTACAACTTCATAAATATAGGCTGGATTGTAATAGTAAGTGTCACGGTGGCTTGAATAGAAGTATTCATCAGCCTGGCCATAGTACTGGCCTAAAGTGGCTGTAAACCCAAGTTCTTCAATTAACTCGCGTTCTAATGCGCTATAGTGATCCTCGCCTGCTTCGATTTCTCCACCTGGGAGAAACCAAGCTCCGTTAGGAGCCTGGACTAAAATAATCTTTGTCTTTTCTTGGTTAGGAATCACAGCATAAACACCGTAACGTGTTTGATAATGAGCTCCCTCAACCTTGTCACCAAATGTTGGATTCATGAGTTGCTCCTTACGTTTATTTGCCTATATTATACTAAAATTTTGCTCATTTTCCTATTGATTTAGGCAGAATTAGGGATAAATTTGAAAATAGGAAATGAAAAGATAAATAAACCAAGTCGTAATGACTTGGTTTATTTGTTTAATCAGATTCTTTTGCTGCCTCAGCTTTTTGAGTAGCTTTTTCGGCTTTTTTAGCAGACTTAATGGTAATGTGGCCTTTTGAAGTCATGACTGCCTTGAGATCTTTTTCGTTTGGATTTTCAAGGTAGAAGTCGGTAATAGCATCTTCAATGTGATCTTGGATGGTACGACGTAGTGGTCGAGCACCCATCTTAGGATCGTAACCAAGGTCAACCAATTTTTCCTTAACTTTCTCAGTTACACTGAGGTGGATACCGTTGTTAGCCAAGCGTTGGTTGACATTATCAAGCATGAGGTCCACGATAGTAAGGAGATTTTCTTTGCTGAGGGCAGAGAATTCGATAATACCATCAAAGCGGTTCATGAATTCAGGACTGAAGAAATCTCCAAGTTGGTTAAGAACAGAATTGGTACGATTTTCACGAGTAGCTCCAAAGCCAACGCTAGCTTCAACTTTACCAGTACCAGCATTTGAGGTCATGATGATGATGGTATCCTTGAAGCTTACAGTGCGCCCTTGTCCATCAGTCAAACGACCGTCGTCAAGTACTTGGAGGAACATGTGAAGAACGTCTGGGTGAGCTTTTTCAACCTCATCTAAAAGAATAAGTGAATAAGGATTACGGCGGACTTTTTCAGTTAACTGACCAGCTTCGTCGTAACCAACATATCCTGGAGGGGCACCAACCAATTTAGCGACAGCGTGTTTTTCCATGTATTCTGACATATCGAAACGAATCATACTGTCAGCTGAACCAAAGAGTTCAATAGCCAATTGTTTAGAGAGCTCAGTTTTACCGACTCCTGTAGGACCTACGAAGAGGAAGCTACCAATTGGGCGGTTTGGAGCACCCAATCCAACACGATTACGGCGGATAGCTTTAGCAATCTTATCAACTGCAGCATCTTGTCCGATAACATGTGATTTAAGATCATCGGCAAGACTAAGAAGTTGTGATTGTTCTTTTTCTTTCAAATCACCGACAGGAATATTGGTTTTTTGTTCCACAATAGCTTCGATATGTTTTTCGGTGATGACAGGCATATCTTGGTCTTTGATGGTTTGCTTTTGCATTTCCTTGTATTTGGCAATTTGGTCACGGAAATAAGCAGCCTTTTCAAAGTCCTCGTCACGAGTAGCTTGAGCCTTGAGGTTTTCAGCCTCAATCAAACGTTTGTCTATATCTTTAGGATCAACAAAGTTGAGGGTCAAGTTCATCTTCGAACCAGCTTCATCAAGAAGGTCGATGGCCTTGTCTGGTAAGAAACGGTCTTGAATGTAGCGGTTGGACAATTCTGCAGCTGCAGTAATCGCTTCGTCCGTATATTTGACGTGGTGGTAGTCTTGATATTTAGGCTGAATCCCACGCAAAATAGTGATGGTTTCCTCAACAGTTGGTTCGTCAACCTTAACTGGTTGCATACGACGCTCAAGGGCAGCATCTTTTTCGATGATGCGGTATTCGTTGAGTGTTGTTGCTCCGACCAGTTGAAGTTCCCCACGAGCAAGGGCAGGTTTTAGGATGTTTCCAGCATCCATATTGCCATCTCCAGCATTACCAGCTCCTACGATTTCATGAATTTCATCAATAAATAGGATAACATCCTGACGTTGACGAATTTCTTCCATAAGTTTTTGCATGCGTTCTTCAAATTGGCCACGGATACCAGTTCCTTGAACCAAGCTGACCACATCAAGACGGATAACTTGTTTGCCTTGGAGTTTTTGAGGAACGCTACCATCTACAATTTTTTGAGCTAGTCCTTCAACGACAGCAGTCTTACCGACACCGGGTTCACCGATGAGGACGGGATTGTTCTTGGTACGGCGGTTAAGAATTTCGATGACACGAATGATTTCCTCGTCACGACCAATGACTGGATCGATGTCTCCACGACGAGCGATGTCAGTGATGTTAATGCCGAACTCTTCAAGAAGACCTTGTGGCTGTTGAGGAGCTTGTTGGCGTGGTCCTCCTGGGCGGCCTGGCCCTTGTGTATTGCCACCGTTTCCTCGGTTACCACCTTCTTGTGTTGGAGGTGTATTGGGAAGATCACCGTTAGAAGAACGGAAGTTATTTAGGTCGCTGAAGAAATCATCGAAGAAGTTGGAACCTCCAGTTTGATTGAATTGATTAAGGGGGTTCTCTGGGTCAGATTTCATGATTTTATAACAATTTTGACAGAGGTCAACTTGTTGCTGATTACCATTTACATTGGTATACAAATGAATACTAGCTTCATTAAGGTTACAGTTTTGACAGAGCATATCAGTACCTCTTTTCTATCTGAATTGGGAAAGACCTTTTTTGAAAATATTCTTGGTCAAAAAAGGTCAAATCTATGACTCCATTATAGCATGCGGGAGATAGATTGCAAGTAAAAAGCATCTAGAATTGGCACTCTCTTAGCAGGAGTGCTAATGTTGAATTTTAATTCAAAATCACTTGTTTGTAATGTATAAATATTATATAATGTTTTTATATTATTCAGAACGAAAGAGAGATACCTATGACACAAGCTAAATCCTTTTTGAAAGAAATCGACTTTACCAAGCAAGAACTCGAGGAGTTAATTGATTTATCTTTAAAATTTAAACAGTTAAAGAAGGAAAGAATTCCGCATAAATATTTAGATGGCTTAAATATTGCCTTGATTTTTGAAAAAACATCTACCAGAACTCGCTCAGCTTTTACAGTGGCCGGTCAGGACCTAGGTATGAATGTGACCTACCTTGGTGCTGGAGACATTCAGTTAGGTAAAAAGGAATCTGTAGTTGATACGGCCAAGGTTCTGGGATCTATGTTTGATGGAATCGAGTACCGTGGTTTTAAACAAGAAGATGTTGAAGGTTTGGCTAAGTACTCAGGGGTTCCGGTCTGGAATGGTTTGACGGATACCTGGCATCCAACTCAAATGATTGCGGATTTCATGACTTTGAAGGAACACTTCGGTAGTTTGGAAGACTTGACCATCGCCTATATTGGAGATGGTAGAAATAATATGGCCAACTCACTTTTGGTCACTTCGGCTATTTTAGGCGTTAATGTCAAGATTATTGCCCCAGAGGTGCTGCAACCCGAAGATGAGATTGTAGCCTTAGCTCAGAAACATAATAATGGTGCCGACTTAACCATTACAGATGATATTTCAGAGGTCAAGGGAGTGGATATGCTTTATACGGATGTTTGGGTATCTATGGGTGAAGAGGTAGATTTTAAATCTCGTATTGATTTACTCTTGCCTTATCAAATTAATGCAGACCTACTAGCCAAGACAGAAAATCCAGATGTTATTGTTATGCATTGTCTCCCAGCCTTTCATGATCTCAATACCCAAATTGGGAAAGAAATCTATGACAAATATGGTTTGGCAGAGTTAGAAATTACAGATCAAGTCTTCCAAAAATACAGTGACATCATCTTCCAAGAAGCTGAGAATCGTATGCATTCTATTAAGGCCATTATGTACAATTCCTTGAAAAATATTTAAAATTTCCCCATTTTTCCCATAAGTGTGATAAAATAAGTAAGAAATACACAATTAATAGGAGAAATAACATGGAATCACATTTGGTGAGAATCATTAACCGTCTTGAAATGATGGCGGCTGATGGTGGTAATTTGAAACGTAATTTTGAACGTGAAGGAGTGGTTGTTGCCGAAGTATCATTTAGCAACGATCCTGAAAATGGTCCAGTTTTCACATTGCGTGACGTTGAAGCACGTGAATCTTATTCATTTGATAGCATCGACTTGATTGCAATGGAAATCTACGATTTGCTTTACTAATAAATCATTTGGGGACTTTGCAAGGTTCCAAAAATTCAGAATGCCTGAAACTCGATAGTTTCAGGCATTTTTATCAGGATGAAAGCATCGGGTAATGCTTGTATGGGTTACCAAAATAGGCAGTATTTGAAATCATTGACAAACCTTTTGGGAAGATGTCATCTTAGGAGGACTTGAGGTGTCTTGCTTGAGAGATTTGATAGCGATGTCTATAACTTAGTTTTTATACTGAAATATCGCATTTATAAGAAAATACTTTATTTTTATACAGTCTTCTGATATAATATTGAAGAATATTAGTAAGGAGTATCTAGATGAATTTTTCATTTCTACCGCAGTTTTGGTCTTACTTTAACTATGGTGTCTTAGTAACAATTATGATTTCGGTCTGCGTGGTCTTCTTCGGAACCATCCTCGGGGTTTTGGTATCCTTGGCCAAGCGTTCTGGAATCAAACCTTTGGAGTGGCTAGTAAGCCTTTATGTTTGGGTTTTCCGTGGGACTCCTATGGTTGTGCAGATTATGATTGCTTTTAACCTCATCCACATGAACCTTCCAACTGTGCAGTTTGGGATTTTAAACCTTGATTTGTCACGTATCGTTCCGGGTATTATCGTCCTTTCTTTGAACAGTGGCGCTTATATTTCTGAGAGCGTACGTGCAGGTATCGAGTCTATTCCTAAAGGCCAGATTGAAGCAGCCTACTCACTTGGTATCCGTCCATGGAATACCATGCGTTATGTGGTCTTGCCTCAAGCTATTAAAAATATCTTGCCTGCCTTAGGTAACGAGTTTGTCACTATTATCAAGGATAGTTCGCTCTTGCAAACCATCGGGGTTATGGAATTGTGGAATGGTGCACAAACTGTTGCAACAACGACCTACTTGACTTTGACGCCGCTCTTGTTCGCAGCCTTCTATTATTTGATTGTAACAACAGCTATGACGGCACTCTTGAAACAAATGGAACAACGACTTGGGGAGGGACGTAAATAATGGCAGAAACAATTATTGAGATTAAAAATCTTCACAAGTATTTTGGTAAGAATGAAGTTCTCAAAGGGATTGATCTAGATATTAAAAAGGGTGAAGTAGTGGTTATCATTGGTCCTTCAGGATCAGGAAAATCAACCTTCCTACGCTCAATGAACTTGCTTGAGAAACCTACCAAAGGCGTTATTTCTTTTGAAGGTGTGGATATTACAGATAAGAATAACGATATTTTCAAAATGCGTGAAAAAATGGGAATGGTTTTCCAACAGTTTAACCTCTTCCCTAACATGACAGTTAAGGAAAATATCACCTTGTCACCGATTAAAACCAAGGGTGTTTCAAAAGCTGATGCGGACGCGAAAGCTATGGAACTTTTAGAAAAGGTTGGCTTGAAAGATAAGGCAGATGCCTACCCAACAAGTCTATCTGGTGGTCAGCAACAACGTATTGCGATCGCACGTGGTTTGGCTATGGATCCAGATGTTCTCTTGTTTGACGAACCAACATCAGCCCTTGACCCAGAAATGGTTGGTGAAGTTCTTGCAGTTATGCAGGACCTTGCTAAATCAGGGATGACAATGGCAATTGTTACCCACGAAATGGGCTTTGCTTATGAGGTGGCTGATCGTGTTATCTTTATGGATGGCGGTGTTATTGTAGAAGAAGGCACACCACAAGAGATTTTCGACAATACTAAGGAAGATCGTACTAAGGATTTCTTGAGTAAGGTTTTGTAAGATATTCATTAAGTATGTATACATTGTTTGTGAAGGCTGGAACTTTTCCGGCCTTTTCTTTTTGTGCTCTGCTTTTCTAGAATCATTCTTGTTTAAGATAATTTTTCGGAAAAGATGGATAAATATGCTATAATGATGCCATATCAAAAATAATAAAGTAGGTCAAGAAAAATGCTCATATATGATGCGGCCTTAAAAACGCCTTACCGGATTCTTGGCATTAACCTCCCTAAGGATAGTCTTTTGCACTTATCTAACCTAGGGCTGGCTGCCGGTGAAATGATTGAGGTGGTAACTAAGACCAAGAACAGTGCTATTATTATCGTAAAGGGGAGTCGCTTAGCCTTTGATGCTTCGATTCTAGATAAGATTGATTTGGCACCTGCAGAGGAAGATCAGGAAAAGATACCTCTTTCTGAATTACCAGTTGGACGTTCGGCTATCGTTACTGATATTTTTTCAGCAAATGAGACCAAACGGCGTCTTATGGATATGGGAATTACAAAGCGTACTCGGGTCTTATTGCGTAAGGTAGCCCCTTTGGGAGATCCTCTAGAAATTAGCTTGAGAGGGTATGAATTAACCCTACGCAAGTCGGAGGCGCAAATGATTAGTGTGGTCATGCTGGACGAGGGAGAGGAAAAATGACAGAAATTGCATTAATAGGTAATCCTAATAGTGGTAAAACCAGTTTATTCAACCTGATAACAGGGACCAATCAGCGTGTTGGTAACTGGCCGGGTGTTACTGTAGAACGAAAAAGTGGTCTGGTCAAAAAGAATAAGGATTTAGAAATCCAGGATTTACCAGGGATTTACTCAATGTCACCCTATAGCCCTGAAGAAAAGGTAGCGCGTGACTATTTGTTGAGCCAAAGGGCCGAAAGTATTCTAAATGTGGTTGATGCGACTAATTTGGAGCGTAACCTTTATCTGACAACGCAGTTGATTGAGACAGGTATTCCAGTCACTTTAGCACTTAACATGAGTGATGTTTTGGAGGCTCAGGGAAAACAGATTAATGTTGATAAATTATCTTATCATCTAGGCGTCCCAGTAGTAGCTACTAGTGCTCTCAAACAAACTGGTGTGGATCAGGTAGTGAAGAAGGCAGCTCATACGACGACTTCTACAGTCGGTGATATTGCTTTTCCAATTTATGATGATAAATTAGAAGCTGCCATCTCACAAATTTTGGAAGTTTTGGGAAATTCGGTACCGCAAAGGTCTGCGCGTTTTTATGCCATTAAACTCTTTGAACACGATGCTTTAGTTGAGGCTGAGCTAGACTTGTCCCCATTCCAACGAAAAGAAATCAAAGATATCATTCGTATCACTGAGGAAATTTTCACCGAAGACGCAGAGTCAATTGTCATTAATGAGCGTTATGCCTTTATTGAACGCGTCTGTCAGATGGCTCAAAGTCATACGGAAGATTTTGCTCTGACCTTGTCAGATAAGATTGATAGGATTGTCACCAACCGTATTTTGGCCTTGCCAATTTTCGCAGCAGTTATGTATTTGGTTTATTTCTTATCTATCCAAACTGTTGGAACCATGTGGACAGACTGGGCTAACGATGTGCTTTTTGGTAAGTATGTTCCAGATTTGGTAACTTCTGGTCTTGACTTTCTTCAAGTTCAGGATTGGCTTAAGTCTTTGATTGTTGATGGTATCGTCGCTGGGATTGGGACAGTACTAGGGTTCCTTCCTCAAATTTTTGTGCTCTTTATCTGTTTGGGTGTGCTTGAGGACATTGGATATATGAGTCGTATTGCCTTTGTTATGGACCGTATTTTCCGACGTTTTGGGCTTTCTGGAAAATCCTTTATTCCCATGTTGATTTCGACAGGTTGCGGGGTTCCAGCGGTTATGTCTAGTCGAACTATTGAAAATGAAAGGGACCGTCGCATTACCATTATGACGGCAACCTTCATGCCTTGTTCGGCCAAGTTGGAAATAATTGCCTTGATTGCTGGAGCTTTCTTCCCTAGTAACTCATTAGTAGCACCAAGTACTTATTTTATTGGGATGGCTGCCATCATCTTATCAGGTATTGCCCTCAAAAAGACGAGTTTTTTGGGTGGCCTAACCAGTCCGTTTATAATGGAATTGCCTGCTTACCATTGGCCTAAAGCCATGTCAGTTTTGCGCTATGCCTTTGGTAAGGCTATGAGTTTTGTCAAACGTGCGGGAACCATCATTTTCAGTTTGACAGTTCTTATCTGGTTTATGTCTAACTACAACTTTACGCTACATACGGTAGATACGGAAGCCAGCATTTTGGCGACTCTCGGTAGGAGTTTGTCTTGGATTTTTGATCCGCTTGGATTTGGAAATTGGAAGGCAACAGTTGCGGCTCTTACAGGCTTAGCTGCCAAGGAGACTGTTGTTGCCACCTTTGGTATTCTCTATCATAATAGCAGTGAAGCTGGTTTAGCTGCGGCTTTACGAGGAGATTATTCTTCCCTAGCAGCTTATTCCTTCTTAGTCTTTAATTTACTTTGTGCCCCATGTTTTGCGGCTATTGGAGCTATTAAGCGTGAAATGGCCAATCTAAAATGGACGGTTGGTGCTATCGGTTTTCAAACAGGCCTAGCCTATTGTGTGAGTTTAATTCTTTATCAGTTTGGCCAAGTTATCCTATACGGCAAGTCAATGACAATTTGGACTTTTGTTGCTTTCTTGCTGTTAGTGACCATGATTTATTTTGTGGTTCGTAAACCACGTCAGATTAAGGATCAAATCATTAGTTTGGATAATCTTCAAGAAGCCCATATTTAGGTTTAGGAGGAATTGTTATGTCAACGTTTATCATTGCCTTCATTATTTTTGCTTTGGCTGTCCTTGGCATCCGTCACTATATCAAAGGAAAAGGTTCTTGTGGCGATTGTGAGTGTTCTTGTCCGGTTAAGGAAGAAATGCATAAGGCTAATCGCTAATAATATATAGAAAAATGGTCTCTTAAATGAATAAGAGACCATTTTCTTACGATTGTAAGAAATGTATAAAGGCATGTAGGTTGGAAGTGTGATACTATAAGATAGATAAATAATCTAATTTTTTAACAAAAAAGGGAGATGTATAAGGAATGGTTTTGAACAGAGAGATTGTCCTAATTCATGGGACCTGGTGTGATGGCAATGTTTGGGGAGAATTTGCGACAGGTCTACGTCAAATGGGATACAAGGTACATACACCTAGCTTTCGTTATCATGACCTACCTTATCAAGAGTGCCTAGCTAAAGTTGGGACTGTTACTTTGCAGGACTATCGAGATGATTTAGTGGCTTTGATTGAAAGTCTAGACCAACCACCACTTATTTTAGGGCACTCTTTAGGCTGTCTGGTGGCTCAAATGGTTGCTGAAAAGACAGAAGTTGCTGGTATGATTCTCATGGGACCTGCTCCGACAGCAGATATTTATGCCTTTTATCCAACCATGTTAGCTTGTTTTGGCAAACACTTTTTACGCTGGGGTTTTTGGAAAAAAGCCATGCCCCCTTATAAAAAGGAGTTTTTCAAGTATTGCATGAATGAACAAGAGGAAGCTTTGAAAGAGGAAGTTTTTGCTGATCTGGTTCCTGAATCAGGAAAAGTTTATACTCAGATGGCTCTTCATTGGTTTGATAAGACAAAGGCAGCTTATGTGGACTTTAGTAACATTTTATGTCCTGTTATCGTCATTTCAGGAACCAAGGATAAGATGACTCATCCTAATATTGCTAGAAGAACAGCTAAGAACTACCGTGATTCTGTTCTCGTTTCCTTAACAGGTGCAGATCACATGTATGAAAGTGGCAAATACCAGCAGAAGACCTTGAAGGTTATTAAGGGTTGGAGTCAGCAAAATGGTTTTGTGGATTAGTCACGAAACATAATCAGAAGAAGTTGGAAGGCAATTCCAGCTTTTTTAGTTTTCATTTGAAACGTCTTTTTGAAAATTTAGAAAATTTAGTCACAAAGAGTCCTCACTATGGTATAATTGAAAAAAAGTATGTATTGGAGAACACCCATGGCGATAATAATGGATGGTAAGGCCCTAGCTGTTAAAATGCAGGATCAATTGCAAGAAAAGGTAGCACGTCTAAAAGAAAAGGAATGGATTGTGCCAGGACTAGTGGTAATTATGGTTGGAGACAACCCAGCTAGTCAAGTTTATGTGCGTAATAAGGAACGTGCTGCTAAAAAGGCTGGCTTCCATAGTAAGACGGTCAATCTTTCTGAGAGTATCAGCGAGGAAGAATTGATTGAGGTCATTGAACAATACAATCAGGATCCGCTTTTCCATGGTATCTTGGTTCAATTGCCACTGCCGAATCATATTAATGAAATGCGTATTCTTTTGGCTATTGATCCTAAAAAAGATGTCGATGGTTTCCATCCTATGAATACTGGTAATCTCTGGAATGGTCGCCGTCAAATGGTGCCTTGTACACCGGCTGGGATTATGGAAATCCTTCGTGAGTACAATGTTGAATTGGAAGGTAAGACAGCAGTTATTATCGGACGTAGTAACATTGTTGGTAAACCTATGGCTCAGCTTCTTCTAGAAAAGAATGCTACAGTTACCTTGACCCACTCACGAACACCGCATTTGGCTAAGGTTTGTAGCAAGGCAGATGTCTTGATTGTAGCTATTGGACGTGCAAAATTTGTAACAGAAGAATATGTCAAAGAGGGTGCTGTTGTCATTGATGTGGGAATCAACCGTGATGAAGAAGGCAAACTTTGTGGTGACGTTGATTTTGATCAAGTGAAAGATAAGGTTGGCATGATCACGCCTGTTCCGGGTGGTGTAGGCCCTATGACTATTACTATGCTGATGGAACAGACCTATCAAGCTGCTCTTCGTAGTGCGAAAGGATAGTTTATGAAAGTTGATGACGATTTAGCTAGGAAAGTGATAACACCTCGCTTGAGAGAGTCTCACAAGGGTTCTTACGGTCGAGTGCTTTTAGTTGGTGGGCTTTATCCTTATGGTGGTGCCATCATTATGGCTGCCATAGCTTGTGTCAATAGTGGGGCAGGCTTGGTCACAGTGGCTACGGATCGTGAAAATATCACAGCCCTTCATGCTCATCTCCCTGAAGCCATGGCTTTTGACCTTAGAGAGGCTGAAAGATTTCTTGAGAATCTTAGGGCAGCTGATGTGGTATTAATCGGTTCTGGCCTAGGTGAAGATGGTGCAGCTAGTCGGGCTATGGACTTGGTGCTGGCAAATATTAGGGCAGATCAAAATTTGGTTGTTGATGGTTCAGCTCTCAATCTTTTGGCTAAGAAAAATAAGAAGGACTTACCAGATTGTCACTTTACTCTCACCCCACATCAAAAAGAATGGGAACGCTTGTCTGGTTTTAGGATTCCAGAGCAGACAGTTTCCAACACTCAAAAAGCCTTGGGAGAGTTCCGAGCTGGGACAATCCTGGTTGCCAAGAGTCACAAGACGGCTGTCTATCAAGGTGAAACAGTAGCTCATTTAGAAGTTGGTGGGCCTTATCAAGCCACAGGAGGAATGGGAGATACCTTAGCTGGTATGATTACTGGTTTTCTGGCCCAGTTCCCTTCAATTGATCGCTATAAGGCTGTCACAGTAGCTACCTGGCTTCACTCAGCTATTGCTGATGATCTGGCTAAAAATGCCTATGTGGTTTTGCCGACACATATCAGTAAAGCCATTCCTAGCTGGATGAAAAAGTTATCATTATAATCTAAAAAACGTGTCTTGTATTGAGGCAAGTTTTTTTCGATTTCGACATTTTTTTAAGTTTGCTAAAGCTTATTTGTGATAAAATAAAAGAGAATTTTTATGAGAACATAGAGGAAAAAAAGTGACATCATTTTCGAAAAAACTCAGTCAAAAATGGGAAAAACGGCGCCAAAAACAAAAAGAAAAACGAGCGAATAAACCTAGAAAGCCAGTAAACATCTCACGTCGTGTTTACTTGCTTTTTGGTGTAGTCTTTGTCCTTTTTTTGTTGCTTTTTGCACGTTTGACCTATATGCAGGTTTATAACAAATCGTTTTATACTAAGAAATTAGAGGATAACTCCAAGTATACGGTTAGAATTGCAAGCGAACGTGGGCAAATCTTTGATGCTAAGGGGGTCGCTCTTACGACCAACCAGAGTAAGGACGTTATCACCTTTACACGTAGCAATTTGGTGTCATCAGATACTATGAAGAAGGTCGCTGAAAAGTTAGCGACCATGGTAACACTAACGGAGACGAAGGTAACAGCACGCCAGAAACGCGATTTCTATCTAGCGGATTCTGCCACCTACAAACGTGTGGTTAATGATCTTCCAAAGGACAAGAAAACAGATAAGTTTGGTAATAAATTAGCTGAAGCTACTATTTACAACAATGCTGTTGATGCCGTTCCTGATGAAGCAGTGGATTACACTGAGGATGAGCTTAAGATTGTCTACATTTACTCACAGATGAATGCTGTTTCTAATTTCTCAACAGTCACATTGAAAACAGGAGACTTGACGCCTGAACAAATTGCGATTGTAGCAGCTAAACAGAAGGAACTTAATGGTATTACGGTTGCTAAGGATTGGGAGCGTCATACGGTTGATTCAGCCTTGTCTCCTCTCATCGGGAAAGTCTCAAGTTCAGAAGCAGGTTTGCCACAAGAAGATGCCAAGGAATACCTCAAAAAAGGTTATGCCCTTAATGACCGTGTAGGAACTTCTTATCTAGAAAAAGAATACGAGGAGAAGCTACAAGGGAAACATACTGTTCGTGAGATTACAGTAGACAAGGAAGGCGAAGTTGATAGTGATAAAATCACTCAAAAGGGAAGTAAGGGTAACAATCTGCAATTGACCATCGACCTTGATTTCCAAAAGGGAGTTGAAGATATCCTAGGTCAACAGCTTTCTTCAGAGATTTCAGAGAACAAAGCTACCTATTCTGAAGGAATGTATGCCGTTGTTATGAATGCTGACACTGGTGCTGTACTTGCCATGGCGGGGCAAAAACATGAACAAGGAGCACAAGATTTTAAAGCAAATGCCTTAGGAACAATCACTGATGTCTTTATTCCAGGATCTGTTGTTAAGGGAGCAACTCTAACTGCTGGTTGGCGTTCAGGTGCCATCTATGGAAATCAGGTCTTGACTGACCAACCAATCAACATTGCTGGTTCAGCCTCGATTACGTCTTGGTTTACAGATCAAGGTAGCCGTCCTATTACCGCGACACAGGCTCTAGAATATTCATCAAATACCTATATGGTGCAGATTGCAATCAAACTACTTGGCCAACAATATGTTCCAGGTATGGCCTTGTCGACTGACAATATGGATAAGGCCATGACGACACTTCGTGATACCTACGCTGATTTTGGTATGGGGGTATCTACAGGACTTGATTTGCCTGGAGAATCAGAAGGCTATATTTCTAAGAATTACAATGTAGCCAACGTCTTGACAGAAGCTTTTGGTCAGTACGACTCTTATACAACTATTCAATTGGCCCAATATGTTGCTTCAATTGCAAATGGTGGTAAACGTGTAGCACCTCATATTGTGGGAGGTATTTATGATGCTGGTACTAATGGTAGCTTAGGAACTCTAGCTTCAACGGTAGATACACGTGTATTAAATACCTTACCTCTTGATTCTGAGCAGATGGGGATTATCCAACAAGGATTTAATGATGTCGTTAATTCCGGTTCTAGCCTTGCGACTGGTAAAGCTATGGCAAGTTCTATCATTCCAATTAGTGGTAAAACAGGGACAGCTGAAACTTATACGACAGACAGTTCAGGTAACACAGTAAAAACATATAATCTTAATGCCGTAGCCTATGCGACCGCCAAAGATGGTACGAAGTTGGCTGTTGGAATCATGTACCCACATGTTCTTGATTGGAAGAGTAAAAGCCCCCAAGTTGCGGTCAAAGCTATCATGGAACTTTATCAAAATACTCACTAAATATGAAAATCTCTTGTGCCTTGCACGAGGGATTTTTCTGTGATATAGTGTTTGAGTATTTGTTCTTGGGTAAAGACATATCCATGACAGTGACAAAAGATAAGAGATGAATAAAATCATATAAAGAACAGGAGACCTTCATGCTTTATCCTACTCCAATTGCGAAGCTGATTGATAGTTTTTCAAAACTCCCTGGAATAGGGGCTAAAACAGCGACTCGCCTAGCTTTTTATACCATTAGCATGTCTGATGAAGATGTCAATGATTTCGCAAAAAACCTCTTGGCAGCCAAACGTGAATTGACTTATTGTTCGGTCTGTGGTCGTTTGACAGATGATGATCCCTGTAACATTTGTACAGATGAAACGAGAGATCATACTAAGATTTTGGTTGTTGAAGACTCCAAAGATGTTTCAGCTATGGAAAAGATTCAGGAATACCGTGGTCTCTACCATGTGCTTCAAGGGCTTATTTCCCCTATGAATGGTGTTGGACCAGATGATATTAACTTGAAAAGTTTGATTACTCGTCTTATGGATAGTGAGGTTGACGAAGTTATCATTGCTACTAATGCAACAGCAGATGGTGAGGCAACATCTATGTATATTTCACGTGTCCTCAAACCTGCGGGAATCAAGGTGACTCGTTTAGCGCGTGGTTTGGCTGTTGGTTCTGACATCGAGTATGCTGATGAAGTGACCTTGCTAAGAGCTATCGAAAATCGAACAGAACTTTAGGAAAAGTGTTGGTAAGTCCAGCGCTTTTTGTTTGCAGTAAGTAGGTTTCTCATTAAAAATTTGGTAAAATAAAGTAAACGCTTTAATGACGAGGGATCATGATGCAGATTGAAAAGATTTTAAACAACAATGTTGTTCATGCTTTGGATAATAATGTGGAATACATTGTCATGGGCAAGGGACTGGGCTTTCAAAAGAAGGTTGGAGACTTTGTTGATAAGGAAAAGATTGAAAAGACTTTTGTTTTGGAAAATACAGAGGCAGTAGATGAATGGTCTCGTGTTTATGTCAATTTGCCTGAAGGTGAAATGCAGGTCTTTTTGAATATCCTTACTTTTGCTGAAGCTGTCTTACAAACCAAGTTTGCCCCCTCTTTTTTCATCGCCCTAGCTGACCACCTACATTACGCCATTGAAAGAAGTGGAGAAGGTATTTCTCTGCAGAATCCCTTGGCTTGGGAGGTTCGAAAATTTTACCCTCGGGAGTATGAGATTGGAAAACAAGCTCTTCGTTTGATTGCCAAGGATTTAGAAGTTAAATTGGCAGATGATGAGGCTGCCTCTGTCGCTTTACATTTTGTCAATGCACAAAAGGATGCGGGTCTCCATGAAAAAGACCGACAGATGACTCAAATTGTGGTTGGAATTAGTGACATTGTCCGTCTTCATTTTGGTTGTGATTTGGAGGAGGATAGTTTCTCTTATAACCGATTTATTACACATCTTCGCTATCTAGCGCAACGGATTGTGAGTGGGGTTAGTGGTGGTAAAAATGATGCTTTTCTTTACGAGCAGGTTAGGGTAAATTATCCAGAATCCTTTATCTGTACCCAAAAGATTGCTAACTATATTAAGACAGGTTATACTTTTGAATTGAGTTTGGACGAACAGGTCTATTTAACCATTCATATTCAACGTCTTAAGGATAGTTTGGATAAGTAAGCGATTCACGGAGAGGCCATACAAAAAGCAGACAATTAGGCTTAAGTCTGCTTTTTCTGTGTCCTTATGGTATAATGAGGTGATTAATATTAAACTAAAAATACTCAAAGTTAGGATTCTATGTATTTGAGTATTTCTATAAAAAGCTAATGAGTTAGTGAAAGGAAGCGAGCGGTTCTGTGCTTGAAGTGAGCATAGCCGTTCCTAAAGAATCTTATGTATATTGAAATGATTGACGAGACTGGACAAGTCTCTGAGAAATTAAAAGAACAAACCTTGGAGTTGCTAGATTTTGCAGCACAAAAACTTGGCAAGGAAGACAAGGAAATGGCTGTTACATTTGTAACCAACGAACGCAGCCACGAACTAAACTTGGAATATCGTGATACAGACCGTCCAACGGATGTCATTAGTTTGGAGTATAAGCCTGAATTAGATATTAGCTTTGATGAGGAAGAGTTGGCTGAAAATCCTGAATTAGCTGAAATGATGGGAGAGTTTGATAGTTATATCGGTGAACTCTTTATTTCCGTTGATAAGGCTCATGAACAAGCTGAGGATTATGGACATAGTTTTGAACGTGAGATGGGTTTCTTGGCTGTTCACGGTTTTCTCCATATCAATGGCTATGACCATTACACCCCAGAAGAAGAAGCGGAAATGTTTGGATTACAGGAAGAAATTTTGACTGCTTATGGACTTACGCGACAATAATCCACAAAAAAAGTGGAAAAATAGAGAATTTACAGCTAGCTTTGAGTTTGCTCTGACAGGAATAATAACGGCTTTCAAAGAAGAACGCAATATGCGCAAGCACTTGGTTTCAGCTATCTTGGTGGTATTGGCTGGCTTAGTCTTTCGTGTGTCTGCGATAGAATGGCTCTTTCTTTTGATGGCAGTTTTTCTCGTAATTGCCCTAGAGATTGTTAATTCTGCCATTGAAAATGTTGTCGATTTAGCTAGTAATTATCACTTTTCGATGCTAGCCAAAAATGCCAAGGATATGGCCGCTGGAGCTGTTTTAGTGGTTTCTTGTTATGCAGTCATTACGGGGATGATTGTTTTCATACCTAAAATTTGGCACTTAATTTTCAATTAAAACGAAATAAGAAAGAAGTTATATGACATTTAAATCAGGATTTGTGGCTATTCTCGGCCGTCCTAATGTAGGAAAATCAACGTTTTTGAACCATGTTATGGGGCAAAAGATTGCTATCATGAGTGATAAGGCTCAAACAACCCGCAATAAAATTATGGGAATTTACACAACCGATAAGGAACAGATTGTCTTTATCGATACCCCAGGGATTCACAAGCCTAAGACGGCTCTTGGGGATTTTATGGTGGAATCTGCTTATTCAACCCTTCGTGAGGTTGATACAGTCCTCTTTATGGTACCAGCGGATGAGCCTCGTGGTAAGGGTGATAATATGATTATCGAACGCCTCAAACAAGCTAAAGTTCCAGTTATCTTGGTAATCAATAAGATTGACAAGGTCCATCCAGATCAGCTTCTAGAGCAGATTGACGATTTCCGTACACAAATGGATTTCAAAGAGATTATTCCGATATCTGCCCTCCAAGGGAACAATGTTTCCCACCTTGTGGATGTCTTGAGTGATAACCTTGAGGAAGGGTTCCAATATTTCCCAGCGGACCAAATCACCGATCACCCTGAGCGTTTCTTGGTATCAGAGATGATTCGTGAAAAAGTCCTTCAGTTGACACGTGAAGAAATTCCACACTCTGTTGCGGTTGTCATTGATGAGATGAAGCGTGATGAAGACACGGATAAGATTCATATTCGTGCGACAATCATGGTTGAGCGTGACAGCCAAAAAGGTATTGTTATTGGTAAACAAGGTTCCATGCTCAAGAAAATTGGTACCCTTGCTCGTAAAGATATTGAAGTCATGCTTGGGGACAAGGTCTTCCTTGAAACCTGGGTTAAGGTTAAGAAAAATTGGCGTGATAAAAAACTTGATTTGGCCGATTTTGGTTACAATGAAAAAGAATATTAAAAAGCTGGGCACTTGCTCGGCTTTCTTGCTAGAAGGAGGAGCAGATGCCTGAGTTACCTGAGGTAGAAACTGTTAGACGAGGTTTAGAACGGTTAGTAGTAGGTCGGACTATTTTGTCGCTTGAGGTCAAGGTTCCAAAAATGATTAAGACCTCCTACGATAGTTTTTTGACTGATTTACCTGGTCAAACCATTCAAGCCCTGCGACGAAGAGGCAAGTACTTGATTTTTGACTTTGGACAGTTGATTATGATTTCCCACTTGCGTATGGAGGGAAAATACCTGCTGTTTACAGATCAAGTTCCTAGCAACAAGCATTTTCACTTATTCTTTAAGTTAGATGATGGCTCCACCCTCGTCTATCAAGATGTCCGCAAGTTTGGAACCTTTGATTTATTGGCTAAAAGTCAAGAGGAGGCTTATTTTACAAGGAAAAAGCTTGGTCCTGAGCCTACTAAGAAGGCCTTTAAATACGCTCTATTTGAAAGAGCCTTGATGAGTTCTGCAAAGCCCATTAAAAGTCTCCTCTTGGAGCAAAAATTGGTGGCTGGTCTAGGAAATATCTATGTTGATGAGGTGCTTTGGGCGGCCAAGGTTCATCCTGAAACGCCAGCAAAGGAACTCAGCAAGGCAGCCATGAAGCGGGTCCATGATCAAACGATTGCCATTTTACAGCTTGGCATTGAAAAAGGCGGCTCAACCATAAGGACCTATCGTAATGCCCTTGGTGAGGACGGAACCATGCAGAACTATTTGCAGGTTTACGGAAAAACGGGACAGCCTTGTCCACGCTGCGCAAGCACAATTGAGAAAATCAAGTTAGGAGGGAGAGGGACACATTTGTGTCCTCATTGTCAGAAACGATGATTATTGGGTTAACAGGTGGTATTGCTTCAGGAAAATCAACGGTTGTTGAAATGATTAAAGAGGCAGGTTACAAGGTCATTGATGCTGATCAGCTTGTCCACGATATGCAGGCCAAAGGAGGCCGTTTGTATCGTGCCTTGCTTGATTGGTTGGGAGAGGGGATTCTCCTTCCTAATGGAGAATTGAATCGTCCTAAACTAGGGCAACTGATTTTTTCGAATGAGGAGATGAGACATCGGTCTGCTGAGATTCAAGGGACAATTATTCGAGAGGAACTAGCAACTCAAAGGGATTGTTTGGCTAAGAAAGAAGATGTTTTTTTCATGGATATTCCCTTACTTATTGAGAATGGGTATCAGGACTGGTTTGACCAGATTTGGTTGGTGGCAGTGTTACCTGAGGTCCAGCGCCAACGCTTGATGAAACGTAATCACTTAAGTTTTGAGGAAGCTAAGATGCGTATTGATAGCCAAATGTCTTTAGAAGAGAAAAAGCCTTATGCCAGCTTGGTTCTTGATAATAATGCTAGTCTCGATGATTTGAAGGAGAAAGTGAAGAGCGCAATAAATGATTTACCTAGCTCCTCATAGCTAGTCATTGTGATATAATGGATAGTGAATTTTAGAAAGAAGATGATTATTTGCGCCAAAAAGAGCTTAAAAGTACTGATTGGCAACGTAACCTTAAAATTGCATGGATAGGAACCTTTTTTACTGGAGCTAGTTTCTCCATTGTTATGCCTTTCATGGCCCTCTACATTGAGGAACTAGGTGTTAAAGGAGACATGGTTGAATGGTATACTGGTTTGTCTGTTGCCATCTCTGCTTTAGCCTCGGCCCTGGTTTCTCCTATTTGGGGACGCTTGGCTGACCGTTATGGCCGAAAGCCCATGATGATTAGAGCCAGCATGGTGATGACTTTTACAATGGGAGGTCTTGCCTTAGTCCCAAATGTTTTCTGGCTGCTTTTCTTAAGAACGCTGAACGGTTTGTTTGCGGGGTATGTTCCAAATGCCACAGCTTTAATTGCTAGTCAGGTTCCTCAGAACCGTTCTGGCTATGCCCTGGGGACCTTATCTACGGGCCTAACGGCAGGTGTTCTGATTGGCCCTTTGTTAGGTGGTACCCTGTCTGAGGCGTTTGGTATGAGAGGGACCTTTTTATTGGTGGGCCTCATTCTATTTATCTGCTGCCTCTTAACTGTCTTTGGTTTGCGAGAGAATTTTCAACCTATCGAAAAGGGAGAGATAATGACTCTTTCTCAGGTTTTTTCGAAAATTCCCAGCAAATCTATGTTGATTGGCCTTTTTGTGACCAGTATGATTATCCAGATTTCTGCCCAATCGATTGCGCCTATGTTGGCCCTTTATATTCGTTATTTAGGTCAGAGGGACAATATCCTGTTTTACTCAGGTTTAATTGTTTCTGCTATGAGCTTCTCTAGTCTCTTGAGTACCCCTTTTCTGGGAAAATTGGGAGACCGTATTGGGAATCATCGCTTGCTTTTAATGGGGCTATTTTATAGCTTCCTCTTGTATTTCCTTTGTGGTTTTGCCGGTTCAGCCTTGCAATTGGGTATCTTACGTTTTGCCTATGGCTTCGGTGTGGGTGCCCTTATGCCTAGTGTCAATTCTTTATTGACCAAGATGACACCCAAGGAAGGAATCTCAAGAATATTTAGCTTTAATCAAAGCTTTTCATACATTGGACAAGTTTTAGGTCCTTTTGTTGGTTCGGCAGTTGCGACTGGACTAGGTTATCGCTGGGTCTTCTTTGTGACCGCAATGATTGTCTTTGGAAATTTTGTCTGGTCCTTAATCATCTTTAGAAAATCGCTAGGAGTCAAGAATATAGGTGAGAGTTAAAATTAATTTAAAGTGTAGTGAATGTGGGAGCATCAACTATCTCACAAGTAAAAATAAACAAAATCATCCTGAGAAAATTCAGGTACCCAAATTCTGCCCCAAGGATAGAAAAGTAACCTTACATGTTGAATCTTAAAGGGTTCTATGGTAGAATAAAAAGGACTTTTTCGGAGGAATAACTATGTACGACTTATTATTAACGCTGCTCTTGGTGATGTCAGCTATTATTGTGATTGCGGTATTCATGCAGCCACAAAAGAATCCAAGTAGCAATGTCTTTGATGGTGGTGGGTCAGAAGCACTATTTGAACGTAGTAAACCACGTGGTTTTGAAGCCTTTATGCAACGCTTTACAGGAATCATGGTTTTTCTATGGATTGTAGATGCAATCGTCCTTTCCATTCTCTCAAGTAAGTAATGAGCTGACTGAGGTTGGCTCATTTTTTGCGTTATAGTCAATAAATAAAAGAAAAGGAAATCATGAAAGAATCTATTATAAATTATTTGAAGGAGCATGGGAAATCCAGTGTAAACGACATTGCCCAGGCTCTTAATCATGCTGGGGGAGAAAAGTTTCCTCAGCTCATCAAGGCCATATCAGCCATGGAAAGTAAGGGACAGTTGCGTTTTAATCGAGATGGCTCTGTTTCCTTGCGTCCTAAGAAAGAAAATCCAAATCAGGTGACTGTTGAAGGTGTTTTCCGTGCCAATAAGAACGGTTTTGGTTTCTTGCATGTCGATGACAGTGAAGATGATATGTTCATTGGTCGTAATGATGTTGGCCATGCCATTGATGGTGATACTGTTGCTGTTGTTATCAAGAAGCCAGCGGATCGTTTGCGTGGGACGGCAGCAGAAGCACGAGTTGTTGAAATTGTAGAACGTTCGCTTAAGACTGTTGTAGGGAAATTTATCCTTAGCGACGAGAAAGAACCTTATGCTGGTTACATTAAGTCTAAAAATCAAAAAATTCAGCAGCCAATTTATATTAAGAAAGAACCAGTTGCCCTAGACGGTACTGAAATTATCAAGGTTGATATTGAAAAATACCCTAACCGTCACTATGATTATTTCGTAGGAAATGTTCGTGACATTATTGGTCATCAAGGGGATGCTGGTATTGATGTCTTGGAAGTCTTAGAATCAATGGATATTGTTTCAGAGTTCCCAGAGGATGTCATGGCGGAAGCAGAAGCTGTACCAGATGCACCTAGTCAGGAAGACCTCCTTGGTCGTGTTGACCTTCGTCAAGAGGTGACCTTTACTATTGATGGAGCTGATGCTAAGGACTTGGATGATGCGGTCCATATTAAACGTTTGCCAAATGGTAATTTTGAGCTTGGTGTTCATATTGCTGATGTGTCCTACTATGTCACTGAAGGTTCAGCTCTTAACCGTGAGGCCGTAGCACGTGGGACTTCGGTTTATGTGACAGACCGTGTGGTGCCAATGTTGCCTGAGCGTCTTTCAAATGGTATTTGTTCACTAAATCCCAATGTTGATCGCTTGACTCAGTCAGCCATTATGGAGATTACTCCAAAAGGTAAGGTGGTTAATCATAAGATTTGTCAATCTGTGATTAATACAACCTTCCGTATGACCTACAGTGATGTCAATGAGATGTTGGCTGGAAATCCAGAGAAGATTGAGCAGTTTAAGCCAATCATGGACTCTGTATCAGCTATGGCAGAACTGCATAAGATTTTAGAAGACATGCGTGAGCGTCGTGGTGCCCTTAACTTTGATACATCTGAAGCTCGTATCTTGGTAAATGAGAAGGGGATGCCAGTGGATATCGTGGTGCGTGAACGTGGAACAGCCGAGCGAATGATTGAATCCTTCATGTTGGCTGCCAATGAATGTGTGGCAGAGCATTTCGCTAAGGCTAAGTTGCCATTTATCTACCGTATCCACGAAGAGCCAAAAGCTGAGAAATTACAACGCTTCATGGATTATGCCTCTATCTTTGGTGTTCAAATCAAAGGAACTGCCAATAAGATGGATCAACTAGACTTGCAAGAGTTCATGGCGCGAGTTCAGGGGAAACCTGGAGCAGAGGTGATGAATATGATGTTGCTTCGTTCAATGCAACAAGCCCGCTATTCAGAACACAATCATGGGCACTATGGACTTGCGGCTCAGTATTATACCCACTTTACGAGTCCAATCCGTCGTTACCCAGACCTCTTGGTTCACCGAATGATTCGTGAGTACACTAACAATATGTCTCAAGAAACACGTGAACATTTTGAAGAGGTTATTCCTGAGTTAGCGACATCATCTTCAACCCTTGAACGTCGTGCCATTGATGCCGAACGTGTCGTTGAAGCGATGAAAAAAGCGGAATACATGGAAGAGTTTGTTGGTCAAGAATTCGACGGTATTGTTGGAAGTGTGGTTAAATTCGGTATGTTTGTGGAATTACCAAACACCATCGAAGGTTTGGTTCACATCACGACCCTTCCAGAATTTTACAATTACAATGAACGTACCATGACACTTCAGGGTGAAAAAACTGGTAAGACTTTCCGAGTTGGTCAGCCTATCCGTGTCAAATTGACACGTGCGGATAAGGAAACAGGAGACATTGACTTCCAATACCTTCCAAGTGAGTATGACATCACTGAAAAAGTAGACCACAAGGCACGTCAGGAACGTGAAGAGAAGGCGAAAACCTTCCGCAATAGAGGTCCACGTCGTGACCGTCAAAATGGAGACTTCGAACGTCGTGGTAAACGTGGGGATAACCGTAACCGTCAAGATGGTAATGGTCGTAAAGGCTCTTATGACGAAAAACGTAAGTCATCTAAGAAACCAGACAAACGTAAAAATCAAAACCGTCCTCATAATGATAACAAGGGACGTGAGAGTGGTCGTCGTAAGAAAAAAGGGAACAAACCTTTTTACAAGGACGTTGCTAAAAAACGAAAATAGGATGAGAATGGAGGGACTGCTATGCCAAAGGGTGAAGGCAATGTTGTTGCTCAGAATAAAAAGGCTAGACATGACTATAGTATCGTTGATACTATTGAAGCGGGTATCGTGCTGACAGGAACAGAGATTAAATCTGTTCGTGCGGCCCGCATCCAACTTAAAGATGGCTATGCCCAAATCAAAAATGGTGAGGCCTGGTTAATCAATGTCCATATTGCTCCTTTTGAGCAAGGAAATATTTGGAATCAAGATCCAGACCGTACGAGAAAATTGTTGCTCAAGAAGAAACAGATCACCAAACTTCAAAATGATCTTAAGGGTACAGGAATGACTCTAGTTCCTCTTAAGGTCTACCTAAAAAACGGTTTTGCCAAGGTATTGCTCGGTATTGCCAAAGGGAAACACGATTACGATAAACGTGAGTCTATCAAGCGTCGTGAACAAGAGCGTGATATTAAACGTATTATCAAGAGTGTTAACCGTTAAACTGCCTATCATCTAAGACTACTATAGTCTTAGGTGATTTTTTGTTTTTGGCTTTAAGACATGATATAATGAGAGTACCATGCGGTCTTTAGTTAGGATACTAGCTATACCTGACTCTAGCTGTGATACTGTAAAGGAGATTAGCGATGCCAGTAGATGCTAAAACAAAATACAAGGCCAAGAAGACTAAGATTGTTTTCTTTGACATTGACGACACCCTTCGTGTTAAAAAGACAGGCTACATACCTGAATCTATTAAGGCTGTTTTCAAAGGGCTTAAAGAAAAAGGAATTTTGACGGGGATTGCCACAGGACGTGGCTACTATGGTGTCGTTGAGGACATTCGAGACCTAGAGCCCGATTATTTTGTAACCATCAATGGAACTTATGTGATTAATCGAAAAGGGGAAGAAATTTATAACCAGCCCCTAGCTCGTGAGGTTACAGAAGCCTTTGTTGCTTGGTGTAAGGAGATTGGGATTGCTTGGGGCTTTGCTGGTAAGGATAAGCCAGTTGTCTCAGAGCGTTCAGATTTGATTGATAATGCTATGAAACCAGTCTATGGTCTTTGTGATGTGGAGCCAGACTTTCACTTGTCGAATGATGTTTACCATATGTGGACTTTTGCGGAAAATGATGGTGACCTTGAATTACCAGAAGAACTCGCATCCCATGTCCGTATGGTACCCTGGCATGAACACTCCTCTGACGTCGTAGCAAATGGTATCTCAAAGGCCTCTGGTGTCGAGCATGTCTTGGAGCATGAAAATCTTAAACCAGTCAATGCCATGATGTTTGGTGATGGTCCAAACGATATGGAAATCTTTGACTATGTTGGACTTAAGATTGCTATGGGTAATGCCACACCAGAATTGAAAGAAAAAGCAGATTACGTTACAGGAACAATAGAAGAAGATGGCATTTTCAATGCCTTGGAGGAACTCGGATTGGTAGAAAAAGAACTTCATTTCCCACAACTTGACTTGGATACAGTAGAAGGTCCAGTCGCAACAATTAAAACAAATCATGGTAATTTGGTCATCAAACTCTTCCCTGATCATGCACCATTAACAGTTACTAACTTTGTCAATTTGGCCAAGAGTGGCTATTATGATGGTGTGATTTTCCACAGAATTATCAAGGATTTTATGATTCAAGGTGGTGACCCAACTGGTACTGGTATGGGTGGTGAGTCAAGCTTTGGTGGTAGCTTCCAGGACGAATTTTCTGAAGAGCTCTATAACCTCCGTGGTGCGCTTTCTATGGCTAATGCTGGACCAGATACAAATGGTAGCCAATTCTTCATCGTTCAAACGTCTGAAATTCCTTATGCTAAAAAGGAACTTGAACGTGGTGGATGGCCAGCACCAATCGCAGAAGCTTATGCTGAAAATGGGGGAACACCTCACCTAGACCGTCGTCACACAGTCTTTGGTCAATTGGTGGATGAAGACTCTTACAAGGTGCTTGATGAAATTGCCAATGTTGAGGTTGGCGCCCAAGATAAGCCACTTGAGGATGTTGTAATTGAAACAGTTGAGGTAGCAGACTAAGATGAAAATTGGAGACAAGCTTAGGGGTGTTATCACAGGCATCAAGCCTTACGGTGCCTTTGTTTCATTGGAAAATGGTACCACAGGCTTGATTCACATCTCAGAGATTAAGACAGGTTATATCGACAATATCTACAATACCTTAAAGGTAGACCAGGAGGTCTTAGTTCAAGTTGTTGATTTTGATGAATTTACACAAAAGGCCAGTCTTTCTTTGAGAACCCTTGAGGAAGAAAAAAATAAAATCCCTCATCGTCATCGTTTCTCTGATAGTCGTTTGAACTATGGTTTTAAACCTTTGGCAGAAGCAATGCCAGAATGGATTGAAGAAGGACTTGACTATCTTAGACAAGAGCATGAGGAGAAATAGCAAAAGCTGACTCACGATGAGTCAGCTTTTTATATGGCTTTTGAATTTGAGTGCAGACGAAAAGGTCCTCAACTTAATTGAAGACCCTTCTGGATTAATTAAACATCAAAATAGAGCAATTCTTTTGGTGTGTGTGTGAAGACTTCAAAGCCGTCTTTTGTAACATAACCACAGTCCTCGATACGAACACCAACTTTTTCAGGAATGTAGATACCTGGTTCAACAGAGAAGCACATACCTTCTTCGATAACCAAGTCATTTCCTTCCATGATTGAAGGAAACTCATGGACATCCATACCAAGACCATGTCCTAGACGGTGGTTGAAGTATTCGCCGTAACCAGCCTTTTCAATAACATTACGAGCCGCAGCATCGACTTCGTTGGCAGTTACACCTGGTTTGATAAAATCAAGAGCAGTGAGTTGAGCTTCCAAACAGATATTGTAGATATCTTTCTTGAATTGGTCAGGCTGACCGACAGCTACGGTACGCGTCATATCTGAAGCATAGCCATTCACCATACAGCCCAAGTCGAAGAGAAGAAGAGCATCTTTTTCAATTTTGTTGCTTCCAGGAATGCCGTGTGGGTTGGCTGCATTGTTACCAGTCAAGACCATAGTTTCAAAGCTCATTTCATAGCCCAAGCGTTTGATGCCAAATTCGATTTGAGCAATGATGTCTGTTTCAGTAACGTCAAGAGAGATATTGTCGAAACCGATATTAACAGCTTTATCAGCATAATCACCGGCAACAATCATTTTTTGAATTTCATCAGCTGACTTGATAACGCGCATTTTTTGAATGAATGGTGTCAAGTTTTCAAAGCGACCTTCAAAGACCGTTTGCAATCCTTGGAACTTAGTCACATTGAGATTGTCAAACTCTGCATAAATAATAGGGCTGTCTGTACTTGCTAGACCAGCTTTGATTTTTTGCCATGGATTTTCAGAATCCACATAACCAAAGACTGGAAAGTCGAGTACAGCAGAGGCACGTGCGACCTCAAGAGCAGGTACAAAGAGGGCAGGCTCACGATTTTCGTAGACGAAGAGGAACATTTGGCGTTCATGTGGGTCACAATCAAAACCAGTAAGATAATTGACAGTTACAGGATCTGAAACAATAGCTAGCCCTGCTTTATTTTCATTCAAAAAATGACGAATGCGATCAAGTTTAGACATAGAAAAAACTCCTTTGTATTTCTTACACTCATTCTGTCACTTTTATAGGGAAAATGCAAGTTGTTTTTTTGGCTTTTCATTAAATCATTTACTTTCATTGAGACTTTTTTAGGCTAGTTTTGTAAGCGATGGATAGTCTTGGAAACACGAAATGAGAGGCCTTTTTCTGAAACGGCTTTCTTCCTCGTAACCATAAAGAAGGAATCCCTTTCATTTTTTTGTAAAAAATCAGTCAAAATAATTGAAAGTGTTTTCAGAATCTGATACAATTAGCATGAATAAATGAGCGTAAAATGAGAAAGGAAGTGTTTTTATGAATACTGATGAAACAATTACTATATACGACGTTGCGCGTGAAGCAGGTGTTTCGATGGCGACTGTGTCTCGTGTGGTAAATGGAAATAAAAATGTAAAAGAAAACACCCGAAAAAAAGTGCTTGAGGTCATTGATCGTTTGGATTACCGTCCAAATGCGGTTGCGCGTGGCTTGGCGAGTAAGAAAACCACTACTGTAGGAGTTGTTATTCCAAATATTGCTAATAGTTATTTTGCTACTTTAGCAAGGGGGATTGATGATATTGCTACGATGTACAAGTACAATATTGTTCTTGCATCTAGTGATGAAAATGACGATCACGAAGTTACCGTGATTAACTCTCTATTTGCCAAACAAGTAGACGGTATCATCTTCATGGGTTACCACTTGACGGAAAAAATTCGTGCAGAATTTTCTCGTACCCGTACGCCGATTGTTCTAGCAGGAACAGTGGACCTCGAACACCAATTACCGAGTGTTAACATCGACTATAAAGCTGCCGTTGAGGATTCTGTAACGCAGCTTGCCAAGAATAATGAAAAGGTTGCCTTTGTATCAGGACCACTAATTGATGATATTAATGGCAAGCTCCGTCTAGCTGGTTATAAGGCTGGACTTGAAAAGAATAATTTGCGCTACAATGAAGGACTTGTCTTTGAAGCTAAATATAGCTATAAAGACGGCTTTGATTTAGCACAACGTGTCTTGAATTCTGGTGCCACTGCTGCCTATGTTGGAGAAGATGAATTGGCTGCAGGTCTCTTGAATGGCCTCTTTGCTGCAGGTAAATCAGTTCCAGAAGACTTCGAAATCATCACAAGCAATGACTCACCAATTACAAGTTACACACGTCCAAACCTTTCTAGTATTAATCATCCTCTCTATGATTTAGGGGCAGTTAGCATGCGTATGTTGACTAAAATCATGAATAAGGAAGAGCTTGAAGAAAAAGATGTTATTCTTAATCACGGTATTACCTTACGTCAGTCAACAAAATAAAAAAGGAGTTGGGACATAAGTTTGTCTCAACTTCTCTTTTTTAGAAAAAGGGAGAACCAATGACTTTTGAGGATGCTTATTTTAAAAAGAAAGTCCTAAAACCTGATAGCCTAGAGCCTTTTGGTTTTACAGCTACCGAGCAAGGCTATGAGTTCAGAAAAACACTGATAGCTGAAGAACTTGAAGCTCGATTGTTTATTGATTTAGAAGGTAAGTTGACGGGACAGGTTGTCGATAGTGATCTTGATGAGCCTTATGATATCTTCAGGAGTCCTCAGGCTACTGGAACTTACGTTGGTCAAGTCAGAGAGGCTTATGGAGAACTTCTGTCACAGGTAGCTGATTCTTGTTATGAAGATCAATTATTCTCATCTCCACAAGCTAATCGTCTGGCTAAATTTTTAGTTCAAGAATTTTCAGACCAAGCAGACCATCCTTTCGAGAAAGAACCAAGCTATCTATCTTTTAGAGTTGATGGTAAATGGTATGCCTTGTTTTTTCCTCTTAAGGGCGAAAAACTAGGGCTTGATGGAGAAAAGGCAGATTTAATATATGATGTGGTTAACCTCAAGGTTAATCCTAAGCAAATGGATAAACTCTTGAAAATGGAAGGGGTTTTCCCTAGCTACCATATGTCCAAGAAGACCTGGATTAGTCTTGTTTTAGACGAGACATTGTCGGACCAAACCATTATTGAGCTTCTTAGTGACAGTCGCTCCCTAGTGGCCCCCAAACATCTTAGAAAGGCTTTTGAGCCTCATTATTGGATTATCCCGGTAAATTTGAAATACTACGATATTGGAGAGGAGTTCTCCACAAATGAGGAGATTCTTTGGACACAGAAAGCTAGTATGCAAAAGGGAGATTTGGTGGCTATCTATATTACGGCACCTACCAAGGCCATCCGTTACCTCTGTCAGGTTTTAGAAGCGAATATCCCTAATCAAGGTTATCGTGAAGAGGCGAGTATTAAGGATTTGATGCGGATTAAACCCTTATACACCTTTAATGACACCGAATTTGACAGTGATAGACTAAAGAGTTTAGGGATCAAAACTGTTCGAGGTCCAAGACATATGACAGATGAGTTAGTTCAGTCCTTATCCCCTTACCTAAAAGAAAAATAGAAGGAGGACATCATGCGAATTTTGATTGCACCTGATTCCTTTAAGGAAAGTTTGTCTGCAAAAGAGGTCGCCTTAGCTCTTAAATTGGGCTTTGAAAAGGCCTTACCCGACACTGAATTTGACCTCATGCCAATAGGTGATGGTGGCGAGGGCACCTTAGATGCTCTTGCTGAAAATCTAAATCTTGAGAAGAAAAGTATCAAGATTCCTCATACCTATACAAGTGATGGAAGTGTTTCTTTTGCCAGCAATGGCCAGACTGCCGTTTTTGAAATGGCTGCGATTTGTGGCTTGGAACAGATTCCTAAGGATAAACGAAATCCTCTAGCTCTAACGACACAAGGCGTGGGTGAAGTAATTGTTCATTTGGTTCAATCTGGCATCCGAGATTTTATCATAGGCGTAGGTGGGTCTGCTACCAATGATGGTGGTATTGGTATGGCATATGGATTGGGTTATCGTTTTTATGACTCTCAGGGACAGGAGCTTGAGCCAATAGGTGCTAATCTTGGTCTTATTAAAAAGGTATCCTCTAAAAATAAGATTGATTTGTCTGGTGTTACTATTCATCTGATTACTGACGTAGATAATCCCTTGTGTGGTCAAGATGGAGCGACCTATATTTTTGGTGGACAAAAAGGCCTAGCTCCTTCACAATTTAAAAAGGTTGACCAAGACATGACACAATTCTACGAAAACTTTGCTCCTGAGGTTTTAAAACTGGCTGGTTCAGGAGCCGGAGGAGGCATGGCAGCGGGTTTAGTAGCTTTTGCAGGCGCAGAAATTAAATCAGGGATTGACTTTGTACTTGATTGCGTTGATTTTGATCAACGTGTGAAGGAAGTTGATTTGGTCATAGTTGGTGAAGGACGTATGGATAGCCAGTCCTTGTCTGGTAAAGCACCGGTCGGGGTGGCTAGGCGGACACCATCAGCTATTCCCGTCATTGCTATCTGTGGTAGTTTGAAGGATGACTTGCCTGATTTTCCAGTAGCAGGTATCTCAGCTGCTTTCCCTATCATTGGACAAGTATTAGAGTTAGACCAAGTTTTAGCTACCGCTAAGGAGAATCTCTATCGCACAGGACTCAATATTGGGAATGTCATCAAGCTCAGTAAAACATTGTGATATAAGAAAAAGCTGACTTTGCATCAGCTTTTATTTTCCAAATAGTTTAGCAAAAAATCCCTTTTTTTCAAGGATAGGTTCAGTTTCACTAGGAGTAAGGATATCAGGATAGAGCTCTGAAAATAACACTTTATCAAGATTCTCTGCATGATTACTATGTACGATAAGACCGTATGGTGAATGGGCCTTGGCCTCGTCAACGATAGTTGCAGAAATATTTAGTGCTTGAGCGGTCTTGATATAGGTAAATTGTGTCTGGTCGGCTAATTTTGGCGAAAGTTTGAGACTAAGATTAGGGTAAACGGCTAATAAGTCTTTTAATATTTGCGGAAAATTGTCAATTACAGTTTTCTTTTCGGTATTTTCCAATAGAACAGCTAGGACTACACGTTCCGCATAGGTTCCAAAATACTGACGAAGTTCATCGGGATTTAGGCGTTTTTCGCCACTAGCGCATTGGAGCACTTTGTTTTCAAGTGAAGTCATAGGAATCTCCTCTTAGTTTTCTACTTGTATTATACAATATTTTGAATTCCTTTTCATTTGAGTTGCTTTCTGAGATTTTCAAAAACAATTGAAAATATTAAAAAATAGAAAATCGCTAGAAAATTCTGGTTTTAATTTGCTTAAGCCTTGATATTATGGTAATATATAGGTGTAAAAAATTTTAACTCATAAGGAGAGTATTGTAATGTCAATTATTACTGATGTTTACGCACGCGAAGTCCTTGACTCACGCGGTAACCCAACACTTGAAGTAGAAGTTTACACTGAATCTGGTGCATTCGGTCGCGGTATGGTTCCTTCAGGAGCTTCAACTGGTGAACACGAAGCAGTAGAACTTCGTGATGGTGACAAAGCTCGTTACGGTGGTCTTGGTACTCAAAAAGCAGTTGATAACGTAAACAACGTTATTGCTGAACACATCATCGGATTCGACGTACGTGATCAACAAGGTATTGACCGCGCAATGATCGCTCTTGACGGTACTCCAAACAAAGGTAAACTTGGTGCCAACGCTATTCTTGGTGTGTCTATCGCTGTAGCACGCGCAGCTGCTGACTACCTTGAAGTTCCACTTTATAGCTACCTTGGCGGATTCAACACTAAAGTTCTTCCAACTCCAATGATGAACATCATCAACGGTGGTTCTCACTCAGACGCTCCAATCGCTTTCCAAGAATTCATGATTGTACCTGCTGGTGCACCAACATTCAAAGAAGCTCTTCGTTGGGGTGCTGAAATCTTCCACGCACTTAAGAAAATCCTTAAAGAACGTGGACTTGAAACAGCCGTAGGTGACGAAGGTGGTTTTGCACCTCGTTTCGACGGAACTGAAGATGGTGTTGAAACTATCATCAAAGCTATCGAAGCTGCTGGATATGTACCAGGTAAAGACGTATTTATCGGATTTGACTGTGCATCATCTGAATTCTACGATGCAGAACGTAAAGTTTACGACTACACTAAATTTGAAGGTGAAGGCGCTGCTGTTCGTACTGCTGCAGAACAAATCGACTACCTTGAAGAATTGGTTAACAAATACCCAATCATCACTATCGAAGATGGTATGGACGAAAACGACTGGGACGGTTGGAAAGCTCTTACTGAACGTCTTGGTGGTAAAGTTCAATTGGTTGGTGACGACTTCTTCGTAACTAACACAGCTTACCTTGAAAAAGGTATTGCAGAACACGCTGCTAACTCAATCCTTATCAAAGTTAACCAAATCGGTACTTTGACTGAAACTTTCGACGCTATCGAAATGGCGAAAGAAGCTGGATACACAGCAGTAGTATCACACCGTTCAGGTGAAACTGAAGATTCAACAATCGCTGATATCGCAGTTGCAACTAACGCTGGTCAAATCAAGACAGGTTCATTGTCACGTACTGACCGTATCGCTAAATACAACCAATTGCTTCGTATTGAAGACCAACTTGGTGAAGTTGCAGAATACCGTGGTTTGAAGTCATTCTACAACTTGAAAAAATAATTCTATAGTCATATAGAATAAAAAGAGGTTCCTTAGGAATCTCTTTTTTGTGTTTCTAAAGAATCTTAGATTGTGTTATGCATTGTCTCTAAATAGAAACTCTAAACACAAAAAGTCCCCTCAATCTTATTGATTGAGGGGACTTCGTCTTAGAACAGACCTTTAATCTTGTCTAAAGCTCCACTAACCATTTCGTTACCTGAAACAAGAGATTTAGCTTGGTCGAAGTATTCGCCCAAATCATCTTTATTGTCATCGACAAACTTTTTAGCAGCTTCGAAATCTTTCTTTTCGATCATTTCTTTTACTTGGTTAAATAGGTCCATTGGATTCATATCTGTTCTCCTTTATAAGTTTTCTTACAAACTCTATTTAATCACGCTTATAGTAAACTAGCAAGAAATATGTTTGAGGCGAGTGCTATGAGGGTTTTGATTTTCCAGTTAAGTACGATTGATAATTGTTTAATCTAAAAAGGCAGTCCAAACAGGACTGCTTTTAAGGCTTATTGTTGTTCCGTTGAGGAGCTACTTGGCTCTGATTCACTTGAACTTGAGCTCGACTCAGATTCTGTAGGATGTAGTTCCTTGTAAGATGGGGTCTTGAATAGATCAGCTGTTGATTTATTGCCTTTTTGTTTGTAGAGGCTGGTTGATTTATCTTTCAGCTTTTTATTGATTTCTTTTAGTTGATCCATCTGTTTAGTGTAGGAAATCTTGCTAGAATCAACAGGCTTCAAACCGTTTGGCGTATAGAAACGAAGAAGGTCACCTGTTTGAACAGCGTCACTCATCGAAAGTTGAGTTGCTACTGCCTTACGAATGGCTTCGTTATCTTTTTTAGTTGTCTCATCAGGGTTGGTAATTTCTTCCCCTGTTTGAGTGTTATAAAGTCGACCAGAGTAGCTGGTGTATTGAGGAGTAACATATTGACCTGAGGTTCTAAATGCGACGGTTTGCTTATTATCAGGAGATAGGAGGTCTTGTCCCATCTGGATATAAGAGCTAGTGTCAACGCCAAGAACGTGAAGGAGAGTTGGAAGGGCATCAACCTCACCACCAAAGGTGTTAGAGATACCACCACCAGTATAGCCTGGAATATGAATCATGTAAGGAACACGTTGAAGCATGGCTTTATCATAGTTTGACCAAGTTTCAGGGTTCTTACCGAGAAGTTCAGCAAGATTGCTGCTTCGTGTATCAGAGATACCATAGTGGTCACCGTACATGACAATAATCGAGTTATCGTAAAGACCGGTTTCTTTGAGGTAATCAAAGAAGTCTTTGATTGCTGAGTCAAGATAGTTAGCTGTTGCAAAATATCCGTTGACTGTCTCGTCTTTTGTTTCGGCAAGTGGGAAACCTTGTTCCTTTTCATCGCCTGAGAGAGAAGTATATGGGTAGTGGTTAGATACTGTAAGGTATTTAACGTAGAAAGGTTGTTGCATTTGTTCCAGATACTTGATGGAATCTGGGAACATGTACTTGTCATTTAGACCATACTGGAAGGAGTTTTCATCAGTTTTTTCAGTGAAGGCTGATGAGTCAAAGAAGTAGTTATACCCCCATTGTTTATAGGTATTGTTACGATTCCAGAAGGATCCAGTGTTTCCGTGGAAAACAGCTGACGTATAGTCACCTGTTTGAGCTAGGATAGATGGCGCAGCATAGGCTGTATTGGTACCACCATAGTTTACCATGTATGACCCTGTGCTTAGTCCAAAGAGAGACGTTTCCATCAAGGTTTCAGCATCAGAAGTTTTACCTGATTTTACTTGGTGGAAGAAGTTTGAAAAGGCCAGAGTTTCATTTGAGTGATAAATGGAATTGATGAATGGTGTAACCTCATAGTCTTGACCGTCTACTTTGAGCTTGTAATCAATGAGGAACTGTTGGAAGCTTTCCAAGTGAATAACGATGACGTTTCTTCCTTTAGCAATTCCGTAATACTTAGGGTCAGGTGCCGCATAGTGCTCCTTAACGTAAGCCTCAACCTTTTTCATATCCTCAGCTGTTGCAGATGAACGAGCCTGTGAAGCTTGATAAGTTAAGTTACCAGAATAGGCTGTGAAGAAGGGAAGCCCCATAGCACGGACAATATAGTTATTTGAGAAACCACGTGTCAACAACTCGCCACGGTTAACTTCCGCTAAGAAGAGGTTAACTGAGAGTAGGAGTGTTGATAGTGCAGTAACTGCGAAACTAGCTCGTTTATTAAATGGCTTGCTGTCCATTTTAAGCTTTTTCCTGAAACCAGCATAGATGAAGAAAGGAACATCAATCAGGTAGAAAATATAGCTTGGCTCAAGAAGGTTCTTGGCTGAGTCTCCTAGTCCTGCTGCCGAACTAGAACTTGCTAGGATGGTATTTACAGTGATGAAGTCTGTAAACTCTCCAAAGTAAATCACATTAGCAATAAGTAAGAGGTTAAGGATGACATAGATAGCAATGGTAATGCTATAAAAGAAACGTCGTTTCTTGAAGTATAGTCCTAAACCTAGAAGCATTAATCCTAGTGGAATAGGGTTAATCAGCGAAAGCATAACCTGATATCTGCTTTCCAACTCAAGATTAATGTTGACGTAATAAGCGAATATGGTTTTTAGCCAGTAAAAGAAGAGTAACAAGAGGATAAATCCAAGTCTTGATGAAACTCCTTTCCAAAAGGCTTCAGTAATTTTTTTCAAAGTAATACTTCCTTTGATTCTATATTATCTTAATCATTATACCAAATAAGATAATGACTCTCAAAAATTTACTGCCATTGAGTGTGATATTCCTTGACATATAATTGATAAAATCTAGTTACGAAACAGAAATAATAGCATTTTTTTGGTATAATAGTAACATGAGTATATTGACGGTAAGTCCCTTTGCGGAGAAAAAAATCAAACAAGGAAAACAGCTTCTTTTAGCCGAAGATTTTCCAAATATAACTGAAAATAATCAGTTGGTTTATCTATATAGCCAATCCAAAGACTTTTTAGGAACGGGCTATTTGTCAAGTCAAAATAAGGGGATAGGATGGTTTCTGTCCCCTAAAAAACAACAATTGACAGTGACTTATTTTCAAGGACTTTTTGAAAGGGCTAAGGCCAAACGTCAATCCTATTATGATAATGAGTTGACGACAGCTTTTCGTCTTTTCAACCAAGATGGTGACGATTTTGGTGGTCTCACAATTGATTTATATGGGGATTATGCCCTCTTTTCATGGTACAATGCCTTTGTTTATTCCTTGAAAAATGATATTGTAGATGCTTTCCAAATGGTCTTTCCTGAGGTCTTGGGAGGCTATGAGAAAATCCGCTTCAAGGGTCTTGATTTCGAATCAGACCATCTTTTTGGGCAAGAGGCGGCTGATACCTTCACCATTTTAGAAAATGGGGTAACTTATGAAGTTTTCCTCAATGATGGGCTAATGACGGGGATTTTCCTTGATCAGCATGAAGTGCGTGATGGCTTAGTTAATGGCTTAGCTTTGGGAAAATCAGTTTTGAATATGTTCTCCTATACGGCAGCTTTTTCAGTGGCTGCAGCTATGGGGGGAGCGGTTGAAACGACATCGGTTGATTTGGCTAAGCGTTCACGTGAATTATCGACGGCTCATTTTGAAGCTAATGGCTTCAGTATGGAAAATCATCGCTTGGTCGTGATGGATGTCTTCGATTATTTCAAATATGCAAAGAAAAAAGGCTTATCTTATGACCTTATCGTCATCGATCCGCCAAGCTTTGCTCGAAATAAGAAACGCACTTTCTCAGCAAATAAGGATTACCACAAGTTAATTGCACAAAGTCTTGATATTTTATCAGAGCATGGGACAATCATCGCAAGTACCAATGCTGCTAATATGACAGTGCAACAGTTTAAGAAACAACTACGTAAGGGCTTGGGAGATGTTTCAGCGGACTTCGTTAACCTGCAACAATTACCAGCGGATTTTACCGTCAATCCTAATGATCCAACATCAAATTATTTGAAAGTATACACAATAAAGGTAAATAAATGAAAATTGTAGTTCCGATTATGCCAACTAGTTTAGAGGAGGCACAAGCGCTTGAACTGTCTCGTTTTGAGGGGGCAGACATTATTGAATGGCGTGCAGATTTTTTAGATAAGGATAGTATCTTAACGGTTGCTCCGGCTATTTTCGAGAAATTCGCAGGCTTTGAGATTATCTTTACCATCCGTACAACGCGTGAGGGTGGTAGGCTTGAGTTAACGGATGCGGAATATGTCGCACTGATTAAGGATGTAGCTGCGATTTACTCGCCAGATTATATTGATTTTGAGTATTTCACACGTAAGGCTGTCTTTGATCAAATGCTTGAATTTTCAAACTTGGTTTTGTCTTATCATAACTTTGAGGAGACACCTGAAAACCTCATGGAACTTTTGTCTGAGATGGCAAACTTGACACCACGAGTGGTTAAGGTGGCAGTTATGCCTAAGAATGAGCAGGATGTTCTCGACCTTATGAACTTCACACGTGGCTTTAAGGCCTTTAATCCTGAGCAGGAGTTTGTGACCATGTCAATGGGTAAACTAGGTCGTTTGTCACGTTTTGCGGGCGACTTGATAGGGTCATCATGGACCTTTGCCAGTCTTGATAATGCCAGTGCTCCAGGACAAATTAGTTTAGCAGACATGCGCAGAATCAGGGAGGTTTTGGATGCAGATTGATGGACACACACGCCTAGCAGCTGTTGTCGCCAATCCAATCAAGCATTCGATTTCGCCATTCATTCATAATTCGGCCTTTGAGAAGACACAAGTTAATGGTGTTTATGTGGCCTGGGAGATTCCGGAATCAGACCTAGCCGAGACAGTTGAAAATATTAGACGTTACGACATGTTCGGTATCAATTTGTCCATGCCATATAAGGAAGCAGTTATTCCTTTTTTGGATGAGATTAGTCCTGCAGCTCAACTGATTGGTGCTGTCAATACAGTTGTTAATTGTGATGGGCGTTTGATTGGTCATAATACGGACGGTTTTGGCTTTTTTGCTAGTCTAAAGAACTTTAGCCCTAAAGATGCCCATCTGATGATTTTGGGTGCTGGTGGTGCGGCTAAAGCTATTGTGACGCAGGCAGTTCTTGATGGTGCCAAAAAAGTAAGTGTCTATGTTCGCCCTCAGTCATTGGATAAGGCAAAAGAGAGCTTTAAGTCCTTACTTGAACAGACAACTTGTCACTTGGAGTTTCATGCTTTAAATGATCTTAAGTATTTTAAAGAGGAACTAGGCCAGGCTGATTTATTGGTGAATGCGACGAGTGTAGGTATGGATGGCGCATCCTTGCCTATTCCTACAGATACAAAATTTCCTAAGGGACTCTTGATTGCTGATATCATTTATCAGCCTTTTGAAACACCTTTCTTGGCCTTGGCTAGAAAACAGGGAATAGAGGCTGTGAACGGACTTGGCATGTTGCTTCATCAAGCAGCAGGTGCCTTTAAATTGTGGACAGGCAAGGACATGCCAACAGACGCCATTTGGCAGGAATTAGAAAAAATTTACAATAGCTAGGAGGGGACGACGATGAAACTAGAGGTAAATTTAACACATAACCCTTATGACATTATTATTGAAAAAGGAGCCCTTAAGACTGTCGGTAAATGGGTGAAGTCACTTTGGGAACCACAAAAGATTGCTCTTATCACAGACAATCATGTGGGAGCTCTATATGCAGAAAAAGTTAAGCTTAGCTTGGAGCACGAAGGTTTTGAGGTTGTCGTTTTTGATTTCCTAGAAGGTGAAGCGAGTAAAAATCTAAAAACTGTTAATAAGGCTTATGAGTTTTTGATTAAGAATGGCATGACTCGTAGTGATGGCATTGTTGCTCTTGGTGGTGGCGTTGTTGGAGACTTGGCAGGCTTTGTCGCTTCAACTTATATGCGTGGCATTCACTTCGTTCAGGTTCCAACTAGTCTCACTGCCCAAGTGGATTCGTCTATTGGTGGTAAGACCGGTGTGAACACACCATTTGCCAAAAATATCGTGGGAACTTTCGCTCAGCCTGATGGGGTTTTGATTGACCCTAATGTCCTTGAGTCACTTGGTAAACGTGAATTGATCGAAGGTATGGGTGAGGTTGTCAAATACGGTTTGATTGACGATCCTGAACTTTGGCACCTCCTTGAAAGCATTGATGGTTCGGTTCACAGTATCCTAGAAAACTCAGAAACCATTATTTACCGTTCATGTAACGTTAAGCGTAAAATTGTGGTTGAAGATGAGTTTGAAGGTGGTGTCCGTATGTACCTAAACTTTGGTCATACGATTGGGCATGCCGTTGAACAAACAGCTGGTTACGGTAAAGTCATGCACGGTGAAGCGGTAGCTATCGGAATGGTTCAGATTTCACGAGTTGCTGAGGAAAAAGGTCTGATGCCTAAGGGGATCACACGTCAAATCGCTGAGATGTGTGTCAAATTTGGCTTGCCAGTAGACTATGAGCCATGGCGTGTTGAAGAGCTCTATACAGCCCTAACACATGACAAGAAAGCCCGTGGTAATAGCATTAAGACAGTTATCGTTCCAGAGATTGGTAAGGCAGCTATCAATCAGATTCCTTTAGTTGAAATGAAAGAGTACTTGGAGAAATAAATGAGATATTTAACAGCAGGTGAGTCTCATGGCCCACGTTTAACAGCAATTATCGAAGGTGTTCCAGCTGGTCTTCCCTTGACGGCTGAAGATATCAATGCTGATTTGAAACGCCGCCAAGGTGGCTATGGTCGTGGTGGCCGTATGAAAATTGAGTCTGATAAAGTTGAAATCACTTCTGGTGTTCGTCATGGGAAAACAACAGGGGCTCCAATCACCCTTCATGTTATCAATAAGGACCATCAAAAATGGTTGGACATCATGGCTGTGGAAGACATTGAAGACCGTTTGAAAACCAAACGTAAAATCACTCACCCACGTCCAGGACATGCTGACTTGGTTGGTGGAATGAAATACCGTTTCGATGATTTGCGTAATTCCTTGGAGCGTTCTAGTGCGCGTGAAACAACTATGCGTGTGGCAGTAGGTGCTGTCGCTAAACGTATCTTGGCTGAGCTCGATATTGAAATTGCTAACCATGTTGTTGTCTTTGGTGGTAAGGAAATTGACGTGCCTGAGAATTTGACGGTAGCTCAAATCAAGGAATTGGCTCAACAATCAGAGATTTCAGTCGTTAACCAAGAGCGTGAACAAGAAATTAAAGATTACATTGATCAGATCAAAAAAGAGGGAGACACAATCGGTGGTGTCGTTGAAACTGTCGTTGGTGGTGTTCCTGTTGGTCTTGGTTCTTATGTGCAATGGGATACAAAACTTGATGCTAAGATTGCTCAAGCAGTTGTATCCATCAATGCCTTCAAGGGTGTGGAATTTGGTCTTGGTTTCAAAGATGGCTACCTCAAGGGCTCTCAAGTGATGGACGAGATTCTCTGGAATGAAGAGGATGGTTATACACGTCGCACTAACAATCTTGGTGGTTTCGAAGGTGGTATGACCAATGGTCAACCAATTGTGGTGCGTGGGGTTATGAAACCCATTCCAACCCTTTACAAGCCTTTGATGTCAGTAGATATCGAAACACACGAACCTTACAAGGCAACAGTTGAGCGTTCAGACCCAACGGCCTTGCCGGCAGCGGGTGTTGTTATGGAATCCGTAGTTGCTACAGTCGTAGCTAATGAAATCTTGGACAAATTCTCTTCCGATAACATGGAAGAATTGAAAGAAGCGGTAGCACGTCACCGTGACTATGTGAAAAACTTTTAAGCAACATCAGACAATAGATGGGAGTAGTAATGAGTAAGAAAACAATTTATATCGCAGGATTGGGATTAATTGGTGGTTCCTTGGCTTTAGGGATTAAAAGAGACCACCCTGATTATGAGATTCTTGGATATAATCGCTCTGACTATTCTCGAAATATTGCGCTTGAGCGTGGTATCGTTGACCGTGCAACCAGTGATTTCAAAGAGTTTGCCCCACTTGCTGATGTGATTATCCTTGCAGTGCCAATTAAGCAAACTGTGGCCTACTTGCAGGAATTGGCTGACTTAGATCTCAAAGATAATGTCATCATCACAGACGCAGGGTCTACTAAGTTGGATATCGTTGAGGCAGCTGAACGTTACCTAACAGGTAAAAATGTTCAGTTTGTAGGTTCCCACCCTATGGCTGGTTCCCATAAATCAGGGGCTATAGCAGCTGACGTGACGCTTTTTGAGAACGCCTATTATATTTTCACACCGACAAGTTTGACAAGAGAGACAACTATCCCAGAGCTTAAGGACATCTTGTCTGGGCTTAAGTCACGTTTTGTGGAGATTGATGCGGCTGAACACGACCGTGTAACCAGTCAAATCAGTCATTTTCCGCACCTTTTAGCTTCTGGTCTTATGGAGCAGGCGGCTGATTATGCTCAGGCTCACGAAATGACTAATCACTTTGCGGCTGGGGGATTCCGAGATATGACTCGTATTGCTGAGAGTGAACCGGGTATGTGGGCTTCCATTCTCATGACTAATGGGCCTGCTGTTTTGAATCGTATTGAAGATTTCAAAAAACGTTTGGACCATGTGGCTGACTTGATTAAGGCTGAGGATGAGAATGCCATTTGGGAGTTCTTTGACAATGGTCGTAAGAAGCGTAAAGAGATGGAAATCCACAAAAAGGGTGGCGTGGAAAGTGCCTTCGATATTTTCGTGGATGTGCCTGACCGTGAGGACGTTATCCTTAGCATTATGGAATTGTTGCGAGGAACGTCTTTGGTTAACCTTCGTATCAATGAAGAAAATCGTGAAGATATTCACGGTATCCTTCAAATTACTTTTAAAAATGAAAAAGATCGTACACATGCTAAGACTGTTATTGAAGCCAATACAGACTATCATGTGGTGATCGCCTAGGAGAATAAAATGACAAATATTTATGATTTAGCAAATGAGTTGGAACGTGGCATTCGTGCCCTTCCTGAGTACAAAACTTTGGTAGAGAAAAAAGAAGCTATTGCAGCTGATGCTGAGGCTAGTGCTCTTTTCAAAGAGTTCACTGATTTCCAAGAGGATTTCTATGCTAAAATGCAAGCTGGTACAATGCCAACAGCAGAAGAACAAGCAGCTGTTCAAGAATTGGGGCAAAAAGTGGAAGCTAATGCCCTTTTGAAAGAATACTTGGCTGCACAACAAGGCTTGTCTGTTTATTTGAATGATATTGAACGTATCATCTTCAAACCTTTGCAAGAATTGAATAGCTAATCAGAGAGGGTGTGTCAGTTGACAGGCCCTTTTCTGCATTCAAAAGAGATTGTCTAAGAATGAAGATCAAATATTAAGGAGGAGAATGATGTCTCGTAAAATTGGAATTATTGGTATGGGAAATGTTGGAGCTGCGGTAGCTCATGGAGCTATTGCTCAAGGTTTGGCTGATAGTTATGTCTTTATAGATATCAATGAGAAAAAGGCTGAGGCGGATGCCCAGGATTTTAAAGATGCTATGGCCAATCTGCCTAGCTATGCCAACATCGTGGTTAATGATTATGCAGCACTTGAAGATGCTGATGTGATTATTTCATCTCTTGGAAATATTCAGTTACAGCATAATGCCGGTGAGGACCGTTTTGCTGAATTTCCATTTACCCGAGAAGCTGTTTATCAGGTTTCTCAGGAACTCAAAAAATTGGATTTTAAAGGTATACTCTTGGTTATCTCAAACCCTGTAGATGCCGTATCAGCCCTCTATCAAGAGTTCACAGGTTGGCCAAGAGAACGTGTGATTGGGACAGGGACTCTACTTGATACAGCTAGAATGAAGGCAGCGGTAGGAGATGATTTATCAGTCAATCCAAAATCAGTATCCGGCTACAATCTTGGCGAACATGGGAATTCCCAATTTACAGCCTGGAGTCAAGTCAAGGTCAAAGGTCAAGATATTACAGCATTGACCAGTGAAGAAGAGCGTCAAAATCTTTTTATGGCTTCTATGAAGGGTGGCCACAAGGTCTTTTATGGTAAGGGCTATACTTCATACGGCATTGCCAGTGCGGCTCTTCGTTTGGTATCTATTATCCTTTCTGATGCTCAAGAAGAAGTGGCGGTATCTAGCTATCAAGCAGCCTATCAGACCTATCTTGGCTATCCAGTTATTTTAGGGCGTCAAGGGGTGGCTGCACCTGTTCACTTGTCTTTGTCGGCTGAGGAAAATCGTCTCTTGGAGGAGTCTGCTAACTTAATTCGGAACCGTGTTCAAGAGGCAGTTGCCTTTCTAAGAGAAAAGTATACTAATACTAGAGAGTGAATATTTTGACAATTCAGTCTATGGTTAGGCTTTTAATTATGGTATAATGAGAGTAACTATAAAATTTTCAGGAGTAACCTATGAAACTAGAAACCAAGGCACAAGGTCTTCATGGCAGCTTGCGTATCCCTGGTGACAAGTCAATCAGTCACCGTTCGATTATGTTCGGAAGTCTTGCTAAAGGTGTGACAACTGTTCGTGATATTTTACGAGGTGAGGATGTCCTCTCAACCATGCAGGTCTTTCGTGATCTGGGTGTGACTATCGAGGATGACGGTGATGTGGTTCGCATTCACGGTGTTGGTTTTGATGGTCTCAAGGCTCCTCAAAACAAATTGGACATGGGTAACTCTGGAACATCCATTCGCTTGATTTCAGGTGTGCTCGCTGGTCAAGATTTCGATGTAGAGATGTTTGGGGATGATTCCCTTTCAAAACGCCCTATGGACCGTGTGACCATTCCCTTGCGTCAGATGGGTGTAGAGGTATCAGGTCAGACGGACCGCGATTTGCCACCTTTGAAAATGCATGGTAGCAAGTCTCTTAAACCTATTCATTACCAATTGCCTGTGGCCTCTGCTCAGGTTAAATCTGCCCTTATTTTTGCAGCTCTTCAAGCTGATGGCGAATCTGTTATCATCGAGAAGGAAAAAACACGTAACCATACGGAAGATATGATTCAGCAGTTTGGTGGTCAGCTTCAGGTAGATGGCAAGGAAATTCGTATTTCTGGTGGCCAAACTTTCACTGCTCAAGAAGTTGTGGTCCCAGGTGACATTTCTTCAGCTGCCTTTTGGTTGGTAGCAGGACTTGTGGTACCTAACTCTAAGATTGTCTTGGAAAATGTTGGTATCAATGAGACGCGTACGGGTATCATTGATGTGATCAAAGACATGGGTGGTAAGATTACCCTTTCAGATATTGACCAGGTTGCTAAATCTGCGACCATTACGGTTGAAACTTCAGAACTTAAAGGAACTGAAATTGGTGGAGATATCATTCCACGTTTGATTGATGAACTTCCAATTATCACACTCTTGGCGACACAAGCCCAAGGTAAGACTGTGATTCGTGATGCTGAAGAACTTAAGGTCAAAGAGACTGACCGTATTCAGGTGGTAGCGGATGCCTTGAATGCTATGGGTGCTGATATTGTACCAACTGAGGATGGTATGATTATCACTGGTAAGACGGCTCTTCATGGGGCAGAGGTCAATACTTTGGGTGACCACCGTATTGGTATGATGACAGCTATTGCTGCCCTTTTGGTTCAAGATGGTGAGGTTGACTTGCAACGTGCGGAAGCTATCAATACAAGTTACCCAAGCTTCTTTAGTGACTTGGAAGGATTGCTCCATGGCTAAGGTTTTATTGGGCTTTATGGGAGTTGGTAAGAGTTCCGTCGCCCCATACCTGGATGGTCGTTTCGTGGATATGGATCAGGTCATCGAGGAGAAAATCGGCATGTCCATTGCTGATTTTTTTGCAAAAGAAGGTGAAGCAGCCTTTCGTCAGATTGAGTCTGAGACTTTGGAGGAACTCCTTCAAGAGGGAGATGACGTCATCATCTCTACTGGAGGTGGTGTCGTTGTGACGGAGCGCAATCGTCAGCTCTTGGCGAAAAATCGTAAGCATAACGTTTGGCTCCATGCTTCTTTCGATGTGGTCTATGATCGCATTGAAAAGGATACCAAGAATCAGCGCCCACTCTTTCTCAACCATTCCAAAGAGGATTTTAAGGCTATTTATGACGGTCGAATGGCACTCTATCAAGATTTAGCAGATTTGGTTGTCACGGTTGATAACCGAACGCCAGAAGAAGTAGCAAGGTTTATCAAATGTATGTAGGTTATTTGGGCCCTAGTGGGTCGTTTACTCATAATGCAGCCTTAAAGGCTTTTCCTGAGGCAGAATTGGTTTCTCTAGGCACCATTACTGAGGTTATCAAGTCTTATGAAGAGGGACGTGTGGATTATGCGGTCATTCCGGTGGAAAATTCCATCGAGGGCTCTGTTCATGAGAGTTTAGACTATCTCTTCCATCAGGCCGATATTCGTGCTGTGGCAGAGATTGTTCAGCCCATCAAGCAGCAGTTGATGGCGACGAAACATCATGAGAAAATTGAGAAAATCTTCTCACACCCACAGGCTATTGCCCAAGGGAAAAAGTATATTAAACAGCATTTTCCACATGCCAAGATTGAGACAACAGCCAGTACAGCCTTTGCGGCGCGTTTTGTCGCTGATAATCCAGATCAGCCATATGCGGCCATCGCTCCGCATGCAGCTGCTAAGGAATACGGTCTTCAAATCTTGGCTAAGGATATTCAGGAGATTGAAAAGAATTATACCCGCTTTTGGGTGTTGGGGAACACCGTTCCTGAGATTCCGCTCAATCAGATTGATTGCAAATTAACGCTGGCCTTGACCCTGCCTGACAATATGCCAGGGGCACTTTACAAGGCCTTATCGACCTTTGCCTGGCGAGGCATTGACTTGACCAAGATAGAAAGTCGTCCTTTGAAGACGGTACTTGGCGAGTATTTCTTTATTATTGATTGTGATTATACAAAGGAAAAGTTGGCTCAGTTCGCTCTTGAAGAGCTGACTGCAGTTGGAATTGGATATAAAATCTTGGGTGCTTACCAAGTCTATGAAATTTAAAGGGAAATCTTATGACCAAATCTAACAATGGACCGTTTACGCATCATGAACGGTTACGTTACAGCTATCTTTTAAAAAATCTTGCTCACCTGAATGGACAGCAGGCCTCAGAATTCAATTATCTTCAAGGAAAGTTGGATGCCTATGAAGCTGAGCGGCGGTATCAAGCGCAAATAGACGACTATCAAGCAGCATGGCACCAGCCTTATGACAATCGTTCTGACTACTATCAAGAACGTGATTATGAGTCTGTCAATCAGCTAACTGAGGAAGGTTTGCCCGTCTATCGGGAGGAAGTTGCTCAAAGTAAACCTAAACGTAAAAAGGTTCAAAGACAAGTAACTCCTTCAGCAATGTCGGCTCCAAGGTCCAAGTCGCAAGTAGCCAAGAAGAAGCGACCAAAGAAAAAGAGAAGGCTCAAGAAAGTTGTTAAGCTGGTGCTTAGTTGCTTGAGTCTTGGAGTTGTGTTCTTAGTGATAGCCATGGCCTATCAATTTTACAAGGGAACAGACCTTTCTGCTGCAGGTAATAATGGTAAATCCTATCAGCCTGCTGTAGTTGAGACCTTTAATGGTAAGGATACCAAGGATGGGGTTAATATCCTTATTCTAGGTTCTGACCAGCGAGTTAGCCAAGACTCTACCGATGCCAGAACGGACTCCATCATGGTTGTCAATGTGGGTAATAAAGAAGGTAAGATTAAGATGGTTAGCTTTATGCGAGATACCTTGGTCAATATCAAGGGGGCTTCAGAAACCGACTATTCTCAGGACTTGAAACTTAATACGGCTTTCAATATTGGTGAGCAAAATAATCATCAAGGGGCAGAGCTCATGCGTGAGACCCTCAAACGAAACTTTGACATTGATATTAAGTACTATGCCATGGTTGACTTTGAAACCTTTGCGACAGGGGTCGATACCCTATTCCCGAATGGTGTGGAAATCAATGCGAAGTTTGCGACCATTGATGGTAAAAAAGTGTCATCAGTACAAGTCCCAGATGATTTGAAGATGGACAAGAATGGTCATGTGCCAAATCAAACCATTAAAGTTGGTAAGCAGGATATGGATGGTCGCACCCTTCTGAATTATGCTCGTTTCCGTAAGGATGACGAGGGAGATTATGGCCGTACCAAGCGCCAGCAACAAGTGATGCAGGCTGTTATGAAGCAGCTTAAGAATCCACTTAATCTCTTCAATGGACCTGAGGCTTTGGGGAAGGTTTACTCACTGACCTCAACCAATATGAGTATGACTGATATGTTGGATTTGGGACTTTCAAATGCTGGTAGTTTCAAAAAAGGGATCAATTCGCAAACCATTCCTTCGGATGGTGATTGGATTGACAGTTATGATTTGTATGGCGGTCAAGGGATTGAAATTGATTTTGATAACTATCAGTCAAAATTAAAAGAACTAGGATTTAGATAAGAAAACAAGCAGGTTCACACTGAACCTGCTTGTTTTTTGGTATTAAGAGCTTGTATAATCGCCTTGTATAAGAGTTTTAGAAAATGATAGAGCAAATAGGTCATGATGCCAAGAACGAAGACGAACTCTACCTTATAAACTAATTGGGTAGCTGGATTGACTAGTCCAAGACTGGTAGTGGCTGCCTTAAAAGCATTGACACTATTGACCAAGGGAAAGCTAAAAGCTGCAAAAAGTGGCATAAAGCCTTTTCTAACCAGTTTTACGAAGAGATCAAGAGCATAGAAAAAGAATGCTTGCGAGAATAAGAGTAGGGCAAGTAAAATAATAGTTGCAGGTCTTTGATTACTCTTGATTGAGCTGGTAATGAGAAGGGCCAGAGGTGCTGCTAAAATGGCAAGTATAGGTCGATAGAGGTGAGGGATGGCTATCTGTCTCATTCTCCACAAAACAAGTGGAAAGAGGGCCAGAGTCGCTAATGCCGTTACTCCCAGAATAAGTCCCTTGATGCTAGTTGGAACACTAGCTGGTACTGTCACAAGACTGATAGCAGGTCCAACGTAGATCACGAACCAGCTTGGAAAGACTTGGTTCAAAGATAGTGGGCGCATAAAACGCAGACTGAAAAAAATAATATAGGCAATATAAAGTCCAAGGAGCCCAACCCAAGTCACACTTAAGCCTATTTGAGCTAGTGGAAGGCGGCTGGCAAAGAGAAAGGCAGCCATAAAGTAGCTAGCAAAGGCCGAAGCAATGACTGGATTGTGCAAATCTTCCCTTACTTGTTCAAAGCCAAGAATCAAGCGTCCTAGTATAAGCATAAAACCTATACTTGCCAGAAACCAAATGCCCTGAGCAATCAGGGCATAGTGGTTTATTTGATTGGATAAACTAAAGAGGGCAAGAACTAGACTAGATAGGGCCAAGGGAATTTTCTTAAAAAATACCTTCATTGGTCTACCGACCTTTCTAGCTAGCTGCAAGAATGTGACGAAGCTGTACCGCACTCGGAGATACAATTGGAAGGAAGACGCCTTCATTCCAACGACGGATAAAGCTTGACTCTGATTCTTTCAAATAGCCACGACCACCACTAGCCTGAAGTTCGAGGAGCAGGCTGTTGGCTACGACGTCGACAATATCGATACGCAATTGGAAAAGTTCACGTGGTTTTTCAATGAAATAATTAGCATCATTAAGACCCGCAAAGAGTTGGTCTTGAATAGCAAGAAGATTTCCACGTGTTGCTTCAAATTCCTCACGAAGAACGCTACGGTTACTGTTTAGACTAGCTTCAACCTCATCAAGAGAACGTTGTGCCAAACCAAAGGCAAGACCAAACTGGAAGCCAAGGAAGTTCGGACGTGTTTTAGCAATATAGTCTGTACCCTCTTTTGAAAGGACCCAATTAGGATCTAACTTAACGTGATCAAAAGTAAGAGAGGCAGTGTTAGCACCTTGAAGGGAAACAAATTCCAAATCTTCAGAACGGCTGAGGCCCTCAGCTTCAGATGGAATGGTGATAATCCAAGGTTGGCTACCGTCTTTAAAGTCAGCAGCAAAAAGAGCAGCGAATTTATCAGAACGAAGGTTAGTCACCCAAGGCAAACGACCATCGAGATAGTAGTCATCACCTTCTTGGCTGATAGTAACATTCAATTCTTCAATATCAGACAAGAATTTGACTGCATTAGACAAGCCAGTTCCACCAGCACGTTCACCAGTATACAATTCTTTCAACCATGTTTCACGAGGGTAAGCATTGTCGCTAGCTAGGATATACTCGATGAAAGTACGGTGTCCCCAAGAAATAAAGGAAGCCGTCAAAGAATGTTGTGCCAATTCATTAAGCACATCAACAACTTGAGTAGGACCACCACCTAGGCCATCAAACTCAGCAGGTACGCCGATCTTAAAGACGTCGTTTTCAGCGATTTTTTCAAGAAGTTGGTCCGCAATTGGTCCAGACTCTTGGTCAATATGGTCAGCGTTGGTGTCCAACCAAGTAAGGAATTCTTTTGAAAAATGTGACATAGGCTTAGGTCCTCCTCTAGTTTATCTTTGCATTAAGCGAATTCTTGAAGTTCAGGGTTAATTGGTGTTTGTGCGAGATTGTTAGCGTAGTTACACAAGCTTGCAAGGCTGACACCCAAGATAACGTCAAGGGCATTTTGTGCAGTGTAGCCAGCTTCCAAGAAGTCGTTGTAGGCTTCGTCACCAACAGCACCTTTGGTATTGATCACGGCAATAGTGAATTTAGCAAGGGTATCAAGTTTTGGATCATCTTCGATTGGTGTACGGTTACGAAGGGCTTCCAAAAGTTGAGGTGTCATTTGGATTTGCTTGATTGAAAAGGCTGTATGACCTGCCACACAGAAGGCACAACCATTAGTAACAGCAGCTGTAATTTGAACAACCTCACGTTCAGTTGGTGTCAATGAATTGCGACGGTTGATTTCACCGACAGTACGGTAAGTTTCAAGCGCAGTTGGCGCATTAGCAAGGAGACCAATCAAGTTTGGAATGTATCCTCCATTGGCATCTTTGACTGTTTGAAGGACGTCTTTGACTTCTTCTGGTGCAGTTTCGATTGTATGAATGGTAATATCTGGCATGATTATTCTCCTTTAGATAGAAACGACATCTAGCCAAGTTGCCGAGCCGTTAAATTTTTTGTCATGGACCTATGATAGCACTGTATGACTTTTCTGAAAAATCTATATTATTTATGGCCAGCCATAAATTTGATTTATATGTGCTATAATGGAGGGTAGTAAAAGGCTTTGGAAGATGTGCTTAAGCCCTATAAGAGTAAAGAAAGTTGAATTATGTTAAATAAAAACGCTATTGTAGAAGTTGAAATTGTTGATTTGACACATGAAGGAGCAGGCGTTGCCAAGGTGGACGGCTTTGTCTTTTTCGTGGATAATGCCCTCCCAGGCGAAGTCATCAAGATGCGAGTGCTTAAGCTCAAGAAAAATATCGGCTTTGGTAAGGTTGAGGAGTATGTGACTCTTTCACCAAACCGCAATCAGGACATTGATGCAACCTATCTCCGTTCAGGAATTGCTGATTTTGGTCATATGACTTACGAGGAGCAGCTCAAGTTCAAACGTAAACAAGTTGTGGACAATCTCTACAAGACAGCAGGTATCTCAGACGTAGAAGTCGCTGAAACATTGGGGATGGATACACCGTACGCTTACCGTAATAAGGCGCAGGTGCCCGTTCGCCGCGTTAAAGGTCAGCTTGAAACAGGTTTCTACCGTAAGAATTCGCACGACTTGATTCCAATTGAGGATTTCCTTATCCAAGACAAGGAAATTGATAAACTCATTGTCTTTGTCCGTGACCTTCTCCGTCGCTATGACCTCAAACCTTATGATGAGAAGGAGCAGACAGGTTTGATTCGTCATTTGGTAGTTCGTCGTGGTCATTATTCAGGTCAGATGATGTTGGTCTTTGTAACGACCAGACCAAAAGTTTTCCGCATTGACCAAGTCATTGCTAAGATTACGGAAGCCTTCCCGAGTGTTGTTTCCATCATCCAAAACATCAACGATAAGAACACTAACGCCATCTTTGGTAAGGAGTTCCGCACCCTTTATGGCCAAGACACTATCACAGACAGGATGTTGGGCAATGACTATGAGATCTCTGCCCAGTCTTTCTATCAGGTTAACACCGAGATGGCTGAAAAACTCTATCAAACAGCTATTGACTTCTCAGATTTAAACAGCGACAGCATTGTTATTGATGCCTATTCAGGAATCGGGACAATCGGTTTGTCATTTGCAAAACAGGTCAAGGAAGTCTACGGCGTTGAAGTCATCGAAACAGCCGTCGAAGATGCCAAGAAAAATGCAGAACGCAACGGTATTACAAATGCCCACTATGTGGCTTACTCAGCTGAAAATGCCATGGCCAAGTGGAGCAAGGATGGCATCAAACCAGATGTTATCATTGTGGACCCACCACGCAAGGGCTTGACAGAAAGCTTCATCAAAGCTAGTGTTGCCATGCAACCTGAGAAGATTACCTATGTCTCATGTAACCCAGCAACCATGGCGCGTGATATCAAACGCTATCAAGAATTGGGCTATGAATTGAAACAAGTACAGCCGGTGGATCTTTTTCCTCAAACGCACCATGTTGAGTGCGTAGTATTGATGTCAAGGGTGGAGAAATAGGAGTATTTAAAACACTGATAAATAAAGGGTTTTCTAGGTTGAAAGATTTTCTGCCTAATGTCTGGCAGTGCCTTTTAATCTTGAAAATCCTTGTTTTTGTTTATTGAGGAAACAGGTCGACTGTAATAAAGTGCGTGGGGTTGAGTTGACAGGTTAGATAAATTCGTAGGGTCGAGGAGATAGGATAGATGTTATATATGAAGTAAAATTGAAATTATATGCATGTTTGGTTGTGTAAAGTTATTAGTATGTACGCGATAAATGATAATAGATCATAAATAATTGGTTTTAGTATCTGCCAGAAGTATTTATATACTCTGGCTTTTTATTGTTTTGGTCTACTGATATTCACGATATTTAATAAGTGCTTATACATGTTAAAACATATCTATGCATATCAAAACAAATTAAATTATATACAAACATAAAAAAATGTGATAAAATTAATTATCTTATTTAAGGAGGGTGCAAATGGATAATAAGGTTGAACACTGGGTATCAAGCAAAGAGATAGCAGAGCATCTTGGTATCAATAAAGACACTTTGCATCGCTGGATTAAGAATAAGAGTATTCCTTGTCATCGTGTAGGAAGGCTTTGGAAATTTAAAATAAGTGAAATTGACGAATGGATTAAAAACGGCGGTGGAGCTAATGCTGATAAAAATAAGGGGGTTGAATAATATGGCGACTTTTGGAGATGCAGAGAGAAATATACAAAGATTATTGGCGATTGGACAATCGTTTGTATTATCTGGGGTAGATTACATAATCAGAAAATCTGGAAAACCTACCTGCTCAAAGGGGGAGCCTAAAACAGATATATACGTTTTAGCCGAATCAAAAGATCGTGCTTTACTTGTGGAAATAAAAATATCATTTAAGAAAGAAAATGCTGATTTTATTGGCTCTTTGTCAAATAGTGTTGATGAAGAATTTTAGGAAGGGATTAAGCAACTAATTGTTGCTTAATTCCTTTTTGTTTTGGGCCAAACATTTTTGTTATTAAGATAATCCTGTTTCTAAAATGGTAATAGTTTTTAAAACCGTAGGCATTTCTTTTAAGCACTTTTATTTTATTGTTTATTCCTTCGATAGGGCCATTTGTTCTAGTTGGATACTCACAAGTATTTTGAATATATGGCAAGTAAGTCATAAGAGTCTTTAATACTCTTTTTAACCCAGGAGATAGGTCTAATTGCGTAGCTGCTTCAATCGTTTCCTTGAATTCTATATAATCTCTATCCTGTATACATTCACGAAGTGAATGTACAACCTCATAATCATGTTTAAGAGATGGATTGTTTTCTAAGATATAATCCACAATTCCTTGGGTTGTCATAAAGCTTTCAAAAAGCTTATAACGATTATATTTATAGTTCTGAAGTTCATTAGGATTCTTTAAAATTAACTTCCAATAATGTTTTAACTTTCGATATAATTTAGCGTCTTTATAACGATGCTGATTCATGACACGTACCCGAGTTCGATTTAATTCTCTATTTAAGGCTTGTACGATGTGAAAAGGATCAATGATAATTTTAGCGTTAGGAAACATTTCTTTTATTAATTGAATGTACGGTACGTACATGTCGATAGAGATGGTTTTTACCTTTAATCTAGTCTTAGGCTCAAAACGATAAAAATATTGTTTCAAACTGTAAGATTTTCTATCTCGTACAACATCGACCAGCTTGTGTGTAGTGCTATCACAAATAATGAAGCTCATATTACTATCGGAAGATTTAACGGATTTAAATTCATCAAAACACAAATGCTCAGGTAAATCGTGTAATGGTTTAATGGTCAATAATCGTGCTGTATCATCTATGATACGTCTTACAGTATGAACTGAAACATTTGTTTCTTTTGCGATATATGTTTCAGATACTGTTTCACTAATTTTTGATTTGATTTCATTTTTTAATCTTTTAGAGATATGACAGTGTTTTTCTACGATTCGACTAGTGTCTGCGGTAAATGAAGAGCCGCATTCTCTACAGAGAAATCTCTGCTTGCGTAGATTTAAGTAGGCCGGAAGGCCTGAAACAGAACAGAGAGTGATACGAGATGTTTTCGTGCCGTTTTTAACGATATTATTATTTTGGCTAACACATCCACAAACAGTACAAAATTCTGGTTTATGCGTATATGTAGCTGAATAAAATAAAGATTTTCTCTTTTTAAATACCTTCTCTTGAACTTTATTATCCCAAATCATGTTTTTATCTTTGATTAGTAGTGTAGCTTCTAGTATATTGTTCATATGGTCATCATCCTTTTGTTTTAGGTTTCAGCGCTTTTAATATAATGGATGTTGGCCTTTTTGTATACACAAAATAGGGTTGGTGGAAAAATTCCATCAACCCTAAAAATTATAGAACCATACACCGAAATCAAGAAACTGAATGGACTTTCTTCCAATGTGATTTATAGCGGTTGGAAACTCAAAATTCCGAACTAACACGATGCCCTTTGAGGATTTTTCCTTGAAGGGCATTATTTTTTTGCCTTTAGGGGGTTCGATTCAGCCTGTCTTTTCGCTTATAGGCAGAGGGAACATTTCCACCGTTCCCCGGACTGGAGGAATCACAATGGAAGTAAAACAGATTGAGAATTTTAAGATACCTAACGCCGTGGCACACGAGATTACGCAGGAGGAATTGCAGCGTGAATACGACTTTTACATGGCACAGAAAATGCTCGAAACCATGTTCATGTTCGGCATGATTTCTGTGGATGAATTCCACAAAATATCGGCTGTAAATCGCAAAACTTTCTCCCCGTTTTTGTCAGAGATTATGGGCTAAATAACTTGATATTTCTGCGATAGTACGGGAATATGTCACTACCCAAAAAGCGAGGTGAGTTGATGAAAAAGATAACGAAAATCGGGGTAAACGAAACCCTGATTCAAAAGAAAAAGCTGAAGGTTGCAGCCTACTGCCGTGTATCCACAGCCAGTGATGAGCAGCTTATCAGCCTTGAGGCACAAAAGGCCCATTATGAAAATTACATCCGTTCCAATGACGAATGGGAGTATGTGGGTCTTTACTATGACGAAGGAATCACGGGTACAAAAAAGGATGTCCGTGCCGGACTTCTTTCTATGATTGCTGATTGTGAGGACGGCAAGATAGAGTTCATCATTACCAAGTCTATCAGCCGATTTGCGAGAAATACTACAGACTGCTTGGAGATGGTTCGCAAACTGATCGGCCTTGGGGTTCATATTTATTTTGAGAAAGAAAACATCAATACGGGGACAATGGAAAGCGAGTTGATGCTCTCTATTTTAAGCGGACTTGCAGAAAGCGAATCGATTTCCATTTCAGAAAATACGAAGTGGGCCATTCAAAGACGATTTCAAAACGGAACCTTTAAAATTTCCTATCCACCCTATGGCTATCAAAACATGGATGGTCAAATGATAGTAATTCCTAAGCAGGCTGAAATTGTAAAGTATATTTTTGCAGAAGTGTTATCGGGTAAAGGTACACAGAAAGTTGCAAATGATCTTAATCAAAAGGGTATCCCTTCAAAAAGAGGTGGCCGTTGGACGGCTACTACCATTCGAGGAATTTTGACTAATGAAAAATATACTGGTGATGTACTTTTGCAAAAGACCTATACTGACAGCCATTTTAACAGGCACACCAATTACGGTGAGAAAAATATGTACTTAGTAGAAAACCATCATGAGGCAATTATTAGCCATGAAGATTTTGAAGCTGTAGATGTCGTTCTCAATCAGAGAGCAAAGGAAAAAGGCATCGAAAAGCGCAACAGTAAATATCAAAACCGATATTCCTTTTCTGGCAAAATTATTTGCTCGGAATGTGGCAGTACCTTTAAAAGACGAATTCATTCATCTGGAAGAAAATATGTTGCTTGGTGCTGTAGTAAGCATATAGGCAATATAACGGAATGTTCTATGCAGTTCATTCGAGATGAAGATATAAAGACTGCTTTTGTTACGATGATGAATAAACTCATTTACGGTCAGAAGTTCATATTAAGACCACTTTTGAATAGGTTACGTAACCAGAATAATGTAGCGAGTTTTCGTAGAATTGAAGAGTTGGAAACTAAGATTGAAAACAACATGGAGCAGAGTCAGATGCTGACGGGTTTAATGGCCAAAGGATATCTGGAACCTGCTCTGTTTAATAAAGAAAAGAATTCATTGGAAGCAGAAAGAGAAAGGCTTCTTGTCGAAAAGGATCAACTTACTCGTTCCGTCAATGGGAATTTTACAAAAGTTGAAGAGGTTGACCGTCTGCTTAAGTTTGCAACTAAGTCCCAAATGCTTACAGCCTATGAGGATGAGCTGTTTGAAAATTACGTAGAAAAGATTATGGTATTTTCACGAGAGGAAGTTGGATTTGAATTAAAATGTGGAATCACATTGAAGGAAAGGTTGGTGAATTAGATGGGTCACACACCCTATGGATATAGAATTGAAGATGGAAAGGCTGTTGTAGATGAAATAGCAGCAGAACAAGTAAAAGAATTATTTTCAGGATACTTGGCAGGACTTTCTTTGAAGGGTGCTACTAAAAAAGCTGGGATAGACTGCTACCATGCCACAGCAAGTAAGATGTTGCAGAACAAGCATTACTTGGGCGATGAATTCTACCCTCCAATTATTGATGAAGAGACCTTTGAAAAAGCCAGAGTAGAAAAACGAAAACGAGCAGAAAAGCTCGGAAGGATATGGGAGCCTAAAGATGAACCGGTAAGGGATTACCCTGTAAAGTTCAAATCAAAACCTCTGGTGCAAAAATATGAAGATCCATACAAGCAGGCGGAATATGCCTACAGTCTGATAGAAAGTGAGGTATAACAAGTGGCAGTGAGTAGGAATGTAACAGTCATTCCGGCAATTAAACGAGTCGGAAATAATAAAAATAGTGAAAGCAAACCCAAAATACGAGTGGCCGCTTACTGCCGTGTTTCAACGGATAGTGAGGAGCAAGCTTCAAGCTATGACATTCAGATTGAACATTATACAAATTATATTAAGAAGAACAAGGAATGGGAATTGGCGGATATTTTTGCGGATGACGGTATCACAGGTACAAATACCAAAAAGCGTGATGAATTTAACCGCATGATTGAAGAGTGCATGGCTGGAAATATTGACATGATCATCACAAAATCCATCAGCCGATTTGCCAGAAATACGTTAGATTGCCTTAAATACATCCGGCAGTTAAAGGATAAAAACATCGCGGTATTCTTTGAGAAAGAGAATATCAACACCATGGATTCTAAGGGTGAAGTATTGCTGACCATCATGGCATCCCTTGCCCAACAGGAAAGTCAATCCTTAAGTCAGAACGTTAAGCTGGGAATTCAGTATCGATATCAGCAAGGCGAAGTCCAGGTCAACCATAAGCGTTTCCTTGGATACACCAAGGATGAAAACAAGCAACTGGTGATTGACCCAGAGGGTGCTGAGGTTGTTAAACGGATTTACAGAGAGTACCTTGAAGGTGCTAGTCTTTTACAGATAGCAAGAGGACTAGAAGCTGACGGTATCCTTACAGCGGCAGGCAAAGCCAAATGGAGACCGGAAACACTGAAAAAGATATTGCAGAATGAAAAGTACATCGGTGATGCCCTTCTACAAAAAACATATACGGTTGATTTCCTTTCTAAAAAGCGAGTCAAGAATAACGGCATCGTTCCCCAATATTATGTAGAAAATAGCCACGAGCCTATCATTCCACGAGACCTTTTTATGCAGGTTCAAGAAGAGATGGTTCGAAGAGCAAATCTTCGCGGTGGCAAGGGCTGTAAAAAGCGAGTTTACAGCAGTAAGTATGCTTTATCGAGTATTGTTTACTGCGGACATTGCGGTGATATTTATCGACGAGTACATTGGAATAACCGAGGTTACAAATCTATTGTTTGGAGATGCGTCAGCCGATTGGAGGAAAAAGGGTCTGAATGCACTGCCCCTACCATAAATGAGGAAACATTGCAGAAAGCAGTTGTTAAGGCTATTAACGAACTTTTGGCTAACAAAGACCCATTCCTCAAGGTGCTACAGAAAAATATAGCTACTGTATTTAATGGAGAAAATGATAATGCCACTGATGACATTGATAGCAAATTGGAAGAATTACAACAACAGCTTCTTATTCAAGCAAAATCCAAGAATGACTATGAAGATGTGGCTGATGAAATTTACCGCCTTCGAGAATTGAAGCAAAATGCACTTGTTGAAAATGCAGAGCGAGAAGGAAAAAGGCAACGAATCGCTGAAATGACTGATTTCTTGAATAAACAATCCGCAGAGTTGGAGGAATATGATGAGCAGTTGGTAAGGCGGCTTATTGAAAAAGTAACGATATATGAAGATAAGCTCACCGTTGAATTCAAGTCTGGGATTGAGATTGACGAAGAGATATAGAATATTAACCGCCAATTAAGGGCTAACACCCTTTGGCGGTTAATATTGGATTTTTTTAATTTTAAAGTTGCTTAAAACGACTTGTTGTGTTAAAATATATGATGATCCAAATAAGAATTTAGGAGGAACCGAAACTATGACAGCCTCAATGCGTTTAAGATAAGCTGGCAATAAAAAAAGCAGAATCTATACCCGATGATAGGCTTTTTTGTTGTGCTTATTTATACGATATTGAGCATTCATTAGTTACGGTGAGGATATTGGTTATTTAACTATACCTTTATTTAACTATGTCTTTAATATGAATGTTTCCAAATTGTATGTATGCAGACCAAAAGCCACATTGTGGGGTTTGGCCTGCATTTTTTATTGCCTAGAATGCTATTCAAAATAGAAATTCAAGCAAAATAATATGCAGGAGATAATATAAATGGAAAAATACAACAATTGGAAACGAAAATTTTATGCAATATGGGCAGGGCAAGCAGTATCATTAATCACTAGTGCCATCCTGCAAATGGCGATTATTTTTTACCTTACAGAAAAAACAGGATCTGCGATGGTCTTGTCTATGGCTTCATTAGTAGGTTTTTTACCCTATGCGATTTTGGGACCTGCCATTGGTGTGCTAGTGGATCGTCATGATAGGAAGAAGATAATGATTGGTGCCGATTTAATTATCGCAGCAGCTGGTGCAGTGCTTGCTATTGTTGCATTCTGTATGGAGCTACCTGTCTGGATGATTATGATAGTATTGTTTATCCGTAGCATTGGAACAGCTTTTCATACCCCAGCACTCAATGCGGTTACACCACTTTTAGTACCAGAAGAACAGCTAACGAAATGCGCAGGCTATAGTCAGTCTTTGCAGTCTATAAGCTATATTGTTAGTCCGGCAGTTGCAGCACTCTTATACTCCGTTTGGGATTTAAATGCTATTATTGCCATCGACGTATTGGGTGCTGTGATTGCATCTATTACGGTAGCAATTGTACGTATACCTAAGCTGGGTAATCAAGTGCAAAGTTTAGAACCAAATTTCATAAGGGAGATGAAAGAAGGAGTTGTGGTTCTGAGACAAAACAAAGGATTGTTTGCCTTATTACTCTTAGGAACACTATATACTTTTGTTTATATGCCAATCAATGCACTATTTCCTTTAATAAGCATGGAACACTTTAATGGAACGCCTGTGCATATTTCTATTACGGAAATTTCCTTTGCATTTGGGATGCTAGCAGGAGGCTTATTATTAGGAAGATTAGGGGGCTTCGAAAAGCATGTATTACTAATAACAAGTTCATTTTTTATAATGGGGACCAGTTTAGCCGTTTCGGGAATACTTCCTCCAAATGGATTTGTAATATTCGTAGTTTGCTGTGCAATAATGGGGCTTTCGGTGCCATTTTATAGCGGTGTGCAAACAGCTCTTTTTCAGGAGAAAATTAAGCCTGAATATTTAGGACGTGTATTTTCTTTGATCGGAAGTATCATGTCACTTGCTATGCCAATTGGGTTAATTCTTTCTGGATTCTTTGCTGATAAAATCGGTGTAAATCATTGGTTTTTACTATCAGGTATTTTAATTATTGGCATTGCTATAGTTTGCCAAATGATAACTGAGGTTAGAAAATTAGATTTAAAATAAACAATATTGGAGGAATATTTATGTATCTTATTTTCATGTAACTCTTCCTGCTAAAATCGCAGGGTTTTCCCTGCATACAAGCAAATGAAAGCATGCGATTATAGACAGGAGGAAATGTTATGGAATTAATATTAAAAGCAAAAGACATTCGTGTGGAATTCAAAGGACGCGATGTTTTAGATATAAATGAATTAGAAGTATATGATTATGACCGTATTGGTTTAGTAGGAGCAAATGGTGCTGGAAAAAGCACTTTACTCAGGGTACTTTTAGGAGAATTAACTCCCCCAGGATGTAAAATGAATCGTCTGGGTGAACTTGCCTATATTCCCCAGTTGGACGAAGTAACTCTGCAGGAGGAAAAAGATTTTGCACTTGTAGGCAAGCTAGGTGTTGAGCAATTAAATATACAGACTATGAGCGGTGGTGAAGAAACAAGGCTTAAAATAGCACAGGCCTTATCGGCACAGGTTCATGGTATTTTAGCGGATGAACCTACGAGCCATTTAGACCGTGAAGGAATTGATTTTCTAATAGGACAGCTAAAATATTTTACAGGTGCACTGTTAGTTATTAGCCATGACCGCTATTTTCTTGATGAAATAGTAGATAAAATATGGGAACTGAAAGATGGCAAAATCACTGAGTATTGGGGAAACTATTCTGATTATCTTCGTCAGAAAGAGGAAGAACGTAAGAGCCAAGCTGCAGAATACGAACAATTTATTGCGGAACGTGCCCGATTGGAAAGGGCTGCGGAGGAAAAGCGAAAACAGGCTCGTAAAATAGGACAGAAGGCAAAAGGTTCTTCAAAGAAAAAAAGTACTGAAGACGGAGGGCGTTTAGCTCATCAAAAATCAATAGGAAGTAAGGAAAAAAAGATGTATAATGCTGCTAAAACCCTAGAGCACAGGATTGCGGCCTTAGGAAAAGTAGAAGCTCCGGAAGGCATTCGCAGAATTCGTTTCAGGCAAAGTAAAGCATTGGAGCTCCATAATCCATACCCTATAGTCGGTGCAGAAATTAATAAAGTATTTGGGGATAAGGCTCTGTTTGAAAATGCATCTTTTCAAATTCCGTTAGGAGCAAAAGTGGCGTTAACTGGTGGTAATGGAATCGGAAAAACAACTTTAATCCAAATGATCTTAAACCATGAAGAAGGAATTTCTATTTCGCCTAAGGCAAAAATAGGTTACTTTGCACAGAATGGTTACAAGTACAACAGTAATCAGAATGTTATGGAGTTTATGCAGAAGGATTGTGACTACAATATATCAGAAATTCGTTCAGTGCTAGCATCTATGGGGTTCAAACAGAACGATATTGGAAAAAGTTTATCTGTTTTAAGCGGTGGAGAAATTATAAAATTGTTGCTTGCTAAAATGCTCATGGGTAGATATAACATCCTAATAATGGATGAACCCAGTAACTTCCTTGACATACCAAGCTTAGAGGCTTTGGAAATATTTATGAAGGAGTATACTGGAACTATAGTGTTTATCACCCATGACAAACGGCTACTCGACAATGTGGCTGATGTGGTTTATGAAATTAGTGATAAGAAAATAAATCTGAAACATTAAATTTAAGGTAGTCGCCGGTCAATGTAGTCTGTACTGGCTGGCGGCTCCATTGTTAAAAAGTATAAAGACTTTTTTTCTTTGGCAAAAATTAATGTATACTAAAATAATTTTAATAAGGAGTATTAAAATCAATGAGAGATATCGAAATAAAAGAGAATATACTATTTCAGATAGACATGTGCTGGCAACTTTATCTTTATCACACAGAGAATCTAAAGGAGACAGAGGCACTTTGGACATTCAGTCCCATGGGTCTGCAGATAAGAAGGCAAGACGATGGATGGAGTATAGATTGGCCTGAAATCGAAAGTTACGAGATTGGACCGTCCAGTATTGCATGGATTATGTGGCATATTATATATTGGTGGCGCACTACGTTAGATTACAATTTTGGAGATGGTACCTTGAAAAAGGAAGACATTACTTGGCCTGGAAGTGTTGAAAAAGCAAAAGAAGAAATAAAAACTCTTCATGATAAATGGGTTGAAAAATTAATCAATATGTCGGATGCAGAATATCAATCACAGCAGTATGCAAAATGGCCACTTGAGGGTAGAAGCTTTGCTGATACTGCATTATGGTTAAATGGAGAATTGATGAAAAATGTAGCCGAAATAGGTTATGGACGATTTCTATATGCAGCTTGTAAAAAATAGAGATAGCGATAAATACGAGAATAATTTTTTTAAAGAAGGAGACTACCAATGAATAGTATAATAGAAAACATATTAACAAGAAGAAGCATACGAACTTTTAGAGGGACTCAGATATCAGAGGAGGATTTAAATACCATTCTAACAGCGGGAAGCTATGCGCCTAACGGGATGGGAACACAGAGCTGGAAGTTTACAGTCATTCAAAAAACCAGTGTACTTGCAAAAGTGAATGAGGCTATTCGCCTAACCCTTATATCTATACCTGTTGTAGCAGAAACGCATCCTTATGTTGTGAGCCTTGTTGAAAAAGCGAAAGACGAGAGTTCAAATTTCCTGTATCATGCCCCTACCTTTATTATTGTTTCTAACTTAAAGGACAACGGAAACTCTATGCCGGATTCAGCATTAGCCATCGGGAATATGATGCTGGCAGCACACTCACTCGGTATTGGTTCCTGCTGGCTAAATCAGCTGCCAGGACTCACAAACATGCCCTTAATCCGTGAGCTTTTATCAGATCTTGATGTTCCCGTAAATCATATTGTTTACGGGTCTGTCGTTATGGGTTATGCTGCAGAGGAGCCGAAACAGGCTGCCCTTCGTAAAAATGTCGTAAATATTATTCGTTGAGAACGAGATTGGAGGTTTAATATTGTTTATACGAGTAGTTCCGTATGACCCCTTTTGGGAAGTAGAGTATGAAAATGAATCACAGATGATAAGGAACATATTGAAGGATATATTGGTGGAGATTTACCATATTGGTAGTACAGCAGTTAAAGGGTTATCCGCTAAGCCAATCATTGATATAATGCCTGTAGTGACAAATATTAGTTTGGTTGATAAGCATAACGAAGAATTTGTAGCCATTGGATATGAGTGTATGGGTGAATTTGGTGTTGAAAGACGGAGATATTTCCGCAAGGGTGGCGATAATAGAACACACCAGATTCATATTTTTGAGCAAAGCAATCACAAAGATATTAATAGGCATATAGCGGTAAGGGACTTTCTGCGTACACATCCTGACATCGCTTTAGAGTATGGTGAATTAAAGATGAAACTGGCTTTTCGATTTCCAGATGATATTGAAGGCTACGTAAGAATGCTTTTATAAAGCAGCTAGAGAAAGATGCTTTGCAATGGTGGCAAATTCTCAAAGGATTGCAAGAAGCAGCTGAGGATAATCCGTATAACTAACAATTACATATCATGCTGATTCGTATTGGTGGAATAACACGAATTAATAAAGGATATATTTGTAGTAGCAAGTGTATTTGTTTTATATTCTATGACCCTATTTGATTTACATGATTCTATATGGTATAATGTACTTGCTTATAAATATAGATGCTTGGATAGCAGGAGGTTGCAAGATGATGATGGCAGTTAAATTAGCCTTCTAAAATTAAATAATAAAATTTTAGGAGGCTAATTTATGAAATTTAATTTGATAGATATAGAGGATTGGAATAGAAAGCCATACTTTGAGCATTATTTAAATGCGGTAAGGTGCACTTACAGTATGACTGCAAATTTAGAGATAACTAGTTTACTGCGTGAAATTAAACTTAAGGGCCTGAAACTGTACCCTACGCTTATTTATATCATCACAACTGTAGTTAATCGTCACAAGGAGTTCCGCACCAGTTTTGATCAAAACGGTAAGTTAGGATACTGGGATAGTATGAACCCAAGTTATACTATCTTTCATAAGGATAACGAAACTTTTTCAAGTATTTGGACAGAGTATGACGAGAACTTCCCACGTTTCTACTATAATTACCTTGAGGATATCAGAAACTATAGCGACGTTATGAATTTCATGCCTAAGGCAGGTCAACCTGCTAACACAATTAATGTGTCCAGCATTCCTTGGGTGAATTTTACCGGATTCAACTTGAATATATATAATGATGCAACATATCTAATCCCTATTTTTACTATGGGTAAGTATTTTCAGCAGGATAATAAAATTTTATTACCTATGTCTGTACAGGTGCATCATGCGGTTTGCGACGGTTACCATACCAGCAGATTTTTTAATGAGGTACAGGAATTAGTCTCAAATTTTGAGACATGGTTAGGAGAAAAATAATATTAAAATGCTTGTGCTCGGGAGTTATAAACAAAGATCGAAAATATTGTTAAGATCGTGAGGAAGCAAAGCGACCGAAGAAGTATATGTTCCATCTATGCAAGGACTTCCCGAGAAGGCGAGTGACAGCGAAGACCGATTGGAAGGAGTCTGAGCTAAGTGGAGTAATATATTCATTCATTATAGAACCATCATTTCAAAGGATTAGAGAAATCTAATCCTTTTTCTAGGTATTTTTATCCTAAGAATTTAATATGACAATCACGAGTTTAATTTTTATTTTGGTGCTATTTATCCTAAGCAGAGCAAAAACACTAATTGCCGGTGATATGCTGGGAGTTGAGGATGGGTATCATGTTCCTTCTCTTGAGCAGATTAATTTCTATCATAATACGTATCATCATTTTAATTAGTGGATATGTTTCCACAAACGCCCAAAACCGTTGATATGTTCCCCTAAACCTCGAAACAGCTAAAAAACGGTTGATATGTTCCCATGGACGCTGACATCAATAATGAACACTCGAGCCATGTTGAGTGTGTGAGTTTATTGGTAAAACGCAGTTAAACATCTCGCTTTTACATTTCAAGGCGAGATGCTTCAAAGCTCCACTGGAGCTTTGAACTCCCACAAACGCATCACGTTGAGGCGGTATCACTTTTGTCCAAACTCGATGTCGATAAGCATATAGACGTTGAAATTGAGCTGGATGAGCTTGATTTGACCAGTGCTGAAAGTAAGGCAACATATGCTCAAATCAAAGAATATGTTTGGAATAAATTTGAATTATAAGTTCCGACATTATATATTGCACAGATAAAAAGGAAATGTGGAATAGAATTACGAGAACATTACAGCAAGTCTAAAAAGGAGAAACAAATTATTCCACAGTGTACACCTGAAAAAGAAGAAGCTATCATGGATGCCTTGAGACACTTCAAAATGATTGAATAGAAAAGAATGACAGCATATGACTTTCTGCATTTATGACATTCCTACTTGGTATAGGAACAGCTATTATTCCTTTCTTGCAAGGTATCAATGAGAAAATAGGCTCAATATAAAGATTGATAGGATCATTTTTATATTTAAAGGAGCGTTGAAATGATTGATAAAAGCAATAAAAAATTTTGGGATAAATTTGCTAAGCTATATGCTCCTTTCATGAAAAAAGACAAAGGAGTATATGATAAAGTTTGCGAATACATTCGTCCTCATTTGAATAAAGACATGGAGGTACTTGAACTTGCTTGTGGCTCAGGACAATTATCGTTTAATCTTTCAAAGCATACGAAAAGTTGGATTGGCACAGATTTTTCCGAACAAATGATTAAGGAAGCTAAAAAGCGTGGGGAATACGAAAATCTTACATTTGAAACAGCCGATGCAGTATCATTATCCTATTCGCATGAAAAATTTGATTGTGTGTTAATTGCTAATGCACTTCATATTATGCCTAAACCGGATGAGGCGATGAAAGAAATATATAGGGTGTTAAAACCTAATGGGACTTTGTTCGCCCCCACTTTTCTATGGAAAGAGGGAAAACAAAGAAAAATGATAAAAAGTTTGATGTCTATTTTAGGATTTAAGATGTATCAAGAATGGGATAAAAAGGAATTTGAAGATTTTATTAAAGAATATGGATTTTCAGTAGTTGAAATGAAATTGGCACATGGAGGTCTTGCACCGATTGGTGTGATGATTGCTCAAAAAGTGGCTTAACAGATTCTATTCTTATGATTTAAAAAATTTCATCAAAATGGTAACCAAAGGCGATAGAAAAACTATCGTCTCAGAACGTAGACAAACCCTACTAGGAATAGAAAAATTGTCATTTTGTCGGTTGGGTACCACTTAGCGAAAACTCTTAGGAATGCTGTTTTAGCGCTATTCTTAAGAGTTTTTCTCTTTTTCTAGTAAAAGAAATAGACTGAAGAAAATTGGGCACTGCACCCATAAAATGAGACAAAAGAAAACACTCCTGTTGAAATCTGGTAAACTAGAAACAGGAGTGTTTTGTTATGGTCAAAAAAGCATATTCAGTAGAAACTAAGCTAGCCTGTATCGAAATGAAGAAGGCAGGTAAATCAAATAAAGTTATCATGGACACCCTCGGCATCAAAAATGTTAGTCAGGTCAAGACTTGGTGGCAATGGTATCAGAATGATGAATTGTACCGTTTCCACCAACCTGTGGGGAAACAATATACTTATGGTAAAGGGATGAAACAGTTATCCAAAGTAGAACAGTTACGTTTGCAGGTAGAATTACTAAAAAAGTATCAGAGCTTGGTAAGAGAATCGACAAAGTAAGTCTTATCAAGCTAGTGGAAGAGTATAAGAAAACGTTCCCTGTATCGATTATTTTAGAATGTTTCGGCGTCAAACGCTCAACCTTTTACCGCTGGAAACAGGAGTGTAAGAATTCTCAGAAAAGAGATGAAATAGCAGATAAAATCGAACAACTCTGTATGAAAAATCACTTTATTTACGGCTATCGAACTATTACTCGCTTGCTCAAAAAAGTGTATAAGCTCGTCGTTAATCGCAAGAAAGTCTATCGCATCATGAAGGAAAAGGGCTGCCTTTGCCGTGTTCGTCCCAAGAAGGGACCTAAATTAGGGAAGCCTTACCATGTAACAGACAATAAGCTGGATCGTGATTTCCAGGCAGACAAGCCTATGGAGAAACTTGTCACAGACATCACCTACCTCTATTTTGAAAACTGTAGACTTTATCTATCTTCGATCATGGATCTCTATAATCGTGAAATTGTAGCTTATACCATCTCCGAGTGCCAAGATACGGACTTCGTGCTCGACACACTTAATCAACTTGAGCTACCTCAAGGAGCACTTTTACACAGCGACCAGGGCTCTGTCTACACCTCAAAAGCCTACTATCAGGCTTGTACAGAAAAAGGCATCACCCGCTCCATGTCCCGAAAAGGAACACCAGCAGATAATGCCTGTATCGAATGGTTCCATTCTGTTCTCAAGTCTGAAACCCTTCTATCTCCATAAGTGGAGAAACCTAACTAAAGATAGTATAACAGATATTGTTAAAAATTACATCATATTTTATAATGAAACTAGAATTCAACAGAAATTAAATGACCAGTCTCCTGTAGAGTACAGAAAACTAGTCGCATAAGAGGTTTTTCTCTTGTCCCATTATTGGGGTGCAGTGCCCCTTGGTGACAGGGCTTTTTTACTGGTTTCAAAACTATAATTTTTTAATTGACAGTTTGTCAGTAAAGTAGTATAACTTATAATCAGGAGGGATAAAATGCGAGATGTAAAAGATCCGGAAATTCGACGGGCAGAGATTATGGATGCTGCTATGCTCCTCTTTATGGAGAAAGGATATACGAACACAACAACTCAGGATATAGTTGATAAAGTAAATATATCACGAGGTTTGTTATATTATCATTTTAAGAATAAAGAAGATATTCTATATTGTCTTGTTGAACGTTATTCAGAGAAATTACTGAGAGATATTCATGTGATTGTCTATGATGAGGATAAAACTGCTATTGAAAAAATAAGAGCCTTTATAGATGCCACAATAATCTCTACAGATAACGTTTCAGCGGAGGGAACTGAGTTACAAAAGACGGTTGATCTTGAAGAGAATCGTTATATGTTAGATAAGTTATCCCATAAGCTCATTGAAAAACTGACTATATATTTTGAGAGGATAATAAATCAAGGCATCTCAGAAAAAGTATTTTCTGTAAAATATCCATCAGAAACAGCAGAATTTCTGATGACAGCCTATGTTTTTGTTTCAAATAACATAGGTATAAAAACTTCAAAGAAAGAACCTGTCAAAGATTACTTGAATGCATTTAAGATAATGCTGGAACAAAATCTAAATACAAAAGGACTCTTTAGCAATTAAAAAAAATAGAATGTTTGTAAAGAGAACTATGTACCGATAGCTAAATCAAAACAAGCTATCGGTATTATTTCAAAATATAACTGACAAATTGTCAATAGAGGTGAAAATATGTTAGAGATAAAGAATTTTAGTAAAAGTTATGGGGACAAGAAGGTTGTGGATAACCTATCTATTTCAGTACAGCCTAGAGATATTTATGGTTTTATTGGAGCAAATGGTGCAGGCAAAACGACAACGATAAAGGCAGTTGTCGGTATCCATGATTTTGAAGACGGAAGTATAATTATCAACGGTCATTCTATTAAAGAAGAACCTGTTATTTGTAAAAAAATGATGGCGTATATCCCAGATAATCCAGATTTGTATGAACATATGACAGGACTTCAATATATTAATTTTATTGCTGACTTGTTTGAAATTCCTACAAAAATACGCAAGGAGAGAATACAAAAATACGGTGATTTATTTGATATGACTGATCATCTTTCGGGGATTATTTCTTCATATTCACATGGAATGAAGCAACGAACAGCCATTATTTCTGCACTTGTACATTCTCCCAAACTGTTGATTTTAGATGAACCTTTTGTTGGGCTAGATCCCAAAGCAACTTTCCTACTAAAGAAAATTATGCATGAGTGTGTTTCAGATGGAGGTGCTATTTTCTTTTCAACCCATGTATTGGATGTTGCGGAAAAATTATGTAATAAGATTGCCATTATCAAAAATGGAAAGTTAATTGCAAGTGGCAATACAGGAGACGTCAAAGGTGATGAATCATTGGAGGCATTTTTCATGGAGGTGCAGAACAATGAGTAACATTTGGATACTGCTTAAAGCGCAATTGATTAATTTCTTTCCTATTAACGAGATTAGAGATTCACGAAATAAAAAACAAAGTTCAATGGCTATTGCGAGTTTTGGCATAATAACTCTTTCCTTATTTTGCTTTGTTTATAATATAATAACAGCGAAAACATTGGTACACGTCGGACAGCAGAACTTGATTCCAGCATATATGGTATCTGTCTCAAGTTTTTCAATATTATTTTTGACAGTATTTTATTCGAATGGCATTTTATTTGGCAGTCGAGATATGGAAATTCTCCAATCCTTACCTGTTAAAAGTTCGTATATTATCACCAGCAAGTTCATGTTTATGTACTTATTGAATTTTTTAATAGGCTTGATGTTTATGCTTCCGGGTGGAATTATATGGGGCTTTAACGGAAGTTTAAACCTCCTACAGATTATATTGTATTTTACTTCTATAATTTTTGCCCCTTTGATCCCCATGTGTATAGCGGCATGCATGGGACTCGTTATTGTTGTCGCTTCATCTTTTTTTAAAAGAAAAAATGTTATCTCTCTTATTTTTTCATTTGCGATGCTAGGTATAATTGGATATTTTGCATTATCAGCTTTGCAATCAGGTGATGAAAGTAGTATTGGGGTTACTCTGGCTAAGCAAATTACTGGACTGTATCCAATTTCTAGACTATTTATGTCATACTACAATTTTCCAATGTACTATGGGATGGGATTTTATATAGTTCTTTCAATAGTCGTCTTTTATCTATTTGTCAAAATTGCTTCGTTGAAGTATGGACTACTTAATACACTTGCCAATACAAAATCAAGTTATGCTAATGACAAAGTATCTTATGAAAGAAAATCGGTATTTTTTTCCTTGTATCAAAAAGAGCTTGGACGATTTTTAAGTTCTTATATGGCAGTCTTGAATGCTGGGCTTGGAGTGATTCTTTTATGTGTCTTTAGTATATGTTTCCTGTTTAATTCTGTCGGTCAAATAGGAAATTCAGCAGGAATTGAAAATATAAATGAGTATCTTTCAAACTTAGCTCCCGTCTTTATTGCATCTATGCTTTCACTCAGTTGTCCAGCAGCTTCATCTATATCTTTAGAAGGTAAAAATATTTGGATTTTGAAAAGTTCTCCAGTTGAAGTGAAAACGATTTTAAATGCTAAGATAGCTGTCAACCTTACACTTCATTTGATTGGATATATGATTTCTGTATCTGTATTTATGCTGAAACTTGATATGAGTCCTATTCAAGTTATGAATCTAGTTATTGTTCCTATATGTTACTCCCTTTTTATAATGGTAATCGGAATTTCATTAAATAAAAAATATCCCAACTATGATTGGGACAGTGAGATGATAGTTGTCAAACAAAGTCTTCCTGTTATTGTAACTGGAATTATTAGTATGATTACGCTTATTACGCCTATTTTGCTTAATTGGTTTTTTAATCTTCCAATTATATTTGTTTTGCAAGCAGTATCAGTAATTTTACTGGCTATTTCGTTTAGAGTTTATATAAAAATGACCAAGTTAAATTTTATCTAGTTAAAGGAGGAAAATAAGATGAAAAATAGACTGTTAAAAGATATTTTGGTTTTGTTGGGAATGATGGTCATCATAGTCATTATTTGTGGGTTTCTCCCTGAGAAAGTTCCTATTCATTTCAATGCAAAAGGAGTAGCAGATATGTTTGCAAATAAATACTATCTTCTACTAGCTACAGTCATCCCTTATTCTGCATATTGGAAGTTTGTTAGGGAAAGTGATAATAAAAAGATTAAATGAAACACCATCTATATTTACAAATTGCATCAAAATTAAGAACGAAGATTTTAAGAGGTGATTATGCACCTGAACAACAAATTCCTTCAATAAGGAGATTAGCAGAAAACGAGAAGTGTAATCCGGCAACTGTCCAAAAAGCAATGAAAGTTCTCGAAGAACAGAATTTGGTTACTAGCTGTGGAACATTAGGATATTTTGTCATAGCAAGCGAGCAAGAAATAAAAGAGATAAGATATCAAGAATCTAACAAGCTAGTTAAAATTTTGTTTGAAAAACTTGGTGAGCTAGGCTTTTCAGAAGATGAGATTGTCAATTTATTTTTTAGAAAAGATGCTTAGAAGAAGTTGAATGGAAATTTATTAGGATTATTTGTGAAAGTATAGAAAAGCCTTGATTTCAAGGCTTTTTCTTGCATTTTTGTGATAGAATATAGCTAGTTATACATCGAGAGCAACTTAGAAGCAGTAAAAAAATTATTCATAAAGTAATCAAGATAAGGAAGATAAATGACAGAAATTGATAAAAAGAATTTAAAAAATTATCTTTATTTTACATTTGGAATTACTTATATAGCTTGGGGACTTCTTGCCATATTTACACAATCTCATATTTTGGGATTAGAGACTTTTATAGGGAGAATATTACATATAGTTGGTGCTCTTGGACCAGCTATTGCAAGTGGGTCTTATTTGAAAAGTAATAATATAAAATTTAAACATTTTGTATTTCATAAGAGAGAAAATAGTAGTATTTATTTCATTATTCATATGTTAGCAATTTTGATCCTATTTTCTGTATCTTCCTTAGAATTAAACGGAGTATCACTTTATCTGATGCCACTATTCTTTATTCAATTAATTTTTTTTGGTGGTGGACATGAAGAATTAGGATGGAGAGGTATATTACAACCGTTACTTGATAAAAAATATACGTATTGGCAATCTAATTTGATTGTAGGATCAATTTGGGGAATTTGGCATCTGCCTTTATGGTTTATAGTGGGAGAAAGTCATCAAGGATTTCCTTTTATTTTATTTTTTATATATACATTATTTTTAAGTTTTGTTTTAGGGCTTCTTTATCGTCAAACCAAATCTGTGGGGTACTGTATATTATTTCATGCGTTCGCAAATTTGTTAAATCTCTATTTTGTGTTAAAAATAAATGTTATTTTTATTATCATTTTTATTGGTTATTTAATTTATACTATATTGGCGAGTAATAGAATTAGTAAGGAAAAGCAGGTAGAAACATTGTAAAAGACCCACAGGAAGTTTTCTGGGATGGATATCATTCGTATCTTTCGGATTCCGAGTTGAGTTATCCCTATGAAGGTTCAAAGACATTAATGCATGTATTCGACAGATTTGGGGATTCGGATTTAATTACGGAACTACTGGATGGTATGTATGAGGAACTGCCAACATCTAAACCTAGAATAAAATAATTAAATTGGAATTTAAGGAGAACAAAATGATTTTAGAAACGGAAAGATTGATTCTTCGCCCATGGGAGGAAAGAGACGCCCATGATTTATTTCAATATGCCAGTAATCCAGAAGTTGGTCCGATTGCAGGTTGGCCAGTACATACCAGTGTTGAAAACAGTAGGGAGATTATAAAAAATTATTTTTCAGCACCTGAGATATATGCCATTGTTTTAAAAGAAACGATGCAGCCAGTGGGTAGCATAGGATTGATGATTGGCTCTGCAAGTGATAAAGGGATTCCGGATACTGAGGCGGAGATTGGCTACTGGATTGGAGTTCCCTATTGGGGTCAGGGGCTTATACCAGAAGCAGTTCGTGAGATAATGAGACATGGATTTGATGACTTGAGTCTGGAGAAATTGTGGTGCGGTTATTTTGACGGCAATACAAAGTCACGGAGGGTTCAGGAAAAATGTGGGTTCCGTTATCATCATACAAAAGAGAACGTTCCGTGTGCATTGGAAGGTGTTCTTCGTACAGAACATATAACCTGTCTCTCAAAGGAAGAGTGGATTTCGTTTAAGTAAATCACTGTTTGTGCGAGGTAATACCTTTTAACGATTACCTTATGATATTGTTAAAAGCTTTATAGACATGTTTCCACATACAGACAGCTTCACTTGATAGACTCAGCGATCAGTCGTTTCATGTCGAGGCAGTATCACTGCTTGTAAGATCTGAAAAATAAATTTGCGTAGCGTTGCAAAGTTAAAATGGAGGGTTATCGATGGTTATCTTGGAATTGTATCAAGGTGATTATCAAAAGGATTTAGTCACGTTTGACTCTTTAGAAGAGGGAAGAGTCTTTGTAGCTCAACTCCCTGGGTATACTTTAGAAACAGAAGATGGGTTTGAAGTGGAGTATGTGAACCCAAAATACTTGCCGGATTATATGGAAATTGTTTTCAATGGAAATATTGTCCCTTTATCTAGATTTTCGTTTAATTATGAAGAAAATGTGGACATTATTTGGAAAGAAATTTCGAATCTATCCGTTAAAAACGATAAAGTGATCGAAGGATATTCAAAAATCGACGCATATGTCGTTAACAACGATGAAGTGAAAGCCTATGTCGAAGCAAGAGAAGCGAACTATCGCAAGGCAAAAGACTTCTTAGAACGCTGTGGATATGAAACCGACAGAAGCTTTTTCGGAAGCGAAGACGGCGAAGCGATTCTCTACAGAAAACGTGGCGCTGAAGATTGGCACTTCTTGTGTCACTTAGACCCGCTGTTTGTAGAGATTGAAGATGTAGAAGGATATGTCAAAGAAGAGATTCAATCGTTAAACTAAAGAACGTTGCGAAGGCGTGACGTGAGTTATATTTAAAAAGACTTCTATTTTGCTAGATGGTGGAATTAAGGAGAAATTTTTGACCTTAAAACAAATTAAATTTAATCCTTTTAAACACTGGGGAATCATCAGCGACTTGTATAAGCAGTCCTTCCCAAAGGAGGAGCGAATTCCCTTCTTTGGACTTGGCTCTTATCATTGAGAAAAATGGATTTACACTGTGTCCCTATCTCATTCGTGAATTAGGCGTTGACTTTGCTCTTATGAGCCAGACAGGGCAACTAATTCCATTCGACTATCAGGATATCTTTGACAATTTCTCTTTTGGACTTGGAGATGTATCGATTCGTCCGATAAATTAATAAAACGTACCTTACCAAAATTGTACTGAACTAAAAATATTATCTAATTGAGAAAAGAACAAAAGTTTTGGTCTATAATATAGATATTTTCTAGTATCGCATGTGGAGGCAGTCTCACTGCTTGTACGAGCCTAGAAAATATGTAGAAGGAAAAGCCTTGGTGACAGGGCTTTTTGTCATATAGTGGGGAAGTATCATAGTGTGAACTAGTCTTTAGTAGCTGAATTTTCAGTTTAGGTAAAATAGAACTTATTGAAATAGTTATGTGGATTATTTCATTACTTCTTTAATCATTTTAAAATCTTTAAATTAAGATTTGGAGAATTTAAATAATATTTGCATTTGAAAATGAAATGATTAATAAAACAGCTTCCGATAAGATATTTGACATTATTAGTTTCGTGCACTACAATAGAAGTTACATACCGATGGTATGATAGAAAGGGACTATAATGGCAAGGAATAGAAACTCACATGAAACTAGAAAAAAAATACTAGAGGTCTCTAAAAATCTATTTTTAGAAAAAGGATTTGATAATACTTCAATACAAGATATCATAGATGGCTTAGGTGGATTAACAAAAGGTGTTATCTATCATCATTTTGAGTCCAAATATGATATACTGCAAACGATCATTAGCGAAAATAATCAAGAAATTTTAAATTATAATTGGAGAGGAAATACTGGATTAGAAAAGATACAAAATTCTTTGATGGACTCTTTCTCTAATTTTGAACACCAAAGGCTCGTTTACTCTGCCTCAATCATGCTAAGAAGTCCACGTTTGTTAGGAGAGCAGTATCTAGGTCTATTTTCTGATTTTTTACCCGAAATTAGAGAAAAAGTTTACGAAGGAGTTGAAGATGGGTCTATTAAAACAGAATATCCAGAAGAGCTAGCAGATTTAATTGTTTTAACACTAAATATTTGGATTGGTTTTCAAATTTCCGTTTTTTCATTAGTAGAATTAAAGCGCAAAATGAATTTCATTAAACTTACTTTTGAAGGTCTAGGGGTACAGTTAATTTCTGATGAAATGATGGAGGTGATTTTCAACTTATTCGATCACTTAAAAAAATAGTAAATAAGTCGTCGCATGACATTCTTGTTAATACTCATTTCTATTTATGTATTATCAATTGAATAAATTATCTTACATAATTTATAATTAAAAAATAACATACTTTAAGTGTGTTATTAAAAATCTATTATACATACCGTAGGTATGTTTGTTTTTAGTATAGACATACCGATAGTATGTATAGTGACATTTTCTGAAGAATAAACTTATTTTTAAATATTTGTCGAGATTAGTCTGAATAGTTTATTCTTTATTTACGCTTTGGAGGAAATAATCTATGTTGTCGCTTATTAAAATTGAATTAAATAAAGTTTCTAAATCTAAATTATTTTTAGCTTGGTTGTGTACTATATTTATAGTGTTAGGTATTACAGCAATCATTATTATGGGTTTAGGTACTGACAATAAACTAGGAGAATTCACTGGACAGGATTCTAATGTTATTAGAGTTACTGGTAAATGGGAAGGTTGGGCAATTGTAGCTTCATTATTTTCATCTTTATTTACAAAAGCAGCATTTTTGATTTTCGAATCTTATTTATTATCTACGATTATTATTGATGAATTTAAACGAAGAACAATTTTTCAGTTGTTTTCTTACCCTATTTCTAAAATAAAGTTACTTTGGGGAAAAATTCTTTCAGTCATTCTAATAGCATTTATTGCCCATTTTTCTGCACATTTAGTGATTCAATTATTCATTAGATTCCTGGCTGTTGTAACTGAATCTAGTTATATCCCTCTAGCTAGTCAATTAATTAACTTAGCTGGAATAACGTTTGGAACAGTACTAATAGGCTTACTACCATTTGTTTTAGGTATGATTAAGCATTCGACAGCTATAACAATGCTTACTGGACTTGGTTTAGCAGCATTACTTTCGAATGCCAGTCCAGGAAGTTTATCTAATAATATTGCTGATAACCTATTCTTTTTGATATTTGCATGTTTCATAAGTTTAATGATTACTTCTTTTTCAATCTCTAGTATTTCAAGACAAGATATTAGTATCAAGTAGCATACCTGAGTTTAATTGAAGGAAAGTGATAATTCCTTGATGATTTCTATAAAAAAGAGACTGTATAAGTTGGTAGTTATGCACCGGAAGAAAAATTCTAGCATTTAAAGCTAGATATAGAAAGAGAGATAGAAATGAGAAATATCGTTGAAATAAAAGAAGTTTTTAAAACAATTGATAAAGAAGAAATTTTAAGTGGTATCAACCTTCAAATTGCTGAAGGAGAAATCTATGGTTTTTTAGGACCGAATGGTGCTGGAAAAACAACGTTAATGAAATGTATGTTATCCCTATCAACAATTACATCAGGTAGTATTGAAATTTTTGGGAAAAATCTACAAGAACACAGAGAAGAAATCCTAAGTCAGATTGGAAGTATTATTGAATCACCAATTTTTTATGATAATTGCACTGCAAAAGAAATCTTGGAAATTCACGCTCAGTATATGGGAAAAAATATTATTGAATCAGATATAATAAGAGCCTTAAGTATGGTCGGATTAAAAAATACGACTAAAAAAGTAAAAGAGTTTTCGTTAGGAATGAGGCAAAGGCTTGGTTTAGCTCGTGCCTTTCTAACAAAACCTAAATTGTTAATTTTAGATGAGCCAATCAATGGTTTAGATCCAATAGGGATTCAAGAAATTCGAAATCTTTTGTTGTCGCTTTCTAAGGAGCATGGAATTACTATTCTAATATCGAGTCATATATTATCGGAAATTTCACAGATAGCAGATAAAATTGGCTTTATCAAAAATGGAGAAATTGTAGAACAGGTTTCTATGAAAGAGATTAGGAGAGAGAATATTGACTTAGAAGAATATTTTATGTCACATTTTCTAAATGAAATTAAGAATTATGAGGTAGATTAAGGATGAAACAATTGATAAAGAACCATCAGAAGGCTTTTTATGCTTTCATGATATTTAATATACTGGTCCCTTTAACTAACGTTGCTTTTGCTTATTCTATTAAAGGTATTATTGATAGTGGCATGTCCCAAAATAAAGAAGCCTTAACTCAAGCGGTACTAGTAGGAGCTACTGTTATTTTCATCTATGCAGCACTCAACTTTATATCTCTTCGATTGAGAAATAAACTTGTTAGGCAAATCATGTCAAGATACAAAAACAAGGTGTTCCAATCTATTTTAGATAGGGATTATAGAGACTTTTCTAAAGAAAAATCAGGGAAATTTATTTCCGTATTAACCGAAAATATGAAGAAAATTGAGCAAGATTATCTATACCAGTATTTTAATATTTCAAAAAACCTTTCCTTAATGATTTTTTCACTTCTAGCTATGTTTATAGGTAATTGGTTTTTGACCTTATTAGTTATCATTGCTAGCATTATTCCAATGATGATTTCAGGATTTATTGGACAAAAATCAGCCTCTTTACAAAATAGAGCTATGGTTGCCGATCAGAAGTATTTAGCTAAGGTTAAAGATATTTTAGCAGGATTTCTTGTTATTAAAAGTTTTAATGTGAAAGATGCTATCTGTGAGGATTATAGTCATGAAAGTGAAAAATTTGATGAAATAAATTTTATAAAAGGGAAATTTGACGTTTTAGCTAATGTTATTTCACAGCTTTCAGGGATGATTGTTTTTTTGGTAGCCTTTGGTGGAGGGATGTATCTCGTATTTAATAGCTCTACCACAATTGGGAGTGTAACAGCTATTGTTCAACTGGTCAATTTTGTAGTAATGCCACTGAATGAAGTTGGAATGGGAATAAGTAAATTTCGTGAAGGTCAGGCAACACTAGATGCATTTGAGGTAAAAGATGTAACTGAGCTTCAGACTGGTGAAACAAAAGAATATTTCGATGATGTTATTTCTTTTTCAAATATAGACTTTTCTTACCCTAATACTGAAGAAAAAATTTTTAATCATTTATCTTTGAAGATTCAAAAAGGGGAAAAAATTGCAATTGTAGGAATGTCAGGGAGTGGAAAATCAACTTTGCTCAATCTATTACTGCGTTTTTACGATGTAACAAGTGGGCACATCTCCATTGATAATATAGATTTGCAAGCTATTTCAGCAGGGAGCCTTTATAACTTAATGACTATTGTTCAACAAGACATTTATATCTTTGATGATACTTTAAGATCAAATATTACTCTTAATCAATTCTTCACTGATGAGGAAATAAAGCAAGCGGTACAGCAGTCAGGTTTAGAAAGTTATGTTTTAGAAAATGAATCTGGTCTACAAGCTTTATGTGGAGAGAATGGCTCAAATCTATCTGGCGGACAAAAACAAAGACTTAGTATTGCGCGTGCCTTAATTCGAAAAACACCAATCTTATTATTGGATGAGGCTACCTCATCTTTGGATAATCAAGTAACTACTGAAATTGAAAATTCAATCCTGGATATTCAAGATTTGACGGCACTTGTAGTAACCCACAAGTTGAATGAGAACATTTTGAAAAAATACGATAGAATTCTCTTTATGAAAGGTGGCGTCATTGTTGAAGATGGTTCTTTTGGTGACTTGATGGATAGGAGAGGTGAGTTTTATAAGTTGTTTGAGTTGAGTGTGTAATTCTCTTTCGTTCTATAATATAGGAGTATACTAGCACGACATGTTGAAGCGGTATCACTGCTTGTGAGGCCTAGAAAATGTGTAGAATGAAAAGCCTTGGTGACAGGGCTTTTTATGGTAAGTCATTTGATATTTTTATCTGAATCATATTTCTTCTTCATGTTACAATAAATATATACAAAATAGAACGCTTAGAAAAATGGAAAATATAATGGTTAACCAAAGCAAATATGTGTCTAGTGATTTTCCAGAGGCAACGTATCAAGTGGCTTTTGAGGATTTGAAAAAGAAAATTTTAGTCGGGCATCAGGAAATTATTCAAGGTAAAGTCTCTTCTCTAGCTGATGCGAGAAAGGAATTTGGCCTTGACTAGGTAGGTTGCGATATTGTCTCTCTTACTTGTAACAGAGCTAAGCAGAGTAAATAGTAGAATAATAAAGGTGAACATAGACTTTCAAGTAAATATAGTACTGTCTATATGAGACATTTTGGAGGGTATCAAATATGAAATTTCATGAGTTTGGTGATAAAAATTTGCCTACCATTTTATTGATACATGGTGGGGGTAGCTCTTGGTGGAATTATCTTAGACAAGCTCGTCTCCTGTCTCATAATTACCATGTCATTTTACCTACACTTAATGGACACGGAGAAGAGTATCAAGAGGATTATATATCAACGGAAGATTCGGCACAGGAAATTCTAGATTATGTTCGACAAAACTGTGATGGAAAACTGTTTGCTTTAGGTGGAGTTTCACTTGGAGGTCAAATTGCTATGGAACTTTTGTCCTTAGACAGCGATATAGCTGAGAAAGCCATCATAGACGGAAGTATCTGTATTCCTCAACCAAGGTTGGCGAGATTTAGCATCTTGTTGGTATCTTTATTTGGTAAACTGATGATTAGTAAATCCTCTTGTAAACTTCAGTTAAGCTTAATGAATAAATTCTATCCCCAATTAGCTTACCCAGACGAGATAAAAGATTATTATATGGAGGATATGCCAAGGACACCTAACAAAACATTAGTGACTATCTATAAGACTTATATGGGGCATTATAAGTTGAAGAGTAGGATTTCAAAAAGTAAAGCACAGGCTCTCTATATTTATGGCGAAAAAGAATTGAACGGTGTTAAAGAATCAGCTAGATTATTTCAGCAGATGCACCCCGACACTATCTTGTATGAAGCAAAGGGCTATAACCACGGCTATTTATCAGCCTACCTACCTCAAGAGTGGATTAAATTAGTTGTTCCATTTTTGGAGAATAACGATTGATTATACTTTATTAATTTAGAAAGCAGAGTTTCATGGAAGTCAAAAAATATAATCCCCTCAATTCCTTAAAAAAGATAGCAGATAACCTATGGATTGTGGATGGAGAAGAAGTACTGATGGATTTCAAATTCTTCAAAGTGCCTTTTTCAACTAGAATGACAGTTATCCGTCTACAGAATGGTGGTCTTTGGGTGCATTCACCGACTAAGCCTAATGACAATTTACTTTTTGAAATCAAGCAATTGGGTGAGGTAAAACACCTTATTGCACCCAATGTCTTACATTATAGTTATATAGATGAATGGCATCAACTATTTCCGGAAGCAAAAGTTTGGCTAGCTAGTGGTGTTCAAAAGCGTGCCAGAAAATCGGGAATGAGTTTGGATTATGGTCAGGAATTAAGCAAGGCCAATTGGAACGAAGAAATTTGTTTTACAACATTTGAGGGAAGTTTTTACGTGAAAGAGGTTGTTTTTTTCCATACTGAAAGTTCAACTTTGATTTTAACGGATCTTATTGAAAATATTGAAACTGAGAAATTATCGCTTTTTGAAAAGCTACTTTTTAAAATAGGTGATAACCACCATCCAAATGGTAAGACACCAAGAGATTTAAGAATGAGTTTCTTATTTGGTAAAAAACAAGCTTTGAGGAGTTATCACAAAATAAAGAAATGGGAACCTAAGAATATTATTATTTCTCATGGACCGTGTGTTATTGGTCAAGCAAAAGAGATGTTAAAGCAAGCGTTCTTCTGGCTAGAAAAATAGGGTTATGTGGTTAAGAAAACTTCTCGAAAGACAAATACGAATACTTCGACCTCTCTATTTAAAAGTTTTATTCATTCGCCGCACGCAAAATAACACCCCACAAGTTACAACTTGTGGGGCATTTTCTTTTATTATGTGACTTTAAGTCCGTTTCGCTCCGAAGGTGCGAAACAAATAAACCACCCGCTATGCGGGTGCGCATCGAAGGTTATACCGTCATAACAAAAACACTCCAAACGAGTTACAATATAGGTGTTCAAGCCAATTGTAAAACGAAAGGAGTTAAGACTATGGCGCAAAAAGCTCACAGTTTATCACATACAAAATGGATGTGTAAGTACCACATTGTATTTACACCTAAGTATAGACGAAAAATAATCTATAATCAATATAGGAGTAGTCTGGGAGAGATTTTTCATAGACTATGCCAATATAAAGGCGTTGAAATAATAGAAGGCCACTTAATGCCAGATCATGTCCATATGTTAGTAAGTATTCCACCACGAATGAGTGTAGCTAGTTTTATGGGATATTTAAAAGGTAAGAGTGCCTTAATGATGTTTGATAAACACGCCAATTTAAAATATAAATTCGGGAACAGACATTTTTGGGCAGAAGGATATTATGTAAGTACGGTAGGACTTAATGAAGCCACAATTAAGAAATATATCCAGGAACAAGAGAAGCATGATATCGCTTTGGACAAATTAAGCGTTAAAGAATATGAAAATCCCTTTAGGGATAATGGTAAGTAATGCGAATGCCTCTTTGAGAGGCTTGTGACGAGTCAAAAGCAATAAGGCTTGAACAAAGTGAAAGCCAGCGTCTTTAGGCGCTGGCTGGTATTATGGGCTTAAAGCCCTTGGTCAAACCACCCGTTAGACGGGTGGTTATGATTAGTTTTTCTCTTACAAAATTACGTCTGTTTTTTCAACTTTGTAAAGGGCTATTCCCATGATTATGGTCAAGACAAGAAGAATTAAAACAGCAGGGGTCCAAGAGTTAAAGAGTTGTTGGCTTGAACCGAACAAGACTGGACCAAGGGCTGCAAAGATATAGCCTCCGGTTTGGGCTAAACCTGATAGTTGGGCTGTTTTTTCAGGCGTGCTAGCCTTCATTGAAAAGGAAACCATCATGTAAGGGAATAGGACACTAGCAGAACTTCCGGTTAAGAGGTTAAGGACTAACCAATACACAAAGCTGTCTGTATTGACTAGAAGCATGGCAACTCCGATGAGTCCTACTAGGACGGTAGCCACTAGCATCAAATGGCGGTTACGATCAGAAAGTTTAGTGATTAGGCTAGGAACAATCATAGAGAATGGAATACTCGTCAGTGTGAAAACGGAAGCTAGAATTCCGGCATTAGCCTCGCCGACACCGGCTTGAGTGGCCATGGTTGGAAGCCAAGTGATAGTGGTATAGAAGAAGAGTGATTGTAATCCACCGAAAATCATGATAGCCCAGACCTTGCCACTCTTATACCAACTGCCTGAATTTTCGCTGGTAGAAGTTTCTTGTTCTAAGTAATGATTGTGATGGACATTAGGAAGCCAAACTACAAGAGCCAGGGCACAGACTGCTGTCAATACCCAGACTAAGCCTTGCCATGAGGTTGCCTTAGTGATTGGAACGGCTACCGATGAAGCCACAGCTGTGGACAAGCCCATGGCTGTAATATAGAGTGTGGTTAAGAATCCTAACTGATTTGGCTCATTAGCCTGAATTAGGCTTGGGAGAAGGACGTTGATAAAGGCAATTCCAGCTCCGACTAAAAGCGTTCCCACATAAAGAAGAGGGAGATTGACAGTACGTAAAGCAGAACCAAGTGTCATCACAATTAAAACACCGAGGAAGAGTCTTTCAATACCAAAGCGTTTGGCCCAGCTAGCCGCAAAAGGTGAGAATATCGCAAAGGTCAAGAGAGGGAGACTTGTCAAGAGACCGAGAGAACTGACCTCAACACCTAGACCAGAAGCAATGTCTGATAAGACCGTAGACAAGGTTGTGAACGGGGCCCGCAAAACGATCCCTAGAAGAAGGATTCCAGGGATTAGAAAATGTGAATGTTTCTGTTTCATAAACTATCTCCATGTTTAATAAGGGTATTTAAATTTATAGGCATATGACACTAATGCATCACTTCCATCTTACCATAAATGATGGGGATAATGAAAGCGGTTACGTTGGATTGTCAGGAAAGAATTTTTAGTTTTAAAATCCTATTCTGCTGATTATCAAATAGCATAATCTGATTTTTAAAAGACCGAACATGTAGTCCAGTCTCTTTTCAATGTCTTCTTAAATTTCATACCCCATAAGGAGTCCGCCTTCTTCAGCATAAAAACTACAGAGTCCAGAAGTAGGAAGGACTTCGATGCTTGCTTGGGCAAATTTTTCACGAACCAATTCAGAGAATTGCTCGATAAATTTTTCATTGTTGCGGTGGGCAATCGTAATGTGGCCTCCAGCATAACCAGCCTTGAGGAGTTCATCAAAGGCAGCTTTGATGGCTTTCTTTTGACCTCTGGCTTTTTGAAGCAATTCAAGAGTACCTGTCTTACTAGCTTCACCGACCATACGGATATTGAGGAGTCCAACAACGGTGCCAACCAGTTTACTTAGACGACCATTCTTCACCAAATTATCAACTTTGGCTAAAACAAAGAGCAACTTAGTCTTGGCTTGATAAGCTGTGATGCCATCAACGACTTGGTCAAAATCAAGGCCTTCAGCGACTAAGTGATTGAGTTTACGAACGATAAGGTCGACCTCGCCACCAGCTGACAGGCTATCAATCACGTGAATCTTAGTATCAGGATGCTCTTCCAGATAAATTTTCTTAGCGATTTCAGCACTATTGTAGCTACCAGAAAGGGTTCCAGTAATCGTCACGACGACGATATTGTTCGCTCCTTCAAAGGATTTCATATAATCATCAGGACTCGGACAGGCAGACTTAGAAGCAGTCATAGTCGCATACATTTCCTCCATCATTTGATCAATACTGAGTTGGGCATCATCCCTGTAAATGGTTTCGCCCACTTGGATAGTCAAAGGAACACTGACAAACTCCGTATCTGGTGCCAGATTGTCCAAAGAACGGTAGTCACAGCCTGAATCCGCAATAATTTTCCATTTCATAGGTTACACCTCATATCTGTATAATGTACATTGACAAGTTATTTGTCTTCTTTTACAATTTTATCATGAAGTGCATTGCTATCAAAGCAGATCTCATCAGGTGTGACAGATAGAAAGTGAATGTTATGGCAGAAAGAAAAATCTCAGAGAAATCCTTGGAAAATCTCAAACGATTTAACCAAGAAAATAAAGCAATTACACGAGAATCCATTGAAATTTCTCTCCTGCAATTGTTGGAGAAAAAAGACTTTAAAAAGATTACCATATCGGAACTTGTTGAACGTGCGGGTGTATCTCGTGCTGCCTTTTATCGCAATTATGGTTCTAAGGAAGAAATTTTGAAATCTATTTTTGAGTCTAGCATTGCAAAGATTACTAAGTCCTTGGACGGCTATAATCTCAAGACGGATCTTTACCAAGTCTGGGTTTATCTCCTTAAGGAAGTCAAAAAAGAAGCCAAAATCATCAGTCTTGCCATTGATTATAATTTTGAGCAGGTATTGATCAAGGCAGTTTATGATTTTTTGGAAAAACGAAATGGTAGCTCATCAAATGGTGCCGGTAGTTACCTCAATTCCTTTTGGAGCTCAGCTATTGTCTCAGTGATTTCCAAATGGGTCAAGGATGGCATGAAGACCCCAGCGGAAAAGATTGCCAAACTTGGTCTCCCGCTTTTTCCACAAAAGAGGAAGTAGTAATCGCTGAGAGGCGGTTTTTAAGTAAACTGCACCTCTCCATTACTAGTTCAAATGAATAGATAGAACTGTGCACAGATTATACAAAGGACAAGAACGATGATTGAAGAACGAATTCTTGCTGCTAAGCAGTATGTTAAAACCTTATTTGCTGATCGAGCGGATGGCCATGATGTGGCGCATACCCTTCGCGTCTATACCAATGCTATGAAAATCGCACAAGCAGAAGGTCTATGTGATCTGGAGATAGTGGGCTTGTCAGCTCTTCTTCACGATGCTGATGATTATAAATTGTTTCAAACAGAGAATAATGCGAATGCTCGCATGTTTCTAGAAGAGATTGGTGCTCCTAAAAAGCAAATCGACCAGATTTGTCGGGTTATCAATGCTGTTTCTTTCAGCAAAAATCGCGGTAAACATCCAGAATCGTTAGAAGGCAAGATTGTCCAGGATGCAGACCGCCTGGATGCGATAGGAGCTATAGGAATTGCGCGAACTTTTTCCTATGGTGGCCACAAAGGGAGACCCCTTACTGATACCGTCCAACATTTCCACGACAAGTTGCTCCTCTTAAAAGATGAAATGAACACGGAGACTGCCAAACAAATGGCAGAAAGTCGCCATCAATTTTTAATCACCTTTCTAAAAGAACTAGAGAAGGAATTGGACTGAGTGAAATATTGAAATTAACTTTGGTAAAAGACTTATTTGAAAGAAAGATATGCTAAATCAACTAATAAAGATACCTATTTTAAGTTGTTCAATTATATTTGTTATCTGCTCAGTAGCAAGGCTAATTGAATACTTCTATATTAGGACGGATGAAACCTTCTTATCTGAGATTTTTTTACATAAGCTTTTTGGAATTCTTCTACTGTGGGGAGTCCTTTCAATTTGTAAATTAAGATGGAAAGATATTGGTTTCAGTCCTGACGGAATAGTGAGTGCTATAGGGAAGGGGCTACTCTTTGGTTTAGTGTGTTCCGTCTTTGCATATACAGTTGAGTGCATTGTTCTCTTGTTGCTTCATGGCAATGTTCACTTATCGTTTTACGCCAGTGGTTTTTCCTTAACAAACGAAAAAGTATCTCAAGCAGGAATCTTACTTATTCTCTCAAGTGTGTTGTTTAACCTGATAAACGTATGGATGGAAGAAGGAGTTTTTCGTGGCATTTTCACAAAAATTCTTGAAGGGCTTTCTTACCGCAAGAGTATATTATTTATAGCCTTCCTACTTGGAATATGGCACTTGGTAATGCCCTTAAGAGATTATCTTCAAGGAGAATCGTCACTCGTAAATCTCATCGTCATGGGCATTGGCTATGTTATCTTAGCGGGAATGATGAGTATCAAATGGTCCTTACTCTACAAAATGACAGGTTCCTTATGGTTTGGGTTAGGAGATCATTTTTTCAACAATCTTGCTTCGAATCTAGTTCATGTGGTTTCAAATTCTGAAGCAGATAGTTTGCAGATTGTGAGAATCCTTCTATGGCAATTGCTATCATTTGCTATAGTGTTATGGGGTTATCAAAAGAGAAACTGAAAGTCAATCCCCTTGCTATTACAACTAATTGGAGGTTCAGTATGCCAATATATGAATTTTGTGCAGAGAATGTGACTTACTTAGAAAAAGCTTTTCAAGCCGGTGCTCAACGCGTGGAGTTGTGTGATAATCTGGCTGTTGGAGGCACGACACCTTCTTATGGTGTCATAAAGGCGGCTGTTGGGTTGGCCAAGGATTATCAGGCTAAGGTGATTGTGATGATTCGTCCACGAGGGGGCGACTTTGTCTATAGCCAGCAGGAATTAGCTATCATGCTAGAAGATATCAAGTGTGCGCGTGAATTGGGTGTTGACGGCTTTGCACTAGGTGCTTTAACTTCAGAAAACCAACTCTATACAGAAGCTCTAAAGACCTTGCTAGATGCTAGTCGAGGCTTAGAGGTCACCATGCATATGGCCTTTGACCAAATCCCTAAAGCAGCTCAGACTAGTGTTATTCAGTGGCTTAAGGACCATGGTGTGACGCGTCTTCTTACCCGTGCTGGAACTCCTGGGACTGCTCTAGACTTACGCTTGAAACGTTATGCAGAATTGGTTCAGCTAGCAGATTGTCAGTTGGATATTTTAGCAGGAGGTGGTATCTCCGTGGCTAATCGTGACCAATTTCTTGCCATACCTGGTCTTGAGCAAGTTCATGGAACACGTGTCGTCTTTTAGATTTACAATGGAACCAGCTTCTTGGCTCGGTTCCTTTTGATTTTTGTGCAATGGGAGGCACTTTGCTTTTCTAGTCATTCTTTGGTAAGCTATTACTATAGCATTAAAAAAATTGGGGGATGTATGTTAGATAATTTGTTAAAAAAGAACCCTATCTTGGGTGTCATTATTTATCCGTTATTAGGGCTAGGAGCTATTTGGCTTGGTCACTATTACTCACAGAGCCTTTCGCTATTGGAAAAAACGGGTGGTCAGATCAAGGTTAATACTTTTGTTTACATTGCCTATCAATTAGGTGGGACCAAACTCGTCATGGGGTTCTTTATTCTTTTAGCGCTTTTCTTTTTCTATCTGGGCTATACTTATCTTAAAAAACTTGGCAATACTCAGAAATAAGAACCAAGTTTATACACTAACTGCGGCTACTTGCTTGCAGTTTTTTCTTTTCTACAAGTCAACTAGAATCCCTAATTTATGCTAAAATGGAATTATTACGCTTCAAAAAGGAGATGAGATGAAAGCAGAAGAATGGTTAACCTATTTTATAAAGATTTATGGACGTCGCCCAAAGATGACAGAGGTCGACGAGGCGATACAAAATGGTAGTCTCTTGGCCAATCGAGCAGAAGTAGAGAGCTTATTGTTAGCATCTAAGAAGAGCTTTTGGCAAACCTTAAGTCAGTATGTTGTGACTCATAAGGTCGCAGCGTCAGTTCTTGCAGTTTCTTGTATGACGCTTCTTGGTGGTGGTGCCATTTTTGCTTGGCATTCCCTTCATTCACAAGCTCAACAAACGTCATCCCTTGCGGTTTCTTCGTCAAGCAGTCAGACTGGTCAGACATATTCCTCAGACAAATCTAAGCAATCGAGTTCCAAAACTTCTGACTCGTCTTCAAGCTCTAGTTCTCAAAGTCAGAGTGCCTCATCAGAAGCCAAAACGCCTGCCATGGATGTGGAAGCCATTCGAAAGGGTGATTTTTCAAGCATCGAAGGTGACTGGGTTTCTGACGGTGGTCATGTTGTGACCATTACCAAGTCAGGGCTCACAAAGTCTGAAGAGACAGGAAGTACTGATGGCAAGACTGTCGTTAAAGATTTCAACGGTCAGCCTATGTTTTATTTTGCGGACAATGGTCCAGGGCATGGGGTCAATCCTTTTGTACCTGTGCCAGCCAATCAAGCAGCACCGTCTCCGGACAATTCTGTCAAAGACACAGATCGTTTGGTTCAAATTCCAGAGTCTGCTGGGCCAGGGGTGGTTTACACGTCTTATTACAGAGTGAAAAGCAAGAACCAGTCCAACCAGACTAGCCCAACCAATACGACAGCCCTTTGGAATAGTGACAAGGCTGCCAAGCTCGCAAGTTACATGGTGGAGTTTGGGCACAAGATGAATCAAGAAAGTTATAGAAGGCTAACACCTAACGGAAGTGACGATTTCTTTGGTGCCATGTCTTTTGCTAAAAATAACCGCATTATTGTAGGTGAAAAGACAGAACAAAATGCCCCAATGACCAACCAACAAAAGGTAGACGTTGCCTTTTCTGACGATGGTACAGGTACAGCCGACTATATCATTGTAGACAGCTACGGGTATTCAGGTTCTGCCATGATTCTCTACCATTTCACCATCCATAAAGGTCAACCAGTGGTCCTAGTTTCCATGCAAAATCAGGGGAATCCTGAAAACATGTATTATATGTACCCTACCAATAATAAGGACATCCAAGAAGCCTTTGCCAATATTGTGAATGACAAGTGATGGTTTTGGAGACTAGTAAAAGCCAATATCTTCAATCTAAAGCCTTGGCAACAAGGCTTTTTCTTGTGGAAATGTATCCTGAGAATAAGTAGCTGTCAAAATCTGGTATAATAAAGCCAAGGAGGCGCCTATGATAACTTTGAAAAAACAGACGCTAATTCTTTTATCTATCTCTAGCCTGCTACTCGTCGGTTTAGCAGTTTTTGCACATCTCCACAAAAAAGAGGAGCAAGCAAATTACTCCAACCTTAATAGTAAGGCTAGTATTAGTGAGGTGCGAGCCCTACTCTCGAAACATTTGAACGAGGAGAGTGTGGATAACTTTATCAATCTGGTCAATGATTACAATAACACCGTGGGTTCTGTTGGACTTTCTGGGGATTTTGCGCCATTTACCAAAACGGACTATGATGTGGAAAAAATCAGTAGCCTGTGGACAGCCAAGCATGGTGACTTTATCGGTACCAACTGCCGTATCAACACCTACACGCTACTGAAAGGCAAAATCAAGATTCCTCAAGTCAAAAGTGATAGTGAGCTCCTTTTCCAAGACAAGGACGCCATTGACAAGGGCAAGCTCTTTAATGCCAAGGACCAGGCAAACTTTGACATTCTTTTTTCAAGGGTCAAGACTGAAGCTACCCAAGATGTCAAGGTTCACGCCAAGCATATGGAGGATTACTACAAACAGTTCACCTTTGATGACAAGGCACGCATGCTGTCGGTTGTTGTCCACGATAATTTGGATGGTGATTCCCTTTTTGTTGGTCACGTCGGAGTCTTGGTGCCTACGACGGATGGCTACTTATTTGTTGAAAAGTTGACCTTTGAAGAGCCCTATCAAGCCATAAAATTTGCTAGCAAGAAAGACTGTTACAAGTATCTCACAACCAAGTACAAGGACTATACCGGACCAGGTCTAGCCAAACCCTTTATCATGGACAATGGCAAATGGGTGGATATGGACTAGGTTATCGTGAGACGAAAGTTTGAATAGGGGAGAAAAAGGAACCAATATATGAAAAGAAAACAAGCCTTGTTGCTTTATCTGGCGGGCACCCTTGGACAAATTTTATTAGTTAGTCTCATTGTCTTGATTTTAAGAGCAGGAGGAGTTAGGGTTGATTATGGGACTCCAATTGGCCTCTTTACCCTTATGTTAGGTGGCTTGTCATCAGCCATTTGGGGAGGCTATGTTAGTATCCGCTATCATCACTCCAGTTTTAAACAGCTTCTCAGAGATTTTTTCCAAGTCAAACAAGCTCCTCTTAACTATCTCTTAGTCCTCATTTTTATAGGTTTGGATTTTTTACCACAGGTCTTTAGTGGGGAAATGATTAGTTCAACTTGGTATCTCCCCATAATTTTATTTGTAAAAGCCCTCGTCTTTGGTGGTATCGAAGAAATCGGTTGGCGCTATTTTTTCCAGCCTACTTTGCAAGAAAAGTTGACCTTTCTAGTGTCTACGCTGTGTACCTTTGTAGCCTGGTCACTATGGCATTTACTCTATTTTTACATTGATGGGTCTATGGCCACGGTTCATTTGCTACCATTTTTGCTAGGCTTATTAAGCAATTGTTTCATCTTATCCGCTATTTATACAAAGACCAGAAGCCTTTGGCTTTGTGTGATGACACATGCGTTGATCAATGCTTTATCGCAACTGTCATCAGTTGAGAACATTTGGTTATCCCTGGTGATTAAGGTGCTGATAATCCTTCTTGCCATGAGAATTGCTAGTAGCAGTGTGGAGAAAATTAAATGATAAATCGACTTTTTTCTCACTTTGCTTCAACTATTTATAAATCTTAAGAGTAGTTCAAGACTGCTCTTTTTTCTTTGTAAGTCTCAAATGACCTTGCCCTTCTTTTTGAGGCATGTTATACTAGAAAGGTATTGTCGAAATTTTCTGACATTACAGGTGGAAAGGAGGTGCTAATGCCTTTTAAAAAAACAAAACACCTTGTTTTTTCCCGCTACCTAAGCCTGCTCTGTTTGCTTCTATTTTTAGTAGTAGCATCAGTTTTTGTTGCAGTGTCCTTAGGAGCGGTCACTATAGATATAGGTGATACCTATGGTGTCATCTTCAGTAAATTGGGGCTTCCGATTGCCAGTCAAAACATAGCCAAACCACTTGAAGCTATTATCTGGAATATGCGAGTTCCTAGGGTTATCCTGGGGTTAATAGTTGGTGCAGGCCTTTCCATGTCTGGGAGTGTCATGCAGTCAACCGTCAATAATCCTATTGCTGAGCCCTATATATTAGGAATCTCGGCGGGTGCAACTTTTGGAGCAACCTTTGCCATCATTTTAGGCCTTAAAACTGTAGTAGGCTTGGGTGCCTTTGTGGGTGCTATCTTAGCGACGGTTCTTGTACTAATTATTGCCTCTATGCAGGGGAGAGTGACCACATCTGGCTTGATTTTATCTGGAACGGTTGTTAATGCCCTCTTTATTGCCTTTGCCAATTTTATAATCTCTATTGGAGCGACAGCAGATAGTGTCATGACCATTAAGTTTTGGACCATGGGTTCATTGACAGGAACATCTTGGTCAGATTTGATGCTTCCAGCAGTAGTGGTTGGTTTGGCCTTTCTCTTTTTCTCAACTCAGTATCGTGTCTTCAATGCCATGATGATGGGCGATGAAGCAGCTTTGACTTTAGGGATCCCACTTAAACTCTATTGGTATCTTTATATCGCCATCGTTGCGATCATAACGGCAGTCTTGGTTTCTAGTTGTGGTATTATTGGCTTTGTGGGCTTGATTACCCCCCATATTGCTAGAAGTTTAGTCGGGACTAATTATCGTAAGCTTTTTCCAGTAGCAACTCTCCTAGGTTCCTTGTTTGTGGTTTGGGCAGATGTCTTGGCTAGAATCCTCGTTAAAAATGCGGAGTTACCTATCGGTATCTTTACAGCCTTGGTTGGCGCACCTTTCTTTATTTATATTGTGACTAAAAATCGTAGGAAGGTGGTTTAGACTTATGGATGTAAAGTGTAAGGATATTCATTATTCGATTGGAGAGAAAAAAATCCTAAACGGTGTCTCTCTAGAGGTTGAAGGTGGGCAATTCCAGACCATACTAGGACCAAATGGGAGTGGGAAATCAACCTTGCTAAAAACCATTTATCGCCAGTTGAAACCAGATAGCGGTCAGATTTTACTTGATGGTAAAAGCCTAGATCAGGTAAGCCTAAAGGAAACTGCAAAAGAAATGGCTGTTGTGACACAGTTTAACACCCTTCAATTTGATTGCACGGTGGAAGAAATTGTCATGCTTGGCCGAACGCCCCACCTTTCCTTTCTACAAAAAGAATCGGAGCGGGACCACTTGCTCGTCCAGGATGCCCTAGACAAGGTTGGTATGTCTGAAAAGAAGACACGCTATTATTCGTCCTTATCAGGTGGCGAAAAACAAAGAGTTATCCTAGCGCGTGCTTTGGCTCAGGAACCCAAACTCCTTTTATTAGATGAGCCTACCAACCATTTGGATATTAAGTATCAGTTGGAGATGTTGGCCTTGGTCAAGGAACTCGGCATTAATGTTCTCGCAGTTCTCCACGATATTCAATTGGCCTGTCGTTTTTCAGATTATATTTACTTAATGAAAGGGGGTGAGATTGTTGCCCAAGGTGTCCCAAGGGATGCCGTAACCCCACAATCCTTGCAGGCAGTTTATGATGTTCAGAGTCGTATTACCTGGACGGATGACCAGCAGGCAATGATTCAGTATTTATAAGCCTAGGAAAGGAAGGCTTTATGAACAAGAAAACTTTTGGTATCGCATTAATCGCTGCAGCAGTCCTCACATTGACAGCATGCAGTTCTACATATAAAAACAGCACATCATCGTCATCAGCAGCAAAAGAAACGGTGAAAAAGACTAACTCAGAAACCCAGTATCCTTTGACCGTCAAAACTTATGACAATCAAGGAACTGAGCTAGATCAAGTCTTCAAAAAGGCACCAGAAAAGGTTATCACAAACAACCTTTCATCAACGGAAATTTTAATTGAGCTTGGTTTAAAAGACAAGATTGTCGGTATGCTTAACCCTGACAATGAAGTAACCGATAAATATAAGGAAGACATTGCCTCAATCCCACATATCGGTGATAAGAAGACAATCTCTCAAGAAGCCATCTTGGCTTACGGACCTGATGCCCTTATTGGTCGTAACATGATGTTCTCAGACAAATCAATGGGAACCATCAGCACGTGGAACAGCAACGACATTCCCGTCTATACGCAAAAAGCTTCTGTTTCAACAACCAAACAAGATTTGAATAATATCATCGAAGATGTTAAAAATATTGGTGACATTTTCAACGTTCAAGACAAGGCAGACAAGTATGCAGAACAACTCCAAAAGCGTATCGACGCCGTTAAAAAGAAAAACAAGTCTTCTGACAAAGACTTGAAGAAGGCTCTGATCATGTGTGCCTACAATGATGAGACCTTTGGAACTTACAAATCTGCCCTTCAAGAAAGTATGCTTAATCAGCTTGGCTATACCAATGTTGCGACAGGAACATCAGATTTGACTCTGGAAAATCTCGTGTCTATGGAACCAGAATTGATTATCTATGTAACTAGTGACCGTAATAAGGCCATGGACAAGGATGCTACAGACAAGATGGAAAAGAACGCTGTTCTTGAAAATGTACCAGCCGTTAAAAACAAGAAAATCATGACTATTTCTTATGATGAGCTTATGGATTACGGTCCATCTGTGATTGATTCTCTTGAGAAGGTTAATGACTTTGTTAATAAATAAAGACTTTGTCTGCCATGGCATTCGAGTGACGATTGCCCTTCCTGAGTCTTATGATGCTACTAAGACTTATCCAGCTGTTTTTCTGAACGATGGACAACTGGATTATATGGGAAAACTAGCGGATTCCGTTATCCTGGTAGGCCTTGAGCCCAAGAATCGCTTGGATGATTTTACACCTTGGTATGCTCAGGCTTTGAGACCTGGAAGTCCTGATTTTGGTGGCAAGCTAGCCAGCTATCATGACCAACTATTTGGCCATATTTTAAATAGCATCCAAGAGGAGTTTCGATTGGATGACAGTCGCATGGCTTACGGAGGCTACTCACTAGGTGGTTTGGCTGCTATTTCCAGTCTTTATAGCAGTGATAAGATGCCTTTTATCTTTTCCATTTGTGGATCCTTTTGGTATCCAGATTTTGTAGATTACTGCCAATCCCATCAGCTTCTTAATAAGTCTTGCTCGGTCTATTTATGTAACGGTTTGACCGAAGGGGCTAATCATAAGAATAGACTGGCCAAGGCTCCTAGCTTTGCCAAAGAAGTACATGAACGCATCAAAAAACAGTGCTTGTCCACTTATTCAGCATTTGACCCCTACGGTCATCATGATAATCTCCAAGAAAGATATGATGGTTTTTCGGACTGGTTGATTGAAGAGTGGAAACTCTGAAATGCTGCTATTGGTGATTGAGTAGGAAAGAGAGAAGAAAAGTAGTGAAGAAGATTCCGACGATGGAATCTCTTCACTACTTTTTGTTATGCTCGAAAACTACCATCACAGTTGATGCTTCCGAAAAGTTTTTAGACATGAATCAAAAAACGCCTTAACTCCGTATATTAAAAGTAATTTACTTACTTTTGACTTATATCCTAACTTCAAAAAGGACAAGACTATTATTGTTGCTGATGCAGTAACTTATATAATTAAAAACTTTTTTGTTGGAGAAGTAGAAGGGAAAATACTATATTTTGGTGCCTGAGAACACTTCGATATGGTTCCCGAGTATTTTTATATCTACTGGAAGATTATCCGATTTGTCTCCATCAACATCTGACTCTAACTCAACCTCTGAAGTAATCCTAATATTACGCGCTTTGATATATTCGATATTATCGTTACCTACTAGATCCCCTTTTAACAAATCTGGGATAGTCGATAATTTAGAAATGATGGATGCATCTTTTAAAATCAAGATATTTCCATATCCATCTGTATTTTCATCAAATAGTTTTTTGTCTGCATAGTAATTAGATAGAAGAACTAAGACCTGACTAGCTTCACCTTCATAATTGCCATTTTCGCTTTCAATACGAACATTAAATACATCGTCTTCCACAACAGACTTCATCGTATTGATTGCATATGCAAAGATACCGTACTTTGTTTTATCTTCAATATCAACGTTATGAATAGCTTCTGGTATAGATCCAACACTAAAAATATAGCCAAAATAATTTTGATTAGCTTTTCCAACATCAATGGTTTTAGTAAAATTGAAATCAAGTTCTTCAATCGCTTGATCAATATTTTGGTTGATTTCTAATAGCTTAGTGATTAAATTACCAGTTCCACCAGGAATAATCCCAAGTTTTGGGATGTGATTTTTTTCAGCAATCCCTGAAATAACCTCATTTACAGTACCGTCTCCACCAAAAACAATTACTGCATCATATTTTTCTTTAGAGGCTTTTTCAGCAAATTGAGTTGCATCTTTGGCTTTTTGCGTAATCTTAGTTTCAACATAATCAAAATACTTTTTAGCCTTATTCTCCAAGCTCTCTTTATAATCTAATGCTGTTTCTCCTCCAGAAGTTGGATTAATAATTATCATTACTTTTTTCATTGATATTTTCTCCTATGGACTACTAGTGACAATACTTTTCAACGGTTTCTTATGCTTATCAAATTAATATCTCACATTACTTGTTGTTATTTGGGGATTCTTTTTACTTATCCTTTTCTATTTGTTGAAGATCATCATCGTTTTTATATTGAATGATGTAGTCGACTAATTCTTTTTCAGTTAATCTATCATTTGTTAATTGTGAAACCTGAATCGAGATATTTTTCAAACCATATTCACTTTGTTTGTTAATGATACCTTGTAACTCAGCTTCTGAAAGATATTTACCTGAAATGGTTAGCTTTAGTGTATTGTTTTCTTTACTATATTTCTTTTTCAAAATAGTATGGTTTTCAAATTGATCAGATAGATAATTATTGATAGACTCATTGATTAGCGTATCTCTAACTAAGGTAGTTGCAGAAGCTAAACTTGGAATAATAAGAACAAGCGAGACTAGAATTAATATTTTTCGCATTTTAGAGGCTTTACGATTATGTTTAACATAAGGATTATTAACCATCATCACATTAGTGCCAATATATGTAGCAATCATAATAAAACTGCAGTTAATGGAGAACAAATATGACGCCCCTATCATATACTCAAGATTTCCTGTGGCAATAGAATACCCAACGGTACAAACGGGTGGCATAAGAGCAGTTGCAATGGCGACACCAGGAACAATGTTATTAGCTTCTTTCTTTCGTGCTCCAATAATGCCGGCTAATCCACCGACGAATGCTATTACAACGTCCCAAATTGTGGGCGAAGTTCTAGCAATAATTTCCGTACTTGCGTAAGAAATGGGCGAAAGTAAAAAATAAAGTGTAGAGGCTAAAAGGCTTACTGCAACTTGAATAAAAAGAACTTTAAACGATTTTTTGAGAAGTTTTGTATCTAATATTGCTAACGCAAAACCTACTCCAAGGATAGGTGTCATCAATGGAGAAATCAACATTGCCCCTATGATTGTTGGAATAGAATTCATATTCAAACCAATAGATGCAATCAATATCGCACACAATAAAGTGGTTAAGTCACTTTTTGATAAATCTAAATCCTCATAGATTTTGTCCCTAAATTCTATTAGAGAATAAAGTTTACCATCCTTCAAAATTTTTTCCATTACAGTACTCCCTCTTTGTTAGTATAGTCACTTTTTAAGAAGTTACTCAATACTGTTTGACCTCTTCTGAAAGGAAGGAATATCTTGAGGGAACAACTTTTTAAGCTCACTCTTTGACGACGTATCTAAATCATTGGCCATTATTATTGTAACTTCTTTACCTGGGTGTGTTTTATATTCTACTTTCAATTTGTAATCAATTCACTACTCCATATTAATTTTAAACTCCTACTGAAAGTGATGTAGTGTTTGGTGTATTATTTATACTATTTTGTTAGATACTTACTATTTAAAGAAAAATGTGTAAGGGTTTACATGTCTCAATTATACATTTTATTTTTACTTTCGTCACTCGAACATCTTAGGGCTATTTTCTTTTGTGGCTAAAATGCTAATCAATCATATGAATGTAGCAGTTTAATCAAACTTTTTATTCATAAATCAATCCATTTAGAGGAAGCCCTAATAATAGGAGAAGTATGTGTAGATTTTTAACAAAAAAATGAGATAAGCGAAATTGTAAAACTATGCAAGCGATTGCAAAAGCCAATGATGGTTTTTATGTCTATTTTTGTGTAAGCGCAAACATTTTCATTGACTTATCAATTTGATTAACTTATACTGTTATTAACAGGTATATACTAACATTAATCTTATGATTGTTAAGATTAATATAAAAAATGTTTTAGCTAAAATGTAACTCTTTAGATGGTTTGATTTTCCAAACAATCTAACTTTCCTCTATTTAGAAAGGGGGAGACATTATGCTTTGGGCTATTATTGTCGGAGGCTTTATAGGTTTTATTGCTGGTGGAATCACTAAAAAGGGAGGTTCCATGGGAATAATTGCCAATATCTTTGCAGGTTTAATTGGTTCATCTGTTGGACAGTCACTCTTCGGTTCTTGGGGACCTAGACTAGCTGGAATGGCCTTAGTTCCATCAATTTTAGGGGCAGTTATTGTTGTTGCAGTAGTATCATTTTTCTTAGGGAAAAAAGAATAATTTTCAATATTTCGACAGGAAGACTCCAATCAACTAGCAAACTTAGTGCCGATAAATTAAAAAAGTGGTAAACATGGACTAGCTAATGGTTTATCAGCAAATAAAGATAACGTTAGTGAGGGTGTTCAAGCTGTTTATGACTCGACTTCAACACAAAAGCTATAATTTAACTTATCTTTTTATACTCAAAAATTTGAATGTATTGTTTAAGAGCGTTCATATTTAAAAATCTTTATGTCCAAAGGAGGATAATATTATGTCAGTAGAAGAAAAACTCAACCAAGCTAAAGGCGCATTTAAAGAAGGTGTCGGAAAATTAACTGGTGATAAAAAAACAGAAAAAGAGGGTGCTGCTGAAAAAGCAGTCTCAAAAGTGAAAGAAGTTGCCGAAGATGCCAAAGATGCTGTTGAAGGAGCTATCGAAGGTGTGAAAAATATGATTAAAAAGGACGATAAATAATTAAATAGTCAATTGATTTTTCACATAAAAGCTACAAAAGCTACTCTACAAAAAAATAGAGTTGTCATATTCTACTCCTAATTACTCACTTATAAGATTACTTTCAAAATAACTACAAATCGATATTCTTATAATATTATTCAGTTGAAAAATCAACTTTCTTTAGATTAATTTAAATTCCTTTTTAAATCCACATATTCTTTCTAATAGTAAAAGCACTCTAATTTCTATAGTTTTATCCAAGCTATAGACGTTAGAGTGTTTTTTATAACATTTTGAAGAATTATTTAATGATTGGGGGAGATTTATATTTTTCTAGTTTTTATACAAATCAGCAAAATATAAGTGCTAACATCATCCCGATTAGAGAATGGCAAACGTTTGCATTACTTGTGAATGTTTTCACCACCAAAACATCACATTTTCAGTGAATTACTTGATTTTCATAAGTATTAGTTTTATAATCAAAGTATAGAAAACGCTTTCAAAAACATCTCCGAGTTTTTGTCCTACTTGAAGTGGTTCGGCTAACAGCCGACTTCCATTCTAGAAAGGAGTATTGTTTTGAGTCAATGTGATATTCTCATTATAGGGGCAGGTCCTGGTGGTTATGTTGCTGCTGAAGAAGCTGCCCGTTTAGGTAAAAAGGTAACTGTCATTGAGAAAAACTCCATAGGTGGCACCTGTTTGAACGTTGGCTGTATCCCATCCAAAGCCTATCTTGAACATGCTCATTGGTTTTTAGCTGCTAAAGAAGCCTCTCAGTATGGAGTAACAGTTTTAAATGATAATCTTGATTTTCAAAAACTTGTTGCTCGCAAAGATCAAGTCGTAGCAACACTACAGTCTGGTATTCAATCAAGTTTTAAACAATTAGGGATCACCTATATTGAAGGTGAGGCAGCTTATATTTCTGATAAAACCTTCCAAGTTAATGGTGAAAGAGTCTCAGGTAAGTCTGTTATTTTGGCGACGGGGAGTCATCCATTTATTCCTCCTATTCCTGGTATTAACGATGTTGACTACTTGACAACAGATAACTTTTTCAACTTAAAGGAACTTCCTCAACGTTTGATTATCATTGGTGGAGGTATTATTTCCGTTGAGTTAGCTTTTGCCATGGCTCCACTTGGTGTGGATGTGACAGTGATAGAGGTTGCACCAACAATTTTAGCAACTGAAGATGATGAAGCACGTTCCATTATTAGAGAAAAGATGGAACAACTTGGAATTACCATTCTGGAGGGAGTTAGCATAGATAGGGTTAAAGAAAATGCTGTAATTTTAGCAGATGGCAAGTCCTACTCTTATGATAACTTACTTGTAGCAACTGGGCGTAAGCCAAATATTGAGTTAGCCCAAATGATGGGTTTGGAGCTGACCGAAAAAGGCTTTATTAAGGTAGATAGTTATTACGAGTCATCTCAATCAGGTGTTTATGCGATTGGGGATTTGATTCCTGGATATATGTTAGCTCATGTTGCTAGTAGCGAGGGAATCAAAGCTGTTCGAGCCATTTGTCGTCAGGCTGAGGAACCGGTTGATAATTCAAGTGTTCCACGGTCGCTCTTTACAACGCCGGAGATTGCTTCCTTTGGCTTGTCAGAAGAGGAGGCGGTACAACAAGGATATGATATATCAGTTGGTCAACTTCCTTATGTTTATAATGGTCGAGCCATTGCGTCTAATTCAGCAAAAGGTTTTGTTAAAATTGTCTCCGAAAAACGCTATCACCTACTATTAGGTGCCGTTATCGTTGGTCCACATGCAACTGATATTCTACAATCCTTGATTGTCTTGAAAGATGCTGAAGGAACACTTGATCAGCTTGATAAGACAATTTTTGCACATCCAACAATTTCTGAGTTGGTTCAGGAAGTTGCAAGACTGATTTTAAGGTCCTAAGGTCGATGGATAGGTTTAGCACAGCCATTCTCATTTTTCAAATCTATATATCTGTCAATAATATTTGTTTTTTATAAAGCTCTCTATAGAAGGAGGAAACAATATGACACATTATCAAGAATTGCCACAAGCCCTAATGAAAGAAAAACATCAGGGACAAACCTTAACCAAGGAAGAAGTTAAGGTTCAAACTGCCCATGATCTTGGTGTGGAAAATGTTTCAAAAGAAGAGGCTAAATCCATGTATAAGACTATGTGGGATATTCGAAATTTTGAAGAAAATGCACGACATTTCTTTTCAATCGGTCAAATTCCAGGATTTGTTCACCTTTACTCAGGTGAGGAAGCTATTGCGACTGGGGTATGTGCTAACCTGACTGATAAAGACTACATTACTAGCACACATCGAGGACATGGACACTGTGTGGCTAAAGGTGGAGACCTTAAAAAAATGATGGCTGAAATCTTTGGTAAGTCTACTGGGCTTGGTAAAGGTAAGGGTGGCTCTATGCATATCGCTGACTTGGATAAAGGAATCCTTGGTGCTAATGGTATGGTAGGCGGAGGCTTTGGTCTTGCGACAGGGGCTGCTATGCGCAACAAATATCTAAAGACTGATGATGTTGCTGTATGTTTCTTTGGTGATGGTGCTGCCAATGAAGGTAATTTTCATGAGTGCTTAAACATGGCCTCTATTTGGAATCTACCTGTGGTATTTGTAAATGAAAACAACCTTTTTGCAGAATCAACACCACAATGGTATTCATCAGGTTCTCCAACAATTGCTGAACGTGCACAAGCTTACAATATGCCTGGAGTTCGCGTTAATGGTAAGGACTTATTTGCTGTTTATCAAGTGGCTAAAGAGGCCATTGAACGTGCACGTCGTGGAGATGGTCCAACGTTAATTGAAGCTATTACTTATCGTAACCATGGCCATTTCGAAGGAGATGAGCAAAAATACAAAGCACCAGATGGAATCGAAAAAGAATGGGCAGATGTGGATGCCTTGGAAGTATTTCGTGACCTGGTAACTGAAAAGGGTATCCTTAGCCAAGATGAATTGGATGAGATTGTTGCCCAATCACAAAAAGATGTTGAAGATGCAATCCACTTTGCTCAAGAGAGCCCAATTCCAAAAGAAGAAGCTCTCTACGAAGACGTATTTGCAGACTGATTGAGGAGGATTCATAATGACTAGAGAAACATTATTTATGAAAGCCATCAATGAAGGGCTCGATCAAGCCATGGAAAGAGACGAGCGAGTTGTTCTCCTAGGAGAGGATATCTCAGGTGGTGTTAATGTTGAACACTTAGAAAATAATAACGAGGATGCCTGGGGCGGTGTCATGGGTATCACACGAGGATTGATGCCGAAATATGGCAGGGAACGTGTTATTGATACTCCGATTTCTGAGCACGGCTATTTATCAGCTTCGGTGGGGATGGCGCTTACGGGACTAAGACCTGTACCAGAGTTGATGTTTAATGATTTTATTGGATTCTGTTTTGATGCCCTATTAGGACAGGCTTCTAAGATGCGTTACATGTTTGGCGGTAAAGCTAAAGTTCCGATGGTTGTTCGTACTATGCACGGGGCAGGTGCTTCAGCTGCTGCGCAACACTCTGGATCCTATTACGGTTTATTTGGATCGATTCCTGGTATTAAGGTGGTCGTTCCTGCTACCCCTTATGATGCCAAAGGATTACTCCTAGCATCAATAGAGGATGATAATGTAGTTATCTTTTCTGAAGACAAGACTTTATATGGATTAAAAGGGGAAGTGCCAGAAGAATACTATACTGTACCAATTGGTAAGGCTGCCGTTCGTAGAGAAGGTAAGGATTTAACAATTGTGACAATTGGTAAGATGTTGTATGTAGCTTATGAGGTCGCAGACCGCTTGGTAAAAGACAACATTTCTGTAGAAGTGATTGATCTTCGTACAGTTGCTCCATGGGATGAAGAAACAGTGTTAAATTCCGTGAAGAAAACTGGTCGTTTAATTATTGTGGATGAGGCCAATCCACATAACAATACTGCAACTGACATTGCATCTGTAGTTTCAGATAAAGCTTTTGATTATCTTGATGGACCAGTGAAATGTGTTTGTGCTCCAAATACTCCTGTTCCATTTGCGACAAACTTAGAACAAGCCTATATCCCTGATGCGGATAAGGTTTTGAAAGTAGCTGATGAATTGATTCAGGACTTGAAAGGATAGGAGGGCGCTTATGGCAACAGAAATTTTAATGCCCAAGCTCGGCCTAACCATGACTGAAGGACTCATTCAAAAGTGGTTGGTCCAAGTTGGTGATACAGTAACAAGTGGTCAGCCTTTATTGGAAATTAGTTCTGAAAAATTGACTAGTGAAGTCGAATCCCCTGCTTCTGGGGTTGTTCTAGACATTGTGCATGGTGAAGGTGTTACAGTTAAATGTAAGGAAGTCGTTGGATGGGTTGGTCAGGAAGGAGAGGATGTAGGAACCCAAGAGGATACTGCACAAGAGGAAACTCCAACTGAAGTCGCTAAAGATTCAACACCGTCTAGTCCTAAATCTACTACAGCACTTATAGCTCGTACTGGTGGGGAACGAATTTTCATTACACCGGTGGCTCGTAAGATGGCTGCTGAGAAAGGCTATGATATCTCACTTATTAAAGGGACAGGTGGAAATGGTCGTATTACAAGACGTGATGTAGAAGCTTACCAACCAAGTCTTGTTGTTGATAAGGTCGTTGAACCTCTACCACAAGATATGACCTCAGGTCAATATGGTGAGGGACTCCAAGGCATGCGTAAGATTATTGCCGAACGTATGATGAACAGTCTTCATTCTTCTGCTCAAGTGACACTTCATCGTAAGGCTGATTTAACTGAGCTTTTGAAATTCCGTAAAGAACTTAAGGCCAAGGTCCATACTCCACTTGAAAATGGTGAACTAGGTATCACAACTCTATTAACTAAAGCAGTAACCAAAGCTTTGAGAGATTTTCCAGCTTTGAATGCTTGGTATGGCGGCGGAATTCATCAGATTCAAGAAAGCATTCATATTGGTATGGCAACAGCTTTGGATGATGGTTTGGTTGTCCCTGTGATTCGAGACGCAGACCGTATGACTTTAGCAGATCTTGGTCAAAGCATTAAGACTCTGGCTAATCAAGCTCGAAAAGGTACACTTCCATCTGACCTATATAGTGGTTCTACTTTCTCAATTACGAACCTAGGGGGGCCAGGTGTAGAATACTTCACACCAATCCTTAACTCCCCAGAGGTGGCAATTCTTGGAGTAGGAGCAACTCAACAAGCTTTGGCATTTAATGAGGAGGGAGAGGTTGTTCAAAAAGACTATCTTCCATTGAGTCTGAGCTTCGACCATCAAGTCATCGATGGCCTTCCAGCAGCTGAATTTTTAGCACAAGTTATATCTTATCTTGAAGATCCTTATCTCCTTATCTTCTAGTGGATTTAAATTTTGCAAGGTTAAGATTATCAACTAATAGACATATTATAAGTTAAAATATAAAGTTTTTTGCTAACCTTGCCTAGCTCAATAGCTAGCGTAAAGCTTACACAAAGAGAAGACTAACTTAGTCTTCTCTTTTCGTGTTGCTAAGGGGAGAGCCTTTCTTAAGTCAAGTGGGAATTTGTCTATCAATTTCCTAATGTCTTTTAATAACAATATACAAAACCCATTTGTGATTTTGCCTTTCTTCAATCTTTGAAAAGCTAATACTTGTTAATAACTGACTCAATTCAGAACTTGTTCCATAATCTGTCATATGATACTTAATTTTTTCTTTTTCGGAAGCAATAATCAGAGTAGAATGATTGGACATGACTCGATAGATTTCCTGAAAGCTTTGTTTTAAATCTTTCCAGAAAATATGAGTCTGAATGGCAAAGACAAGATCAAAATAATGATTTTGGTAGGGGAGGTTTTCGACATTGCCAACCATCAGCTGGACACTATCATTTTCTATTGACTTTAAAAGCATCCGTTTAGCAGTTTGATAAGACTCCTTGGAAATATCAATGCCATGAATGTCAAGATTTTTATCTAAAGCAAGTAGGTTTTTGATAGTGCTACCACCGCCATAACCGACTTCTAAAATACGACTATTGTTAGGGATAGTGGTTTGTTTTATTGCCCAAAGGCTGAGTTCCTTAAAATAGGACGACCAGATGTTGGTAATCACTCGGCCAACAAGACCACTCGGATTTCTAGATTGCTTTATAAGATATTGAATGAGCATGTTCCCTCCCATTTTTGAAAATAAAGTTTGAAATATAGATGGTTTAAATTCAAACTTTATTATAGAGAAAGCTAGTAAGAATAGCAAGGAAAAATGAAATATATACTCATATATTTCAAACTTATGCTACAATTGGTAATAACAGAGGTATTCACATGAATCAATATCAAAAGACGACTGAGAAAAAGAAGCAAGCGATTATTCAAGCAGCTTTGCGTTTGTTTAAAGACAAGGGCTTTAAACAAACGAGTATAAAATCTATTGCAGAGGTAGCAGAAGTATCTCCTGTTTCTATCTACAATTATTTCGGGAGCAAAGATAACTTGGTAACTCTCTGTGTTAATGACTTGTTTGAAGAAATAACCCAACAAGCTGAGGACATTTTAAATAGCAATCTAGATTTTAAAACAAAATTAGACCATGCTTTTGCCATATGTCAGGAGAAAATGAGTCAGCAAATCTCGGACTATTTTCAAGATAAAATGGTGGAAGATTCTGTTTTCTCAACTCTCCTAACGAAAGCAATCACTGCAAAAAACGTGACATCTATCGTGCTTATATTCATCTCGGAAAAGCAGAGGGCCTTATTGCTGAAGACCTATCGACAGAGCTTATCTTAAATGTCATAGATGCTCTTAATGGTATGGGAAATCAATTAGCCCATAGTGACAATTTAGAGACAGAGGTTGAGCAAATTCATCAGATCTTTTTGTACGGTATTTTAGAAAAAAAGAAATCATGATTTTCCTAATTCTATTATTGTTCACAGCTAGCAACATCCCATCTCAATCAGTTGTATATTCTCATGCATGGGTGTAAAATTTACTATATAAAGATAAAGAGGAGCAAGTTATGGAATTAAAAGATTTTACAGAACAAGAACAAAAGCAAATCGAAAAAGGTTTGAGCACAGCTGAGATTTCTGATAAGGAAGCGGCTAAGAAGTTACTCGCTCTCGTACCACAAGAATGGATTAAACGCATTCCTTTCTTTGTCAGAGGGCATGCGACGACTAAGACAGTCGAGCGTGTAGCCAAGCAATATCCTGAACTTTATGCAGCGGCTAAGCGCCAAGGGGACCTTCCTGAAAAAGAGAGAGAAGAGCTCCGTAAAATCATGTCAGGCATCTTTGAAGAAAAAATGAATAAACACAAGATTAAATAAGATTTTTAAAGACAATGTGTTTATTTCTACAATTACGAATCAACCTTCCATAAAAAAGAGATACTGTCAATTTTACCATCCCGTTACGGAGAAAAAATGAGCAAAATTATTTCAAAACAATCAGTCGCTATCTGGTATGTACTGTCTGCCCTCTTTGCTACATATATAGTAGGGCAAGTTATCCTATGGTGTTTCCCAGACAGGCGTAGTCTGGGTGCCTCAATACTGTTTATCCTAATGAACTGTGTTCCCCTGATTATGGCGGCTGTCTTTTCTCTTGTGTTGAGTGAAGTCAAATCCTTGGGTGAATTCTTCAAAAAGGTCTTTCTTCAAAAAGAAATTCCCCTGTCCTGGATTCTAGCTCTCTTCATTCCAGTCATCTACTATGGAACCTCATTCTTTCTCAGGAATGTTAGCTATACTGGGAACACCCTCTTGGCCTTCTTACTATATTTTCCCTGGACCTTTTTATATGGAGGTCTGGAAGAAGTAGGTTGGCGTTGGTTTTTACAAGAGCATCTTTCCTTTAGCAAGCACTTTATAACTAAAATGATGGTTCTTTCCATTATCTGGTTCCTCTGGCATATCCCTATCTATCAACTCCCTTGGATTACAGCAGGTTCCTCCAACTATCTCATTTTTTACCTGATGATCTTAGGAAATACTTTTCTATTTGGAGCTCTCAAAGAGTATTCGAAAGGAGCTGCTCCTTGTATCCTTGCCCATATGCTGATCGATAGTCTGGCTGTCCTTATGCTGGTTCAGAGCTCTCTTACCCAGATTATCCTTCTGGTTATTTGCGAAATCCTACTAGCCTCTTGGCTGGTGGCGGTACGAAAATCATAGAATTAGAGTTGAACCTCCCACTGAATTTCAGTGGAAGCTTTTCATTCCTATCAGTTGATATAATGACACAGTTTCATTTTTAGGAGATGACTCGTTTGGCCAAGGATACATTTCATCATCAAAAGGTTGAAAAAGAATGCCAAGAGTTGAGTAAAATCATGACAGGCATCTTTGAAGAAAAAATGAATAAACACAAGATTAAGTAATGTTGTATCAAAAGAGGTATAAGTTTACAAACTTATACCTCTTTCATATCTTTACTTCTTACTTGATTTGGATAGGGTGATGGCAACCATTGTCGAACACAGGAAAAAGGCTGATAGTAAACCTTTTGTAGTCGTGGTCATAAAGGGTTTATCAAAGACATAATAGTTATAGACAGAAAATCCCAGTCCAATAAGAGTTACAATAATCGATATAACAAATAGCGTCACCCATAATCTTCTTTGAGTCATCGTCAACCTCCTGTTTGTATTCGTTTTCTTTCTGCCTATAGTATAACATAAAAAACCTTAGCTAAATTCCAGAGAGTGGTTTGGCTAAGGTTTTCATATTATTTCGTCAAGACAACCGTATCATTTGGATCATGGTCATCATCTTCAATAGTCAGCTGATTACCGTCGAGTTTGTAGAATTTGGTATCATCACCAATCGTTAGACTTTGATTGTCAGGGTTAACTGTTACAGACTTGCTTTCCTTCTCGCCATCTGCTTCGTCCTCTTCCCAAGTTCCAGTATTTCCAGAGATGGTAAGAGTAATACGATTATTTTCATCAGTTCCTTTATAGGTGCCATCTAGCCCTTCAGTCTGTTTAGAAACTTCAGAACTTTGTGAAGATGAAACCTTACTTGAACTTTGTTGGGTGCTAGCAGAGCTTTCAGGTGTTTGAGCTTTCTGGTTTGAGCAGGCTGCTAAAAGACCAAGAACTGCCATAGAGGCAAGAGAAAGTGTGAGTTTTTTGGACAATGTCATAGGCTTTGTCTCCTTTCTTTGATACCTTAAGTATAGCAAACGCTTACAAGCAAACCAAGCAAAAGCCCTTTTCTGAAAATAGTTGGAAATCACTCTTCAAATTCTCAAAGGCATAATCTATTATCCCCATTTAAACTATGCTATACTGATAAAAAGCAATCAAGGAAGGTTCCTAATGACAACTACCAATCCACGTCGCCAGTGCGAGCGACTTTGGGCAGCCAATAAGTACCTGGTGCTCAGCCATTCAAACAAGATTTACTTAGAAATCCGTAACTATCTCAAGAATGATGAGGTTAGTTTGGATCAGGTTCAGGCCTACATTGATCAAGCCCTGGACCTTCCTGAAAATCCTGGTCAGGTCGTCAATGCTTTCCAACATATCTGGGGGTATTTTAAGAAAAAAGCAACCACTAGTGAGAAGGAAAAGTTTATGGCTCAGTTAGATAGCTATGCAGCAGGCCAAATTCCTCAGCATGGTTTAGTGGAATCTGTCAAAGAGCTCCTCAGCAAGTATCCTAATCGCTATCTGGAGGAGTCAACCTTAATTAATGGGGGTTCAAAATGAGACTGTGGCATCAAGAGTTGATTGCAAAACTACCCCGTCAGCAATTATTAGGGCAGCACCGAGAATGTTGCGCCCTTCGTGGTAAGGGATGGCAACGCAAACATGCGACGGTTAACTATGTTTTTGATTATTCACCGTATCGCTTGTTTAAATACCATGAGCTTATTATGCAAGAAATGGCGGAACGTGGCTATCGTGTCAGCCCAGAGTGGTTGGACAAGGAGTATCGAGGCAGGCAGATGCCAGCCTACGATAAGATTGAAGTGGAGAAGCTACCAGTCATCATTTACCCAGAGCATGATACTGCCTATTTACAGGAATGTCTGGACAATCTCAAGCAAAAAGGAATCATCATCTAAAGGAGGAAAACGATGCATTTGTTTAAGTGGCTTGCACCTAAAAAGAAAGCAGCAGAAGGCCTTGTCATGCGTATTTCGACAGCTGATCAGGTAGACTATGCGACGATTACAAACCCAAGTGACAGTGATATCTGGGATGCCTTGGCGCAACTTCCAGTATCCTACGATAGTCTCTATCTCACTTATAGCGAAAAAGGGTCAATGAGTTTTATCTTTGTTGAATCCGAGGATGACAAGTATCGCTTGGAACACGACACACCTGAGCTAGGATTAGAATTGACCAATGTCGCGCGTGTATCCCAACAAGTTGCCAGAGACATCCTTATTCGCTTTTCGAAAGAGCACACAGTGATTTTGGACGACCATTGGAAGCAAGAGAAAGTAAGGTAGTCCTATGGCATATCTTACCCCAGAAACCAGACGTAAGAGACTAAAAGGCTTTTGCTTAATTATTGAAATCATTTGTCTGGTTCATTTTGCAATCATTGTCCCTCGTGACCGGATTTTTACTCCTGAAAAATGGGCTCAAACACCAGCTCCTATGCGACACAAACTCATGTGGAGTTTTCACCGGCAGTATCAGCTTGAGGGCATGACGAGAAAAGAAGTTGAGAAACTCTTGGGCAAGGGGAGTGATCTTCAAGGAAGTGTTGAGTACAAGCTGAAGGACGATTGGATTGGTGGTTGGCGTGTTTACCATATTGACTATAAGCAAGGCCGTGTGATTCGTGCCAAAGAAACGTGGCAAGACTGGTGAAAATGGGCTTTTTCTTCCCCTAAAAGTAGTATAATCAAGGTGTAAAGGTAATCGTTTTCAAAAGAACGAAGCTGTCTTTTGATTAGAAATGGAGGACAAACTCATGACCCTATTTATGTCTAAACTGATGAGCGGTATTATGGAACTGCTCATAGTCTCTGTCATTCCTTTTATCACTTGGTTAATTTGGAGCAGGAAAAAGGTCGGTTTCTTTGACTGGATTGGGTTGAAGAAAGTTGAGAGTCAGAAGAAGAGGCAATTATTACTGACCATTTTGGGTATTAGTCTACTTTTTCTTCTTTTTTCGATTGTGGTCTTTAGTTGGTTTGACTCTAGCCAAACGGCCACAACAGATTTTTCTGGAAAGGGAATTGGAGCTCTTCCTGCTATCTTGGCATACGCTATCTTAGGGACTGCCTTGCCAGAAGAAATCTTCTTTAGAGGTTTTCTGTTGAAAAGGTTGCAAGGTAAATTAGGATTTCTAGGAGCAAATCTGGTTCAGTCTCTCTTATTTGGGCTCATCCATGGGTATATGTTTATCCAACTAACTGGTTACCTTAGGGCTTTTGCCATTTTGGTCTTTATCAGTCTCATAGCTTACGTTTTGGGTACTATCAATGAGAAGAAAGCAAATGGGTCCATTCTTCCTAGTGTCTTTATCCACGCCTTGGCCAATACGGTTGTAGGGTTGCTCTTTGCCTTCTCTCTCATTTAGATAAAATTATATAGAAGAAAGTTATCATGGATGAATTAAAAGATATCAAACTTAAAAACTATCAGTACCTAAATGAGGTCGCTATCAAGGGGGAGACGCTTTTCACGGGCTCCTCTCTCATGGAGCTTTTTCCCATTTGTGAAATCGCTAGGAGTAGAGGTATCGACGATATCATCTACAATCGGGGCATCAGTGGTTTGAATACGGATGAATTTCTCCAGCATATCCATCCTCTACTTTTGGATCTGCAACCGAGTAAGGTTTTCATCAATATCGGTACCAATGACATGACCGAGGAGCCTTATGGAGATCAGTGGTTCCAACATATGACGGCAAATATCAGCCAAATTCTGGAGCAAACACTAGCTATATTGCCCCATACCAAGATTTACCTGATGGCTTTTTACCCAGCCAATCTTCATCTGCCTTGGCAGACCAAGGCTTCAATTCAGTGGATGAAACTGCGGACTCCTGAAAATCTTGACCGCTGTAACCAGGCTCTTGAGGAAATTGCCAAAACCTATGGCTGCCACTTCATTAATTGTAATGCTGATTTGGTTGATGATAGAAAAGAGCAGAAGGCTGAGCACACCTATGACGGCGTCCACCTTTATGCCAATGCTTACTTAAAAGTCTTTGAAGTTCTGGAGCCATATCTCCTGCATTAAGAAAATATGAGAGAATTTCCAGTTCTTACTCGCTTTTTTCCCTTGATTACAGTACAATAGACGTCAAAAGTGAAAAATTGAAATGAGGTATCCCTATGTGGAAATGGTTTAAACGACTCATTGTCCTCGTCATTGTGCTCTTTTTTGCAGTGGCGGCTCTACTTATTCCGGACAAGATCGACAGTCAGGACCAATTAAAAAATGTATCAACACAAACATCCCTTGCTGATTTAGCACAGGCTGGTATTGGTGGGGCGTCCCTTTCATCAGGCGGGGTTTCAACTGAGATTAATCTTGACAGTAATCAGTTTCGTCAAATCCTAAAAGCAAGCATGGCTGATTCTAATGACGAGACCTTGCAAAACAGTAGCGTAGAGTTGAATGATTCCTATCTAACAGCTAAGGTTCCCGTATCTCTTGGGCCTATCGGATCAACATTTAGCCTTGATTTTACGGTCAGCACTAACAAGGAAGTCATCCTACTAGACTTGGCAGGTGCCCACCTGGGTCGCCTTCCAGTTCCAAAATCACTGGTTCTGCCTTACCTCAAGAAGAGCATTGCCCAGTCCAGCAGTGGTATTCGCATGGTTAACGACCAAATTCAGCTCAAGCTTCCAGAAATCGGCTATGAAATTGAGCAAGCCTCTGTGACCAATAGCAAGATGAAGGTTAAACTTAACATTCCGATTTCCTTGCCAACAAGTTGGTAGTCCATAATGAATCTTTCAAAACAAGTCCATAGTCTGGACTTGTTTTTTGATACCTTCACTTCTAAACTAAGAAAGTTAAAAAATTCTTGAAATAATAGCTTTAAATCCCTCAATCCCCTAGAAAATGAGCTTTTCCTATGCTATCATAAGATTGTAAAATTGATAAGCGTCTGACACTCATTGAGAAAGAGTTATTTCACTGAGTTAAAGAGTTTTAGGACAGTAGTTAGGAGGAAAAAATGGACGCTTTAAAATATATCACACCCAAATTTTTCACTACCATCAGGAATTATTCTAAGGGCCAGTTTCTTAAGGACTTAATCGCAGGAGTCATCGTGGCTATCATTGCTCTCCCCTTGTCGATTGCTCTAGCGATTGCCTCTGGTGTTAATCCCGAACAAGGTCTTTATACAGCAGTTGTTGCAGGCTTTTTTATTTCCTTTTTAGGAGGTAGTCGGGTTCAGATTGGTGGACCTACCGCAGCCTTCGTTGTCATCATCTATGGCATCATCGCCCAGTATGGTATGGCTGGTTTGACCCTTGCCACGCTCATGGCGGGACTCATGCTTATTATCATGGGGCTCCTGCGTTTTGGAGACCTGATTAAGTTCATTCCCAAAACCATCACACTTGGTTTTACCTTGGGGATAGCTGTTGGGATTATGGCTGGACAGGTTAAAGATTTCCTGGGCCTTGAGATGAAGTCCGTGCCAGCTGAGTTCTTAGAAAAACTTCTAGCTTATGGGAAGCATCTTTCAAGTATTAGCTGGCCGACACTTGCAATTGGTATCTTGGCCCTAGTCATTCAAATCTTTTGGCCACGCCTTTCTCAGAAAATTCCGGGGTCTTTGGTTGCAATTATTGTGACCACAGCCATCGTAGCTTTTGGTCATCTCCCAGTCAAAACCATCGGTGATCTTTACACCATCAAAGCAGGACTTCCAAGTTTCACAGTTCCTGACCTATCATTTTCTTTGATTCGTCAAATGATGTCGCCAGCCTTCACCATTGCCATACTAGCAGCCATTGAATCCCTACTTTCTTGCGTTGTTTCAGACGGGATGATTGGTGGTAATCATCGCTCTAATGCTGAATTGATTGGCCAAGGTGTTGGGAATATCATGTCAGCCCTCTTTGGCGGGATTCCTGCAACGGGTGCCATCGCCCGTACCGCAGCCAATGTCAAAAATGGAGGACGGACACCAGTAGCGGGGATGGTTCATGCCCTTACCTTGCTTCTAATTTTACTCTTTCTCATGCCTTATGCCTCATTGATTCCTATGACCTGTTTGGCCTCAATCCTAATGATTGTCGGTTATAACATGAGCGGTTGGCGTACTGTCGTTCGTATAATCCAACGTGCCCCTAAGAGTGACCTAGCAGTCCTTATCGTAACCTTTATCTTAACCGTTTTCTTTGACTTAGTGATTGCCATTGAATTCGGTATGGTTCTGGCAGCCTTCCTCTTCCTCAAACGGATGTCGGACGTAGCTCAAATTCGTCAGTGGGTAGACAAGGAAAATCTGGACGATCCAGTTTTGTCTGAGGACAGCGACTTGAAACAAGTCCCTAAAAATGCAGTCGTATATGAAATCTTCGGTGCCCTCTTCTTTGGTGCAGCCAATAATTTCTTGAATGTTATCAATGACGATGGTAAGAATGTCCTTATCCTACGCATGCGAAACGTTCCAGCCATGGATATCTCTGGTCTGGATGCTCTTGAGGAAACGCTTGCTATCTGCCAAAAACGTGGCATGACCTTGCTTCTTTCTCACGTTAACGCCCAACCCTACCGAGTTCTCGAAAAATCAGGCTTCATCCAGACTATCGGTCCAGATAATATCTGCGAGTCGACGGACCAAGCCCTTGAAAAAGCAGTAGCCTTGGCAAAAGAAGCCTAGAAAATTTCATTTAGCACAAGAAGAAAAAGCCAGTTCAACTGAACTTGGCTTTTTAAAATACGCGATAAACATAGGGATTGTCAGGCTGACCGACCTCTTTAACCTCAGTCAAATTGAGGATAGGGAGGCTCTGTTTAAGATTTTGATAATAATCCACAGTGATGGTACCAGTGACTTTTACCCAGGTATTATCCTTGAAGGTTTGGTCACTTCCTCTCGTCGCCAGTCCGTAAACACCTGAATCGGCGATACAGTGGATAATACCGAAACGGAAGATGAACTGATAACCCTTGGTCTGTGGGTCATTGTAAACAAAGCCGGTATAGGTGACCTTCTTGCCCACGAAATCGTTAGGATAGAGGTAGATGAGCTCCATGACTTCCATGTAATTTTCCGTGGTAATCTGGATGGTCTCACGTCCCTTGTACTTGGCTAGTTCCTTGGTCATCTCCTTCTCATAAGCAGAGGAGGTGAAGTAGGAGCTAGTGTCCGGCTTCAAGTACTGGATGGTCGTTCCCTCTTGGTCGGCCTGATTAGGATCACTCCCTGCCGCCAGTGGAAAATGATACCCCTTTGCTGATACGGTATTGGCATCCAAGGTTACTGTTGGCACCAAGAGCCCCGTAAGGACTGGAAAGGCCAAGAGAACGATGCTGGCTACCTTGGCTACTCGACCTGACAAATGCGAGTGAACCTTCATCTGCTTCATCCAAACAATGAGTTGAACCACGGCGAGGATAAAGGAAAGCACCATGGAAATGTAGGCCAAGTAGGAGTAGTGGATATTAATGTACTGGTTGAGCTTGCCAGAAACTTGCAAGTACATAACCAGCTCAAAATACCCAGATAAGATGAGAAAACGTAACATTAAATCACCCCCAATACCAGACAGTAAATGATTGTCACCAGACTTGCGGTTCCTACGAAGAGACCAACAAAGCGTGTCTTAAACTGGTGTTTCATCATGATTAGGTTCTTGATATCAACCATAGGACCAATGATAAGAAAGGCCACTGTTGGTGCTACTCCAAAGCTAGAGAGTAGCGAAGCTCCGATAAAGGCATCTGCCTCAGAACAAAGCGAGAGGATAAAGGCTAAAAGCATCATGATGAGGATGGCTGTCACCGAATTGTGCCCGATTGTCGTAAGAATACGGGTAGGTAGGTAGGTCTGCATCCCTGCGGCCACCAGGCTCCCGAAAATCAGGTAACGCCCAGTGTCGAAAAATTCATCTACCGCATGAATCAAGGCTTGAAAAACTTTCTTACCAGCTGACAAACCACTATAGTCGTGCACATGACTGACCTTACGATTATCCTTAAGAATCTGGTCATCCACCACAAAGCCAAGCAAGATTCCCAAAATCATGGCAATCAAGAAAGCCCCAAGGAAACGTAAAATCACGTAGTACCAAGAGTTCCCAAAGGCCGTATAGGTCGCAAAGAGAACGACTGGATTAATGATAGGAGCAGTTGCCATGAAAGGAATAGCCGTGTAGCTAGGCACTTTTTTCTCTAAAAAGCGCGTGATAATGGGAACAATCCCACACTCACAAGAAGGGAAAATAAAACCAATTAGAGTTCCAAAGAGAATAGCCAGGACCTTGTTTTTCGGCAGGAAGTTTTGGACCTTTTCAGGAGTCACGAAGACTTCGATAAAGCCAGACAGAATACTTCCCAACAAAACAAAGGGCAGGGCTTCGATAATAATAGATAGAAAAACTGCCAGAAGCTGCAAAACGCTATCTGGTAGTTGATGAAAAATAGCCATAACTATTATTTCTTCTTATCTTCTTGAAGACGTTTGTCCTTCTTAGGATCAGTTCCCGCCTTCTCAAAATCAGGGATAGCCGCAAAAGATGCCATCATGCTTTCAAGTTCATTTGTTTTTTTCTGAATAACCGCCATAAAAAGCCTCCGAGTTAAAATAAGATACTAAGGGCGTCATTTCTAAGAGAAAATTAGGGCATCGGCCGAAGAAGCTCTGCTTCTAGGAAGATGCATCTATTTTCCGAAAGAAATAGCCCCTAACAATAGGTTTACCTTTCTATTATACTACCTCTTGCTTAAAAATTCTCGCTTCAGCTACAAGGTTTTCTACCCAAGCAAATCTCCTATCGTGGTATAATAGAACTTATGGAAAATCGTAATCTAAAGACATTGGCTCAGGAATTGGGCCTAAAAAAACAACAAGTTGAAACAGTTTTGGAATTGACCGCAGAAGGCAATACCATTCCTTTCATTGCCCGTTACCGTAAGGAAAAAACAGGCAATCTGGATGAAACGCAAATCAAGGCCATCATTGATATGGACAAGTCCTTGACGGCTCTTCAAGACCGTAAGGAAACAGTTCTGGCCAAGATTGAGGCTCAGGGTAAATTGACTGACCAACTCAAGGCAGCCATTGAAGCGGCTGAAAAGTTGGCAGACGTGGAAGAACTCTACCTTCCCTATAAGGAAAAACGCCGCACCAAAGCGACTATTGCCCGTGAAGCAGGTCTTTTCCCCTTGGCACGTCTTATCTTGCAAAATAGTCCCAACCTCAAGTCTGAAGCTGAAAAGCTGACATCTGAAGCCTTTCCAACAGCTGATAAGGCTCTTGCGGGTGCTGTGGATATTTTGGTTGAGGCCTTTTCTGAGGACAATAGCTTGCGCTCTTGGACCTACAACGAAATCTGGAACAACAGTGACATCACTTCAACCCTCAAGGATCAATCGCTGGATGAAAAAGAAATTTTCAAGATTTACTATGATTTTGAGGATAAGGTGTCTAAACTTCAAGGTTACCGTACGTTAGCTCTTAACCGTGGTGAGAAACTAGGCGTTATTAAGGTAAGTTTTAAGCACAATCTTGAGAAAATGCACCGTTTCTACAGTGCTCGTTTCAAACAAAAAAATGACTATATCGAGGAAGTTATCAATCAATCTCTCAAGAAGAAAATCATTCCAGCTATGGAGCGTCGTATCCGAAGCGAATTGACTGAAGCAGCAGAAGATGGTGCTATTCAACTTTTCTCTCAAAATCTTCGAAGCCTCCTTCTAGTATCGCCACTTAAAGGCAAGATGGTACTTGGTTTTGACCCAGCCTTTCGTACAGGGGCTAAGTTGGCCGTGGTTGACCAAACTGGTAAGCTCATTACAACGCAAGTTATCTATCCAGTAGCTCCAGCAAGTCAGGCTAAAATCGCACAGGCTAAAAAAGACTTGGCTGACCTCATCAAAAAGTATGCCATTGAGATTATTGCGATCGGTAATGGAACAGCAAGCCGTGAAAGTGAAGCTTTTGTGGCAGAAGTCCTCAAGGATTTCCCAGAAACTTCTTATGTCATTGTCAATGAAAGTGGTGCCTCTGTCTACTCTGCATCAGAGTTGGCTCGCCATGAGTTTCCAGATTTGACGGTCGAAAAACGCTCTGCCATTTCTATTGCCCGTCGTCTCCAAGACCCATTGGCCGAGTTGGTTAAGATTGACCCTAAATCAATCGGAGTAGGCCAATACCAGCACGATGTTAGCCAGAAGAAACTGTCTGAAAATCTTGATTTCGTTGTTGATACCGTGGTTAACCAAGTCGGTGTCAATGTCAATACGGCAAGTAGTACCCTCTTGTCACACGTGTCAGGACTCAATAAGACCATTTCTGAAAATATCGTTGCCTACCGTGAGGAAAATGGTGAGATTGTATCACGTGCTGAAATCAAAAAGGTCCCACGTCTCGGTGCCAAAGCCTTCGAACAAGCAGCTGGTTTCCTCCGTATCCCAAATGCCAAGAATATCTTGGATAATACAGGGGTCCACCCAGAGTCTTACCCAGCGGTAAAAGACCTCTTCAAGCAGTTGGATATCACAGATTTGGACGACTCTGCCAAAAAGAAATTGAAGGCTCTTAATCTTAAAGAAACAGCAGAAGAGCTAGGGCTTGGACAGGAAACCCTTAAAGATATCATTGCTGACCTTTTGAAACCAGGTCGTGACCTCCGTGATGATTTTGAAGCACCAGTGCTTCGTCAGGATGTTCTTGAACTCAAAGACTTGTCAGTAGGACAAAAACTTGAAGGGACAGTCCGAAATGTTGTGGACTTTGGTGCCTTTGTGGATATCGGTGTCCATGAGGATGGCCTTATCCATATATCTGAGATGAGCAAGAGCTTTGTTAACCACCCAAGTCAGGTCGTTTCTGTTGGGGATTTGGTTACCGTGTGGGTATCAAAAGTTGATTTGGAGCATGAAAAACTCAACCTCTCCTTGGTGAATCCACGTGAATCTAACTGATTATGTTAAGACTGTTTCTATAGAAGATTTTGGCTGGGAATTTAAGCATCAAGCCTTGTGGAAGAAGCGTCTCCGAACCACTGGAGGTCGGTTCTTTCCCAAGGATGGACACTTAGATTTTAATCCAAAACTCTATGAGGAACACGGACTTGAAACCTTTCGAAAAATCGTCCGCCACGAACTCTGTCATTACCACCTTTATTTTCAAGGGAAGGGCTATAAGCATGCGGATAGAGATTTTAAGGATTTACTAGCCAAGGTTGACGGCCTTAGATACGCTCCAAAGATGCAAGGCCAAGAAGAAAATGATTATCTCTATCAGTGTCAATCTTGTGGTCATACCTACCGTCGCAAACGCCGTGTCAATACACGGAAATTTGGCTGCGGTTTGTGCCGAGGCAAACTCATTTTTCTAAATCAGTCCTAGGGCTGATTTTTTTAGTCTAAAAAAATCATATAATTAAATCAAAGAAATGATGGGAGAGGAAGACCATGTCAAATCGTTTTTATAAGACACGAAAAAATAGACTCGTCGCCGGTGTTGTTGCAGGTTTGGCAGATAAGTTTGGCTGGGACCTAGCTCTAGCTCGTATTTTGGCTATTATTCTCATGGTTTCGACGCAGTTTGGAATCTTCCTATACTTGGTTTTAGCCTTTCTCCTTCCTTACAAAGAAGATATTTATCCCGAAATCAAACTCAAGGATGGACGCAAACGTAAAAACGCTGAACCTGTTGAAGATGAGTGGAATTGGTAAGTAATTGTTAATAGACATTAACCTATGATTGGCCTTAGTGCTAGTCATAGGTCTTTTTTGCTTTGAGAGCCGCATTGAAAACCTTTTTATGATACAATGAAACTAGTAAATAATCGGAGGAAATAACATGACAGTAACCGTTAAAATGTTGGTTGACAGGCTTAAACTCAAGGTTGTCTATGGGAATAAGGAGCTTTTGGCAAAACCGATAACAACTGCTGATATCTCTCGTCCTGGTTTAGAAATGACAGGTTATTTTGACTATTATTCACCGGAGCGTATTCAATTGGTTGGGATGAAGGAGTGGTCCTACCTTAAAACCTTGACTGATCACAACCGTTACTCTGTTTTCAAAAACATGTTCAAAGAAGAAACCCCAGCTGTTATCGTAGCGCGTGGGCTTGATATCCCTGAGGAGCTGTATCGAGCAGCTAAAGAAAATGGCGTTGTGGTTCTTCAAGGCCGTAACGGCACATCATCTCTTTCAGGTGATATGTCTTGGTACCTCAATGCACAGTTGGCAGAACGTACCAGTGTTCATGGTGTTTTGGTTGATATCTACGGCATGGGTGTTCTCATCCAGGGTGACTCTGGTATTGGTAAGAGTGAAACAGGGCTCGAGCTAGTCAAACGTGGTCACCGCCTTGTCGCTGACGACCGTGTGGATGTCTATGCTAAGGATGAGGAAACTCTCTGGGGAGAACCTGCAGAAATTCTTCGCCATCTTCTTGAAATCCGTGGGGTTGGTATCATTGACGTTATGAGTCTTTATGGAGCCAGTGCTGTCCGTAATTCATCTCAAGTTCAGTTGGCCATCTATCTTGAAAATTTTGAAGACGGTAAGGCCTTTGATCGTCTTGGAAATGGGAATGAAGAAATTGAATTGCAAGGCGTTAAGATTCCACGTGTCCGCATTCCTGTTAAGACAGGCCGTAACGTATCAGTCGTTATCGAAGCTGCAGCCATGAACTATCGTGCTAAGCAAATGGGATTTGATGCAACCAAAACCTTTGAGGAACGTTTGACCAACCTCATTAGTAAGAATGGTGAAGACTAATGTTAGCTACTATTGATCCTATTGCTCTAAGACTTGGTCCCATTAGTATTCATTGGTATGCCATCTGTATCGTATCTGGTCTATTACTTGCCGTTTATCTGGCTCAGCGGTGGGCTCCCGAAAAGGGTATCGACCCTGAAAACATCCTAGATTTTATTCTTCTTGCTTTTCCTATAGCCATTGTAGGTGCTAGGCTCTACTATGTGATTTTCCAGTGGTCTTACTACAGTCAAAATCCTTCGGAAATTTTTGCGATTTGGAATGGTGGGATTGCCATCTATGGTGGCTTGATTGCTGGAGCAGCTGTCCTCTATTGGTTTGCTAAACGTCATGCCATTGCTGTCTTGGATTTTCTAGATATCGCAGCACCGGGCGTTATGATTGCTCAGAGTATCGGTCGCTGGGGAAACTTTATTAACCAGGAGGCCTACGGAAAAGCAGTTAGTCATCTGAATTATGTCCCAGAATTTATTCGCCAGCAGATGTACATTGATGGTAGTTATCGTGTACCGACCTTTCTTTACGAAAGTCTCTGGAACTTGGTCGGATTTATCATTATCCTAGGACTAAGACGCTTTAATAAGAAACTGCGTCAAGGAGATGTGACCTCATTTTACCTTATCTGGTATGGTCTTGGACGTTTTGTCATTGAAGGCATGCGTACCGATAGCCTCATGTTTGCTGGCTTGCGTGTTTCTCAATGGGTCAGCATCGCCATTATCATCTTGGGTGCTATCTTACTATATTTGCGAAAGCAACGTCCAGAGGCAGATTATAAAATGAAAAACTAGTCATATAGCTCAGACTTTGTTATAATATAATGAAAATTATCATAACAAAGGTCACTGGAAACTGGAGATTTTACTTCAGTTTTCTTGTAGCGACCTTTTAAAAAGGTCAAAGGAGTCCTAAACTATGGCAGAAATTGCATTTCTTATTATCGCAATCGCACTTGCTGCGTTCCTCATTGCATTGATCCCTACCCTACTTCGTACACGTCATGTGGTCAAAGAAGTTGAAGAAACAGTTGCTGTGCTTCGTACAGACATTAATGTAACCCTTCATCAAACAAATGAAATCTTGGCTAAGGCAAACGTCTTGGTTGAAGATGTTAATGAAAAAGTTCAAACAATCGATCCTCTCTTTGTAGCAGTAGCTGAGCTTTCAGAGAGTGTTTCTGACTTGAATACTGAAGCTCGTTACCTCGGTGCTAAAGCAAGTGCAGCAGGAGCAAGTGTCGGTAAGGCGGGTTCAGCCTTTGCTATCGGTAAAGTTGCTTCAAAACTATTTGGTAAAAAAGACAAGAAAAAATAAGGAGGTCTTTTCATGAGTAAATTTTTAAACACCCTAATCATTGGTGCAGCTTCTGGAGCTGCAGCAGCTTACTTCTTTACAACTGAAAAAGGTAAAGCTGTTAAATCACGTATCGATGAAGAAATCGCTTCATTCAAAGAAGATCCTAAAGCTTATCAAAATCAAGTAGTGGAAAAAGCTAGCGACTACAAAGATTTGGCAGTCGATACTTTCCAAGACTACAAAACAAAATTTGAAAACGGCGACATCACTGCAGATGATTTGACAAAAACCGTTCAAGAAAAAACAGCTCAAGTTGCTGACTTTGCAAAAGAAAGCTTTGAACTTATCAAGGAGAAAACAGCTCAAGTAACTCCTGAACAAGCGGATGTTGAAGCAGAAACAAAAGCTATCGTTGATGATATCGTCATTGATATTAAAGATATCTCTGAAGAAGCAGCAGAAGCAAAATAATAAAGAAAGCACATGAGGCTTTCTTTTTTTAGTACGAAAAAACGTTGACCAGCAGTCAACGTTTTTGTGCTTTATAATATTCGATTAGGACATAAATGCCTATCTGACCAATGACGCTAATGGTAATTGCCCAGAAGAAGGCCCAGAAGGTAGCCACCTGTGCTACTAAGAAAAGGAAGGCAACTAGGACTGTTGAAACACAGAAGCTTGAGACACGTCCAAAGAAAATCATATCTTGTAGCTTAATACTATTACTATTTAGACCTTGATAATCTTGATAATTCGTCGTTTGAGGATGCTCAGTCTCGAAATCTTCAATGTGATCAAATTGACGGTGTAAGTTGTCAGCCATGTCTGCCTCCTTTCTATATAAAATATCTAAACCACTTTTTCGTGTAGGTTAAAATACTTAGCCAGTATTTCACTATTTAGAATCTCATTAATAATACCATAAAAATTTTATATTGCAAAGTTTTTTTTGATTTTTGTGAAAATTATAGTATTTAAAAACTAATTTAAAATATTTAGATACGGGTGTTTGAACCTAAAAATTCTAAAAAAATCAAATCATTTGTGCTATAATGTGAGTTATGGAAAAAATAGTGATTACAGCGACTGCTGAGAGCTACGAGCAGGCACGTGAGCTCCTAGAACTTGGCGTAGATCGTATTTACATCGGCGAAAAAGCTTTTGGCCTTCGTTTGCCTAAGCCATTTTCATTCGCAGAGATGCGAAAGATTGCAGAGCTGGTACATGAGTCTGGCAAGGAATTGACTGTTGCCGTTAACGCCCTCATGCACCAAGGTATGATGGATGCTCTTCCAGACTACCTTGATTTTCTTGAAGAAATCAAGGCAGATTACATCACGGTTGGTGATGCAGGGGTTTTCTACATCTGTAACCGTGACAAACGTCCCTTCAAAATGATTTATGATGCTTCAACCATGGTAACCTCTAGCCGTCAGATTAATTTCTGGGGCAAACAAGCTGGAGCTTCTGAAGCTGTTTTGGCTCGTGAAATTCCGTCTGCGGAACTCTTCATCATGGCTGAAAATCTTCAAATTCCAGCCGAGGTTTTGGTTTACGGTGCAAGTATCATTCACCACTCTAAACGTCCGCTTCTTCAAAACTACTACAACTTTATCAAAACGGATGAAGCTGTTACCAAAGAACGTGACCTCTTCCTTTCTGAGCCTGGTGACCCAGATTCTCACTACTCAGTTTACGAAGACTTGCATGGAACACATATCTTTGCCAATAATGACTTGGATATGATGACTAAACTTTCAGAGCTCGTTGAACATGGTTTTGACCACTGGAAGTTGGACGGTGTTTATTGCCCAGGTGAAAACTTCGTAAAAATCACTGAGTATTTTGTGAAGGCTCGTGACCTCATCGAGGCTGGCGAATTTTCACAAGATCAAGCCTTCCTCTTTGATGAGGCTATTCATAAATTACACCCAGCCAACCGTGGTTTGGACACAGGTTTCTATGATTATGAACCTGACCGTGTAAAATAATAATCCTTCCTCTTTCGTTTGAGAGTTTTCCATTTTCAGGGAACGAAGGAGACTTCTAAAAACAAAAATCGACAATCTTGCAAATTGGAGAAATTATGACTACAACTAAAAAACGCCCAGAGGTTTTGGTACCTGCTGGGACTTTGGAAAAATTGAAAGTCGCTGTAAATTACGGCGCAGATGCTGTTTTCGTTGGTGGACAAGCCTATGGTTTGCGTAGCCGTGCCGGAAACTTTACCATGGATGAGCTTCGTGAAGGTATCGAATACGCTCACGCACGTGGTGTTGATGTGCACGTCGCTTCAAACATGGTTACCCATGAAGGAAATGAAAAGGGAGCTGGTGAGTGGTTCCGTGAATTGCGTGATATGGGACTCGATGCCGTTATCGTATCAGATCCAGCCTTGATTGAAATCTGTTCAACCTACGCTCCAGGACTTAATATCCACTTGTCAACGCAAGCATCTGCGACAAACGTTGAAACCTTCCATTTTTGGAAACAGTATGGCTTGACCCGTGTTGTTTTGGCACGTGAGGTAACTATGGAGGAATTGGCTGAAATCCGTAAACGTACGGACCTTGAAATTGAGGCCTTTGTCCATGGTGCTATGTGTATCTCATACTCAGGTCGCTGTACCCTTTCTAACCACATGTCAGACCGTGATGCCAACCGTGGTGGTTGCTCACAGTCATGTCGTTGGAAATATGATCTTTACGACATGCCATTCGGCCAAGAGCGAAAGAGTATCCACGGTGAAGTTCCTGAAGAATACTCAATGTCAGCCGTTGACATGTGTATGATTGAAAATATCCCAGACCTTATCGATAATGGTGTTGACAGCCTTAAAATCGAAGGTCGTATGAAATCTGTCCACTACGTATCAACAGTTGCCAACTGTTACAAGGCTGCCTGTGACGCTTACATGGAAAGTGCAGAAGCCTTTTATGCCATCAAAGATGATTTGATTAACGAACTCTGGAAAGTTGCCCAACGTGAATTGGCAACAGGTTTCTACTACAAGACACCAACAGAAAATGAACAACTCTTTGGTGCCCGTCGTAAGATTCCACAATACAAATTCGTTGGTGAAGTCGTAGACTTTGACCCGGCAACTATGACAGCTACAATCCGTCAACGTAACGTTATCCTCGAAGGTGACCACGTTGAATTCTACGGACCAGGCTTCCGTCATTTCGAGTGTGATATCAAAGACCTTCACGATGCCAATGGTAACAAAATTGACCGTGCACCAAACCCAATGGAACTTCTTACAATTACCGTGCCACAAGAAGTTAAACCTGGTGATATGATTCGTTCAACTAAAGAAGGTTTGATTAACCTCTACCAAAAAGATGGTTCAAGTAAAACTGTTCGTGCCTAATGACAAGACAAATCAATGGCCTCCTGGTAGATGACCAGAGTAGGTGCCAGCACTACCATTCCACACTAGATATTGTTGCCTTAAAATGCTTTGAGTGTCTGAAGTATTATGCCTGTTATCAGTGTCATGATAGCTTGGAGGAACATAGCTTTCGAGCTTATCCCTGTCAGTTGAAACAGGACAAGGTCCTTATTTGTGGCGTTTGTCGGCATGAGATGACTATTGAGGAATATCAAGAGGCAGTAGCCTGTCCCAATTGTCATAGTGCCTTCAACCCAGCTTGTTCAAAGCACTATGATATTTATTTTGAAAAATAAAAAGATTGAAGATTCTGTTCCCACGAACAAAGTCTTCAATCTTTTTTTAGTTAAAGTAGCTATGATTTTTTAGTGCTTTTAAAACTGGCTTAGTCACCAAAGCGACAATCAGACCTTTTAAAAGGTCTGGGATGATAAAGGGTGTCAAACCGACTGCTACAGCTGCAGACCATCCCATCTTTCCAAGAAAATGCAGGCTAAGGATACCACCGACAAAGACAAGTGCATCTCCTAAAACAAAAGCCAAAAAGATCTTCCAAATAGGAGTCTTAGCATGAGCCAGTGCAGATGTGACAAGTGCAAAAAATGGGTAGGCAAGCAGATAGCCAGCTGAAGGACCAAAGAAGGCTTGGAGCCCCCCGCCTCCACCTGCAAAAACCGGTAGACCAATGGCACCTAGGATAAGGTAGAGGGTAGCGGCAAGAGTTGCCTCTCTTGGCTTAAGGATGGCAGCAACAAGTCCGACAGCAAAAGTTTGCAGAGTAATAGGAACTGCACCGATAGGAATAACAATTTGAGCCAGTGCGGCAATGATGGCAGCACCAAAAGCTGGAAGAATAAGCGACAGTGTACGATTTTGTGTCATTTTTAGTTAACCTTTCCTAAACAAATAGTTAACTTATTATAGCAAGTGATTTTGAAATAGTCAACCTAATAATAAAACGAGGTTAACTGATAAACTTAACCTCGTTGTGATATGATTTTTAGACGTTTGATTTCTTTAAGTTCAATCATGCTGATGATTTTATCTTGCTCGATAAAGATGGCTTGTCGCTCCCTGTCATAACGGTTGATGTAGCCCTTATAGGTCTTCTGATTGGATGTCAGCATGACCATTTGGTTATGATCAATAGCATGATAGATATCATTGATAAGCTGATTTTGCATTAGGTGGACAGGTTTGCTGTGACCTGTTTCCACAAAGTGATGAAGCTGATGCTTTACCGCTTCTAAAAAGTTTATCATGGTCATTTCCCTCGTTTCTTGTTAAAATAATTATAGCATGAAAGGTGATTTTTTGTGGATAACTTTCTTTCAAATCACACAATTTTTCATAGAAAAAACGAATAAAGCTAGTGGAGGTAAGCAAATGGCAGAATTTTCATTTGAAATTGAAGAAAAACTTTTGGTCTTGTCTGAGAATGACAAGGGTTGGACTAAGGAACTCAATCGTGTGAGCTTTAATGGCGCACCAGCTAAATATGACATCCGTACATGGAGTCCAGACCATACCAAGATGGGCAAGGGGATTACCCTCAGCAACGAAGAATTCCAAGTTCTCGTTGACGCCTTCAAAAACTAAAACAAGGTCAGCATGGCGCTGGCCTTATTTTTTTGTTTAAAACGTATCAAAGATAAGTTTGAGATTGAGAATGGTTAGGACAATGGCGATGGCATAACCAAGGAAGGTATTCCACTTGGCATTGACGTGTTTCCCCATGAGTGATTTTTTTGAAGTATAGTAAATCAAAGGGAAAATTGAGAATGGCAAGGCAATTGAAAGGAATACTTGTGAATAAACCAAGAGTTGATCCAGTGTCTTTTCTTGATCGCCGTAGAGAATGGCTACAATGATAACAGGTAGCAAGGCGAAGAGACGTGTGAACAAACGAATTACCCACTGTGGTAACCTCATGTGGAGGAAACCTTCCATGACAATCTGACCAGTTAGGGTACCAGTAATGGTAGAGTTTTGACCACTAGCCAAGAGTGCCAAGGCAAAGAGGGTTGAGAGTGTTGAACTAGCAACCGCACCAGCAATCTTAGAGTCCTGAAGAGCATTGTACATTTGTGAGAAGGCTGAAATATCAGAAGCGTGACCAAAGAAGAGAGCTGCTCCCAAAATCAAGAGGAGGGAGTTAACCACAAAGGCCAAAGTCAACTGAATGTTTGAGTCCCAGGTCATGAAACGGACAGCCTTTGTCACGTCTTTACCATCTGAATAGTCAACCTTACGAGTCTGTGACAAGGATGAGTGCAAGTAGAGGTTATGTGGCATAACGGTTGCACCTACAATCCCAAGTGCCAAAGTCAACTGGTTGGTGTGCCCAGCAGCATGTGGCTCAAAGAGCGCTGGCGTAGGGAGATAACCCTCGAGGATTCCCGTAATACTAGGCTCAGACAAGGCTACCAGGTAGACAAAGATAACCAAGATGGTCAAAATCAAGGTTGAAACAATAGCCTCGATTTTCTTGAATCCAAGCTTCATGATGAGTAGGAGTAGGAAAACATCTAGGACTGTCACCAGAATGGCAACCATAATTGGAATACCAAAGAGCAGGTTCAGTGCGATGGCAGAACCAAGCACCTCGGCTAAGTCCGTCGCCATTAAGGCAAGCTCCAGAATCACCCAAAGCGTGTATCGCAACCATTTGGGCGAGTGGTAGGCCGTCGCTTGGGCCAGGTCCATTTGAGTCACAATCCCTAACTTTCCAGCCATTTGTTGCAACTGCATAGCGATTAAAGATGAAATTAAGATGACAAAAAGAAGACTATACTTGTAGGTCGCCCCACCGACGACACTGGTAATCCAGTTTCCTGGATCCATGTAACCCACGGCCACGAGAGCCCCAGGTCCCAAGAAAGCCTTAAGATTTTGCCAAAAACGATTATTATTTGGTGTATCTATTGATTGGTTTACCTCAGAAAGGGAAACCTTTTTTGAAGATGTCATAAACACCTCTTTCTAAGTCATTCTGCCTAAAAGTTGCATTATTTCTAGACAGACCGACAATTTTATTATAACACTATGAGGATGATGTGCAAGGTTTTGAAAGGTATTGACCTATCTTACATTGATGTCATAGACGACTTTTCAGAATTGACTTTTTATATTAAACTATAAGAGTAGATGATTTCATAGATGAGGGAGAAAAATAATTGAAAACATTACAACTAACAGCTAAGAAAAAGATTACCCTGACACTCCTAGTTGTCATCGCAGTTGCTTTGGTTATCTTTATCGTTAACGTGCAGATGAATCAGCCAGATAACCTACCTGCCAACTACATGGAGCGCCTTAAAAATCCTGGAATGACGGGCGATTACATCGGCCTCTGGAAGTCTCGCTGGCATGAAGAAAACAAAGCCTGGCTTTATCCTGCGAAACAATACGCTATCTATGCAGTAGTAGCCCTAGCTTGTCTATCAGCTTGGGTCACAGCTTCAAAAGCAAAATTTTGGAAATAAGAAAATGCTTCTCTCGAGATGAGAGAAGCGTTTTTCATATTATTTGATGTTCTTATATTGACTGAACATCTCGTCGATATCATCTTCAACCAAGTGATAGATTTTCCAGTCAAATTCAGTTCTAGCAACATCATCAACCAAGACTGTATAACAAAAATCCATATAATCTTCATAAAAATCAGAGATGAAGGGGAGGAGTGTGTCACTAATATCAGATGAATAGAGTTTTTCATCAAGATGTTTAAAGAGATAGTCTGTACCCGTAATCGTTTCATTCTTGAGTTTTTGTGCATCCTCAAGGTTAAATCCATCGCTTTGGGGATTCAGAAAATCATGTTTTGCTAACCAAGCTACGAAGATACTGAGATGAAAAGCAGCTCTTTTACTAATCTCTTGCATATCTGATTGGCTTAGTTTTTCTGAAGGGATATCGTTTTCTTCACAATAAAATACAAGTGCGTGATCGAAGAAATAATCTGTGCGGTCTATGAGAAAGTCTACTTGGCTTTCTTCTATTTTTGTATCAGCCTGTTCACCCACACTTGATTTTTTCTTAAATAGGGATTGTAATTTTTTGAACACGTTTATACCTCATATAAAAATATCCCATTATTTGACTAATGGGATATCACTTTTTATTTCATCGTTGGGAACAACAAGACATCACGGATGGTTGTTGTGTCAGTGAGAAGCATGCAGAGACGGTCGATACCGATTCCGAGTCCACCTGTTGGTGGCATACCGTATTCGAGGGCTTCAACGTAGTCGTAGTCGATGCCTGTTGCTTCGTCGTCACCGAGTTCTTTAGCAGCAGCTTGTGCTTCGAATCGTGACAATTGATCGATTGGGTCGTTCAATTCGGTGAAGGCATTTCCGTACTCTTTTGTCATGATGAAGAGCTCGAAACGGTCAGTGAAGCGTGGGTCTTCTGGGTTTTTCTTAGCCAATGGAGACACAGCAACTGGGTGACCGTAAACGAATGTTGGTTGAATTAAGGTTTCTTCAACGAATTCTTCGAAGAAGGCGTTGATGATATGACCAACTTCAGTGTAGTGTTTTTCAACTGGAACATTCTTTTCAGCGGCGATAGCTTTGGCTTCGTCCAAAGTCATGTCTTGCCAGAAGTCAACGCCAGTGATTTCCTTGATTGCATCAACCATGTGGATGCGTTTGAATGGTTCGTTGATCTTGATTTCAGTTCCTTGGTAGTTGATAGGTCCATCACCTTTAACCGCTTTAGCAGCGTGTTGGATGATACCTTCAGTCAAGTTCATGATATCGTGGAAGTCAGCGTAAGCTTGGTAAACTTCGATAGATGTGAACTCAGGGTTGTGAGTGGCATCCATACCTTCGTTACGGAAGATACGTCCGATTTCGTAAACACGCTCCATACCACCAACAATGAGACGTTTGAGGTGGAGCTCAGTCGCGATACGAAGTACCATGTCGATGTTTTGTGCATTGTGGTGAGTGATGAAAGGCTTAGCAGCAGCACCACCAGCTTCATTGTGAAGAACAGGTGTTTCGACTTCAAGGAAACCTTGAGCATCGAGGTAGCGACGGATTTCAGAAATGATTTTTGAACGTGTGACAAAGCGGTCAAAGCTTTCACGGTTAGAAATCAAATCGAGGTAACGTTTACGGTAGATGGTTTCAACGTCTGAAAGTCCGTGGAATTTCTCAGGCAATGGGCGAAGGGCTTTAGACAAGTGCGTGATATGAGTAGCCTTGATAGAAAGTTCTCCCATATCTGTACGCATAACTTCACCTTCGACGCCGAGGAAGTCACCAAGGTCAGCTTTCTTGAAGATGTCGTAGTTTTCTTCACCGACAGCATCTTTACGTACGTAGATTTGGATTTGACCATCGCGGTCTTGGATGTGTGCGAAGCCAACTTTACCTTTACCACGTTTAGTCATCAAACGACCTGCGATTGTAGCAGTTTCGTTGATTTCGTGCAATTCTTCTTTTGTTTTGTCAGCGTATTTTTCTTTTAATTGACCAGATGTAGCTGTGCGTTCGAATCGCTTACCAAAAGGATCGATTCCTTGTTCAGCCAAGGCCGCCATTTTTTCACGACGGACAATCTGTTGATCGTTTAATTCTTCCATGTGTTGATTTGACATGTTAGTCCTCCATAAAATAGTCGTAATTATTGTATCATAAATCACCTTCTAAAGATAGGACAAATGATTAAATGTCAGATAAATAAAGCTAGGATTTGTCTATTTTTAGGACAAATCGTTAACTAGCATTAATCTTTGATTAGAAAGTTATAGAATTTATTGACAAATATAATAAAAAGGGTGTACAATAGCAAAGTAAGTTTCGTATGATATAAGGAGGAAATACGATGAAAAAGAAAAATTATGTTAGTAAAGCCGTGATGCTTGGCGCTTTACTAGCACCTATTGGGATGCCTACGGTATCTGTGTTAGCAGATAGCTTTTATCAAAATCAAACGAGTGCTCACGCTGCTGATATTACAAACTGGATTGCCAGCACACCTGAACAAATTACAAATAATTTGACAACTCAGAATATCAATCCACAGCAGTTAGATGGTCAACAGTACGTGATTCAATGGGGAGATACCTTGTGGGGAATCTCTCAAGCGACTGGAATTTCTATTGAAAAATTAGCCTACGATAATAATATTCAGAATATTGATCTTATCTTTGCAGGTGATGTCCTCATCTTGAAACGTGATGGTGATGTTCCAGCAGGTTACCATGTGACTGGTAATGGTTACCGTTGTGCACATTCTAAGATTGTTATCAACAACTACTACGGTGATAACAACCGAGTGATTATCAATAATAGCACTTTTGTCTCTGATGACCATTCTAAGAATACAGTGATTTACGCTCCAGATAATTCTGACAATAGCGTTTCATTCTCAAATAATACGACTAATAATAATAACGATAAAGACAAAGATACTAAAGAGTCTAAAGATAGCAAGGACTCATCTTCGTCATCATCAGAATCTAAAGATGCTTCATCAAGTTCAACAAGTGGATCATCATCTTCTGCATCAAGCTCAACAGCAAGCAGTAGTGAAAGTAAAGCAAGTACAGAAAGTTCTAAGGAAAAAGAATTGACTGATGATGCTTTCCAAGACAAGGTTCAAAGTGAATTCGAACAAGTATATCAACAAAAACGCTCAGGTAGTCCTGCATGGACTTTCTTCTTACATGCAGATGATAAGAATGGTAAAAATGTTGAATATAAGAAGGACACTGAAAGCACAGCTCTTTACCTACAAGGTGAAACACCTAAGTCTAAAGACATTGTAGATGGACCTAAAGATGGTGCCAAAACGGAAGCCAATGCCAAAGCTCTCGCTCAAAAGATTTACGATGCTCTTAACAGTGATAGTAAGATGTCAGATCTTATTAAAGCAAAATATGCTCAAATTCAGGTAAGTTATAAAGGTGATAAGTGGGCTTTCAATGTTGATGTTTACAAGGAAAAAGAAAGTTCATCATCAAGCACTGAAAAATCATCTGAATCTAAGGCTTCATCAAGTGATGATTCTCAAACAGAAACACGCATGAGTTCAAGCTCATCAAGCCTTGAACGCTCATCATCAAGTTCTTCAAGCCACACTGAAACAGACTCAGAGGCAACTTTCTCTGACCTAACTGGTGACGAATAGAGAGGGGCAAGACATGTCAAAGAGAAATATCATTATTAGTGTTGTTCTTGCTTGTCTCTTGGTTACGGGAGCTGGATTTGGTGCTTTTTATTACTGGGGAACACACCATTTAGATAGTGTTGTACCTGGTAAGGTTTACCAATACTCAAGTACTCTAAACGGTGAGGTCAATAATCGTGTCATGTATGTAGCCTTCCAAGAAGGTGGGAACAAGGCGCTTGTGAGTCAAGATCGTACGACAGTGGTTAATGCTGCTAAGAGTCAGACTGATTTTGACAAGGCCTATAATGACCAAACAGCTAAGTGGGAATACAGTGTGACAAAAACAACATTGACTCTTGGTAAAAAAGAGGATGATCAATTGTCACAATGGCAGTACAACAAGGTCTTTGCTTATGGCGACCACTTCACATCAAAAGATTTCTATTACCAGATTGCCAAAGGTGGTCAGGGTGAAGTCAAACAAAAAATGACCTTCAAAGAAATTAAATAAGCGTCTAAATATGACAAGATGCATTAGGTTTGGGACAAAATGTTCCAAACCTTTTTCTATCTTCAAAACACGAATAATTTTTTCTTAAGTGGGGTCGAAAATTGAAAAGAAAGGGTAAAAACGGTATAATAAGACTGTTTGGGCAATTGCATCTTAGTTAAAAAACAGACGAGTAAGATTGCCCTAGACAGTTGACTAAAAGCTTACTTTTGCAAGACTGAAGATAAACTTAGGAGCTGACTCATGTAGTAGTTTAGTTGTTAGTTTCCTAATTTATTTAAGTCTCTGACAAGAGAATGATATAAGAAAGAACGGACAGATGATTACTTCTATTGTTTTTGACGTTGACGATACTATTTATGACCAACAGGCACCTTATCGTATTGCCATGGAAAAATGCTTCCCTGACTTTGATATGAGCCACATGAATCAAGCCTACATTCGTTTCCGCCACTATTCTGATGTTGGTTTTCCACGTGTAATGGCCGGTGAGTGGACAACTGAGTATTTCCGTTTTTGGCGCTGTAAAGAGACACTTTTGGAGTTTGGCTACCGTGAAATTGATGAAGAAACGGGTAACCATTTCCAAGAGGTTTACGAGCATGAGTTGGAAAATATCACCATGCTTGATGAGATGCGCATGACCCTTGATTTCCTCAAGGAAAAAAATGTTCCTATGGGTATTATTACCAATGGACCAACAGAGCACCAACTTAAGAAGGTCAAAAAGTTGGGACTTTATGATTATGTGGACCCTAAGCGTGTCATCGTCAGTCAGGCGACAGGTTTCCAAAAGCCTGAGAAGGAAATCTTCAACCTCGCTGCTGAGCAATTTGATATGAATCCATCGACGACGCTCTACGTTGGAGATTCTTATGACAATGATGTCATGGGTGCCTTCAATGGTGGCTGGCATTCTATGTGGTTTAACCACCGTGGACGTAGCCTCAAACCAGGTACTAAGCCAGTCTTCGACTTGGAAATCGACAATTTTGAGCAACTCTTTGGAGCGGTAAAAGTCCTTTTCGATCTTCCAAATAACAAATATATCTTTGATATCAATGATAATGAAAATCCAGTCCTTCAACTAGGTATCAATAATGGTCTTATGATGGCGGCTGAACGTCTTCTTGAGAGCAATATGAGTATTGATAAAGTGGTTATCCTTCTTCGTTTGAATGCGAACCAGGAAAAAATCCTTCGTATGAAATATGGAAGATAATAGAGCGGCCTCGTATGGCCGTTTTATTGTCTAGAACGTGAGATAAGGAGTTTGAAAATGGTAGAAATCAACAACTTAAAACATGATATTGAAGCACTAAGTGCTGAGCGTGATGCATTGAGAAAAGAGGTAGAAGCACTCGAAGCTAAACGTGACGATCTCTTTGAAGGTGTTAGAGATGCAGAGCAGATGAAGTGCCTTGCCTGGGATTCCTATAATGCATTATCAGACCACCTTAATGCAGAAGAAAAGCAAAGAGAGTTTGCTAACAACTATTGGGAACATGTCCATAGAACTGTCAAAATAGATATGGAATTTGTTTTGAGTCGTGGTCTTCGTTTTAAGCGTTTATTGTCTGAAGGACAGTATGATCTTGTCTTACAGGAACTAGATGTTTTCGAAAAGGAATTAGATGATTTGGCTCGAGGATTTGGTGTTGAATTAGACCGTTTGCCAGAGGAACCGAGTTGGAAATAATGAAAGTGAAGCTCTTAAAGTAATAGATTTAGGGGCTTTTTGACTGCTAAAAAGCGACCCTTGTTCAGGATCGCTTGTCTTATGAAGTCAGTCGCTGATTTAGCTGATCTTGTTTTGTTCATCCATATAGGACGTATCATTCCAACATTTAAGAGTGAAGTGCTCGAAATCATTGGTTTCGAGAATAGTGACAGAAGCATTGTCAAGACCTCCTGCCTTACGAAGAAGACCAGGTTCAAAACCAAGGAGGGTACGGATAGAAGCCGTTAAGTTAGCTCCGTGACCAACGATGAGGACATTTTTAGCATCACTATCTTTAAGTGTTTTAATAAATTCGGCCACACGTTTGGTTGTCTGGTAGACAGACTCAGCTTGGAAGTCATTAGCACGGAAGTTGGCTAGGTTATGACGGAAGGCATCCATTTCTTTTGGATAGATGGCCTGAACGAGTGCAATTTTTTGCCCTTCCAGTTTACCAAGTTGCCATTCACGCAGAGCTTTAGTGTAGGTAACTTTAGCTTTAGGCTTTTGAGACTCCATGATGAGTTCAGTGGTTTTTTTAGCACGTGGTAGGTCACTTGAGAAGATTAAGTCAAAATGTGTGTCACTGAGATAGTGACCTAACTCTCGTACTTGTTCGATAGATTCTTTAAGCAAAGGCGAGTCTCCCTTGGCGCCTTGAAGTCGGCCTTCCAAGTTCCACTCAGTTTTACCGTGACGTACAAAATACAGTTTCATGATTACTCCTTAATATCAGCAAATTCAGCATTAACAAAATCAGCAAGATTTTGACTATTGATACGGATAGAACGCCCAATTTCTCCCGCTGAGACAATAAGGAAGCCAGCTTCTTGGGCGGATTGATCGATATAAATAGGGAAATTGTGCTTTTGGCGAATTCCCACTGGGTTGTTAGCTCCGTGAACATAGCCAGTTGTTTTTTGGAGATCCTTTTGTGGAATCATTTGAACCTTCTTGTTCCCTGAAATTTTAGCTAATTTCTTTTCAGACAGGTGTTCGGTGATAGGGACGATGCCGATGACTGGTCCTGTCTTATCTCCCTTAAGGGCAAGGGTTTTATAAATGCTCTCACGCGCCACATCTTCTGGAAGCTCCCCTTCTAAACCATTGAAGGATAAGCTATCATGGTCAATATTAGCTTTATCAAGAATTTGGTCAACCAAGGTCTTCTTGACTTTGCCTTTCTTAGCCATTGTCATATCTCCTTTTAAAGTTATACATTTCTACCATCCATTATAACACATTCATCCGAGCACGCCTAAGCCAATTTGACAAGAAGAAAACCAGTGCCTTAGACACTGGTTTTTACTGACTACTAGATGAACTTGTCGAAGTAGTCTTCTTATTTTTAGTTGGTTTTTGCTTAATCCTACCAAAGAGTTTTTCAAAGGTTTTACGTTTGTTTTTCTCAGGATTGATTTGGTTAAGATCTAGGATATTATCGAAACCAGGCAGGCTTCCTTGTGACGTATACTGGTGAAGGTCATAGTCGATTTCAGTATTTGGTAGAGCCTCATAATAACCAGAATCGGTACCGTAGGCTGGAATCCAAACAGCATCAAAGTTTTTAGTTGAAACTTCTTGCTCAAGCATGAAATAAGCACCAATATAGAGACCAACGTTTTCAGCTCCTAGACGTTTGAGCTCAGCGAGAAAGGCTTGGACACCTTGCTCCATGTTGGACATGGTTTCTTCTTCAACGTCGATCCAGTAATAAGTAGGTTTGTATGGAGAAGCATTTTTGTAGAAAATACGAGCTTCTTCCTTCATCTCTTTAACAGAAGTACCTTGAGCGTAGGAATAGACGGCAACTGGAACGTCACGTTTTTTGAGTTCTTTGATATGTGTTTTAAAAGATTTGTCGACCCCATTCGAACTAGCGGCATTGCTATCCTTACTAATCTGTGATCCACCGAAGACGCGGATAATAGCACCAGAAATATGATTTGACAAGACATCGTAATCGATATCCTGAGGTAGTTGCCACCCCGAAAGGTCGATAATGGGATTGAGTATCAGCTCCTCGTCAGAACTGCTAGATGTACTACTGGTTGTTGTTTTTGGTGTAGTAGCATAAGGAAGAGCAGATTTCACGTTTTGGAGATGCGCCTGCTGTTTGGACGTATTGTGAATATTTGCAATAACTAATGCTAATCCTAAAAGAGCTAGAACCACGTAAACAACGATCGGTTTTATTCTTTTTCTCATTACTCCCATTCTACCTTAAATAGCGCAAAAATGCAAAATAGAGTGTTTGTAAATTCTGTGAGAGATATTAAAGTGACTGATGTTCAAAAAGCCTTTGTAGTGCTGACTTAGGCACATTTTATGAATAAGGGTGTTTTGAGCTAGTCTTGAATTAAGTGAATTTTTCATTTATTAAAGCAAAAAATTTAGCTTAAAAGTCAGTTTCCTCCTTGAAACTAGCGCCACTAGTGGCATCCGACCAGGCTACAAGAGCTTGAGCAGAGTTATCTAGATAGGTTTTGAGAGGCTGCTTCAAATCATAGATGGTCTCCCAAAATCCCAAGACATTTCCATCTTTGTCTATAGCAGCTTGGTAGGTTTGAATGAGGACTTGATCAAAACTGTCTGTTGGAATCTGATAACTTCTTTCTTTGGTAGGAGAGGCTAGCACTTCAGACATGATCCAATCAGGCAGATTTTCAGACTCACGGGGGAAGAAACTACCGTCAGCGCCACCATTGTCATAGAGAAAGTTTCCTTGGGCATCATAGGCTGCTAATTTATAGGGCAGGTGATTCAGTAGTGTTTTTAAATCATTCATACTTTCATCATAGCTTCTTTCATGCAAAATGGCAATGCATTGGATTGGAGACAATACTATCGTAGGATAGTATCAGTTTGTCCAAGGATAGTAGTATCTCTTGTAGCATTATCAGGGTATAATAAAGTAAAAGAAGACTCGAGGTGAAAACATGTCAAAACTTATTTTTCTAGATGTTGATGGGACCTTGGTGGATTATCATAACCGCATTCCAGAATCAGCAGTAAAGGCTATTCGTCAGGCCCGTGAAAAGGGCCATCTGGTCTATGTTTGTACTGGTCGTAGCAAGGCAGAAATGCAGCCAGAATTATGGGAAATTGGCTTGGATGGGATGATTGGTGGTAATGGCTCTTATGTGGAGCATCATGGACAGGTCCTTATGCATGAGCTGATTTCTAAGGAAGATGCGGCTAAGATTGTGGATTGGTTGACCCAACGTCATCTAGCTTTTTATCTTGAGAGCAATAATGGTCTATTTGCTAGTCCGGATTTTCGGGAGCGGGCACGTGAGACACTTAAGACTTACGCTATTCAAAAGGGGCAGTCAGAAGAGTCTGTCGCTGGTAAGGAACCAGAAGATTTTCTTCATGGCCTTCAGTATGGTGGGGAACTCTACCGTGATGACCTAAACAAGGTCAGTTTCGTTTTAGAATCCTATCAGGACCATCTAGATTCAAAAGAAGCTTTTCCACAGCTTGAAGCCCATACTTGGGGAGGGCGAGGTGAAACGGCCCTATTTGGTGATCTAGGTGTTAAGGATATTAACAAGGCCCATGCCATCGATGTCCTTTTGGAATATTTGGGGGCTGAGCGTTCGAACACCATTGCTTTTGGTGATGCCAAGATTGATATCCCTATGTTGGAATACTGTGAGGTTGGGGTTGCCATGGGAAATGGTGGGCCGGAAATCTTAGCTATGGCAGACCTAATCACAGACGATGTTGAAGCTGATGGTCTCTATAAGGCTTTTGATAAATTAGGCTTGTTGAAATAGAAAAAACTGAGTTCCTTTTGGGGCTCAGTTTGTGTTTTATGCTGGTTTACGACCGATAAATTTTTTCAAGAGGTATAAGAGATAGCCAACAGCGATATACCCGGCACTGATGACTAGGACATTTACCAAGACCTTGTTCCAGCCAAATTTATTGACATTGATAAAGAAGTAGGCGAAGGGGCTATCTTTGGCACCTGGGATTGGGAGTTTTAGAACCAAGCCATTTAGAAGGGCAAAGGCAAAGTAAGACAGAGGGACCACTGACCAGTAAATTGGTTCACGGAGACGGTAGGCTTTCTTAGCATCGAAAATGAGGGTATCAAGCACCAATCCCCAAGGGACAATATAGTGAACCAAGAAATTGCGGAGGGTCCAGAATTTCTCAGGTTCTGTAATAGGAGCCAAGAGGATGTGATAGATGACTCCAGTGATGAGGATGGCCATGGTTACGCCACCCTTGTAACGCAAGAGTTTTGTGTTAGTTGTCGCATCCCCTTTTTTGAAGTCATAGATGATAAAGAAAATCAAACTAGAAAAGACGAGGATATTGGACAAAACGGTGTAGTAGAGCAACATGCCCCAACCATCATCATGGATTTGGATAGAGACTCCTACCAATCCACAAAGAGCTAGTAAAATACGGTAAAATCGTGAAATAGTCATAAGCTTCCTTTTCCTAATAAATAATCTCCCTTATCATATCACATTTTTCACTAACAATTTTTTGAAAATTCTAGTAAAATCAAAGTAAGAAAGACTTCAAGGAGATTACTATGTCCAATCTAATCGATTATCTTGAAAAGGTAAAGGAACTTACCTTTGATCAAGAGCCTCTCAATATCTTGGATAAGGTTTGTATCAATGAAATTGGCTACCTGACTTATGAAAAATGCATCACAGCAAGTGATTTACAGAAAACCATCAATTTACATGACTATGCCGAGGGTAAAGAGCTAAATCCTGAGTATACCTTCATGGTGACTAAGGAACGGGTAGATTTGGCTGAAGCCATGGTCAGGTCGAAGCGTTTCGCTGGACTTAATCTAAGTGACTACTGTAGTGTCTTGGACAAGGAAGTCGAAAAGCAGTTTGCAGCCATGATTTTTAGTCTGCCTGAACTGGACTACCAGCAGATTGTTTTTCGTGGGACAGATGATAGCGTCATTGGCTGGAAGGAGGATTTTCAGCTGACATACAGTAGAGAAATTCCAGCCCATCGCTCAGCTATTGCCTTTCTGTCTGAGCACTTGCCAAAACTCAGTGGCTATATCGCTGTTTCTGGACATTCCAAGGGTGGTAATCTTGCCCTCTATTCGGCTGTTCAAGGCTCGACTGCTCTACGCGAGCAAATAGCAGAGCTCTTGCTCCTGGATTCACCAGGCTTGATGAAGTCCCTCTTAGAGAAGCCTTCTTACCAAGAGTTAAAAGCCAGGATGACAGTTATTAGACCTCAAGATTCTGTTGTGGGGGTTATGCTCTATTGGGATAGGCCCGCCCAGCTAGTCGCAGCAGAAGGCATTGGATTTGCTCAACATAACGCCTTGACTTGGGAGGTTGATTTAGTGGCAAATGATTTTGTTTATGAGGACCAGCCAACAGAGTTGAGTCAACGTTTGGAAGAAACCTTCCAAGAGTGGATTGAGACCTTGCCCAATCAAGAACTCAAGCAAGTTTGCGATTTGGTTTTTGATACCATCCTTGATTCAGGAATTGAGAGTCTAGACGATATTAGTATCAAAACTCTCCCTAAGTTAGGTCAGTTGTTGCAAGAATTTGGCAATCTTACTGACCAACAAAAGAAGGTCTTGCAAGACGGTTTCAACCAGTTACTCTGGATATTTTGGAAGTCAGGAAATAAAAAATCTACCCTGCCCAAGCTTGAACTTCCTGACTTTATCAAGAAGTTGAGTGAATTAACGAACAGCGATTAGGGTCAGCTGAACTATAGGAGTGGAGGATATCATGCCTAAAAACGTACTTATTACAGGAGCAACATCAGGAATTGGCGAAGCAACGGCGCGTGCCTTTGCTAAAGAGGGAGAAAATCTCATCCTAACAGGTCGCCGTGTGGAGCGTCTTCAAGCCTTGAAAGAAGAGCTCCAAGCAACCTATCCAGACCAAAAAATTTGGACCTTTGCACTGGATGTTACCGATATGGACATGGTCAAGGATGTTTGCCAAGCCATTCTCAAAAGTGTGGGGCAAGTCCATGTTTTAGTCAATAATGCAGGCCTGGCACTAGGCCTAACAGCCTATCAAGATTATGAAGAGTGGGATCTGCTGACCATGCTCGACACCAATGTCAAGGGCTTGATGATGGTGACACGTCAGATTTTGCCAAGCATGGTAGCTGCCAATGAGGGTCATATCATCAATATGGGCTCTACGGCGGGCATCTATGCCTATGCAGGTGCAGCTGTGTATTCAGCTACAAAAGCCGCAGTGAAAACTTTCAGCGACGGCTTGCGTATTGATACCATTGCCACAGATATCAAGGTGACAACCATTCAGCCCGGTATCGTTGAGACCGACTTTTCACAAGTTCGCTTTCACGGTGACAAGGACAAGGCAGCCAAGGTTTATCAAGGTTTGGAAGCCCTCCAAGCCCAAGATATTGCGGATGCTGTCCTCTATGTCACCAAGCAACCACGACGCGTCCAGGTTTCAGACATGACCATCATGGCTAACCAACAAGCCACAGGGTTTACGATTCATAGGGGGGAGTAAATAGAAGATAAAAACATGGCACCAAGCCGTGTTTTTTTGTTTGAATTTTCCCAAAACTATGAAAGAAACCGTGAAAATGCTATAATGTAAGGGATTACGACAATGTTGAAAGGATAAGTCATGCCAGCAGTTACTCCAGAACTTGAGATAGAACGTCAATTAATCGAGCAATTAACCTCTGGTGAGAGCCAGTGGACCTATCGCCCAGACTTAAAAAATGAAGGTCAATTATGGGACAACTTTTTTGAGAAGTTAGCGCAAAATAACGTTGCTCTACTAGCTGACCATCCCTTGACCGACCAGGAGAAGCGTCAAATCAAGAATCAGCTTAACTTCGTTAACTATTATGAAGCTGCTAAGTGGTTGGCTGGTGAAAATGGTATTGCCAAAGTCGAGGTGCAACGTGAGGATGCTAGCCTTGGGACTATCCGACTTTCTGTCATCTGGCGTGACAATATTGCTGCTGGAAAATCCAGTTACGAAGTGGTCAATCAGGTGGAACGTGACAAGGCCTATCCTCAAGATCAGGACCGTCGTTTAGATACAACCCTGATGATCAATGGACTTCCTCTTATCCATATCGAGCTCAAGAGTCCTCGTGTGGCCTTTTTGGATGCCTTTCATCAAATCAAAAAGTATGACCGTGAAGGAAAGTTACGTGGCATCTATTCCGCCCTTCAGATGTTTGTTGTGACTAATAAGGTTGATACACGTTATATCGCAGCTGCACGAGAGGATAAGCTCAATAAACAATTCTTGACATCTTGGGTGGATAAAGATAATAACCCCATGACCAGTCTCATGAATTTTGCCCATGAGGTCCTGTCTATTCCACGTGCCCATCAGATGGTGATGCAGTACTCCGTTATTGATGATAGTAAGAAAGCCCTCATCCTCTTACGTCCTTATCAAATCCATGCCATCGAGTCTGTTCAAGATGCCTCTCGCCGTCAGGAATCAGGCTATATCTGGCATACCACGGGTTCTGGTAAGACCCTGACCTCCTACAAGGTGGCTCGCAACCTCTTGCAGATCCCAGCTATCCAAAAGACCATCTTTGTCGTCGACCGTAGGGACCTTGACCAGCAGACGACCTCGTCCTTTCTCTCTTATGCGGCCAATGATGTCATCGATATCGACGAAACAGACAATACTCATGACTTGGTCAAGCGTTTGGTAGGAAATGATAAGCGAGTGATTGTGACGACTATCCAGAAAATCACAACCATGATGCGCAAGTTTGGAGAAGGTAATTACCAAAAGGATTCGGAAAAAATCAAGGACCTCCGTGTAGCATTCGTTGTGGATGAATGTCACCGTGCGGTCACACCTCAGACGCAAAAGGATATCAAGGGCTTTTTCCACAATTCGCTCTGGTATGGCTTTACTGGTACACCGATTTTCAAGGAAAATAAACGCAAGCAATTAGGCGATTTGGCACAAACCACCCACCAACAATATGGCGAACGCCTACACGAGTATACGGTCAAAGAAGCCATCCATGACGGAGCAGTTCTGGGATTCAAGGTAGACTATCGGAATACTATTATTTCGCCGATTCCTGAAAAAGATCTTCCTGACTCTGTTTATGAAGATAAAGAACACATGCTAGAAGTCTTGGATGCTATCCTAAACAAAAGTTATCAACAGTTGGGCTTTCCAAATGGTGTGGGCAAGACCTACGAGGCTATCTTAACGGTTAAGTCCATTCCACAAGCTCAGTCTTATTACAATCTGCTCAAGAGTATCAAGGCAGGACACGAACGTGTCAAGGTGTCAGAGCGAGCTAAGCGCGTGCTACCCGACTTTCCAAAGATGACAGTCACCTACTCAGTGTCGGAAAATGAAGAAGAGTCTATCGACTACCAAGAGCACATGAAGCAGGTCATGGACGACTACAATCAGGAGTTCGGTACCCATTTTAATATGGCTGATTTTCGTGGCTTTAACACGGATATCAATAATCGTTTAGCTAGAAAGTTAGATAAATACATTCCTCGCAATGAGCAGTTGGATTTGGTCATCGTCGTTGACCGTCTTTTGACAGGTTTTGATGCCCCATGTTTGTCGACTCTCTTTATCGATCGTAAGCCTATGCGTCCACAGGATTTGATTCAAGCCTTTAGTCGCACCAACCGCATCTTTGACAGTAAAAAGCGTTATGGCCACATCATTACCTTCCAAAGACCAGAGGCCTTTAAAGAGGCTGTGGATAATGCCCTTAAGCTCTACTCAAACGGTGGTGAAAATGACGTCACTGCCCCAGATTGGGACGAAGAAAAAGCTAACTTTATCCAAGCCTGGATAGACTTCCAAGTAAAAGTGGAAGATGTGGAAAACTATGTCATTACGATTGAGCAGGCCTCTAGCCCACAACTTCGTCGAATTGCCAAGGCTTACCAAACCTTTGACAAGTATCTGGCATCTATCCGTGTCTATAGCGAATACGATGAAGCGGCTATCTATGCAGAGACAGGACTGTCAGATGAAAAGCTCGAAACTTATCTAGGAATCTATCAAAATATCCTAGCAGAGCTCAAAAGCCGAGCAGAAGACGATGGTGATGATAATTTCTTTGACATCCACTACGAACTGGAATCGGTCCAAGTCGATGAGATTAACTATGCTTACATCCTGACACTGATTCAAAGTATGATCCAGCAGGAAGAGGATAGTCCACAGGCCCTCAGTGACAAGGATATCGAAACGGTTGATAACTATATCCAGAGTCTGGAACGCACCAATCCTAAACTAGCCGAAATCATCCGAAACCTGTGGAAAGAAGTCCAAGTCAATCCTAAAGATTACCAAGGACAATCTATCACTGGTGTCTTGGACACTATGATTGAAGACATCATAGACGACCATCTCAAACGCTTTGCCAGAGAATGGTATGTCGGACTGGATGAACTTCGTTACTATGTCCAACACTATCGTAAGGGGGCTAAGAAGCAATCGGGAGAAAGCCAGCTCACCAAGAGCCAACGCTACAAAGACTACAAAGCAGAAACAGCTGATGCCCTCAACCCGCTCAGCTACAAAAAACACATCAGAGAAGCCTACACCAAACTCATTGAAGAGGTTGTTGAACCACTGAGAGTAGGGAGGTAGAGGAGATAATTAGGGAGAATAAATGGCAGATACGATATTAATTTTAGGAAATGGCTTTGATTTAGCTATGGGTCGAAAAACGAGTTATAGTGATTTCGTAGAATTTGCTAACAAATTATTTGTAGAAAAAGATGACCATTTGCAGTCATTTCTTGACAGTAATAATATTGATATTGAGAAATATAAAGATAATTTATACCTTAGGTTTATAAACGATAATAGATCTAGCCTTGGTGAAAATTGGTCAAATCTTGAAATCATGATTTCTCAACTTGCTGAAGCAATAGATTTTTTCAAACTAAATTCCGACAAGTTATATCACAAAAGTGGTACCTTATCCCCCCAATATGTTGGCCAATTTCATAAAATGATGAATGGAGAGGGAAATTCTGCTTCAAAAATATTCATCGGTACCATTTTTTTAAAACTTTATAATAGATCCGGATGGGATAAGCTAGAGAGAGGATTAGCCATATCGAAATTAAATAATGAGTTTATTAGGCATCTTGATTTACTGACTGAGCTCCTAGAAATTTACCTTTCTTATAGAGACTACATAGATTTTGAAGTTGAACAAATTATTCCTAGTGATACAGTGTTAAATGCCATAGATGGAATTTCAGAGGCTAGTGTGATTAGTTTTAACTATACACATACCCCAAATAAACTTTATAAAATTCACTTAGAAAAGACCCATTTTATACATGGAGAAATTGATTTAAAAAGACAAAAACATAAAATTAATACCATGGTTTTTGGCATTGAAGATAAGGAAACTGAAATCAATAGTGATTTAATGCCTTATCAAAAATTCTATCAACGTGTCGTTAAAGAGACTGGAAATAAGTACGAGAAATTTTTTATTGATAGAAGCAAAGATACTTGGGGATCAGAAACTCTCTTAAACATTGTAGTTTTTGGTCACTCTGTTGATCCACTTGATAAGGAAATTTTTAGAAAGTGTTTTAATTTACTTGAGAACTCTTCTAACTATCGGTTCATTTTTACATACTATGATAATCCTACAAAACGATCAATAATTAAGAATTTAGCCATTATTCTAGGCAAAGATAAATTGGTTGAATTAACTGGTCGGAGAGAAGTTGTATTTGTGCAAAGTCAAGATATTGGTGGGATGGCAGAAGTTTTATTGTAGTTCTTATTGTGACGGTTAACTAGAACTAATAAATATTTGGGGTATTTAATTATGATCCAATAGATAGAAAAGTGTATAAATAATTATTAGAAAAGAGGAGTAATCAGTGTCAATCCCCAAAATGAGATTTTATGGATATGATAGTCCTTGGAAAGTATCAAAGTTAGGAGAATTGTTTGAAATATATTCAGGTAATACTCCATCACGTTCTGATAGAAATAATTATGACAATGGTACGATTCCTTGGATAAAAACAACAGATTTAAACAATTCCTTGATTTATGTAAATGAAGAGAAGATTTCAGATCATGGAGCCAAGAAATTAAAAACTTTACCTAAAAATACTATATTGATAGCAATGTATGGTGGTTTTAATCAAATCGGGAGGACTGGATTACTAACTTACCCTGCTACAATTAACCAGGCTCTGGCTAGTTTGTTACCAGTTAAGGAAATAAATTCATATTTCCTACTTAATTACTTAAATTTAAGAAAAGATAGTTGGAGAAATGTTGCAGCGAGTAGTAGAAAAGATCCTAACATTACAAAAAATGATGTAGAAAAATTTAAAATATCTTTTCCATCTCTAGAAGAACAATCCGCCATTGGCTCCCTCTTCCGCCTCCTCGACGACCTTCTGGCTAGCTACAAGGACAATCTCGCCAACTACCAATCCCTCAAGGCGAGCATGCTTTCCAAGATGTTTCCTAAATCTGGACATACAGTTCCTGAGATACGTTTGGATGGATTTGAAGGGGAGTGGGATCTAATTAAGTTAGGTGATTTTTGTGATTTGATTACAAAAGGAACTACAGGAAAATCGCAATCAGAACAAGGAATGGTTAACTTTGTTAAGGTTGAAAACTTAAAAGATAATGAAATCTATCCTATTGTTAAAATTTCAGAGGAAGAACATTTCGGAAGTTTGAAGAGATCTATACTGTATGAAGGAGATATATTATTTTCTATTGCGGGTACTCTTGGTAGAACTGCAATTGTTAAAAATAATATTCTTCCAGCTAATACAAATCAAGCTCTTGCAATTATTAGAGGGTATAAATTAGATGCATATTTTTTGTTAGTAGTATTATCTGGGGAAGTTGTGAAAGATTATATCCGAAAAAATCCCACAGTAGGTGCACAACCAAATCTATCCTTAGAACAAGTTTCTTCTTTAAAAATAAAAATACCATCTTTAGATGAACAACAAGCCATCGGCACCTACTTCTCTAACCTCGATAATCTTATCAACTCTCACCAAGAAAAAATTTTTCAGCTAGAAACTCTGAAAAAGAAACTCTTACAAGATATGTTTATCTAACCTTAAAAAATGATCCTTATCAGCAACCCTAAGCACAGCCTTTTTCGAATAGTATAAGTGAGCCCCTTTGATTCTTTCAAAGGGTGATTCTTAGTTCTTAATAACTTAAAAGTATTTACTTTTAATAACTTTAGAGTTATAATGAATTCGAAAAGAGGTCGCTTTGTGCACGCTATTTATTTTTATAAGGACAAACAGGGGAATCAACCGGTCTTGGACTACATGAGAGAGCTAGCTCGTCACGATAGCAAGGACAGCCGGATCAAACTCAACAAGCTCAACGACTACATCGAACTTTTGAGTCAACATGGTACCTGTGCTGGCCAACCCTATATCAAGCATCTGGATGCAGAGATTTGGGAGTTGAGACCCTTGCGGGATCGGATTTTATTCGTGGCTTGGTTGGATGGAAGCTTTGTCTTACTGCATCATTTTGTCAAAAAGACGCAAAAGACACCTAGACGAGAGATCGAGAAAGCCAAGCGGGAGTTGCAAGATTTGAAGGAAAGAGGGCTAAAAGATGAAGAATAGTGCCATTGGCAGCAATTGGAAAGATGTGAGAGCAGAGCTCTTCACAAAGGAAGAAATCCTGGAAAGTGATCTGCGGGTCGCGATTATGACTGAGCTGATCGAAGCTCGGCATGAAAAGGGCATTAGCCAAAAGAAACTAGAAGAACTCAGTGGGGTCAGTCAACCGGTCATCGCTCGGATGGAGACAGGAAAGACCAGCCCTCAATTGGACACGGTCTTGAAAGTCTTAGCCAGTCTGGGCAAGACCCTTGCTGTCGTCCCACTGGAACAAGAAAAGGTCTAAAAGAAATCAGAAAGAATTACTATGGAAACAACACAAACGTCCCAGTCGCTTTATCAAGCCCTGTGGAACTCAGCGGATGTGCTCCGCTCTAAGATGGATGCCAACGACTACAAGTCTTATCTCTTGGGCATGGTCTTTTACAAGTATTTGTCGGACAAGATGCTCTTTTTCGTGGCAGAGACCATGGAGGAGGAGACAGAAAGCTTGGAAGAGGCACTGGCGGTCTATCGCAAATACTACGAGGACGAGGAGACTCACGAGGACCTCTTGGCAGTCATCACTGATGAGATGAGCTATGCTATTCATCCTGACTTAACCTTTACGGCCTTAGTGGAGCGAGTGAACGATGGAAGCTTTCAGTTAGAGGACTTGGCTCAGGGCTTCCGTGATATTGAGCAGAGTGACGAGCTCTATGAAAACCTTTTTGAAGACATCGACCTCTACTCTAAAAAACTTGGAGCGACTCCTCAAAAGCAAAACCAAACGGTTGCGGCTGTGATGAAAGAGTTGGCTGTCCTAGATGTGGCAGGTCATGCTGGTGATATGCTTGGTGATGCTTACGAGTACCTGATTGGTCAGTTTGCGACGGATTCGGGTAAAAAAGCTGGTGAGTTTTATACGCCGCAACCTGTTGCCAAGCTCATGACGCAGATTGCCTTTTTAGGACGTGAGGACAAGCAAGGCTTTACCCTTTACGATGCGACTATGGGGTCAGGATCGCTCTTACTTAATGCCAAACGCTATTCACGTCAACCACAGACAGTGGTTTACTTTGGTCAAGAGTTGAATACCTCAACTTATAACCTAGCACGTATGAACATGATTCTGCATGGTGTGCCGATTGAAAACCAGTTTTTACACAACGCAGATACCTTGGATGAGGATTGGCCAACACAAGAGCCAACTAACTTTGACGGTGTTCTCATGAACCCACCTTATTCAGCCAAGTGGTCTGCAAGCTCAGGTTTCATGGATGACCCCCGATTCTCACCATTTGGGAAACTAGCACCTAAGTCTAAGGCTGATTTTGCCTTCCTCTTGCATGGTTACTATCACTTGAAGCAAGACAATGGTGTTATGGCCATCGTTCTACCTCATGGTGTGCTCTTCCGTGGTAATGCCGAAGGGACTATTCGTAAGGCTTTGTTGGAAGAAGGTGCCATTGATACGGTAATCGGACTGCCTGCTAATATTTTCTTTAACACCAGTATTCCGACGACGGTTATCATTCTCAAAAAGAACCGCACCAATCGTGATGTTTACTTTATCGATGCCTCTAAGGAGTTTGATAAAGGGAAAAATCAGAATATCATGACAGACGCCCATATTGAAAAGATTCTCGATGCCTATAAGAGTCGTGAGGATATGGACAAGTTCGCCCATCTGGCTAGCTTTGAAGAGATTGTGGAAAATGACTACAACCTTAATATTCCTCGCTATGTGGATACCTTTGAGGAAGAAGAAGTGGAGCCTTTGACCGAGATTGTGGCTAAGATTAATCAGACCAATGCGACGATCGAAAGTCAGACAGCATCCCTTCTTGATATGCTTGGCCAGCTTCATGGAACTACTCCAGAAGCAGACGAAGAACTCAAGGCTTTTGTGAAAGCATTTAAGGGGTAGTTGCAAGCTTTCATTTACTTTTTCCGAATAGATAGTAGTAGAGGGGCCAATCCTCTATTTTTTCTTAAGGAGAGGTACATGGAAAAAAGACACAAGCATGTCTCACCGACCTTGGATATCATGGCTAAGAAGATTTTCAGTCTGCCTGAGGTGACGGTGGCTTTCATTCGAGATATTTTGGATTTGGATGTTGTGGATGCTCAGATTTTGGAGGGGACGCAGCTTCATAAAAAGGACTTTGATGAGGATGAGCTCTTTTCAACGTCGGTGGATGTTCGAGCCAAGTTGAATGATGGAACTGAGGTTATCATTGAGATTCAGGTGCGTAAGCAGCATTATTTTCTCAATCGTTTTCATTATTATTTGGCTAACCAGCTGGTGGAAAATGTGCAACAATTACGCCAACAAGGACAGACGCATAAGATGTATGAGCAGATGGAGCCAGTCTATGGCATAGCTATCTTGGAGAAGACCTTGTTGCCAGATGAGGAGTCCCCGATTAATACTTATTGGATGGCCAATAGTCGGACGAGCAATCCGTTAAATTCTTACTACAAGGATGGGAAACGGCAAAACCTTCTTCAGATTGCCTTTTTAGAGTTGGATAAGTATAATAAAGGTAAGCATATTACGGATGAAGGGCGGCAGTGGCTAGAGTTTTTTGGAAATCTCCCATTTTCTAAGGAACCTAGTCAAGCGGTCACGCATGCCGATTCATTACTGGATTCATCCAGCTGGACACAGGAGGAAAAGGCGATGATTGATGAACGCATACGTATTCAAGAAAATTATGACATGACTATGGAAACAGCTATCGATGAAGCACGTGAGGAAGGTTTGGAACAAGGGTTAGAGCAAGGGTTGGAACGAGGCCGTCATGAGGGACAACTAGAAATGATTCGCAAGATGCTGTCAAAAGGTCTATCACTAGAAGTTGTGTCAGCTGTTACTGGTTTATCGGTTGAAGAACTAGAGGCATTGTTATCGTAAAAAACAATCGACAGGAGGAAAAGGCGATGATTGATGAACGCATACGTATTCAAGAAAATTATGACATGACTATGGAAACAGCTATCGATGAAGCACGTGAAGAAGGCTTGGAACAAGGGTTAGAGCAAGGACTAGAGCGTGGACTTAAACAAGGGTTAGAACGAGGTCGTTATGAGGGACAACTAGAACTGATTCGTAAGATGCTGTCAAAAGGTCTGTCGTTAGAAGTAGTATCGGATGTGACTGGTTTATCGGTTGAAGAATTAGAGACATTGTTATCGTAAGAATCAGTTAGGAATAAACATTTATTTGAAAAGTCAGAGGCAGTTTTTGTCTCTTTTTTTATTTTTGGGTATTTAACATTTGTAATACTTAAACATTCGGAAAATAATACTTTGAATCGTAAAATTAAAAAAGACTGTCAAACGTTTGACATAAATCTGAGAAAACAGATTTAATACAATTTGATTGTTTTAGCCGATAAATCTTGCTAAATAAGCCTTTATGGAAGTTTAGAGTTTTCTCTTTCTTACACGTGAAAGAAATTACCTTTTTGTGCGACATTTTTAGACTATAATTTAGAGGTGAATGACTGAACTTTCTAATATGACAATTTTGTTAAGGCCTTGTTAAACTGGATTACTTAGCCTTTTATTTTGTTTTCTCATCCCTTATAATTTACTTTGGTTTGTTTTTAATAAGAAAAACAACAGAATTATTAACAATTTTTAATATGAGGGAATCTTTATTTTCTTTCAAAGGACGGCTTGGTCCTAAGATAGAGAGATTGTGAAAAAAGTATCAGGAGAATAGACTTGTTTAAAGAAAGAAAAACGAAACCAAAGTACAGTATCCGTAAATATTCCATTGGGGCAGCATCAGCCTTGATTGGGTTCATGGCTCTTGCCAATGGGCAAGCAGCTCAGGCTGATGAGGCACAATCGATTAGTGAGTTGACTGATGCCTCAAATCAGGCACAGACACCTCAAACAGCCTCAACGGCCCAATTGGCGACTTCAGAGCAAGCGTCAGCAGAGACAGTGCAAGCGTTGCAACCTGCCAATATTGCTCCAGTTCAACCTCAGGTAACAACTGTTCAAGCAGCTGAACAGACTCCTACCATTAATCAATTGGTTGAGGCAAGCAACCCACAAACTCAAGAAACCTCAGCAAACGTTTTAACCAATGCGACTGATGATCAAACTCAAGGCAAGGAGTATAGCACAGATACCTACGGTGCCAAAATGCCTTGCACGACTCATGAAGCAGAAAATGCGACTGTTGAAAATGGCGCTACAATTCAACAGTCAACGGATATGGAATCTACGGCTGTGGAGGCGACTAATCAAACTTATGTCGAGCTTCCTAAAAAGGATGCGGCAGTGACTTTCAATGTTACTGAGCCAGCCAATGCTTTGAATGTGCGTTATACAATACCTGATGGTGCGTCAGGTCAGCTGGATGTCCAGGTTAATGGATCAAGCGTTGGTAATCTTGATTTGTCATCTCACTCAGCATGGCAGTACCTTAAAGGTGACCATGAGTATGATCAAGCTATTGATGGTTCAAGTGCACGTTTCCGTTTTGATGAGACACGTCTTCTCCTCAAGGACATCCAATTGAAATCTGGTGATAAGATTTCTCTGGTTAAGAAGAAAGATGACAATATCCCTTATGGTATTGATTTTATTGAGCTAGAACAGGCTCCAGCGCCAGTTGCCCAAAGTGAAAATAGTATCAGTATCGTGGATAAGGGTGCATCTGCTAATGATGATAGTGATGACACAGCTGCCCTACTTGCGGCTGTTGAAGAAGCTAAAGCCAGCGGAAAATCTGTCTATATTCCAGAAGGACGTTTCAATTTTGACAAACAAGTTAATATCGAAGCGGATAATCTAAAAATTTCAGGTGCCGGTGTTTGGCATACGCAACTACACTTCACAAGTGACAAACGCTATGGTGGTGGTATTGTCTTTGGTCATAACAGTAATGGTATTGAGTTGAGCAATCTTTATATGGATTCCAACTTGACCTCTCGTTATAACGAAGACGCACAGTACAAGGCTATTTCGGGAACACTTGGCAAGGATTCGAAAATTCATGACATCTGGGTTCAGCATTTTGAAGTTGGTATGTGGATTGGAGACTATGACCAAACGGGAAATATGAAGTATACGGATGGTCTTGTCGTTGAAAATGCTCGTATCCGTAATAACTTGGCTGATGGTATTAACTTTGCTCAAGGAACCAAGAATTCAACGGTAAAAAACTCTAACATCCGTGGGAATGGTGATGATGGTTTGGCTATCTGGTCAAGTATTTCAGATGGGACAAATGCCGCAGCCGAGGAAAATAATAAATTCCTCAACAACACCATTGAATCAGGCTGGCGTGCGGCTGGTATCGGTATTTTTGGTGGTAAGGGTCATGAAATCTCAGGAAACCTCATCAAGGACGTCTTTGCTGGAGCAGGTATCCGTGTAAACACAGTCTTTGCAGGCCACAATTTTGACCTCAATGATTCTGGAATTAAGATTCATGATAATACCATTCTACGTTCAGGAACAACTAATGACCTCTATAATCTCCATCGTGGTGCCATTGATTTCCAACAAGTTCGTGGAACAATCAAGAATGTCGATGTTTACGATAATAAGCTATTGAATACCTTGGCTGAGCCGGTGATTACCAAAAACTTTGAGATGGGTGACAATGGTAATGGAGAAATCCGTATATCAAATAATACGATTGACAATAAGGCGATGATTGTTGGAGCTGTTTCAACAGTTTCTCCAACAAAGCCTGAGCCAAAGCCAGTCAATAATCCAGTCTCTGAGACTTCAGCATCGGAAACGCCAAAGAGTGAGGAAAGTTCATCAGCCCCAGTCTCCGAAGCATCAACTAGTGAAGTGGTATCTGAGACTTCAGCATCGGAAACGCCAAAGAGTGAGGAAAGTTCATCAGCCCCAGTTTCCGAGGCATCAACTAGTGAAGTGGTATCTGAGACTTCGGCATCGGAAACGCCAAAGAGTGAGGAAAGTTCATCAGCCCCAGTCTCCGAAGCATCCAATAGTGAAGTAGTATCCGAAACTTCGGCATCAGAAACACCGAAGAGTGAAGCAGGATCAAGCACCCCAGTTTCTGAAGCATCAACTAGTGAAGTAGTATCCGAAACTTCGGCATCAGAAACACCAAAAAGTGAAGCAGGTTCAACAGCTCCAGTTTCCGAAGCATCAAACAGTGAAGTGGCATCTGAGACTTCAGCATCAGAAACACCGAAGAGTGAAGCAGGATCAAGTACCCCAGTTTCTGAAGCATCAACTAGTGAAGTGGTATCCGAGACTTCAGAATCAGAAACACCAAAGAGTGAAGCAGATTCAAGTACTCCAGTCTCTGAAGCATCTAACAGTGAAGTCAACTCAGAGACTTCAGACTCTGAGTTACCAAAGAGTGAGCAAACATTAGTAGCTTCATCTACCAGTCAGGTTGACGTAGCCATTACTTCTGACAGTCCAGAAAACTCTCCGACTTCAGAGAGCACACAGAAAAATCCAATTAGCGAGCTTACTTCAGAAGTTATTGAAAAGGGATCAACAAGTCCGGTTGCTGTTAAAGTCTCTGAGGCTCCAACAACTACAAGTACATCAGAAGTTGTCAGCATTTTGTCAAATAGTCAGGTCGCCTATAACAACGACCTAAAAACCTCTGTAACAAGCAGTCAGTTTGCCTCAGAAGCTATTCGCTTTAATTCTCTTTTGAATGAGAAATCTGTGGATGTAATCGCAATTAAAGTCATGGCGGTTATGGCATCTGAAACATTAGCTTCAGAAGCAGCTTCGATTGCAAGCTCTGAAGGTGTTGTCAAAGAGAGTGGCAATGATTTGTCAGAATGGGCGGAAAGCAAGAAGGATGAGACACCTAAGAATGTCGCCCGTATTGATAAAACAACTGAGGCAAACCAGGTTGCTAAGGGTTCTGAAAGTCAAGCTAGCACCTCAAAAGAAAAAGGTAAGTCTAATACGACAACGGTCTTCCTTCTTGTCGGACTTGCTGCGGCACTAAGTATATCTACAGTTTATCTTACAAAACAAGGTAAAAAAGCAGGTAAATAATAGGTAAGAAGCATCCAAGAAAATGGATGTTTCTTGTTTTTTAAGCAAGTTCTAAGATGGCTAATATCATTATTCTTTATTTTTAATCATCCACTTTGATTTGGTCCTGTATAATTAAAGTGATGAAAAATTAAGGAGTTAAGATAATGAAAGAAAAAAGAAATAGTAGGATTCGTTTATTTGCCCTTCTTGTTTTAGTATTTACTTTAGGTTTCGGATTTTCAGTAGATACTAGCAAACAATCGTTGACTGTAAGCTCTCAAGCAGCTCAAGCGGATGAGAACAATGGTATATTAGCTTTTAATGGTCAAAAGCAGTTTGTCATGGAGGAAAAGGACCAGTTAGGACGCGCCCACAGTGCTCATATACAGTTACAAGATAAGGACGAGCCAAAGAATAAACGCCCCGGTAAAATAAAATATGATCCTGTAGGATGGCATAACTATAAGTTTTATTATGGTGATGGTAAATCAAAATCTTGGTTAATGAATCGAGGACATTTGATTGGCTATCAGTTTTCTGGTGTCAATGACGAGGGCAAAAATTTAGTACCTATGACTGCCTGGTTGAACTCTGGAAATTATAAAGGAACCGACGAAGGTAATCAGTCAGGCATGCTTTATTACGAGAATCGCTTGGATAACTGGCTGGCACTCCACCCTAACTATTGGTTAGATTATAAGGTAACAGCTATCTACAGTGGAGACGAGTTGTTGCCTCGTCAAGTGGAACTTCAGTATGTTGGTATCGATAGTTCTGGAAACCTCTTGGAAATTAAACTTGGTGGAGATAAGGAGACTCTTGACAGTCAGGGAGTTACACATGTTGTCTTAGATAACCAATCACCAAATGCAGAAATCAATTATGCAGATGGGACAGCAACAAATACGGTAACTGAATTTACTGAAGCACCATCTGAGCCTAGTTCTGAGAGTTCACAGGTGACTGAACAACCGAGTTCTGAATCAGAGCCTGTGCAACCTATACAAGAAGAGAGTAGAACAGTTTATGTGGCGCGTCATGGAACAGCAGATGTTTATTGGTATGACATCAATAGTATGCCTAGCAACACCAACAAAGCAAATGTCGTTACTATGACAGAGCAGATGCCCTAGCCCAAGGCAAACGACACACGTCTAAAGAGTAATAAAAAAAGCTGGACAAGATGTCCAGTTTTTTTGTAAAACGGCTCACATTTTACCACTTTTATCTGAAAATTTGATATACTGAGACTATCAAAATACTTGTAAGAGAAGTCGTACCGACTCTTTTTAAGTATAAGAAAGGAAACTAAATATGATTTGGATTATTATTGCCATTATTGTTGTTCTTGTGATTTTTGTTATTACAAGTTATAACGGCTTGGTTAAAAGCCGTATGCAAACCAAGGAGGCTTGGAGTCAAATTGATGTTCAATTGAAACGTCGTAATGATCTCCTTCCTAACTTGATTGAAACAGTTAAAGGTTACGCTAAATATGAAGGTTCAACGCTTGAAAAAGTAGCAGAACTTCGTAATCAAGTAGCAGCTGCGACTTCTCCTGCAGCAGCGATGCGTGCCAGTGATGAATTGACTCGTCAGGTTTCTGGAATCTTTGCCGTAGCTGAAAGTTACCCTGATCTTAAGGCTAGTGCCAACTTCAGCCAACTTCAAGAAGAGTTGACGAACACTGAAAATAAAATTGCCTATTCACGTCAACTTTATAACAGTGTGACAAGTAACTACAATGTGAAATTGGAAACCTTCCCAAGCAATGTTATTGCTAAAATGTTTAGCTTTAAGGCTGCTGAATTCCTTGAAACACCAGAAGAAGAAAAAGCTGTGCCTAAGGTTGATTTCAGTGGACTAGGTAACTAATATGTTATTTGATCAGATTGCTCGAAATAAGAGAAAGACTTGGCTTTTGCTCCTGGTCTTTTTCCTCTTGTTGGGCCTTGTTGGTTACGGTGTCGGCTATCTTTGGTTAGGTTCAGGCTTCGGTGGTCTGATTCTTGCTCTAGTTATCGGTTTTATCTATGCCGTTACCATGATTTTCCAATCAACCAATGTCGTTATGGCTATGAATGGTGCACGAGAGGTTGACGAACAAACCGCTCCGAACCTTTATCATGTTGTTGAGGATATGGCTATGGTGGCACAAATACCGATGCCACGTGTCTTTATTGTCGATGATCCTTCAATGAATGCTTTTGCGACGGGATCTAGCCCTAAAAATGCTGCGGTGGCTGCTACGACAGGTCTTCTTGCGGTTATGAATCGTGAGGAACTTGAAGGAGTTATTGGACATGAAGTGAGTCATATTCGCAACTACGATATCCGAATCTCTACCATAGCAGTTGCCTTAGCATCTGCCATTACCATGCTAGCTGGGATGGCTCGTAATATGATGTTCTGGGGTGGAGGCCGTCGTAGAAATGATGATGATCGTAATGGAAGTAGTGGCTTGGAGATTATTCTTCTCATTATTTCTTTGATTGCCATTATTCTGGCGCCTTTAGCAGCTACCTTGGTTCAGTTGGCCATTTCACGCCAGCGTGAATTTTTAGCTGATGCTTCTAGCGTCGAATTGACACGTAACCCACAAGGTATGATTAACGCTCTGCTCAAACTTGATAATAGTGCGCCAATGCAACATCACGTGGATGATGCTAGCGCAGCCCTCTTTATCAATGACCCTAAAAAAGAATCTGGTTTGCAGAAGCTCTTTTATACCCACCCCCCAATTTCAGAACGGGTGGAACGCTTGAAACAAATGTAAAAAAAGTGAGGCTGATGACACTTCTAAGTGTGTTCATCAGCCTCGCTTTTTTAGTTTGCTTCAATGTAAAGATTGCTAGCAACAGTTTCTGGAATTTGAATTTCTTTTCCATCAATATTCAGGCGGTATAGTAGTGTAAAAGGGTCAAAGCCTTTCAAGGTAAAAGTTACTCCAATTTTAAGACCGACAGTTTCCAAATAATGGAGTAAATCAATTTGATCCTGAACTCGACGAAGTACATAGTCTCCAGGAGTTAGGTCTTGTGTAAAAGTCTGATTGTAGATTTCCTCTATGAGCTGACCTGACTTGGGGATTTGCCCACCGTGTGGACAGGTTTGAGGGTAATTGAGTAGGCGGTCAAGCGCATCGATGAAGTGATCAGAGACAGTATGCTCTAAAATTTCAGCCTCTTGATGAATTTGATCACAAGTGTATTGCAAGTGGTCCACCAAAAAGACTTCGATGAGGCGATGTTTCCGATAGAGTTCAGCGACATTGATTTTACCAGTTTTCGTTAGAAGATAGCCCTTGACTTTGTCTTTGATGATGAGGTCTTCTGAAATCAATTTCTTAATCATTTCCGTCACAGCAGGTGGAGACACCTGCATACGGTTTGCGATTTCCTTATTGCTTATTTTGCCTTCTTCAGTACCAATCTCATAGATACATTTGAGGTAGTCTTCTTTGTTAGGTGTCATTTCTCTTCCTTTGAAAATAGTCTCACCTTAGTATAACAGATTTATCATAAGAATACAGAATGTTTCTTAGATAAGATTTTTACTGATTCAAGCCTTGGGTGATTTTATCCAGATTATATTTCATCATGTTGTAGTAGCTGTCACCGTCTTGCCCTTTTTCAGCAATAGAATCTGTAAAGATCTTTGCATAGATAGGAATATTGGTATCCTTAGATACTGTTTTCATAGGGCGTTCATCGACACTAGATTCGACAAAGAGAGCTGGTACCTTTGTTTGACGTAGTTTTTCCACGAGTGTTTTGATTTGGTCTGGTGTGCCTTCTTCTTCTGTATTGATTTCCCAGATGTAGGCAGATGGTACGCCATAGGCTTTTGAGAAGTATTTGAAGCATCCTTCACTAGTGACAATCAGTTTTTTCTCATCGGGAATCTTGTTAAATGTTTCTTTAGCTTCTTGGTCCAGTTTACTAAGTTTGTCAGTATAGGATTTTAGATTCTTTTCGTAGTAGGTCTTGTTTTTAGGGTCCTTAGCAATCAGTTGCTTGGCAATATTTTGAGCATAAATAATCCCATTTTCCAGATTAAGCCAAGCGTGGGGATCTTCCTTACCTTTTTCTGATTGACCTTCAAGGTAAATTACCTTAACACCATCACTAACTGCAAAATAATCTTTATTTTCTGTTTTATGAGCATTCTTGACTAACTTAGTAAACCAAGCATTTCCACCAGTTTCTAAATTAATACCGTTGTAAAAAATCAAGTCAGCTTGCGATGTCTTCTTTACATCATCAGGAAGGGGTTCGTATTCGTGAGGATCCTTACCAACGGGGACAATACTGTGGAGAGTGATTTTATCTCCGGCAATATTTTTGGTGATATCAGCAATAATGGAATTGGTCGTAACGACTCGTAATTTATCCTTGTTACTGCCTTGTTTATTGGTACAAGCTGTTAGAGTAACTACCGCTAAAAGTAGTAGTACTATTGTTGATAGTATTTTTTTCATATTATTTTCATCCTATTTTTTATTGTTTAGAAGTTTTATTCATGCCACTTTGTTTTGGGGCGATGAAAAAGCTGATGAGAAAGAGTAGAGCAGACGTTAATACAATGCTCGAACCAGCCGCAATATTAAAACTATAGCCGATAAAAAGACCTAGAACAGATGCCAGAGCCCCCAATCCTGATGAGAGAATAATCATTGTTTTTAGGCTATGAACATAAAGGTAGGCAGTGGCAGCCGGTGTAATTAAAAGTGCCACAATAAGAATAGTGCCAACACTCTGCATGGCAGTTACAGAAACCAAAGTTAGAATAACCATAAGTAAGTAGTGGTAGAAGGTGACCTTAACTCCCATAGACTTGGCCAAAATTGGATCAAAGGATGTTAGGAGTAGAGGGCGAAAGAAGATTGTAATAGTTGCTAGTACGAGAAGTGAAACGATAATCGTTATCCACATATCCATGTCTTGTACAGCTAGAATATTCCCGAAGAGAATATGAAAGAGATCTGTGGAACTATTAGCAACACCGATGAGAATAATACCGAGAGCTAGAAAGCTCGAAAAGGTAATCCCAATTGCCGTGTCACTCTTAATAATGGAATTACTTTTGATATAGGTAATCATTGTAGAAGCTAAAAGTCCAAAGATGATGGCTCCTATGAAAAAGTTAATACCCAAGATAAAGGAAATGGCTACCCCAGGTAGAACCGCATGTGAAATTGCATCACCCATAAGTGACATCCCTCTTAAAATAATAAAACAACCAACAGCACCCCCGACAATTCCAATAACTAAAGCCGTTATAAGAGCATTTTGTAAGAAGTGGAAATTTAGCAAACCATCAATAAATTCAGAAATCATTTACATCTCCTTTATAAAATAAACTGTTACCGTAGGTTTTACGGAGATTATCCTCATTAAAAACAAGATTAGTAGGCCCACTAGCAATCAGTTTACGATTTAGGAGGATAACTTGGTCAAAATAATGAGGAACTTTGCTCAAATCATGGTGGACAATAAGAATAAGCTTACCTTTGTCCCTAAGTTCTCTCAAGGTGTTCATGATAATATCTTCGCTAACAGAGTCAATACCTACAAAGGGTTCATCTAATAAAATAATATCAGCCTCTTGTACAAGACAACGAGCGATTAGAACACGTTGAAATTGGCCTCCTGATAATTGGCTTATTTGTCGATGGGCCAAATCATTTAGACCAAGTAGTGTTAAAGCATCTGTGACCTTAGACCAATCACTCTTAGATAGACGTTTAAAGAACTTGGTTTTGGGATAGAGTCCTAGAGAGATGCACTCTCTGACAGTAATCGGAAAGTTAAAATCAATATCAGCCTTCTGTGCAACATAGGAAATACGATTCAATTGCTGACGAATAGGTTGTTTATTGAAAAGGATTTTTCCAGAGTGAGGAATAATACCAATTAATGCTTTAATTAGAGTTGATTTACCAGCACCATTTGGTCCAATAATCCCAGTAATACTAGGTCCCTCCAAGTTTAAGGTGATATTATCCAGAGCTAATGTCTGTTGGTAAGACACATTAATATTTTCAATTTGAATCATTAGCTACCTCCTTGAGTTTAATATACTTTAAAACAAAAATTAAGTCAAGTTAACTTTTATAATTAATTGAACTTAATTATTTACTGTTATCAAGATTACAGAGGATAGTGAATGAGAGAACACTTTTTATATCAAATATTCAGCCTGCTCAAACTGTTTGATATTTGGGAGAGGCAACAAGGAATGTTATTTTCTACAATTTGTACTATCTCACTCTGTATTTCAAGAAATCTTTAGTTTTTATTTTTTAAAACTAGTCATATTTCCTTATTTCTGGCATAATAGATATATGAAATTAACGATTCAACGAATGGCTCGGATAGCCATTCTGTCAGCTCTGGCAGTAGGATTACGGTCAGCATTTATAGGATTGCCAAATATTCAGCCTATTACAGCTATGTTTTTTGTGGCTGTTCTTTATTTGGGCTTGGTAGATGGTCTCTTGATTATGGCTTTAACCATGGCCATCTCAGGATTCATCTTTGGTTTTGGTCCCTGGGTCTTTAATCAGATTCTGGCTTTCGGAGTATTGATGGCTCTTTGGAGTTTGATTGCACCTAGGTTATCACTTGTTTGGCAGATAGCTTTGGTAACTCTTTTGTCCTTTCTCTACGGAGTTCTCATGGATTACAGTTATGGCCTCCTATTTAAGAGTGGTCTTACCTTTGTTATCTCTGGTCTTCTTTACGACACCTATCATGCAGTATCGACGCTTCTATTCTATCCATTCATCCAGTCTATTTTTAGGAGGTTTTTGAAATGAAAAAATTAGCGACATATATTTTTCTTGCTTTATCACTTGTTACTCTAGCAGCCTGTGGAAAAAATGAGGCAGCTAAACTTACTAGCAGCACAAATAATCATCAGTCTAAGGTTCAAGGTCAAGTGACTTTGATTTTGAAAACAGATAAGGAAAGTAAGAAAAAATCAGTAGAAATCCAAAAAGGTGATACAGTGCTTGATGTATTGGAAGAGGTATATCCTGTTCAAGAAAACGATGGCTTCATCACTGAGATTGATGGTATTTCTCAAGATAAAGATAAGGGCATCTATTGGATGTTTGATGTCAATGGTAAACTTGGTGAAAAAGCAGCCAACCAACTTAAGGTTGAAGATGGCGATGAAATCAAATTCTATCAAGAAAAGTATAATTAAGATTCTGAACTCTGTTTCAGAGTCTTTTTTATAAAGTTCGGAAATAGCCTTGAAAATTTGTTTGAAAAAGTCGGAAAATTGCAAAATAACTGACGATTTAAAGGAAAATAGTTTACTTTTGTTTTAAAAGTGATATGATAAGAGGGTACTACATAAAGTAAGGAGAATAAGGTTTGGCTTTTAACAAATTGGAAAGCAGTAACAACCAGGAAATCATCTCTGAAGAAGTTGGTATCTTGAAAGAATTGTTGGATGATGCAACACGAGGCATGGCTGGAGAGCAAGGTCTCACAACTATCCAACATTTGGTTGAACTTTATGATGAAGGTGACTATGTGGCCCTTACACAAGCCATTTCAGAAATGACAAATGACGATATGGTCGTTGCATCACGTTATTTCTCTTTGTTACCTCTTTTGATTAATATCTCTGAAGACGTGGATTTGGCTTATGAAGTCAACCACAAGAACAATATTGATGAATCTTATCTAGGTAAGTTGTCTGAAACCTTTGATGTTGTCGCTGAAAGTGAAAATGCACGTGACATTCTTGAACATGTCAATGTCGTGCCAGTATTGACAGCCCACCCAACTCAGGTTCAACGTAAAACCATGCTTGAATTGACTAACCACATTCACGAACTTCTCCGTAAGCATCGTGATGTTAAGGCTGGTCTTATCAACAAGGATAAATGGTATGCAGATTTGCGTCGTTATGTAGAAATCATGATGCAAACAGATATCATTCGTGAGAAAAAACTTAAAGTTAAAAACGAAATCACTAACGTTATGGAGTATTACAACTCCTCATTGATTAAGGCGATTACAAACTTATCACATGAATTCAAACGTTTAGCAGTTGAAAAAGGTATCGAACTTGACAATCCAACACCTATTACTATGGGAATGTGGATTGGTGGTGACCGTGACGGGAACCCATTTGTAACAGCAGAAACTCTTAAACTTTCTGCCACTGTACAAAGTGAAGTTATCCTTAACTACTATATTGAAAAAGTTGATAATCTTTACCGTTCGTTCTCCCTCTCATCACGCTTGACTGAGGTTTCAGATACAGTAGCAGAGATGGCGAAACATTCTCCAGATACATCTGTTTATCGTGAAAATGAACCTTACCGTCGTGCTTTCAGTTACATCCAGTCTAAGTTGATTCAGACACTTCTTTTCTTTAAAGAAGGAAACTTTAGCAAGGAAAGAGTTGCCAAACGTCTTTCTGAAAATGTTCGTCTAGGCTCAGCTTCAACGGGTGAAGTAGTAGCTGATTACGTGCAACAACGTCTCAGCCAAAGTCTTCAAGCTGTCTCACAACAAACGACTGAATTTTATGAAACAGCTGAGGATTTCCATGATGATCTTTTGGCAATCAAAAATTCACTTCTTGAAAACGACGATGCTGTCTTAATTTCAGGTGATTTTGAAGAGCTTCTCCAAGCTGTAGAAGTCTTTGGTTTCTATCTTGCTACAATCGATATGCGTCAGGATTCAAGCGTTCATGAAACTTGTGTGGCAGAATTGCTTAAGTCTGCTAATATTGTTGATAACTATAGTGAATTGACTGAGGTTGAAAAGGTTGCGGTTCTTCTCAAAGAATTGCAAGAAGATCCTCGTACTTTGTCATCAACTAATGTGCCTAAGTCAGAAATTCTTGAAAAAGAATTGGCAATCTTCCGTACAGCTCGTCTCTTGAAAGACTATATTGGTGAAGATGTCATCAAACAACATATTATCTCTCACACTGAGAGCGTTTCTGATATGTTTGAGTTGGCTATCCTTCTTAAAGAAGTTGGCTTGGTTGATACAGAACGTGCGCGTGTCCAAATCGTTCCACTTTTTGAAACTATCGAAGACTTGGAAAACTCTAATGATATCATGAAACAATACCTTGGTTATGATATCGTTAAACGTTGGATTAAGAATAGCAATAACTACCAAGAAATCATGTTGGGTTACTCAGACTCTAACAAAGATGGTGGTTACTTGTCTTCAGGTTGGACGCTTTACAAAGCTCAAAACGAATTGACTAAGATTGGTGAAGAACGTGGTATTAAGATTACATTCTTCCATGGTCGTGGTGGTACTGTCGGTCGTGGTGGTGGTCCATCATACGATGCCATTACGTCTCAGCCATTTGGTACTATTAAAGACCGTATCCGTTTGACTGAACAAGGTGAAGTTATCGGTAATAAATATGGTAATAAGGATGCTGCTTACTACAATCTTGAAATGCTTGTTTCAGCTGCTCTTGACCGTATGGTGACACGTCAAATTGCCGATCCAGAAGAATTGGTTGATTTCCGTGAGGTTATGGACGGAATTGTTCACGATTCAAATGTTATTTATCGTGACCTTGTCTTTGGAAATGAACATTTCTACGATTACTTCTTTGAAGCTAGTCCTATCAAAGAAGTGTCAAGTTTGAATATTGGTTCTCGTCCAGCTGCTCGTAAGACTATTACTGAAATTTCTGGTCTTCGTGCGATTCCTTGGGTATTCTCATGGTCACAAAACCGTATCATGTTCCCAGGTTGGTATGGTGTGGGTTCTGCCTTTAATCGCTTTATCCAAGCTGAAGAAGGCAACCTCGAGAAACTTCAACATATGTTTGAAACATGGCCATTCTTCCGTTCACTTTTGTCAAACGTAGACATGGTGCTTTCAAAATCAGATATGAATATCGCCTTCCACTATGCACAATTGGCAGAAAGTGAAGAAGTTCGTAGTGTCTTCAATATTATTTTGGATGAGTGGCAGTTGACTAAAGATGTCATTCTTGCTATTGAAAAACATGATGGCTTCCTAGATGAGAGTCCGTCACTTAAAGCAAGTTTGGACTTCCGTTTGCCATACTTCAATGTCTTGAACTACATCCAAATTGAATTGATTAAACGTCTTCGTAACAATGATTTGACCGACGACGAAATTAGCCTTATTCACATTACCATCAATGGTATTGCAACAGGTCTTCGTAACTCTGGTTAATCAAGTAAAGTTCATCACTTTAGTGGTGGGCTTTTTGTTATGGGAAAATTTCTGTTATAATAGGACCATGATTGCTATGGAAACGATTGAAAAGCTGTCCAAAGAAAAGCTTCCCATGATAACTGTCTTGGCTGGTGAGGATTTAGGACAGTATAGTCAAGCTAAAGAAAAATTTTTAAAACAAATTGGTTTCGATCCCAGTGACTTGACCTATTCTTATTTTGATATGTCAGAGACTGATTATCAAGATGCTGAGCTCGATTTAGAAAGTATGCCTTTTTTTGCAGATGAGAAGGTGGTCATTTTTGATCATTTCGCAGATATGACTACTGCTAAAAAGTCGTATCTGGATGAGAAAGAGTTGAAGCGTCTTGAAAATTATCTTGAGTCTCCTGTTGAAACAACTCTTCTTGTCTTAATGTCTGCAGGTAAGCTAGATGGAAAGCGTCGTTTAGTCAAACTTCTCAAACGTGATGCCATGGTGCTTGAAGCTGGTCCTTTAAAAGATGCAGAACTTAGAACTTATTTTCAAAAGCAGGCGCATCAAGAGGGGCTTACTTTTGATACAGGAGTTTTTGAGGAACTTTTGATCAAGTCAAATTTTGATTTTTCAGATGTTCAAAAAAACTTAGCTTTTCTAAAGGGATATAAAACTGAAGGGAATATCTCATCACAGGACATTGCGGAGGCCATTCCGAAAAGTTTGCAAGATAACATTTTTGATATGACGCAACTTCTTATACGAGGACAGATTCAGAGCGTTCGTGAATTGGTTCATGATTTACGGCTTCAGGGTGAAGATGAGATTAAGTTGATTGCAGTTATGTTGGGACAGTTTCGTACCTATTTACAGGTTAAACTTTTATCTGCTCAGGGTAAAAGTGAGCAGCAAATTGTTTCAAGTTTATCAGATTATCTAGGGCGTAAAGTTAATCAGTTTCAGGTTCGTTTCGCACTGAGAGATAGCCGTCCCTTATCAGTAGCATTCTTAAAGATGACGATTAAGATTTTAGTAGAGACAGATTACCAGATAAAAACAGGAACTTTAGATAAAGACTACTTGTTTGATTTAGCACTTTTAAAAATTCTATCAAACCGCTAGAGGTATAGAGTTTTCTATGATTTTGTAAGCAAAATTTTTGAAAGCTCTACCACTTTGCGGTAAAATGGAGAAAAAATGAAAAGAGGACCTTTACTATGGCAATTATTCTTCCAGACCTTCCTTACGCATATGATGCTTTGGAACCATACATTGATGCTGAAACAATGACTCTTCACCACGATAAACACCATGCAACTTATGTAGCAAATGCTAATGCTGCTCTTAAAAAACACCCAGAAATTGGTGAAGATCTTGAAGCACTTTTGGCTGATGTGGAACAAATCCCAGCTGATATTCGTCAAGCACTTATTAATAATGGTGGTGGACACCTTAACCACGCACTTTTCTGGGAACTTTTGTCTCCTGAAAAACAAGAACCAACTGCTGAAGTAGCAGCTGCTATTAACGAAGCTTTCGGATCATTTGAAGCCTTCCAAGAAGCTTTCACAGCAGCAGCAACAACTCGTTTTGGTTCAGGTTGGGCATGGCTTGTTGTTAACGATGAAGGTAAACTTGAAGTTGTTTCAACTGCTAACCAAGACACTCCTATCTCAGACGGTAAGAAACCAATCTTGGCGCTTGATGTTTGGGAGCATGCTTACTACCTAAACTACCGTAACGTACGTCCAAACTACATCAAAGCTTTCTTTGAAATCATTAACTGGAATAAAGTTGCAGAGCTTTATGCAGCAGCTAAATAAGTTTAAAATTATCCTCAATAAAAGAGGATAATTTTTTTGTAATATGATTGTAAAATCTCCTTGCTTTTTAGTGAATTATAGCTTAAACTATTATTGTTATGAAAAAAAAGAAAAAACATTCAAGCAAGAAGTACAGTGGAAGTCGCCGAAAAACTAAAGATAAAAAGAAAGATTCGGTAAAACAAGACCTTCAACAAGACGTCAAGAAAGACACTAAAGATACTAAAAAAGATGTCAAAAAAGGCGCTAAGAAAGACAACAAAAAAGCATCGAAAAAAGATGCTAAAAAGACTTCTAAAAAATCAGTAGACAAGAAGTCAGCTGAGGAAACAGTAGTACCAGTTGAACACAAGGAAAACGAAACAAAAACTGAAACCTTGGCACTTAGAAGTAGACGCTCTAAGAAATCTAAATCAAAATCATCTCGTGATGATAAAAAAGCATATATTATCTTAGCCTTCCTAGGTGTTCTGGTAATACTTTTGTTTGTTGCCATGCTTGCTTTAGCAGGACGTGGGAAACAAGCTGGACACACCGGTAGCCTTGGAAATATCTTCGGCTCTAGTTCTAAAGTCACTAAAAAAGAAGACAAAGAAAAAGAGGAAAAGGTAACTCCAACTAATAAATCGGCCGAAGCTAAACAAGCAGTCATGGAAGCAGATGCAGATACCATGTATGGTAATGGATTGTATTATGATTATGCTAATATGACATTGAACCAAGTGGTTGAAGCTTTTATGGCTGACCAAGGTATCGAGTCTAGCCAAATTGCCTTTTCATATAAAAATACCAAGACAAATGAGCAATTCTCTATGAATGATACTCAGCCAATGACTGCAGGATCAACTTATAAATTGCCACTAAACATGCTTGTCATGGATCAGGTTAATAAAGGAAAACTTTCTTTAACTGAACGTTTTGATATTACTAATACTGAGTATGAATATCAGGCTGAGCACGATAGTTATGTTGCTGCTTTCGGTGGTTCAATG